>JANNOG010000063.1:0-7963 GCA_031398915.1 Micrococcales bacterium | reverse complement strand
CCGGATCTTCCAGCGATACCAGACCATCGTTCCGCTGCTGGTCGCGCATGCCCTCATCGATGTCGGCGCCTTTGTCGGTTACGCGTTGCTGGTGGATCGGGTGGACTGGCTGTGACCGACGGGTGGTGGTCGGTCGAGGATGTCGTCCCCGCCTCCCACCGACGCCGGGTTACGGCGCGTCGCCAGGAACGAGCCGGCAATGACCAGCGGGAACCCGACGAGCATGCCGAGGGTCACGGGCTCGCCGAGGATGCTCACCCCGAGGGCCAGGGCGATCACCGGGTTGACGTAGGTGATCACCGAGGCGCGCGCCGGGCCCACCTCGGCGATCAGGGCGAAGAAGGCGATGAACGCCACAGCGGAGGCGACGATCCCCAACACGGCAACCGCCGCCCACGACGTGGGGGCCACCGACTCGGTCGGCCACCGGGTCAACGCCCACGGGGCCAGCACGATTGCCGAGATGGCCTGGCCCATACCGATCGCCGCCACGCTCGGCACCGTGTTCAGCTTCATGGCGATGATGAGCGGGCCGATCGTGTATCCGATCGCCGCGCCTGCCACCGCCAGGGCGGCCACCAGGTCGGGCCCACGCAGGTCCACCCCCACCAGCAGCGCGACCCCCGCCAGGCCCAGACCGAGCCCCAGTAGGCGGACGGGGCCGATCCGCGAATCGAGGCCCACCAGTCGAGTCGAGATCGCTGCCAGTAGCGGAACCATGGCGATCAGCAGGCCGGTCAGCGAACTACTCAGCCGGGTCTCGGCTGCTGCGATCAGGGTGAACGGGAGGGCGATCTCGATCACGGCGAACAGGACGACCCACCCCCATCGACCCCTCAACCCGCTGAGTTGACGTCGAGCCGCCACGATCGGCAGGAGCAGCGCGGCGGCGAGCGCGCAACGCGCGAACACGATCACGACGGGGTGCAGATCAGTCAGTGCGATCTTGATCAGCAGGTACGGGATCCCCCAGAGCAGCGACACCGCCAGGAACAACGACCACCCACGCCTCGACACGTCCGTGGAGTATGCCCGACCTGGGTCGTGCGGTCGCGGGAGATTCGAGGGCCGCCTCAGCGGTGCAGTCAGGCTCAGCAGTGCAGTCAGGACGGCGTCAGGGCAGACTCGGAGCCGCGGGAGCCGCGCCCTCCTCGAAGACCACCGTGACGTCCGTATACCCGAGCGAGGTCAGCAGGCCGGTCAGGAAGGCTCGGGTGTTGTCTTCGGCCCGGTCGGTGAGTTCGTCGTTGGCGGCCGCGGCCTCTGCCAGTCGCCCCTCCGCCGACAGATACAACTGCTGGGTGTCCGCGCTGTTGCTGCCGTCGCCGGCCGCGTCTTCTATCCGATCCAGCAAGCCGCGTTCTCGGCTGAAGACATAGCTGTTGTCGTTGTCCAAGCGGGGCTCACCCAGGGTCGGAGCAGGGAGCGTGATCGTGGCCTCGGTCCGCGCGGCATTGACCTCGACGGCGTCAGCATCCAACCCGGTGAAGTCCACCGAGGCGTCGACGTTGCCCGCCGCGACGAAGAGCACCCGTTCGCCGGCCAGGAACGACGGCAGCGGGTCGACCTCCGTCTCGACGTCGATCACCAACTCGTAGTACGCCGTCGCCGCCTGATACTCACCGAGGTCGGTGAGGGTCTTCAGCACCGGAGGACCGGACCGTTCGATGGTTCGCTCGGTGACGATCGGGTCGCGGAACGGGTTGAGGCTCTGCGCGACGGTCGTGACCGCGATCACGCCGATCACCATGGCGGCCACCACGACCCCCCCTGCCACCAGGCAGCCCACCGCGAACCGGTTGTCCGACCAGCGTCCGCGGTCCGGGGGAGTGTCGGCCGTCTCGGTCATGCGTGAGAGCCTAGGTGCGGCATCGTGGCTCGGCACGACGAGCGATGCCGGGGATAGGTATTGGAGAAGCAATGACCGAGGACGTTGACGCGCGGCGGCCTGCCGCCCCCGAGACGGATCAAGCGACCAACCCGGATCCGAGGCGGTGGCTGGCTCTCACATTCATCGCCATCTCGCAGCTGATGGTGGTGCTGGACGCGACCATCGTCAATATCGCCCTACCGGACGCGCAACAGGCGTTGGGTATCAATGACGTCGACCGTCAATGGATTGTCACCGCCTACACCCTGGCCTTCGGTGGCCTCCTACTTTTCGGCGGTCGAATCGCCGACTACACGGGTCGCAAGCGCACCTTCATCATCGGCCTGGCCGGATTCGCGGTCGCTTCGGCGGTGGGTGGATTGGCCACCGAGGCGTGGATGCTGTTCGCGGCCCGAGCGCTGCAGGGTGTGTTCGCCGCGCTGTTGGCTCCCGCTGCCCTGTCACTGATCGCTGTCACGTTCACCGCTCCGAAAGAACGCGCTCGTGCCTTCGGCGTCTTCGGCGCGATCGCCGGCGGTGGGGCCGCGATCGGGCTGCTCCTGGGTGGTGTCCTCACGGAGTTCGCCTCGTGGCGCTGGACTCTCGGTATCAACGTGCCGATCGCCGTCATCGCGATCGCCGGTGCCGTGTGGGTGGTGCGCGAGAGCAAGGCCGGTGGCAGTACCCGGTACGACATCCCGGGCATCCTGCTGGCCAGCGCAGGCCTGATGGCCCTGGTCTATGGCTTCACCCGGGCCGCCGAACCGGACAAGGGCTGGGATGATCCACTGACCATCGCCTTGCTGGTCGGCGCTGTCGTGCTGCTGGTCGCCTTCGTGTTGTTCGAGCAGCGAACCCCCAACCCGTTACTACCGTTGCGCGTGGTGCTGGACCGCAACCGGGGTGGTGCGTACCTGACGTTCCTCTTCGTGGGGGCCGGATTGTTCGCGATGTTCCTGTTCCTCACGTTCTACTTCCAGATCGTTCTCGGATACAGCCCGATCCGAGCTGGTTTGGCATTCCTGCCGTTCAGCTTCTGCGTCATTGTGATGGCAGGGGTGGCATCGCAATTGCTGCCGAGGGTCGGGCCCCGGCCCCTCATGCTGATCGGTCTCGCCATGGCGACCACCGGGATGCTTCTGCTCACCAGGATCGGACCCGAGAGCCAGTACTGGACCGTCGTGTTCCCGGCGCTCATGGTCATGGGTCTGGGTCTGGCTCTGGTGTTCATCCCCGCATCGAGCACCGCCCTCATCGGCGTCGATCAGCGCGACACCGGTGTGGCCAGCGCCACGCTGAACACCGCGCAGCAGGTCGGTGGCTCGATCGGGACCGCCCTGCTCACGACCGTGTACACCCAGTCGGTGACTGGCTATCTGGCGGACAGCGCCCAGGGCGAGCCCGACCGGGCGCTGCAGAACTTGGCCTTCATCGACGGTTACCAGACGGCGTTCGTGTGGGGCGGCGGATTCCTGTTCGCGGCCCTGGTGGTTGTCGCCCTACTGATCCGGGCGAAGCCCAGTGACCTGCCCGTCGGTGACGGTGCCGCGGTGGTCGCCTGACGGTGGCTCAGCGGCGCAGGGCTCGGCCGTTCGCATCGAGGTAGTCGCGCCACGAGCGGCGCGGCTCCCAGGCCAGTAGGCGGCGGGCCTTCGACGTGTCTATCCCGCTGGCGTCCGGTCGGGCCACGGGCCGAAGCTCGGTCGTCGCCTCCGGAAAGGCCGCTCGCCACGATTCGTGGAGGTCGCGTCCCCCGATGGTGTCCGCGGCAGCGACATACATGACCTCGTGTCCGGGTAGATCGGACTCACAACCGAGCCGAATCGCCTGGGCCAGATCGTCGGCATCGATGTACGCCCAGCCGGTGATGCCCGGGGCGGCAGTGTCGGCAACGATCGGCCCGAGGTTGCGCTCGTAGCTGTCGGCATCCTGCACCCAGGTCGGTCGGATGGAGATCACTCTCAGCTCGCTGCGCTGCACGGCGGCGTCGCACAGCTGCTCGCCGAAGTGTTTGGCCAGTGCGTACGGGTCCTGTGGGGCCACCGGGTGTTCCTCGTCGAGCGGCAGGTAAGCCGGGAAGAACGGCCGCTCGGCGAAGAGGAAACCCGGCACCGTCTCGCTCGACAGGTTGACCAGCCTCGGGACGCCCCACCGGACGCAGGCTTCGATCACCCCGAACAGGGCTGTGAGGTTGTTGGCGAAGACCCGCTGAGGAGCGTGTTGACCCGGCGCTGGTATCGCGGCGGCATGCACGACGGCGTCGAAAGGCCGGGGGTGCCGACCTCGCAGATCGTTGCTGGCGCCGCTGATCAGCGCGGACGCCTCGCCGGTGTCTGTGAGGTCGGCCTGGACGTACGGGACGCGCAGGTGGGCAGGGGTGTCCGGCAACGGCGCATCCCACGACGGTGGCAGTTGGTCGCTGGCCGTGACGTCGTGACCGGCCGCATCCAAGGCGGCGACACTTGCCCGGCCTACCTTCCCCCTGGACCCTGTGACGAGGATTCGCATGCCCTCATCTTGGGGCAGGGTTCAGCTGTCCAGCGTCCCCAGAGTGATAGCGGCGCGGGCCACGTGGTGCCCGTGCTCGGCCAGCAGCCGGTCGACCGTGCGTTCGATCTGGGCAGCTGGGGCGTGCGGGAATCGGGCACCGAGGAGGGCGACCAGAGTGTCCCGGGCACCTGACACCCAACCCTCTTGGCGTCCCTCTTGGCGTCCCTCGTCGAGGAAATGCCGTCCGATCTCGGTGTCGCGCAATCCTGCGGTGACCTCGTCGATGGTGTGGATCATGTTGGCCCTCCTCAACTGTTGTAACAGCGTAGCTCCGAGCTCGGGAGCCAGATAGACCGCCAGAGTGGTCAGCGGTACCTGAAGGTCTGTGTCCAGGGTGGCAAGTCGTTCCACGACGGGAGCGACGAGATCGGCATTTTGCCCACTGAGGGCGAACGGCGACAACGCGGGAGTCGCGAGAAAGACCTCAGGGTCCGTCGTGGGGACGTGCAGCAGCATGACGTCATTGACCAGGCCACCCAGCGTGAATCGGGTGGGCATCCGAACCCCGCTCAGCTGGATCACGATCTGCACCATCCGAGTGACCGGTCCACCACTCCAGTTCCGAACGATCCGAATCGCGTACTCGACCATGCGCAGCCCCATGCTGGCGTCCGGTGCGCGTTGGATCTCGATGTGGATGACGAGGCCGTCCGGTCCAGCGAAGACCAGATCGGCGATCAGGGTGGACGCCGGAAGCTCGACAGGCTGGAATGTGAGGGCACGATCAGACACGTCGATTCCGAAATGCGCCAGGACGCCATGAACCCCGGCACGAATCGACTGCTTCGAGTACAGATCCCAATCTGTGCGTCCGACGCGAGGACTGGCGCCGGGATGGGTCGCTGAGGTCACGTGGGCGACCTTCCCCGACCATGGCGCAACGGGCATAACAGACACGCCGCTAGGCGGCTAGGGGATAGCCATTGGCGAGGGCCTTGATGAGGGTGGGCGGGGTGAGGGCCACAACGTTCTGGTTCTGCCACAGTCGCAGCGCGGCCCCGAACGCGAGTACCTCGTCGTAACCCGCCGGGGTCCATCGACGGACTCCGCCGGCGACGACCAGCCACGCCGACGTCGAGGCGCTGACCATCGTGCCGTTCGGTAACTCCGGCACGGCGGCCGCGTCCACTGGATGTCGGCGCGGCCGGCGATCCGGGGTCAGCCGTTCACGGTGCAATTGTTCATCGATAGTGCTGACCCGATGATTCGGTGGCACCCCGAGTGCGATGCGTAACTCGGCCACGCGGTCCCGGCGACATTCGGCGCAGGGGCGGTGACCGGCGGCCAGCGCCGTCGCCTCGTCGAGGAAGAACAATTCTGAATAGCGCCCGGGCGCCCACACCTCACGCCGCCGCCCTCGAAAATCCAGTCTGCAACTGATCCAACGAATGCCTCGGTGATCACGAATCAGTCGTTGCGCCGAATCGTGCAGCCGGCCGCGATTTCCCATCAGGGTCCCTCGTTCGGGTACCGCACGCAGCGACGAGAAGGGATCGACGCGGTTGGGTAGCGGCATCCGCCTACTGTGACGCCAGTGGCCCTAGACCTGCGAGGCACCGCCGGGACCGGTGACGTCGGCCCGGGATCGAGTCGCAGGTTCGCCTCAGGCGTCGGACTGGTCGTCATCGGGGTGTTGTCGGTCCAAGTGGGCGCTGGGGTCGCGACGTTCCTGTTTCCCGTCGCCGGAGCCGCCGGGACGGTCTGGATCCGCCTCGTCCTGTCCGCCGTGATCATGGCTGTTCTCTGGCCACCGTCACGGTTGCGTTGGGGCTGGTGGCGCACGGAGCAGGGGTGGTCTGCTTCTGCGTGGCTACCCGTGGTCGGGTTCGGGACGGTCTTGGCCGCGATGAACTGGGCCTTCTACGAATCGCTGACCCGGATCCCGCTGGGCGTGGCCGTGGCGGTCGAATTCAGCGGCCCATTGCTGCTCTCGGTCGCGTTGTCCAGGCGATGGTTGGACCTGCTGTGGGCGGCGGGGGCGGCGGCGGGATTGGCCACGTTGACCTTCGCCGGCGCTGGGGGCGCCGAGACTCCCGGTGGGTTCGACCTGGGTGGCTCCGAGGCCCTGGGGATCGGGTTCGCGGCGGTGGCTGGGTTGATGTGGGCGATGTACATCCTGCTGTCAAGGCGGGTCGGCAGTGAGGTCGCAGGCAGTCGTGGCCTGGCGGTTGCGCTGGTCGTGGCGGCTGTCATGGTCTCACCGGCAGCCTTCGTCGCGGGCTCGCGGTTGCTGGATTGGCGGGTGCTCGCCTTCGGGGCAGGCGTGGCGTTGCTCAGCACCGTGATCGCCTACAGCGTCGAGCTGGAGGCGTTGCGGCGGGTGCCCGCGCGCGTCTTCGGAATCCTGATGAGTATCGAACCCGCCGTTGCGGCGCTGATCGGCCTGTTGCTTCTCGGTCAAGTGCTGTCCGTCGGCGAGTGGGTGGGGGTAGCGGCAATCTGCATGGCCAGTGTCGGCACCGCGGTCACCGCCCGACGCTCGGTACTGGAGTGAATCCGGCCCGGGCGGGGAACTGGCCGGTCGACGGAGGACTCGTCGAGATCCACGCGGTTCCGGGCACCCGGGACGAGTGGGTGCTTCGCCTCGACGGGATCGACCAGTCCCACGTCGACCTCGCCGATCCCACTCATCTGGCGTTCGAGTACGTCCGATGGATCGGCTCGGTGATGGACCTGGCGGCGGACCCCGGGGAACCGCTGGACACGGTTCACATCGGCGCAGGCGCCGGGACCCTTCCGCGCTACCTCTCCGCCACCAGGCCGGGGTCTCGACAGGTGGTCCTCGATCCCGACGAGGCACTGCTGAGTGTGGCTCGTGATCGTCTGGACCTGCGGTCCACCCCCACGATGAGGGTGCGATGCGCCGACGGCCGCGTCGGATTGGCCGCCGCTGCAGCTGACCGTTACGACATGGTCGTTCGCGACGCATTCACGGCGATGGCGGTGCCTGCACACCTCGCCACCCTGGAGTTCATGCGAGACGTCGGGCGGGTACTGCGCCCCGGCGGCTGGTACGTCGCCAACCTCAGCGATCGAACACCCTTCGAGGTGATGCGTGCCGAGGCGGCGACCGCGCTCGCGGTGTGGGACGAGGTCTGGGTCGTGGCCGAGCCGGGAACCTGGCGTGGCAGGCGCACCGGCAACATGGTCGTGATCGCCAGCAACAATTCGGCCGACGAATCGAATCTGCGGCGCCGGCTGTCAGGTGGATCCGCACCTGCCCGACTGGTCACGACAGAGCAGGTGAGATCGCGGGTCGGGCGCAGACCACCCCTGGTGGACGGGGTGACCGGTCCCGAGGCGCCCCATCGGCCGACGTGGGTATGAGGCGACGAACGTGACCTCCTTTCGCAGGAATGGTGACTGTTGTCGGTTCTGGCGCCTAGCCTGAGCGGACGACGTGCGACATCCTGTTCTGATTGCCCCGGTGGAGGTGGTTCACGCATGACGGCGATCTACGACTTCCTCGCCGAACCACCCGAGCGGGGCGCGGGATCCTCGCCATTTCCGGCGACATTCACCCCCGCAACCCAGCACGCATCA
>JANNOG010000047.1:0-11833 GCA_031398915.1 Micrococcales bacterium | reverse complement strand
TGGCCGCCGCTCGGGCCGCCGGGGTACCGCTCGACCTGCACACCGACGAGAACACCGATCCACGGTCGAGTGGACTGGCTGACCTTGCCGCAGCCGTCTCGAGCAGCGGGTTCGCATCGGGTGTCACCGCGGGACACTGCGTCAGCCTGGGTGTCCAACCGACGGCCACCGTGGCGGTGACAGCAGCGGCCGTCGCCGCCGCCGGAATCGTCGTCGTCGCACTGCCGCAGACCAATCTGTTCCTCCAGGGGCGCGACCAGCCGGTCGCCACTGTCCGGGGACTGACGGCGGTACGTGCGTTGTTGGATGCGGGGGCCGTCGTGGCTGCCGGCGGCGACAACGTCCAGGACCCCTTCAACACCATGGGCCGCGGCGACCCGCTGGAGGCGGCTTCGTTGCTGGTCGTGGCGGGGCATGTGCTTCCCCACGAGGCCTACACGGCCATCAGTGCGGGGGCCCGCGCCGCAATGGGACTGCCGACGGTGACGTTGACCCCGGGCTCGCCGGCCGAACTGCTGGCGATCCGGGCAGGCAGCCTCACCGAGGCCGTCGCAACCGCCCATCCCGATCGTTGGGTGTTCTCGCGTGGGCGTGTGGTCGCCGTCTCACAGCTGAATCGGGAGTTCCCCGCGGGCGTCGGCACCTGAGCTAACCCGCCCGACACGCACCTTTCACGGCGTCGCCACCGCGATAACACATGCCGGAAACAGCGTGTCGGGAAGGTGGAGGTCATCAGTGGATCACGATTGGCAGGGAGGTGACCGATGAGCGTGATTGCACCCAGGGTTCGGATCACCACCGACTCTCGGGCACTGTCCTTCGCCGGGGTGTCCAAGACCTTTCCCGACGGCACCGTCGCCATCGGCAACGTCGACCTCGATGTCACCGCCGGCGACTTCGTGACCGTGGTAGGTCCGTCGGGGTGTGGCAAGAGCACGTTGTTGCGTATCGCGTCAGGTCTGACGGCGGCCACCACCGGCACGGTCGACGTGCCCGCCCAGCGAATCGGCTACGTCTTCCAGGACGCCACGCTGTTGCCGTGGCGGACGGTGCGCCGCAACGTCGAGTTGCTCGGCGAACTGCACGGCGTCAAGCGTGCCGAGCGGGAAGAGGCGGCCCAGCAGGCGATCGATCTGGTGGGCCTCAACGGGTTCGAGCGCCACCTGCCCAAGGCGCTCTCCGGTGGCATGCGGATGCGCGTCTCCCTGGCCCGGTCGCTGTCACTGGACCCGGACCTGTTCCTGTTCGACGAGCCGTTCGGTGCCCTGGACGAGATCACCCGCGAACGGCTCAACGACGAGCTGTTGCGGCTGTTCGTGGACCGTCGATTCGCCGCCCTGTTCATCACCCACTCGGTCAGCGAGGCGGTGTACCTGTCCACTCGGGTCATCGTGATGAGCGGTCGGCCCGGTCGTGTCGTCGCCGACCACGTCGTGCCCTTCGCCTATCCGCGGGTGCCCGAATTGCGGTTCACGCCGGAGTTCGCGGCGCTGTGCGGGACGATCTCGGGCGCACTGCGGGAGGGCCACTCGTGACGGGGTCTTCGGTGGTGACCCGGCCGTCACGCCTGGTCAGGGCGATCCCGCCGCTGCTGGTGTTCAGTGCGATCGTCGGCGTCGTCTATGCGGTCTCGTACCTGGTCCTGACCCCCCGGACCCGGTTCCAGCTGCCGCCCCCGCACGAGGTCGTCCGGGTGGCCATCCTCGATCCGGACAACGCACGGCCGCTGTTCACCGCCCTCGGGTTGTCGGCCCAGGTGGCCTTGACCGGCTTGGCCATCGCCATCCTCATCGGGGTCACCCTTGCCGTCGTCATGAGTCAGGCGGGATGGGCTGAACTGTCACTGTTCCCCTACGTGGTGATCCTGCAGTGCATCCCCGTGCTGGCCCTGGTTCCGCTCATCGCCCTGTGGTTGGACTACGGATTCAACGCCCGGGTGACGGTGTGCGTGCTCATCTCGCTGTTTCCCATCGTCGCGAACACCCTGTTCGGGTTGCAGTCGGCGGACCGCGGCCAACACGACCTGTTCACCCTCAACGGCGCGAACCGGTGGACCCGTCTGGTCAAGCTCCAGCTTCCCGCGGCGCTGCCAGCCATGTTCGCCGGGCTGCGCATCGCCGCCGGGCTGGCCGTGATCGGTGCCGTGGTCGGCGACTTCTTCTTCCGGCAGGGCCAGCCCGGTATCGGGATCCTCATCGACGTCTATCGGGCCCGCTTGCAGGGCGAACAGATGTTCGCGGCCGTGATCCTCGCCTCCCTGCTGGGAGTTGCCGTGTTCCTGGCCTTCGGCGCGCTCAACCAGCGAGTCGTCGGGCGATGGCACGACGGCGGCCGCCCCGAGACCACCTGACCCGCTCAACCCCTCCCCACCCTGAAGGAGCACCATGCGCCCCCGATTCCGCAGCCCCCAGTCCCGGGTCGTCACCATCGTGTCCGTTGTCGGCCTGTTGGCCCTCGCGGCATGCGGGTCCGACGACGCGGGCAGTGACGAGACGTCGGCCGAGCCGAGCGTGGACGCCACGTCCGAACCCGCGACCGAGGGCGAATCGTCGGCCGCCGCTGGTGGGCTCGGTGACGTGTGCCCGGCCACCGTCACGATCCAGACGGACTGGAACCCCGAGGCCGAGCACGGTGCGCTCTACCAGATGGTCGGTGAGGGCTACACGATCGACGCCGACCTCAAGACCGTCACCGGCCCGCTGGTCGACTCGTCCGGGGCGGAGACAGGGATTGATATCCAGGTCCGCGCGGGTGGTCCCGCCATCGGTTTCCAGGCGCCGTCGGCCCAGCTCTACCAGGACACCGACATCACGCTGGCCTACGTGGCCACCGATGAGGCGGTCTCGGTCGCCGAGGACCTGCCGACCCTGGCGGTCGTCGCGCCACTGGACATCAACCCGCAGATCATCATGTGGGACCCGGGCACATTCCCCGACGTCGAGACCATCGCCGACATCGGCGCCACCGACACCCGGGTGCTGTACTTCCAAGGCGCTGCGTACATGGAGTACCTGACCGGTGAGGGCATCCTCAAGGCCGAGCAGGTGGACGGCAGCTACGACGGCTCACCGACGACGTTCGTCGCCGAGAACGGCGGGGTCGCACAACAGGGCTTCGCCACCGCCGAGCCCTACATCTACAAGAACGAGATCGCCGAGTGGGGCAAGGACGTCGGGTTCCAGCTGATCCACGACACCGGCTACCCGATCTACGCGGCGCCGTTGGCGATCCGCACCGACGACCTCGAGACCCTGACGCCCTGCTTGGAACTGCTGGTTCCGATCGTGCAGCAGGCTCAGATCGATTACGTGGCTGACCCGGCAACGGCGAACGCCCTCATCCTCGAACTGGTCGGCGAGTACAACACCGGCTGGGTGTACTCCGAGGGCGTCGCCGAATTCTCGGTCGAGAACCAGCTCGAACTGGGGATCGTCGGCAACGGTGACGACACCACGCTGGGCAACTTCGACCTCGATCGCGTCCAGACCGTCATCGACATCGCCGCCCCGATCTTCGAGGCGGGTGGCAAGGTCATCCCCGAGGGCCTGGCACCCGAAGACCTGGTGACCAACGAATTCATCGACGAGACCATCGGCCTCTCATGAGCGACGTCACGTCTGCGGTCGGGCGCAGGCGTGACGTCATCGGCCTCGAGCGCGTTCTGGCGGGCGCGCTCGGGGCCGACGCCGTGTCCGTCGAGGCGGCGGCACGTGCCGCCGCCTCGCGTGACTGGGCCGACATGTCCCCGATCCTCGCTGCTCGACTCCCCGCCGGGCTGGCCGATGTCGTCGCCTATCCGGGCAATGCCCGCGAGCTGGCGGTGGCCGTGGGGTTCGCCCACGCCCATCGAGTCCCGGTGACGACACGCGGGAAGGGCACCGGCAACTACGGTCAGGCCATCCCGCTCCAGGACGGCCTGGTCATCGACACGACCCGGTGCTCGGCGATCATCGAGGTGGGTCCTGGTTGGATCCACGCGGAGGCGGGCGCCACGTTCGTCGCCCTCGAGGCCGCCGCGCGGGCATCCGGGCAGGAGATGGCCATCATTCCGTCCACGGTGGGCAGCACCATCGGTGGTTTCCTGGCCGGTGGCGCGGGTGGAACCGGCTCGATCGAGAACGGCGCCACCTGGGACGGCTATGTCCACGCCCTCGACGTGGTGCCGTGCACCGACGAGGCGACGCCGGTCAGAGTCGAGGGTGGCGCCACCCGCCCGATGATCCATGCCTACGGGACGACCGGTGTGATCGCCACGGCCACCGTGGCGTTACGCCCCAGGCGCGACTGGACCGCCATCCTCGCGTCCTTCGACGGCTCCGACCGGGCGGCTGCCGTCGGTGTCGGGCGAGCCTGGCTGGGCCTGGACCCGGTGCCGCGCCTGGTGTCGCTCGACGAACCGGGCATCGTCGCCACATACCCGGCCGACCCGGCACTACCGGTGGGCCGTTACAGCCTGCGGGCAATCGTCGACGCGTCGTCGGTGCAGGCCGCCAGCGCGGAGGTGATCGAGGCCGGCGGCAGGGTCGAGTCCGTTCGTCCCACCGGCCCCGCGCTGCTGACGTCACTGTCGTTCAATCACACCACCCACCGGGTACGCAAAGCCCGACCGGAGATGTGCCACCTGCAGGTCGCGGGCGATGTCCTGCTCGACGATCCAGACGTGGTGCGCGACGTACTGCCCGACACGATCCTGCATTTCGACGGATTCCGCGGCCCGGACGGCGTGATGTTCGGCGGGATGCACATGAGCCGCTTCACCACGGCGCAGGCGCTGACCGCCGGCATCGAGCAACTGCGCAGTCTCGGTGTCGTCGTCGACAGCCCGCACACCTGGGAACTGAGCCACGCTCTCGACGTGATCCGCCCGGCCGCCGCCCGATTCGACCCCGATGGCCTGCTCAATCCGGGCAAGCTTCCGGTCGCTCTCGACCCGACCTCACCTCTCCCGTGATCACTTCTCCCGTGATCACTTCTCCCGTGATCATGGGCGATCCGGTGGTTCTTCTTGTCCTGCCCCCCCGAATCGTCCATGATCACGATCCCCGCGGGGCGGGGCGGGGCGGGGCGGGGCGGGGCGGGGCGCGGCGGAGGGCGGGGGGAGGAGGCGTGGGTGAGGTGCTCAGGTGAGGCGGCGCAGGGCCACGGCAGCTGCATTGCGCCCCGCCGCACCCCAGACGCCTGCACCGGGGAAGGTGCCGGCCCCGCTGAGGAACAGCCCCTTGATCGGCGTCTCGTAGCGGGTCAGCTCGCGATCGCGCCCGAGGAGAGCGGCCAGTGGACCACCGGAGAACGACGGCGCGTAGCCGCGCTCCAACCCGAAATCGCTCTCGTAGTCGGCCGGGGTGACGACCCGCCACCGTCGGATGGATTCAGCGAAACCCGGTTCGAGGAGGTCGGCGAACACCTCCAACCATCTCGCCGGCTCAGCGGATCCGGCCCAGCCGCCTCGCACGGCGTACGGGGTCCACAGTGCCTCGACGCTGAGGACATGGTCCGCGGCGGCTCCGTCGGTCCGGGGCACTCGCATGCTCGGATCCAGCACAGAGGGCAGATTGACCAGAAACATCGGACGCTCGGCGACGTCGCCGGTGGCCAACGCCCGGTGCGCCGCCATCATCGCCTCGGTCGACGTGGACACGACAGCCGTGGGGATCAGCGGCTGGTCGACGCCCAACTTGTCCAGCACGCCCTGATCCAGGTCGCGATAGACCGGCAGCCGGTCGATGACAGCGTCGATCTTGGACTCGTACCCGTCGTGCTGGGGTCGCAGCTCCCACCGCCGCGACAACGCGACCATCGACGGTGGCGGGTCGCGCAACCACGAGACCAGCGCGGCACGAGGATCGGTGGCCGCGACGACGGCGTCCGCCGACACCACCTCACCGGTGGTCAGCGTCACGCCGCGGACGCGGTCACCGTCGACGTCGATGGCGGCCACTCGCGCCCCGGTACGCACCGTTCCGCCGTGTGCGAGGACGACGGAGGTCAAGGCGTCCGGCAGGGCGCCGCTGCCGCCCACCGGCCGACCGACGCCGACGAGGTGGCGCATGGCATAGCCCAAGGCCCCCAGCCCCGTCCCCGGGGTCCGCGGGTGGACGCCCCAGACGACCGGACCGGTGGTGAAGGCGGGGCCGAGCATCGATTCGTCGGTGAAGAAGTCCCCCATGACATCGGCCACGCTGCGTCGACTCCATGCCAGCAGTCGCGGCAGGGCGAGGGCGTGCCGGCTGCCCAGGCGGGACAGCACGGCCGCCGGTGTCGGAGCGGCGGAGCTCATCTCGACCAGCAGACGGGCCACCGGTAACGCCGCCCGTAGGTAGCGCTGATAGCCGTCGACCTGATCCGGATGGGTGAGGGTGAGCGAATCGATGGTGCGCTCGGCGTCGGCGAACGCCAGCCACGGTCGGCGTTGGTCCCACGTCATGTTCAGCGAACTCGGGTCGACGTCGAGGTAGCGCAGGCCGTGAGCCGCGAGGTCGAGTTCGTCAGCGATGGGCGTGGTCCGCACCATCGTGTGGTCACAGTTGCAGATGTTGACCCGGGCACCGTCGAGAGCGTCCACGGTGGACGCGCACCCACCGGTGGAGTCACGGGCCTCCAGCACGGTCACCGACAGTCCGGCTGTCGCCAGATACGCGGCACACGTCAGCCCGTTGTGCCCGGCCCCCACGACAACGACATGCACCATGGACCCAATCGTGAGGCCTCAGGATTGCCGGGACGTAACGATCGTGCGTCCGCGCTGGGCGAGCACCGCCCGCAACCGGGCTCCCGCCGTGCGAGCGCCGTCGGTTGTCAGTTCGCCGTCGCGGACCACGACGCGTCCGGCGACCACCACATACCGGGGTCGACGTCCGGGGGAGGCCCATAGCAGGCCGGCAACCGGGTCGCCGACTCCGGCGTCGAGCACGCCGGAGACGTCCCACACGCACAGGTCGGCCGCCGAGCCCTGCCGGAGCGACCCCAATTCCGGTCGCCCCAGCCCCGCCGCCGAGCCTGCGGTCGCCAGGGCCAGCACCTCACGGGCGGCCAGCGGGCGTCGGCCCCAGGGCGCCATCGTCGACACCTGCATGGCCAGCCGGGCATCGGCAAACAAGTGACCGGCATCGTTGCTACCGCCGCCGCTGGTGCCGAGGCCGACGCCGACCCCGGCGTCGAGCAGCCCCGCCACCGGGGCGACACCCCAGCCCATGGGGACGTCGCAGCCCGGAGCATGGGTGGCCGTCGCACCCGATCGGGCGATCTGAGCCACCTCGGCCTCGGTGACGTCGCACAGGTGCGCCAGCGTCACGTCGCGGGCCAACCAACCCCACTCCGCCAATAGGTCGATCGGGCGCCGTCCGTAGCGGGTCGCGGCAACCTCGACGTCGACCTGCTCGTTCGCCTGGGTCCGCCGCCGCAGCCCGTGCCGTCGCGCCACCTCGGCGAGCAGGCGGAATGTCTCGGGCCCGTCGGAATGCACCCCGGCGGGCCCGACGGCCACCTGAGTGAGTCCGTCGTGCGACACCCCCGACGGCTCCGCGCCTGCTCGTGAGTTCGGGACCAGGGCCGACGCCACCGCCTCGGCACCCGCTGCCGCGGCCTCGGGGTCGTCGCCGGCGCTTCCTCGGACGAACACCAACCGAGCGCCGACCATGCGGGCGGCGGCGTCCGTGGCCCGGGCGAACGCGGCGTCGTGACCGCCGCTCGGCCACGTCAGATGGTGGTCCGCGACCGTGGTCACCCCGGACAGCAGCGATTCGGCCAGCCCCGCCGCCGCCGCCGCGTGCACCAGTTCCTCGTCGACGCCCACCTGGCGGTAGGCAGCGGCCATGGTCGGTAACCACTGAGACATCGCCACCCCGCGGGTGCCGGGAAGCGTCCGGAAGGCGGTCTGCAGCAGATGGTGGTGGGCATTCACCAGGCCGGGTGTCACGATGCAGCCGGTCGCATCGAGCACCTCGTCCGTCGGTGACCGTGGCGGCGGGTCGATGACGACCACTCCACCGTCACACACCACGTCCCCGGGGCTCTCGCCGTCATGGCCCGGCTCGCCGACCGCGCCCGGGTTCGAGAGGACAGCCAGGGCGTGGCGAACGATCAGCACGATCGGTGTGTACCGGGGCCCGGGCACCGAATGCCAACGCGACGCGCAGCCGAAACCACGACTTCACGAACCCGCACTACCGTCGTCGATCATGAGCAGCGATGCAGTCGCCCCCGGTTCACGCCGATTCGTGGACCTCAGCGGACCGGAGCTGGCGGGCCGGCTCACCGCCGACTCGATCCTGGTGCAACCCGTGGGGGCCGTCGAACACCATGGCCCGCACCTGCCACTGTCGTGTGACCTGCTGGTCGCCGACGCGTTGGCGCACCAGGTGGTGAGCGACCACGGTGACGACCTCGATCTGTGGCTGCTCCCGCCGCTGGCCTACACGAAGTCGAACGAGCACGCCTGGGCGCCCGGCACGGTGTGGCTGTCGGCGGCCACCCTGTTGGCGGTACTGGACGACGTCGCCCGGTCGCTGGCGATGACCCCGGCCCGGCGACTCGTGTTCCTCAACGGCCACGGCGGTAACTCGGCGCTGCTGCAGGTGGCATGTCGTGACATCCGCCTCGCCCACGGGTTCCGGACCTTCCTCATGCATCCCGGCGTGCCGGCCGATCAGGGCGGCAGCAGCCCGGCAGGTGAGTCGGGCATGGGGGTGCACGGTGGTACCGACGAGACGTCCGTCGTCATGCACCTGCGCCCGGACCTGGTGGATCTGAGCCTGGCGCAGCGCTGGGTCCCCGACCACCTGGCCGGCAACTCCTACGTCCGGTTCGGCGGCCCCGTCTCGTTCGGGTGGTCCTCGGATGATTTCGGCACCCCGGGCGTCATCGGCGACCCCACGGCCGCCACCGCCGAACGCGGGCGCGACCTCTGGCTGGCGATGGTCCGCGCCGCCGGTGAGGCGATGGCCGAGATCGCCGTGTTCGACCCGGTGGGTGGGTCGAGTGCCTCGCGAGGAGGCTCAGCCGCCCTCGCTCACGCCGAACCGGGTGTGCAGCCGACGCAACACCGGCGGTGCCCACCAGTTCCACTCCCGCAGCAGGGTCATGGTCGCCGGTACCAGGAGGATCCGGACCAGGGTCGCGTCCACCGCGATGGCCACCGCGAGCGCGACGCCGATCTGCTTGACCACCAGCAACTGTCCGGCGGCGAACCCGGCGAACACGATCACCAGGATCAGCGCTGCCGAGGTGATGATGCGACCCGAGCGTTGCAGCCCGAGCACCACCGCCTCGTCGCTGGACATGCCCCGATCGTGGAACTCCTTGATCCGCGAGAGGAGGAAGACCTCGTAGTCCATGCTGAGCCCGAACCCGAAGGCCAGCACCAGCGGCGCGATGATCACCTCGATCCCGCCGTTGCTGGTGAATCCGAGGAGGTTCTCGAATCGGCCGTCCTGGAACACCAGGACCAGAACCCCCAGCGACGCCCCCAACGACAGGACGTTCATCACCAGGGCCTTGATCGGGATGAGGACCGAGCCGGTCATCAGGAACAGCAGGACGAGGGTGGCGAGGACGACGATGGCGACGGCCACCGGGGCGTCGGCCTCGATCGAATCGACGAGGTCGACCAGGACGGCTGCGTCCCCGGTGACGTAGGTGGTGAATCCGGCGTCGGGCGTCATGGCTCGGACATCACCCACCGCCTGACGGGCAGCAGCACCGATCGCGTCGTCCACCGCCAGACGGATCCCCACGGAGACGTGGTCGGACCCCCTCGGCTCCGGTGGGTCGATGGATTCGACGGCGGGTAGCGCCAGGAGTCCTTGCGCCCAGTCGGTGATCTCTGCGTTGGACGGCGACGCACCGGCATCACCCGCGCCGTCCACTGGCACGACGACGGTGACGCCGGGTTCGACCAGTAGCGGATAGTCGGCAGCCAGGGTGTCGAAGAATTGGCGCTGCTCGTTGTCGACGGGCAACAACCCGATCCCCGAGGCGCGAACGTTGAGGCCGGCGGCAGGCAACGCCAGGGCGGCCAGGGCTGCGGCGACCACGACCGTGACGACGATGGGTCGGCGTTGCACCCGCCGGGCCAGCCTCGAGAAGGCGCCCTCGTCGGAGGCGACATCGCCGAGTCGTCGGGCCAGGCCGCCCACCACCGGCAACCTCATCAGCGCACCTGGTCGGTCCAGCGCTGAACCGCCCAATGCCAACAAGCCGGGCACCAGGGTCAGGGCGACCAGCAGGGCGACCACCACGATCGACAGCCCGGCTGCCCCCATGGCGCGCAGGATGGCCGCGTCGAAGACCAGCAGCCCCGCCAGGCTGAGCGCGACCGTCACTCCGGAGTACGCCACCGTCCGACCTGCGCTGGCCATGGTTGCCGCCAAAGCCGCTGCCAACCGGTCGCGTTCGGCCTCACCCGACGTGGCAGTGCCGCCCGCTCGAAGCTCTTCGCGGTACCGCGACACGATCAGCAGCCCGTAGTCGATGCAGAGCCCGAGCCCCAACACCGAGACGACGGTGACCACGGACGAGTCGACGGCCGACACGTAGGTGAACCCGTACAGGCACGCGAGCGCGCCGGCGATCGAGGCCAGTGCCCCGAGGATCGGAATCCCCGCGGCCAGGAACCCGCCGAAGACGACGATCATGACGACAAGCGAGACGGGCAGCGCGATCAGCTCACCGGTCTGCAGGTCCTCCTCGACCTGCCCGGTGATCTCGTCGAAGACCAGCAGGCCACCGCCGACGTATCCGCCCGCCCCGGGCACCACCGACGAGACGTCCGTGGTCAGTGCCGTCAACCGTGCCTGGACGGCCTCACTGGTGCCCGGGGGCGCATCGGCGCGGATCCTGGCGTTGACGACGACGCCGTCGCCCTCGATCGCGGTGAGAGCGGCCCGCCGGGGGTCGCTCTCGGGCAGGGCGAAGGGGTCGACGACGCCCTCGACGCCCTCGATCTCGGAGACATCCGCGACGGCATCGGCCACCAGTGGGCTGATCTGGACGCCCACGGCGCCGAGGTCGTCCAGTCCGGTCAGGGTGACGGCGACGAAAGTCGATCCGTCCGCGGTGTCCTCGAGGATCGCGAGGCCGTCCGCCGCCTCGCCCGGAGCCGACAGCGCGCCCTCGTCGAGGTTGCCGAACAGTCCCGGTCCGCCCAGCACTCCCAGCGCCGCCGCCAGGCAGGTGACGGCGACGACGATCCAGGTGCCCACGACGATCCTGGGTCGGCGAGTCAGGAATCGGATCATCGGGGGAGGGGCGGCGGGCACCCGCGTAGCCTGCCAGCCCGCCTGTTCGGCGCGTACCGTCCGGGGGTGGCTGCGGACCTGCGCGAACCGTTGGCGGTGCGAATGCGCCCCGCCTCACTGGACGAACTCGTCGGACAGGAGCACCTGCTGGGCGCGGGGTCGCCGCTGCGCCGCCTCGCGCCGTCGGCGCACGAGGCCCCGCCCCGTAGTGGTGCGGCGCTCGTCGGGCCGGCGTCGCTCATGTTGTGGGGACCACCCGGGTCGGGCAAGACGACCATCGCGCATCTGATCGCCCGAGCCTCCGGGCACCGCTTCGTCGAGCTGTCAGCCGTCACCGCAGGGGTCAAGGACGTCCGGGCTGTCATCTCCGACGCGCGTGCTGCCCGTGACGGCCTGGAGCAGGCCGTCACCGTGTTGTTCGTCGACGAGATCCATCGCTTCTCCAAGGCGCAACAGGACGCATTGCTGCCCGCGGTCGAGAACGGGTGGGTGGTTCGGGTCGCCGCCCCCCCCGACAATCCGTCGTTCTCGGTGGTGGCCCCACTGCTGTCCAGGTCGCTGATCCTCACCCCTGCGACCGCTCGACGACGGCGATATCG
>JANNOG010000111.1:0-68263 GCA_031398915.1 Micrococcales bacterium | reverse complement strand
TCCTCGTGTTCGTCGTCTATCTCGGGCTATCGGTCATCGGACTGGTCGGCACATGGCTATTCAACGTACGTTCCATCGCAGCCGGCGAGGACTATCTCGCCGGGTGGTTCGCCAACAGCGCCTCGTCCTCGGCGGCTGTGGACCTGCTGGTAGTCGCGGTCGCTGCCAGCGTCTTCATGATCGTCGAGGCTCGCCGGGTGGGCATGCGTCCGCTCGTTGCGCTGCTCCTCGTCGTGTCAGGTGTCGTCGTCGCCATCGCCTTCGCCTTCCCGCTCTTCCTCGCGCTGCGCCACCGTCACCTGAACGCGGCGTTGCGAACCGGTTCGGTTGCGACAGCATGAGTGCCGTAACTCGATGGGGACGCGCCGCATGGTCGGTGAGCCCGGCGATCACTGTCTTGACCGCTCTCAACCTTGCCGTCCTGCTTGTCGCGCTGGTCATGGGCGTTGTCGACGACACGGTTGTCAACGGCGCTCCGGTGTGGAACAAGCCGATCAAATTCGCCCTGTCGTTCTTGGCCTTCGGACCGGCCCTGCTGTGGATCTTCTCCCGCGCCGGGAGCGGTCCTCGATTGCGCGTCCTGCTCGAAGTCCTCGGTTGGTCGATGATCGTCGAGATCCTGCTCATCACCGCACAGGCAGCGCGGGGGGTGGCGTCCCATTTCAATTACACGACACTCCTCGACGCGGCGATCTTTCAGGCGATGGCCGCCGGAATCGGTACGTTCGCCGTCGTCACGACCGTTGCAGGTGTGATCGTGGCCCGGAAGGACCTGGGTGACAGCGCGCTCGCGCTCGCCATGAAGATCGCCGTATTCATGATGGTTGCCGGCGCTGTCACCGGATTCACCATGACTCGACCGATGCCCGGCCAGATCGAGGCCGGTGCCACGACGATCGGCGGCCACGCCGTCGGTGGCGCAGACGGCGGTGCAGGACTACCGCTACTGGGCTGGTCCACCGAGTTCGGTGACATGCGAGTCGTCCATTTCATCGGTCTGCACGCGCTGCAGGTGTTGCCGTTGCTGGCCCTGGTGATGGGATGGTTGGCCAGTCGCGACATCGTGAGCTCGAACGCCGCCGATCAACGGCGTGCCATCGTCGCCTCGGCCGTTGCCTACGGCGGCTTGATGATCACGGCCGCGGTTCAGGCCCTCCGTGGCCAGTCCGTGGTGGCGCCCGACGCACTGACATGGGTGATGGTCGCGGTGCTGGTCGCCCTGCCGGCCGCAGTGGCTGTCGCATCCGTCGTGACGGCCCGCAGGGTCCTCGTGGCCCAGTAGTGTCTGGGCGCGTGGCTTACCGTCTGCTGACCGGCCGTTACGTCATTCGCTATCCCGAGTCGCCGGGGTCGGGTCCCGAACCGGACGGTGACACCCTCAAGTTCGCCCCTGACGACCCGACGCTGGTCGAGGATCTGGGCCGGGCGAGCGGCGTCGAACCCAAGCTGTCCGCTCGGGGACGTATCAGTCTGCGACTGGAGGGCATCGACGCCCTCGAAACCCACTTCGCCGACACGTTCCAGGACCCGGTGTTGGGTTTCGCCGCTCGCGACGCTCTGCTGGCCGCGGCTGGATTCCGCGACGTGGTGTTCGACCCGGCGCGACCCAGTCAGGTGCGTTCTGCCAACGCGAACGAGCTGCCGGGGTGGGTGCTGTCCAACGGGGTCGAGCAGAACGGTCGACTCGTGGCCTTCGCCTTCACCGGTCAGGCACCCCTGGCTGACGGTGCGACGGTCGAATTGGACGAGACCCAGTTGCGCGCCAGCCTCAACCTCGACCTGATCACGCAGGGTCTGGCCTACCCACTGCTGTACACGACGCTGCCCGTCGAGCTGCGCGATGTCGTGGTGTCGGTCTCCACGGCTGTCCGGGCGACTCGTGTGGGGGTGTGGGCTCGCTCGACCGCCGACCCGGATGGTGCGGCGGACGTCAGTGGCGGGATCGCCGCCCTCACCGAGCTCGTCATGTGGCCCAAGCTGTTCCGTCGATTGGTCACGTACTTCGCCACCGGACTACGCGGCCTTGCTGGATTCAGCGCCTGGTTGCAGGCCAATCCGAGCGAGCGCGACGACTCGCTGCTGCTGCTGGACTCCGGACAGTTCGTCCGACTTCACGACCTGATCGCGGTCGAGGGCGACACGATTCGGCTGACCCGCTGGCCCGACACGTTCGTCGTCCTCCCCGCTCGGGCCGGGGCGCCCGGCCCCACGCCCGGTCCGGTGCCCATCCCACAGCCGCCGGCCGCTCAACGCGTCGGTGCCGTCCGGATCGTCGCCGCCCTGGTCGACCCGGTCGGCGTCGATGCCGGAGCCGAGACGGTCACCTTGCTGAACACCACGTCAGCGGCCATCAACCTCGACGGGTGGCAGTTGTCGGATTCGCATGGCGACGTCGACGCCCTGGACGGGCAGGTGATCGGGTCAGGCGACGTCCTTCGGGTCAGGTTGCGCACGGTCATGCTGGGCAATGCCGGTGACACCGTGGTGTTGCGCGACCCGGCGGCCGCGGTGGTCGATCGCGTGACCTATGTGGCCGGTGACGTACCCGGGCGTGGCCGAACCCTGGTCTTCTAGGTGCTCAGCACTCGGCCTCGCGCCGAAGAATCTCGGTCAGCTGATCCAGGACCGTGGCGTCCTCGATAGTCGCGGGGATCGTCGGCGCTCGACCGTCGGCGATCTCACGCATGGTCTTGCGGAGGATCTTTCCTGACCGGGTCTTGGGTAGGGCCGGCACGACGTCCACGCGGCGCAGCGCGGCCACGGGTCCGATCTCGTCACGCACCAGCTGGACGATCTCGGCGGCCAGCCGGATCGGGTCCACGTCGGTACCCGCGGTGAGGACAACGAGCGCACGAGGCACCTGACCCTTGATCGAGTCGGCCACACCCACCACGGCGCACTCGGCCACGGCGGGATGTGCCGCGATCACGGCCTCCATCGATCCGGTGGTCAACCGGTGTCCGGCGACGTTGATGACGTCGTCCGTCCGGCCCATGACGTACAGATACCCGTCTGCGTCGACAAGGCCGCCGTCTCCGGACAGGTACCAACCAGGGAAGGCCGAGAGGTACGAGGCGACATAGCGATCGTCGGCCCGCCACAGGGTGGGCAGGGTCCCCGGCGGCATCGGCAACCTGATGCAGATCGCGCCCTCGGTGCCTGCCTCGACGAGTTGGCCGGAGCCGTCGAGAACCCCGACGTCGTAGCCGGGCATCGGCACCGAAGGCGAGCCGGCCTTGACGGGTAGCCGCTCGATTCCCAGTGGGTTGACGCAGATGGGCCAGCCGGTCTCGGTCTGCCACCAGTTGTCGATCACCGGCACCCCCAGTGTCCGACTCGCCCACTCGTAGGTGTCGGGGTCCAGTCGCTCCCCGGCCAGGTACAGGGCACGCAGCGGTGACAGGTCGTGGCCGGCCATCGACTCGGCGGTGGGATCCACCCTACGGATCGCCCGGAACGCGGTCGGGGCCGTGAAGAGTGCGCTGACCCGATGCTCGGCTATCACCCGCCAGAAGGCACCCGCGTCTGGGGTACCCACGGGTTTGCCCTCGTACAGCACTGTCGTCGCGCCACGCAACAACGGTCCGTAGACGATGTACGAGTGGCCCACCACCCAGCCGACGTCACTGGCCGCCCAGAACACCTCACCAGGGGCGATGTCGAAGATGGCAGCCATGGACCAGGTGAGGGCGACGGCGTGGCCACCGTTGTCGCGCACGATCCCCTTGGGCTGACCCGTCGTCCCGGAGGTGTACAGGATGTACAGCGGATCGGTCGCCGCCACCGTGGTGCAGGCGGCAGGAACGACGACGTCGGGGCGCATCGCCGCGGCCCAGTCGATGTCGAGTTCGCCCAGTTCGGCGACCAGTTGCGGGCGCTGCAGGATGATGCAGTAGTCAGGGCGGTGGGTTGCGCGTTGGATCGCGGCGTCCAGCAAAGGTTTGTACGCGATGACCCGGGCGGGCTCGATCCCGCACGAGGCCGAGACGACGACCTTGGGGGTGGCGTCGTCGATCCGCGCCGCCAATTCGGCCGAGGCGAACCCGCCGAAAACCACCGAGTGGACGGCGCCGAGGCGGGCGCACGCCAGCATCGCCACCACCGTCTCGGGCACCATCGGCATGTAGATCAGCACCCGGTCGCCGGCCACGACCCCCAGGTCCCGCAGCACACCGGCGAATCGGGCGGTCAGTTCCAGCAGCTTGGCGTAGGTGTAGACGCGTTGGGTGTCGGTGACCGGTGAGTCGTAGATCAGGGCGGCCTGGTCACCACGACCATCGATGACGTGCCGGTCCAACGCGTTGTAACAGGTGTTGAGCGTGGCGTCGGGAAACCACCGGTACAGGGGTGCGGCGCTGTCGTCGAGCACCTGTGACGGCGGACGAATCCAGGTCACCGCCGTTGCAGCCTCTGCCCAGAAACCTGCAGGATCCGCCAGGCTCCGCTGATAGATCTTCGCGTAGGCCCCGTTGCCCGGCGTCGTCGTCATGCTCGTCATCGTGCCCGGTCCACTGCGGCGACTGAGAGGTCACCCCGGGTCCACGGCCAGGCGGTAGCCGCGCTTGACGACGGTCTGCACGATCGACGGGTCTCTGAGGGCGCTGCGCAAGCGGGTGATGGCCATCTCGACGGCGCTCTCGTCGCCGGGGCCGGGCATTGCATGTGCCGATTCGACGCGGGTGAGGACGTGGCCGGGTCGGGCGACCAGGGCGCGGAGCATCGCGAGTTGAGTGGGCGTCAGGTCGACGAATTCGTCGTCCAGCATTACGCCGGTGGCCCGCACGGACAGCCGATCACCTGCGGCGAGCAGCGGTGGGCCGGCATTCTGGGGCAGACTCAGGCACATCTGGCGCACCATCGACCCAATCGCGAACGTTACGTCGCGGTTGCGACGCGCGCCGCCTTTCTCGTCGCCGAGAAACGGTCCGAGTACCGTGCCGACCATGCCGCAGACCGTCACCGGGGTCGTCTCGCGAACCAAGGGTGCCCCCGTCGAGCTCGTCGACATCGTCATTCCCGACCCTGGCCCCGGTGAGGTGGTGGTCGATGTCCAGGCATGCGGGGTGTGCCACACCGACCTTCACTATCGCGAGGGCGGGATCAACGACGAGTACCCCTTCTTCTTGGGCCACGAGGCCGCGGGTGTCGTGTCGGCGGTGGGCGATGGCGTCGCAGACGTGTCACAGGGGGACTTCGTCGTCCTCAACTGGCGCGCCGTGTGTGGCCAGTGCCGGGCCTGCGCCGCGGGCAAACCCTGGTACTGCTTCGCCACCCACAACGCCGCCCAGAAGATGACCCTGGTCGACGGGACCGTACTCAGCCCCGCGCTGGGCATCGGGGCCTTTGCCGAGAAAACGCTGGTGGCGTCGGGTCAATGCACGAAGGTCGACTCACGTGCGCGTCCGGAGGTGGCGGGGTTACTCGGGTGCGGGGTGATGGCCGGGCTGGGGGCTGCGCTGAACACGGCCGAGGTCACCCGGGGGCAGTCCGTGGCCGTGATCGGGTGCGGCGGCGTCGGTAACGCGGCCATCGCCGGAGCCAGGCTGGCCGGAGCGACCACGATCATCGGTGTCGACCTGGACGATCGAAAGCTGGCGTGGGCGACCGAACTGGGGGCCACCCATACGGTCAATGCGCGCGAGAGCGACGTCGTCGAGGCCATCCGAGACCTCACCGGCGGGTTCGGCGCCGACGCCGTCATCGACGCGGTCGGCCGCCCGGAAACGTGGCGCCAGGCGTTCTATGCACGCGACCTGGCCGGGACCGCCGTCCTGGTCGGTGTGCCGACACCCGACATGGAATTCACCGTGCCGCTGATCGACGTGTTCGGTCGAGGTGGGTCGCAGAAGTCCTCGTGGTACGGCGACTGCTTGCCGAGTCGTGATTTCCCGCTGCTCATCGATCTGCATCTGCAAGGACGCCTTCCCCTGGAGGCATTCGTATCCGAAACGATCCCGCTCAGCGGGGTGGAGGAGGCATTCGACAAAATGCACCGTGGCGAGGTTCTTCGATCCGTGGTCACCTTCGCATGAGCGCGCGAATCGACCACCTGGTGACGAGTGGTCCCTTCGAGTTCGACGGTCAGACGATCGACCTCGAGAACAACGTCTGGATCATCGGTGACGACGAGCAGTGCCTGGTGGTGGACGCCCCGCACCAGGTCGACCCCATCGTCGAGGCGATCGGGGGGCGCCGTGTCCTCGGGATCGTCTGCACCCATGCCCATCGGGACCACATCGGCCAGGCGCCTGCCCTGGGGGCCCGGGTGTCCGCGCCGGTCCTCTTGCACCCGGATGACCTGGTCGTGTGGCGCACCGTCCACGACGACGGGATCGACCCCGACCAGGAGTTGGCTGATGGTCAGGTCCTGTCGGTGGCCGGAGTCGACGTGCGCGTGATGCACACGCCGGGGCACACCCCGGGCTCGGTGTCCCTCGACATTCCCGACCTCGCCACCGTGCTGACCGGCGACACCCTGTTTCCCGGTGGCCCCGGCGCCACCGGCCGCCCGTTCAGCGACTTTCCCACGATCATCGCCTCGGTCCGGAACCGGTTGTTCACCCTCGACCCGGACACCCGGGTGCTTCCTGGCCACGGCGGGACCACGACTCTCGGTGCCGAGTCTCCCCACCTGGACGAGTGGATCGCGCGGGGTCACTGACACCGCTCCCGCGCCGGCCCACCCGGGCCGCGCGCCGGCCCACCCGGGCCGCGCGCCGGCCCACCCGGGTCTCACACCGGCCCCACCCGGGTCTCACACCGGCCCACCCGGGTCTCACACCGGCCCCACCCGCTCCCGCACCAACTTTCGGCGCGATCATGTACGGCCCTTGCTGGTCAGCGGGCACGATCGCGCCGAAAGTCCGAGTCGGCCAGCAACGCCCTCAGCTGGGCAAGGATGGGCTCGGGCCGGCGCAGCCCACGGGCGTCGACCTGCAGGACGGTCCAGCCGGCAGCCCGGATCAGGTTGTGGCGTACCAGGTCGCGTGAGTGTTGGTGGAGTTCGAGGTGGACCCTGCCGTCGTACTCGACTCCGACCCGGTGGTGGGGCCATCCCAGATCCAGCCGCGCGATGATTCTGGTTCCGGGTCCGTCGATCCGAACGGGGCACTGGACCACCGGCTCCTCGATGCCCTGTCGTGCCAACAGCAGGCGTAACTCCGACTCCTTCACCGAGTCGACGCCGTCGCGGACCGTGTCGAGGACGCGTCGGGCGTCTGCCAGTCGCCACAGGCCCTTGGCGGCGGCGGCAAACGTTCTGGCATCGTCGGCAGCGAGGGACGTCACCCTCAGGAGCGCATCGACATGGGCCACACGCATGTCGTGAGTCGCGGGACCACCACCGAAACCACGGGCCATGTCCAGAGCTGTGCGCGCAGCGGACGTGGCCGGCCCCAGCGATGTCCTGATCACAACGCTCGGATCGAGTGAGACCCGGTGCGCCACCAACAGTGGTTGGCGCCGAACGCCGCTGCCGTTGACCACGACGACATGCACCGCCTGATCAGGATCGTTGAGTCGGCTTCCTAGCGCCCACGCCGCACTGGCACCGACCAGCACCGGTTCAGGTCCCAGCTTCGCTCGCATTGCCTGGACCAGCAAGCCGTGGTTGATCGCCTCCCTCGCCGACCCGTGCACGCCGTGCATCAACTGCTGGAAGTCTGCGCCGTAGACGGATCGCCGACCCGCCAACGCCGTGCCGTGCCCGGCTCGGAACGGTACGAGCGCGAGGTCGCCTGCGGTCACGGGATCGCGCACCCGGAAAGTCTGGCCAACGAGAGTGCCTCGGGCTGCCTGGCGTGCGGCCATCTGGGGATCGGTGACAGCAACGGGTCCCTGTGGATAGGGCACATGATGGGATGAGCCCATGAGGGCTGTGGTGTTCAGCGGTGCGGGCGGCAACGAGGTGGTGTCCGTCCGGGACCGTCCGGATCCGCGCCCCAGAGCGTTCGAGGTGCTGGTCGGGGTTCGATACGCGGGGCTCAACCCGGCTGACCTGATGCAGCGGGACGGTCATTACCCGGCTCCGCCAGGCAGTCCTGCCGATATCCCGGGTCTGGAGGTTGCGGGCACGGTGATCGAGGTCGGTGAGGCGGTCGGCGCGGTTCACGTCGGTCAACGAGTGTTCGGGATCGTCGGTGGAGGCGGCTTGGCCGATCGAGTCGCCGCCCACGAGAGCGTGCTGGCATCGGTACCCGACGTGCTCACCGATCTGCAGGCGGCAGCCGTTCCCGAAGCGTTCTTCACCGCGCACGATGCGATCCGCACTCAGGCCGACCTGGTGATGGGCGAAACCCTGGTGGTCCACGGCGCGACCGGTGGGGTGGGGACGGCGGCGGTTCAGCTGGGGGTGGCCGCCGGGGCCCGCGTCCTGGGTGTCGTCCGGCGCCCGGAGGCTGCGGATCACGTCCGTCGGCTCGGCGCCGAACCGATCACGGACGCGACTTTCGTCGACGAGGTATTGGCGGCCACCGACGGAAAGGGTGCGGACGTCATTCTGGAGCTCGTCGGGGCGGTCCATTTTCCGCACAACCTGAACGCGGGCGCGATCGGCGCTCGCATCGTGGTCGTGGGCACGGGTGTCGGGGCCGAGGCCGCTATCCCGTTGCGTCTGCTGGGTCGTCGCAGACAATCCATTAGGGGCACGGTTCTTCGGGCTCGATCGACTGCCGAGAAGGCCCAGGTCGCCCTCCGATTCGCCCGTGAGGTCCGACCTTCGCTGGCCACGGGCGCCATACAACCCGTGGTCGAGTCGGTGTATCCGGTCGACGCAATACGAGACGCCCTGGATGCGCTGGCCGCCCCGGGCCGGTCCGGCAAGCTCCTCATCGACTTCTCGCGATAATGGCATGCTGTCGTCATGGCAGAACCGACGAAGCCCGAGATCGACTTTCCCGAGGGCCCGCCGCCCACTGACCTGCTGATCGAGGATCAGGTGGTGGGGGATGGCGTCGAGGCGGTGTCCGGGAAGACGGTCAGTGCCCACTACGTGGGTGTGGCGTACTCCAGCGGTGACGAGTTCGACGCGTCCTGGGGCCGCGGCGCACCATTGGACTTCCCGCTGGGTGCGGGTCGGGTCATCGCGGGTTGGGACCAGGGGATCGCGGGGATGCGGGTCGGTGGCCGCCGGAAGCTGACCATTCCGCCGCACCTCGCGTACGGCGACCGCGGCGCGGGCAGCGCGATCGCTCCGGGTGAGACCCTCATCTTCGTCGTGGATCTCGTCGCGGTTCGGTGAGCCGTCCGGTCACGGTCACGTCAGGTGCGGCACGGCTGAGATGAGCGAGGAAGTCGTCCGCGTCGATCCCGACAGTGCTGATGGTGCCGATGGTGCCGATGGTGCGTCGTCGATCGAGCGCTACATCGCCTGGCTGAACGGCGAACGCGGGCTGGACATCACCGGGTACGACCAGTTGTGGGCGTGGTCGGTCGGCGAACTCGAGGCTTTCTGGCAGTCGATCTGGGACTTCTTCGGGGTACAGGCCGCTGTTGACCATGACCGGATCCTCGAATCGCACGACATGCCCGAGGCGACGTGGTTCCCAGGCGCCAGGCTCAACTACGCCGAGCACATGCTGCGGCGCCGGCCCGACGCCCCGGCGTTCGCCGAGTTCAGGGGTGCCGAGTCCACGGGCGGTGAGTCGACACCTGGCGACGACGACGAGCAGATCGCCGTCATCGCGTACTCGCAGACCCGCGAATCCGTCCGGTGGACGTTCGCCGACCTGCGCGCCGAAGTGACCCGCGCCCGACGGGTGCTCCACCAACTGGGAGTCCGACCAGGAGATCGGGTGGTCGCCTACCTGCCGAACATCCCCGAAACGCTGGCCGCGTTCCTGGCCACGGCATCCCTGGGGGCGGTGTGGGCGTGCTGCGCGCCCGAGTTCGGCGCCAAGGCGGTGATCGACAGGTTCTCTCAACTGACGCCCACGGTGTTGTTGACCGTCGGCGGTTACACCTACGGCGAGACGGCGATCGACAAGCGTGAGGACGTGGCGCAGATCCGCGCCGCCCTCACGACCCTCACTCACGTGGTGGGTATCCGGTACGGGGAGCATCGCGTGGCGGACGCCCCGGACTGGTCGCAGTTGCTGGCAGCAGCCGCCTCGGACGACGACGCGGCGACCGGGCCGGCTTTCGAACAGGTGGCGGCAGACCATCCGTTGTACGTCTTGTTCTCGTCAGGGACGACCGGCATTCCGAAGGCCATCGTCCACGGTCATGGCGGGATTCTCGTGGAGCATCTCAAGAATCTGTCGCTCAGCTGGGACCTCCGCCCCGGAGACGTCTGCCTGTGGTTCTCGACCACGGCATGGATGATGTGGAACGCCGTCGTCTCCTCACTGTTGCTGCGGGCGGCGGTGGTGATGATCGACGGTAATCCGTCGTATCCCGACCACATGTACCAATGGCGTCTCGCCGCGGACGCCGGGGTGACCCATTTCGGGGCGAGCCCCGGATATCTCATGGCGTGTCGTAAGGCCGGTATCCGACCCACCGCGGCCGTCGACCTCTCGCGGCTGAGGATGATATGCGTGGCCGGTAGCCCCCTCGCCGTCGAGGGATACGACTGGGTGGCTGGTGAATTCGGTCGTGACCTGCTGCTCAACGTGGTCAGCGGCGGAACGGACGTGTGCAGCTGTCTGGTCGGCGGCAGCCCGATCCAGGCCGTTTCGCCCGGTGAGATGTCGGGCCCGCTGCTGGGGGTCGACGTCAAGGCTTTCGATCCGGACGGACGTGTCGTCATCGACGAGTTGGGCGAAATGGTGATCACGTCGCCGATGCCGTCCATGCCGGTCGGGTTCTGGGGTGACACGGACGGCAAGCGGTACCGCGAAGCGTACTTCGATGTATATCCGGGGGTGTGGCGCCACGGGGACTGGATTCGCTTCACCGCCGACGGTCGATGTGTGATAACCGGCAGATCTGACGCCACTCTCAATCGAGGTGGAGTTCGGCTGGGCACGGCCGAATTCTACCGGGTCGTGGAAGAAATGCCCGACATCGAGGACAGCCTGGTCGTCCACCTGGAGGACGCAGCCGGTGGGAACGGAGAATTGCTCCTGTTCGTGGTGGCGGCCACTGGGCGCTCGCTGGATGACGAGTTGCGCAAGCGCATCAGAACCGGACTGCGGTCGGCGTTGTCGCCACGACATCTGCCCGACGCCATTCTGGAAATACCCGCCGTACCTCGAAATCGAACGGGCAAGAAGCTCGAATTGCCGGTGAAGAGGATATTGACCGGCGAGCCGCTCGACGTGGTCGCCAGCCGTGACGCCCTCGCGCTCCCGGAGTCTCTGGACATCTTCGTCCAACTGGCCAAGGGACGGGCAGAGGCGACAGGCGCAGGCGACGCCCTGAGGGTCGCCCAGTGACCTGACAGGATCCGTCGCGTGCGCGAACAGGAGTTTCACGGGTGCCGTGCCCTGATCACCGGCGGGGCGTCGGGCATCGGGTGGGCCACCGCACGACTGCTGCACCGGCTCGGCGCACAGGTCGCGGTCCTCGACCGTGACGTGTCGCCCGTCACCGACGTGGTGGACGCCACGGCAGGCCTGGAGGCTGTGACGGCTGACGTCACCGACGACCAGGCGGTCAGGGCCGCCGTCGACCGGGTGGTCGAGTTGCTGGGTGGGTTGAGTGTCCTGGTGAACAACGCGGGCATCGGCGCAGCCGGGGGGATCGAGGCCAACTCCGACGCCGAGTGGCACCGAGTGTTCGACGTCAACGTCGTCGGCATCGCCCGGGTCACCCGAGCCGCGTTGCCGGCCCTGCGCCGGTCAGGCAGGTCAGGTCCAGTGGGAGCCGCGATCGTCAACACCTGCTCGATCGCCGCCACGGTGGGACTGCAGGAACGCGCGGTGTACTCGGCGACCAAGGGGGCTGTGCTGTCGCTGACCCTGGCGATGGCGGCGGACCTATTGCCCGATGGCATCCGGGTGAACGCGGTGAACCCCGGTACTGCTGCAACGCCATGGATATCGCGGCTGTTGGACGCGGCCATCGACCCCGGTGCCGAGCGATCTGCCCTGGCTGCTCGCCAACCTCATGGCCGCCTGGTCGACGCAGAGGAGGTGGCCCACGCCATCGCCTACCTCGCCTCTCCCTCGGCCGGGTCGACGACCGGCACCACCCTGGCCGTCGATGGCGGAATGGAGCGTCTCAGGCGCCGCCCAGTCTGAGTCGGAACGGAATGCTGCGGCTCCTCACCGGGGCTCACCCGCTCGGCGCCGCGCCTCGCCGGACGGATTCGACTCGGCGGGGCTACTGTTGAGGATTCGCACCGAGTGACCGAGGAGACGCCATGTCCGACAAGTCACCACGAAAGTCCGCGGCGAAGAAGCCTGGCGCCACGATCAAGGAGAAGCGCGCCGAGAAGAAGCGAAAAGAGGGTGACAAGCAGGGGATCATCCCTCCGGCAGGTAGAGGCAACTGACCTGTTGATCTGGGGCAACTCCCTACCGCTAGAGTGGGAGGAGTTGCCCCAGACCCGGCAGTGTCAGGATCTATCCGACGCGCCGTGGAGGCCTCCGATGCCACTCTCTCGTCATACGTCGATGTGTGCTGGGCGCGGAGCTGGTCGGCGTGGCTGACATCTCACGGCTGCCTCGTCCCCTCGCACAGTCGTGGCACTGGCAGGAGTCCGCTGCTTGCCGGGGTCTGGATGGCGGGATGTTCTTCCATCCCGAGAGCGACCGCGGCCTCACCCGCCTTCACCGCGAAGATCAGGCCAAGCTGGTGTGCGAAGACTGCCCCGTCATCACCGCGTGCCGCGACCACGCCCTCTCGGTTCGCGAGCCGTACGGGGTGTGGGGTGGCCTCTCGGAGGGCGAGCGGGCGCTGATCCTGCGGTCCCGGCCACGTCCCACCCTCACAGTCGTGGGGTGAGCCGCAGGTACCGCCAGTCGGCGGTACGGGTGCGTCGGATTCCGTCAGGATGGCGGTTACGCCTCGCCGGGTGGGTTGTGGACACTCTGACGCATGGCGCTCGCGGTGGAGGACCTGGACGAGTCGTCCCGCCCCCGCACGGCCGCCCGACCCGAATTCGACCCCGAGCTCAAGGCCGGCCTGGCGATCGTGGGCGGCGTGTTCCCGCCGACCATCACCCCTGACCTCATCCCGTTCATGCGCCGGTCATACGCGTCGCCGCCGCTCGACGAGATCCTGGCCGGTCGTGACGTCAGCCATGCCGAATACCCGATCGTCGGTCACGCGGGCGATTCGATCATGGTCTCGGTACTGCGCTCGACCCACGCCACAGGACCTCGACCGGCCGTCGTCTACGCGCACTCCGGTGGACTGATGTTCGGTGACCGCTTCAACGCACTCGCTCTCAACCTCGAATGGGTGGAGCGCCTCGGTGCGGTACTGGTGTCGCCGGAGTATCGCCTGGCGCCGGAGTTCGCGGACCCGTATGCCCGCGAAGACGTCTACGCGACGTTGGAATGGACCGTGAGCAACGCTGCGCGGCTGGGTGTGGACCCGGCTCGGGTCGTGGTGGCGGGGGCGAGCGCCGGTGGCGGGCTGGCGGCGGGCCTGGCGCTGGCGGCGCGGGATCGAGGAGGCCCGGCCCTGCGAGGTCAACTGCTCGTCTATCCCATGCTCGACGACCGCGGAATCACGATATCGACCCGGCAATTCGACGGTGTCGGCGTGTGGGATCGCATCAGCAACGAAACCGGTTGGGCCGCCATTCTGGGCGATGCGTACGGAAGCGACCAGGTGTCGCCTTATCTCGCCCCGTCGCGGGCGACCGACCTGAGTGGACTGCCGGCCACCTATCTGGACGTCGGCTCGGCGGAGATCTTCCGTGACGAGGTCGTCGACTACGCGACGCGATTGTGGCAGGCGGGCGGCGACGCCGAACTCCACGTCTGGACAGGCGGATTCCACGCATTCGACATCTTCGCTCCTCACACGGCACTGGCACAGGGAATGCTGCGAACGCGATTCGCCTGGGTGGAAAAACTACTGGCCGACTGAAACGAACCGATCAATACTCTCGACCGCCCGGTCGAGAGCAGCTCACGACGAAGGAGTCATGATGAGTACAGCACTCACCCAACGATCGGAGTCGGTCGCCGCCGCCGTCGACGCCGTTGTGCAGGCAGTCCCGTCGGCCGCGACCGCCGCCGAGCGGGTTCCGGGTGTCGTCGCCGGAGTCACCGACCGCGAGGCCAATCTCTATCTGGGCGCCGCGGGTGTGCGTGACCTGGCCACGGGCGTCCCGATGACCACCGACAGCGTCCTGGCCATCTTCTCGACGACCAAAGCCGTCACCGGCACGACCGCGCTGCAATTGGTCGAAGAAGGCCTCCTCGATCTGGATGCGCCCGCCAAGCACTACCTCCCGGTGCTCGGCGATTTCCAGGTTCTCGACGGCTTCGACGACGCCGGGCAGCCCGTACTTCGGGCGCCGGTCCGCGACATCACCACCCGCCATCTGTTGTTGCACACCGCGGGTTTCGCCTACGACTTCTTCAACGACTCGTACAACCGGCTGGCGACCGACCATGGCCAGCCCAGCATCGTCACATCGACCCGCAAGGCGTTGATGAGTCCCCTCCTGTTCGACCCGGGCGACCAGTGGGAATACGGCAGCAACATCGACTGGGCGGGTCAGGTCGTCGAGGCGATCGCCGGGAAGTCGCTCGGTGAGGTCATGCAGGAACGGGTCTTCGGCCCGCTCGGGATGACTGACAGCGCCTTCACTCTCACCGGTTCGACCGAGCCACGGCTGGCGACGATGCACCAGCGCGAAAGCGATGGCACCCTCACGCCGACTGCATTCCGGCTACCGGATCCGGAGGTGCACATGGGCGGTCACGGCCTGCTGTCGACGGTCCCCGACTATATGAAGTTCTTGCGTATGTGGCTGAACGACGGTGCCTCGCCGACGGGCGAGCAGGTGCTTCGACCCGAGACCGTCGAGATGGCGGTGGGCAACCACCTCGGTGATCTCAAGGTCAAGATGTTGCCGGGCGTCATCCCCAGCCTGTCCAACGATGCCGAATTCTTCCCCGGTCAATCCAAGTCCTGGGGGCTCACGTTCATGGTCAACGACGAGGATGCCCCCACCGGACGCCCGGCCGGCAGTGTCGCGTGGGCCGGGCTCGCGAATCTCTATTACTGGATCGATCGCCAGACCGGAATCGCCGGCTACTGGGGCACCCAGATCCTGCCGTTCGCCGATGCGGCATCGGTCGGGGGTTATCTCGACTTCGAGAAGGCCGCGTACGACGCCCTCCGTGGCTGAGTCGCCGCTCAGGGCAGTTCGTGCAGGACCCGGCTGACAAGGCGGGCGGGCGCCCCTGATAATGAGGGCGCCCGCCATCGTCGATGGGTCGCGGTCAGGTCTGTGGCGAACCACCCACAGGAGGTCACGTGCAAGAGCTGCTGGGCAAGATCGCCGCGCTCGATCCGGAGGCCAGCCTCGGTATCCGGGTCATCGCGTGCTTCGACGAGCTGATCATCGGCGCGGTCAACACTCGAGCCCTGCTCAGCACCGCTGCCTCGCTGGCGGGCTGTCCGGCCGGGTTCGCGCAGGATCACCCCTCACGGTCGATGCGCGTCAGCCCGACCGGAGAGGAACTCGCGCCGGGATCGCCCGCGCATGCCGCGTGCCACGAACTGCCGCGCGGTGCCCGAGTGTGGCTGGAGCGTGAGGGCGCCCCACACGTCAACGACGCCATCATCGTCGAGCGGCTCGCCCTCGCCGTCGGGGTACGGCTGGGCATCGAGCGCCACGAGATCGAACCACCGCGCGACATCGGCATCCTGCTCGACGAGACCGTGCCCGCCGAGGTGCGGGGAGACGCCGCACGCCGACAGGGGTTGAGTGCAGCGACGCGGTACCGGGTGGTCGCTGCGCCGCTGTTCGCCGTGTGGGCCGAGCACCCCCAGGGGCCTGGCGACGTCGTTTCCACCCCGCTGGGTCCGATCCACGCCGTCATCAGCCCGGCCGCCGTCGATCGGGTCGACGTACGCCCCTCCGGCATCGGGATCGCCGTCTGTTGCGACGACCTGCCACGGTCGTTCCGCACTGCCGTGGTGGCGTTACGGCTGTGCGCCGCGCCGGAGGAGCCTTTCGTCAGCGCCGACAGCTACGGCGGCCTCATCGAGTTGCTGGCCGACTCGCCCACCCGTCGGAGCACCCCGGACAGCGACCGGATGGACCTGGTGATGGGCCATTGCTGGGCCCGGACGACGGTCCAGGCGGTCTTGAACACGACGACAATCCGACAGGCGGCACGTCATGACGGCGTCCACCACAGCACCATGCAGGCGCGGATCGACACCCTCACCCAGGAGTTGGGCTTCGACCCACTGCACGGCTACGGGCGGACCCGGTTGGGCCTGGCCTACCTGGTGTGGCGGTTGCACACGTCACGCGTTCTGGACCTGCCCACCCCTGCTGGTCAAGCCCCGTCTCGCCTATCCTCGGCGGAGTGACGGCAGCCGGCTACGAGGGTTTTCCGCCCGGGTTCTTCGATCGCGACGACCCGGGTGTCGACAGCCGGTTCTACGAATCACCTCGGCTGGTGACCCATATCGACGCCCGAGCGATCGAGGCGGTTGCAGAGTTGTACGCCGTGCTGGGTATCGACGGTTCGGCCGAGCATCCGACCCGCGTATTGGACGTGATGTCGTCGTGGGTGTCTCATTTTCGAACCCCACCGGCCGAGTTGGTCGTGCTGGGGATGAATGCCACCGAGTTGGCCGCCAACACGGCTGCCACCGAACGTCTCGTTGTCGACCTGAATGTCGAGCCGCTGCTCCCGTTCGACGACGCCGGATTCGACGCTGTCACATGCTGCGTGTCGATAGACTATCTCGTGCATCCGATAGAGGTGCTGCGGGAAGCCTCGCGGGTGTTACGGCCCGGCGGCGTACTGGTCATCACGTTCTCTAATCGCTGCTTTCCCAGTAAGGCGATATACGGCTGGCTGTCGACCGACGACGACGGCCGTTGCTCGATCGTGGCCGAATATGTCCGCCGCTGTGATGGATTCGACGATCCTCAGGTCAGCCTGCGCACCCCGCCGCGGTCGTCCGGAGATCCGCTCTACGCCGTCGTGGCACGACGTTCGGGCTGAGGAGGAGGCATGGCCGTGACGGTGATCGACCGCGTCCCAACCAGCGGGGGTGTCCGCCAGTTCTTGCGGTTCGCCTCCTGGGGAGTGGTCAACACGCTGGTCGACTTCCTGCTGTACCTGGTTCTGGTGGTGGCGGGCCTGCCGGTGGTCGCCGCCAACTTCGTGTCGACGTCGGCGGGCATGTGCGTCAGCTTCTACGGCAATCGGCGGTTCGTGTTCGGCGCGTCCGGTCGGACGACCCGTGCGTTGGTGCTGTTCCTCGTGGTCGCAGGAACGGGGGTGTGGCTCATTCAGCCTGCGGTCATCCTGGCGACCGCGTCATGGTTGCCCCTGGGTGATGTCCGGATACCCGGAGTCGAGACGTGGCTGCCCAAGGCTGCCGCCATCGCGATGGCCATGGTGTGGAACTTCCTTCTGTACAAGCATCTCGTTTTCCGCAGGCCTGCACGAGCGCTTCAGGCCGACGCGACATGATCGGCACGGTGCAGCGACTGGGAATCGTGGTTCCGGTCTACCGCGGCGAGCACACACTTCCGGGACTCATTGACGAACTTCAGAAGTACCGCGCCGTTCAGCAGACCGGCGACGGATTGAGTTACCGCCTGGACGAAGTCATTCTGGTGTGGGATCGGGGGCCGGACGACAGCTCTTCCGTCATTCGCCGTTTGGCGGCCGATCATGATTGGGTGCGCCCCCTCTGGTTGTCGCGCAACTTCGGCCAGCACCCGGCCACCGTCGCCGGGATGGCCGCTGCGGGTGCCGACTGGATCGTCACGATGGACGAGGACGGGCAGCACGATCCAGCTGCCATTGCGGACCTCCTGGACACGGCCTTCCGTGAGCGGACCCCACTCGTCTACGCCGCCCCGACGAATGCCCCGCCCCATTCGGCAGCCCGCAATGCGGCGTCCAGCGTCGTCAAGAGGGTGCTTTCGGGTCTGTTGACCGACGGGACGCTGACGAACTTTCACAGCTTCCGACTGATGTCCGGAGAACTGGGTCGTTCGGTGGCTGCCTTCATCGGACCGGACGTGTACCTCGACGTCGCGCTGTCTTGGGCGACGGCCAAGCCGGGTTACTGCCCAGTTGCCATGCGACACGAGGAACGTGCTGTCTCGGGATACACCTTTCCTCGGCTACTCGCACACCTGTGGCGCCTCATCGTCTCGTCAGGCACACGGCCGCTCAGGTTGGTGTCCCTGCTTGGTCTGGTCAGCGTCCTGCTGGGCGTGGTTGGGGCGACCCTGGCGATCGCCCTTCGCCTGGCCGGCGCGATCGACGTCGAGGGCTGGACGTCCCTGCTCGTGGTCATTCTGTTCGGCGGTGGCCTCATCATGATTTCTCTCGGAATCATGGCCGAATACGTCGGCTTCGGTGCTGCGATGTCCATGGGTAAACCGACGTACATCAGCGCGAGCGATCCCCATGACGTGTTCGGTCCTGATGTGCGTGACAAGTCGAGCCACCCTCACGAGCGATCTGGCTGATCCGCGTGCATGTGTGGGTGGTCGGGCGCGGCGGGTTGCTCGGGTCCGCCGTGTCCGAGGCGTTCGTCGGCCACCGGCAACACATGTCGCGGCCTGTCCCATGGACCGACCGTCAATCCGTTCACGACGCTCTTGCCGCCGAACTCGCGCTGTTCTGCGACGCAGTTGCGGTGACCCAGCCGTGGTCGATCGTCTGGTGCGCGGGCGTCGGCGTGGTCGGTACGAGTGACGCCGCCCTGGCCTACGAGGAGGAAATCCTCACGCGATTCGTCGAGAACCTGCGACGCCGTCACCCCGAGGGGCCCGGGGGATTCGTCCTGGCGAGTTCTGTCGGCGTATACGCCGGATCCGCCGAACCGCCCTTCGACGAGAATACGGTGGCGGTTCCGCTCAACTCGTACGGCGCAACCAAACTCCGCCAAGAAATGGTGGCCAGGACAGTACTAACTGGCTCCGTGCCGTTCGCGGTTGCGAGAATATCGACGCTGTACGGTCCGGGGCAGAACATTCTCAAGCCCCAGGGGCTGATCACCCAGGTGTGTCTACGAGCGGCCCTGCGTCAGCCCATCGTCCTCTTCGTGCCGCTGGACACGCTGCGTGATTACGTGTTCGTCGACGACGCCGCGAGACGGATGGCCGAGCTGGCGGAGACGTTGACCGGCGCAGTGGAGGGACATCCGATGATCAGGGTCGTCGCCACCGAGCAGGCGGTATCCATTGCCGAGATATTGGGGGTCGCCAAGGCGGTGAGTCGCCATCCTGTGGGTGTGGTCCACGTCCCTCGGGCGGTCAGTTCGCAGCATGTTCGAGATCTGCGCGTACGCAGTCGCTATTCGCATGAGTCATTGTTTTCCGGCACTCCGTTACGGCGAGGAGTCCAGATCGTGTACGACGACATTGTGATACGCACTCGTCGAGGAGAACTGGTGGGTGCGGCCGCGGCCATCACTCTCTAGTCGGTCAACCATGCCCATTCCCGGAATCAGCTATATGTTGCCGAGCGTCGGAGGGGCTGCGATGGTCGAGACATGATCAGACGGTTCGACGTGGTCGTGCTGGGGGCTGGGCCTGCCGGTGAGGTCCTCGCTCAGCGGCTGGCCGTGGCTGGGTGGGCGGTCGCGGTCGTAGAGGCGGAGCTGGTCGGGGGTGAGTGCGCCTTCTGGGCGTGCATGCCCAGCAAGGCCCTGCTGCGCAGCGCCCATGCATTGAATGCAGCTCGCCGGCTGCCCGGGGCGCGCGAAGCAGTGACCGCCAACCTGGACGTGGCGGCTGTCCTGGCCCACCGGGACCGACTGATCGCCCACCTCGACGACTCCGAGCAGGCACGATCGTTGGAGGAGTCCGGTGTCACGATCATCCGTGGCTGGGGTCGTCTGGTGGGTGAGCGGCGCGTCGTCGTGACCGCCTCGGATACCGAACCTCTGGTGGTCGAGGTCGCCGTGGCCGTAGTAATCGCGACAGGATCGACAGCGGCTGTCCCGCCGATACCCGGCCTGGCTGCCGCCGAACCCTGGACCAGCCGCGAGGTGGCGACAGCGTCGGCCGTGCCTCGTCGCCTGGTGATCATCGGCGGCGGTGTGGTGGGTGTCGAGATGGCTCAGGCGTGGAAGTCCCTGGGCAGTGAGCAGGTCGTCGTCCTGGTCCGGGACCCGACCTTGTTCGGCCGATTGGAACCGTTCGTCGGAGAGCGGCTGCTGGCCGAGTTCGAGGCAGGTGGCATCGAGGTGCGGCTCGGGGCGGACGTTGTCGCGGTCGAGAGGGCGCGCGCCGGCGCCGAATACGTCATCCATCTGGCAGATGGTCAGCAAGTGGTTGCGGATGAGCTGGTGGTTGCCACCGGTCGCCAACCCGCCACCGGTGACATCGGACTGGACACGGTGGACGTGAAGGCGGGGACGTACATCGAGGTGGACGACACGATGCGGGTAGACGGCCGCGACTGGCTGTACGCGGTCGGCGACGTCAATGGCCGTGCCCTGGTGACGCACCAGGGCAAGTATCAGGCGCGGGTGGCGGCCGACGCGATCATGGCTCGTCACCGAGGTGAGGAGCCGCCGTACGCCGCCGAGGCCGACCATGTGGCGGTCCCTCAGGTGATCTTCACCGACCCCGAGGTGGCCACCGTGGGGTGCACCAGCGCTCAGGCCGTCGAGCGGGGCCTGCGGGTGCGGACTGTCGAGTTCGACCTCGGCCAGACCGCGGCTGGTGCACTACACGCGCAGGCCTATGAGGGGCGCGCCGCCCTGGTGATCGACGAGGACGCACAGGTCGTCGTCGGAGCGACGTTTGTCGGCCAGGACGTCGCCGAGTTACTGCATGCAGCGACCATCGCCGTCGTGGCTCGCGTCCCTGTCGAACGGCTGCGCCATGCCGTGCCCAGTTTTCCGACGTTGAGCGAGGTATGGCTCAGCATGCTCACTGATTACGGGCACTGACGTCCGACAGGCGGTGATCCACCTGCCACACCACACCCGTGGCCGTGGCCGTGGCCGTTGCCGTTGCCGTTGCCGTTGCCCAGCGCTCAGCTGACGACAGACGCTGTCACGCGAGGCCTCGGCCCCCAGATCAGCCAGCCGAGGACGGCAAATGGCGGCACTGCCATGTGCTCAGGGAGGGTGCGAGCTCGGGCTCCACCAGGACGGCCGCGCCACTGGCGACGAGGATCAGCTGAGCGACCGGAGCGAAGCCGGCCACTCCGGCCGTCAGTCCGTGCCAGACCGCGGCGACTCGCAGTGACGCCATGACCACAGCATCGCGGGTAGCCACCCGTCTAGGTTTATCTGCGTCGGGCCACTATGAAAGCTCTATGGCTCAGGAGATCGACGCCCGCGACGACATCGAGATACCTCCCCTGGCGGGCCCAGCGAACGACACTCTCGTGCGGCGGCGTCGCGACGAACTGGCCGGATACGCCGAGGCGGCGTCGCGTGCCCTTCCGGGCGACCACGAGGTGCAGGTGGTCAGTGTCGATCCCGAATCCGGCGGTGCGGCGGTTGTCGTGTCGCAGGGCGCCCCGGCCATCGAGGGCGACTTCGTGGCCCGCGCCCTCCGTCACCTGCATGCAATGGCCCGGATACTCGGTCTGGAGCCCACCCAACCGCCGGAGTTCGTTGCGGATCCCGGATATCAGCTGACCTCCTCGGGCGGGGTCGCTGTGCATGTCCGCCAGCAGCTGCAGGGCGTGACGATCTACGACGCTACCGAGACGGTGCGCTTCGATGCGGCTGGCCGCCTGCTCGAGGTCGCCGGGCGCAGCTACCCAGCGGTGGACTCGACGATCGATCCTCGGCTGGGCGCTGCTGACGCGTTGACGGCCGCCGTCGGATACCTGGCTGCTCCGGCAGCGACGTCCGATCCGGCCGGTGACCTCGGAGTGGGTTCCCGTGACCCTGACCCGTCGCACGACCCATTCGGCGAACCCCTGGCCGAGGCGACGATCGACCTCGACGGGTTTGCCCCTCGTGTATTGGCCGCCCCTATTGGCGGGCCCGATCTGGCGACCGTATTCGACGCGCCACCGCTGACACAGCCGGTCACCGTGAGCCTCATCTGGTTTCCGCTGGGCGCCAGCCTGAGGCTGGCTTGGCACCTGCGTGCCCAGCTGCCGGGCGACTCCGAGTACCGCGTCATCGTCGACGCCGAGGATGGCGACATCCTGTTGTGCCGGCGATTGACCCGAATGATCGTGGGTCACGCCCAGGTCATCCTGCGCAGCGGTGGGCCGCGATCGGCCGTCGACTTCCCGTTGCCCCCGTCGTCGTACGGGCCGCCCATACCGTCCGGGTTGCCCGCAGGCTGGCCGGACAGTTGGCTCGTCGACGCAACGACGTCGGGCTCGAGTGTCCGGGCAGTCGACGCATCAGCTGGGAATACGACGGTGTCCGGGACACGGCAGGGCGACGAGGTCACATTCACTGCTCCCACCGATGTCGACGATGTCGAGCAGCTGGTCGTCAACGTGTTCGCGTTCTGCTCGGCGATGCACGACGCGCTCTATCTGTTGGGCTTTCGCGAGGCCGACGGAAACTTCCAGCGTGACTCGATGGCCCGCGGTGGTCGCCCCGCCGACGCAGTTATCGCCAGGGTTCATCCGGGAGCTGTGAATGGGACCGCCAATATGGCCACGCCGGTAGACGGCTTTGCCCCGGTGATGAACATGGGGTTGGTCACGTCAACCGGTCGTCACACCGCACTTGACGCTGACGTCGTTTATCACGAATACGTTCATGGGCTGACCAATCGGCTGGTGGGTGGGCCGATGAACGACACTGCGCTGGACGCCGAGCGGTCCGGCGGCATGGGTGAGGGCTGGAGCGACTACGTCGCCTGCACGTTCCTGGGCAAGACCGTGGTCGGCGACTGGGTGGTGAGACAACCGGGTGGCATCCGCCGAAACCCCTATGACGAGGCCTTTCCCGGCACGTACGCCGACCTCGGGACGCCGGCGTACTCGCAGGTCCACGACATCGGCGAGCTGTGGTGCGCTGTACTGATGTCGCTGGGTCGAAGGCTGGGGGTCTGGGAGTTCCTGCAGATCGTCGTGGACGCCCTGAAGCTCACCGGCGCGAACCCGAGCCTGCTCGCAGCGCGCGACGCGATCCTCATGGCGGCAGCTCAGTTCAGCACCGCTCGGGGGGACGAGTCCGAGCGGACGGCTACGTTCGTCGCCGACGCATGGCAGGTCTTCGCCCGATATGGCTTGGGACCTGTTGCTCGGACCAACGGGCCACGGCTGAGCGGCATCGTCGCCGACTTCGGTGTGGCGGCCGATCTGGTGCTGTGACCACGGGCCGCGGCCGGGCGCTGACGGGACCGCCGGGTTTGGGAAACAATGGCGTTGTGACCGATGCCGGAGAACTGATCGTCTCCGATGCCGTCGCGTGGCGAGGATGGCTCCTGGCGCACGGTGGCGACTCCATCGGCGTGTGGCTGGTGCTTGCCAAGAAGGATCGTGTTGCGCCCACGTCCCTGACCTACGACGACGCCCTCGACGAGGCGCTCTGTTTCGGTTGGATCGACGGGCAGGCGCGGGCTCGTGACGAGGTCAGTCACATACGACGCTTCACCCCCAGGCGCGCTCGCAGTCCGTGGTCGCAACGCAATGTGGGAATCATCCGGCGGCTGATCACGGCGGGCCGGATGCAGCCCGGCGGAATCGCCGAGGTGGAGCGCGCCCAGGCCGACGGACGATGGGCGGTCGCCTATGAGGGGTCGGCCACCATCGGCGTACCACCCGACCTGCAGGTGGCACTGGACGCGAAGCCCGCTGCCCAGGCCATGTTCGACATCTTGAGCAGTCAGAACCGCTATGCCGTGCTACACCGCATCACGACCGTCAAGCGAGCAGAGACGCGCGCTCGGCGCATCGAGCAATTCGTCGATGCGCTGGCGAAGGGCGAGACCGTCTACCCACAACGACGAACCCTCGACCCTTGACGGACGTAGAATCCGATGTCGTCCTCTGCTGGAGGGACAAAAGTTCTACCAGGTCGTCCTGAATCTCCGCACCTCCGAGATAAAAGGTAATGCGTGCCCCGCTCCGGCGCGACAGGATATGGCCATGTCCCTGAGTGACGTTTGGCCGCTCGCGAACCTCCGGGTACGCCTCGGCGAGCATCTGCAGCTGGAGGTCCCGGACGAATCGGCCCTGGCCGAACTGGCAGGAGCAGCCGAGCGGATCTATACCGGGCCCGACCCTTTCTCTGGACAATGGGCGGACGGCACCCCACAGGAACGCGCCGAACGTGTCGTCCTCTACAACTGGAAGCGGCGTGCCGAGTGGACTTCGTCCAGTTGGTGCCTGCTTTTCGCGGTCCGATACGAAGGCATCGTCGTCGGTTGCCAGGACTTGGCGGCCGACGATTTCGCGGTAACCCGCGAGGTGCGGACCGCCTCCTGGCTTTCTCTGCGCCACCACGGTCGTGGTATCGGTACAGCGATGAGAATAGCGGTTCTTGCATTTGCCTTCGAGCATGTGAATGCGCTGTCAGCGACAAGCGGCGCCTATATCGATAACCCGGCCAGTCTCCGGGTCTCGGCCAAGGTGGGTTACCGCGAGGATGGCGTCAATGTCGTTGCCCGACGTGGCGAACGTGTTGTGGAGCGACGGTTCCGGATGGACCGGGCGGATTGGCCGATTCGGGGGTCCGAGGTCGTGGTCGAGGGCCTCGACGGATGTCGCGACTGGTTCGGAGCGGGTGTCACCAGCTGATCCTGTCTGCGACGCAGCGGATTGCTCCTGTGGTCTCAGCTGTCGAGGGCGTCGAGAGCCAGGGCGAGGCGGACCGGGTGATCATCGTCGAGGGCCAGGAGCCGGGTGGCCGTGCGGTGGATGCGCATCGGGTCGGCGTCGGGGAAACGCGCCGTCAGGACATCGACGATAGCGATCAGTTGGCCCTGGCTGAGGCCCTGGCTGAGGCCCTCGGTGATGAGGTCATGGCCGAGCCACGTGCCGCGCACCTCGGCCAACATGTCGTCACGGGTATCGATCAAGGCAGTCCTCCTCATCCGCTCCATCAGGGTAACGCGCAAGCCGGGTGCCAGGAAGAGCGCCAACGTGGCCAGCGACGCTCGCAGGTCGGCGTTCGACACTGCGGCGATGCGGTCGATGACCGGGCCGACAGCGGCCGGGTCACCACTGGTCAAGCCGAACGGCGCGAGGGCCGGCGTCTGCAGCAACACCGACAACGGGGTCGTCGGGGTATGCACCAGGTGGAAGTGCCCGACGGCCGCACCGAAATCGTGCCGTGTCGGCATGGGTACGCCGCTGAGCTGGATGACGACCTGATGAATCTCGCGGACCCGCCCTGTGAGTTGGGGACTGCGGACGATCCTCACGGCGTACTCCAGCATTCTCACGCCCATGAAGGGGTCCGGACGCTGTTGAATCTCGATATGCACCACGACCCCGTCGGGTCCACTGAACAACAGGTCGGCACGGTGGGTCCCAGCGGGGAGGTCTACGGACTCCAGAACCAGTGCATCGGCGGATACCTCGATCCCAGCCTGGGCCAGAACCCCTGCGATGCCGGCGCGGACCGCCGTCTTGGAGAATTGGTCCCAGTCTCGGCGGCGATCGCCAGGGTTCGCCGAACGGGGTGGGGTGGTCACGCCAGGCAGCCTTCCCGGACCACCCGGTCGGTCCTGCCTCGACACGCCGAATGCGACATAGCGGCCGGAAGGCCGTTGTGCGGTGCGCGAGGGGATCGGACCTGTCAATCGGTCGCGTTGTCGCGACGACGGCTGTTGCGAACGACGAAGGCCATGGTCAGCAGTGCGAGCGTCGCCGTCCCCAGCAGCAGAATGGGATATCCGGCGACGATGGTGAGCGCGGTCAGGATGACCGGGGCCGCGAACCCGACGTATGTCAGGGCGTAATAGCGACCGGTCAGGGCGGCCAGTTCGGCCGGGCCGGCAATCCGTTGGGTCTCCAGCAGGCCCCCGACCAGGCACAACCCGTACCCCGACCCCGTGAGGACGGCGGCGACGACGGCGAGGACGGGTTGTCCTGTGATGGCGGTCAGCGCTTCCACCAGACAGCCGAGCACCACGGCGGCCAACCCCGCAACCAGTGCCCGGACGTCGTCGACCACATCCAGCCGATGGGCGAGCGGCTGCACGAACACACCTGTGCCCAGGGTCAATCCGGCGACGACACCGGCAAAGGCGATCGAGAACGAGCCGGTTTCGGCTGCCACGAGAGCGGGCCCGATCGTGATCGAGATGGCCGGCGCGGCGAACACCCACGGCGCCACGGGCGACACGACGCCGAGGAAGCGCGGCGAACTGGCCGAACGCACGAGTAGACGCCTCGACACCGACACCTTCGCGGTCGAGCGGGTGACGGTCTCGGGCACTCGCCACGCCAACATGCCCGCCACCGTGATGATGACCAGATGGGGGACATAGGCGAGAACCAGGGGCGCCGGCGCCCACTGCGCGATCCCACCAGCCACGAGAGGTCCGAGCGAGAACCCGGCCGACAGCGAGATCGCGGCGCGCCGGGCTCCTCGGTCGGGCTCACCCGTGGGGTCGAACGGCGCCCCCGACAACTCCTTCACCCATGCGGTGCCGGGGGCGAAGATCAGCCCCGAGGCGACTCCTGCCAAGAACCTGCCGACGAACAGCCAGCCCTCGGCCTCGACCCCGGCGGCCAGCACGATGGTAGCCAGAACGGACGTGACGACCGCCGTCCTCGCCATGATGCGCCGGCCGATCCGGTCCGAGAACGGCCCGCCCAGCAGTAGTGCCGGAATCAGGCCGAGGGCATAGAACCCGAACAGTCCCGTCGCTGCCGTTGCCGGCATGCCCTGCTCTTGGCGGTAGGCCAACAGCAGCGACGCGAACTGGTTGGCGCCCCAGGCGACGCCGAACATCGCCACCGCAGCTCGTACCCACGGCTGCGTCACCGAGCCATCATGTCCGCCGGTGGACGCTGTGACACTGCGATCTACGACCCGCACCAGAGGTCAGCGCGTCGACGCGACCGACGTCCCCGGGCCTCACGCCTGGGTGAACTGCCCCGCGTACTCGGCCGAAGGCTCGATAGGCGTGATGACGTCGATCAGCACGTCGTTGGGATCGGTCACGATGAAGTGACGCTGCCCGAAGGCTTCACTGCGAATATCCAGTTGAGGGGTCATGTCGCCCTCGACGACGAGACGCTGCCATTCCGCGTCGACGTCTTCGACCTCGAAGTTGAGGATGATGCCTCGTGCCGGCTGCCGATACGCATGCGGCACGGTCGGGTGGTGGAAATCGACCAGGGCGAGTTCGTAGGGCTTCTGACCGTCGCGGCGCAAGCTGACGTACCAGTCGGCCTCGAATGTGATCTCGAAGCCGAAGAACGTGGTGTAGAAGGTCGTCGATTGCTCGATCAGGGACGTACAGATGACCGGGTAGAAGCTCGTCACAACCATGGATTTCTCCTTCGCATACTGTCGGTATGTGAAAAGTACTGGCGTACTCTCAGTATGTCAACAGTGGAGGAGGGACGACCATGACCCGGATCGAACAGCGCGAACAGACCCGGCGAGCGCTGCTGCGCGAGGCGAGGCGCCTGTTCGCGACACTGGGCTACGGCGGCGTCGGACTCGATCAGATCGCGAGTGCCACCGGAGTCACGAAGGGTGCGCTGTACCACCACTTCACCAGTAAGGCCGATCTGTTCGGAGTGGTCCTCGCTCAGGTACAGGCCGAAGTCGGCGATGCTGTCGCGGCGGCCGCCGTCGCGGAGCCGGAGGCCGATCACTGGGACCAGTTGCGTACCGGATGCCGAGCCTTCCTGGTCGCCAGTACGCACCCGGATGTCCGGCAGATCATGCTGATCGACGGACCCGCTGTCCTGGGCTGGGCACAGTGGCGGGCGTTGGACGAGGCGGCGTCCGGTCGTCACCTCGAGGAGGCGCTCATCAGCCTCGTTGCCGAGGGGACCATCGACCAGCAGCCGGTGACACCCCTCGGCCGGTTGCTGTCGGGTGCAATGAACGAGGCGGCTCTGTGGCTCGCCGAGTCGTCGCGACCGAGTGACCTCGATGATGCCTGGGCGGCGTTCGATCGAATGCTGGAGGGTCTACGAATTCCGTAGTGAGAGGCCCTCGGCTTCCACGCGTTTCCTGACGAGGAAATCGCGCTCCGGACCCGGGTCGCTCAATCCGATGGCATCGGTGTAGGCGTCGACTGCCTCGGGTGCCCGGTCGAGTCGGCGGAGTAGCTCGGCGCGGGTGGAGTGCAGATACCGGTAACCGCGCATTCGTGGTTCGCCGGCCAACTCCTCGACCATTCGCAACGCGACGGACGGCCCGTGTACTTCGGCCGCGGCAGCCGCTCGGTTGAGTGCCACGACATGGCTGGGCCACACGCCCAGGAGTTCGTCGTACAACTGCAGGATCTGAACCCAGTCCGTATCGGATGCGTGCCGGGCCTCACAATGGAGCGCGGCGATGGCAGCCTGCAGGGCGAATCGCCCCGGGCCCGGACCCCGCAGGGCGGATGGCAGCAGGGCCAGGCCCTCGCTGATCAGCCGGGCATCCCACCGTGATCGATCCTGGTCGGCCAACAGCACCAGTTCGCCGTCCGCCACTCGCGCGTCCCGCCGCGCGTGCGACAGCAGCAGCAGTGCCAGCAACCCTCTGGCCTCGGTCTCGTCGGGCATCAACTCGACGAGGACGCGAGCCAGGCGCAGCGATCGTGCCGCCAGGTCGTCGGCCAGTCCCGGGTCGGTCAGGTGAGCCTCGTGTGCGGCGGAGAAGAGCAGGTGCAGGACCGTCAGGACGGCGTCGAGGCGATCCGGCAACTCGGCGGCGTCAGGGACCCGGTACGGAATGCGCGCTGTCGCGATCTTCTTCTTCGCCCGTGTCAGGCGGGCGGCCATGGTCGTGTCGGAGACCAGGAACGAGCGCGCCACGTCGGCCGTCGCCATTCCGCAGACCGTCCGTAGCGTCAGGGCGGTCTGGGCTTGACGATCCAGCGCGGGGTGGCAGCACGTGAATATCAGCCGTAACTGATCATCGACTAGGTCGCCGGCGCCCAATGAGTCGATCGGATCGAACAGTCCGGGGTCCGACCCACCGGGTTCGATCAGCAATGGCAGTTTCCCGGTGAGGATCTGGGTGCGCCGATGCGTGTCCAGTGCCTTCCTGCGGGCGGTCGTGATCAACCAGCCCGCAGGATTGTTCGGGATTCCGGTGTCGGCCCACGCCCGTAGGGCCGAGAGGTAGGCATCCTGAACACAGTCCTCAGCCAGGTCCAGATCGCCCGCGATGCGCACGGTCGAGGCCAGTACCGACGTCCACTGTTCACGGTGGGCCTGGCTCACCGCCCGTTCGACTTCCACGCTCCAGCCGGCAGCCGTCCTTTCCGCAGCCTCCACCAGCTACCCGAGATCGATCACGGGCCGGACCTCGACACACCCGAGGCCCGCGGGACACAGCGCTGCCACCCGCAGCGCCTCGTCCAGATCGTCGGCCTCCAGGAGGTAGAAGCCGCCGAAAGCCTCTTTGGTCTCGGCGAAGGGGCCGTCGGTGATCGTGTCGGCGCGCAGCGTCGTAGCCATCGAGGTCGGTTCCAGAGCTTGGGACCCGAGGATGCGACTGGGTCCGGCCGCGACCTGGTCCTGGAAACGCTGATGATCGATCGTGAGGGCGTCCCAGGCCGCGCTCTCGCGGTCAGGCATCCGAGCCTCGTCCTGGTAGATCATGAGCAGGTACTGCGCCATGACGATCCCCTTCACCCGGCCGATGCCGTGTTGGTCGTGTTCGAGTCGTGGTCTCCGGCGAATTGGTCCGGACGACGGTTCGTGAGCAGCACGAGCGCCAGGATCGCAGCGACCACGGCGATTCCGGCCCCGATCCGGGTGGCCAGGACGAGTCCGTCCAGCAGCGCGACCGGAAACGGAGATCCGGTGGCCAGCAACTCGTTGGCGCGGTCGAAGGTGAACGTGCTGAGCACCGCGAGGCCGATCGCTCCACCGACCTGCTGGGTCGTGCTCACCAATCCCGACGCCAGGCCGGACTCGTCGTCCGTTCCGAGGTCCTGCGTGGCGGCAGACAGGGCAGATACCGCCGCGAGACCGAGTCCGATTCCCCACACGACACTGGGGGCGAAGAAGCTGGACCAGTAGTTGCTGTCGGCCTCGAACAACGAGAACCAGGCCAATCCGACGGCGATGAACGTCATCCCCAGTGCGAGGGGGATTTTTGCCCCGACCCGAGGAAGGATCGCCGAACACAACCCACTACCGACGAAAGCGGCTACCGCCAGCGGGATGTACTTGATCCCGGCTGTCTGCGCGCTGTCGCCGACCACCTGCTGCAGATACAGAGTGAGCAGGAAGAATGTCGCCAACAGGGCGGAGCCCAACAACAGGTTGACGGCGTTGCCCGCGCTGAGGTCCCGCAACCGGAACACACCCAGCGGGATCAGCGGCTGACGCACCCGTTGCTCGACGACGATGAACGCCACCACGAGAGCAGCGGCGACGACGAACCCACCGATCACGTTCCGTGAACCCCAGCCGTCCTGTTCGCTGCGCACGACGGCGAGCACCAGCATGAAGATGGCGCCGGTGATGAGCGCCGCACCGGGAATGTCCAGGCCGAGCGAACGCCGGCCCTGAGAACGCCCGACCAGCCGCCACGCCGCGACGGCGACGATCACCCCCACGGGGATGTTGATGAAGAAGATCCATGGCCACCCCGGCCCGTCGGTGAGGACGCCACCCAGCAGTACGCCCGCGCCGCCGGCGATACCGCTGACCGCTCCCCAGGCGGCCAACGCCTTGGCGCGCGCCGTGCCGGTGAAGTTGCGCGTCAACAGAGTCAGCCCGGCCGGCGAGAGCATGGCCGCCCCCACACCCTGGGCGGCGCGTCCGGCCAGCAGCACCCCGGGTGTCTCGGCAAGTCCGCAGACCAACGATGCCGCGCAGAACACTCCCAGGCCGATCAGGAAGACGCTGCGCCCGTCGATGACGTCGCTCAACCGCCCCCCCAACAACAGCAGTCCGCCGAACGCCAGCACGTAGGCGTTGATCACCCACTGCAGATCGGGGCCCGAGAAGCCGAGATCGCTCTCGATCGACGGCAGCGCGATGTTGACGATCGATGCGTCCAGGACGACGACGAACTGAGCTGCCGCCAACACCGGAAGGATCACCCACGGCACCCGGGCCGCTGCCTCCTGACCTGACGGTTCTTGTAGTGCGACCACGACATACCTCCAGCGGACCGACGACGACTGTGGACTCGGTAGCGCCGGCGCACCGGCGGTTCCCTCACTACTGACGAACGGGTGCCCGCGAAATCGACAGGAACGGACGATCGAGTGATCGGGTCTTCAGTGGCCGGGGGCTGTGGCCGATGGCACGGCGTACTCGCGCCACGCCGGGGCGGGACTCGTGACCGATAAGGACAGACCTGTGACTGATGCCGTCCGTACCAAGGCTCCGCTGCGCCGCTCGTCGAGTGCCCTTCGGCCCCGTCGAGTGATCGCCGGTGCCCTGGCGTTCGTCATCGCTACCGCAGCCCCGGTCGCGCTTCCGGCGAGCGCGTACCAGCAGCCCGAGACCTGGACCGGCACCCAGGGCGCGAACGGTTCGGCGACGACAACGCTGGCCAACACCGAGACCGTGACGCTGGCCGTGTCGGGCAACCGGACCACGCTGGGCGCATCCGGCAACCTGACCGGCACCGTTGCCGGCCGAGGGGGCACGTCGGGACTGTTCGTGCCACAGATCGCCACCACGTCTGCCGGTGTCGAGGTGTCGGTCTCCTCGACCGGTTGCATCAGCAATGCCCTGTGCACGGCACGCGGGCAGCTGACGATCACGTATCCGGCGCCGGTCACCAACCCACGCGTGCACGTCTGGGGTTTGGGGGGGGCCACGTTCAACAGTCAGACGGTGTACAAAGCGGGTAACGCGCGGCTGGGCCTGGTGGCGGGCTCGTCGGGCGGCGCCACGGTTTCCGGGGTCAGCGGAACTCTGGCCATCACGTCGGGGCTGGTGTCGGCCACCACCAACGCACCCAGCACCAGCTGCTCGGCGAACTCGACGAGCTACAACTCGACCGGCTTGGCGGGCTGCGGCACCATCCAGATCGCCGGAACGACCCGGACGTTGGTCTTCGACCTGTCACTACAGGTCACCCAGTCCGGCGTCATCACGGGCGACTTCACCGACGCCTTCGGCGTCACCACCACGGTGGACGAGGACTACGGCGACGCACCCGCCGCCTACGACTCGGGGTCCGCTGCCGCCGCCCTGGTCGGCGACCTGCGAATCGGCACCACCAGTACGGCGGACAAGACCACCACGGTGACGGCCGGTGCCGTCACCACCTCGCCGCTCTCCAGTCCGGCCGCCACGGCGGACGGTGCCGACGAGGCCACCTTCGGGCCGATCACCGCCGGACAGACCGGCACGTACTCGGTCACGGTGCCCGTCGCCGGAGGCAGCGCAGCCACCACCGTCGCCGGCTGGCTCGATTTCGACCGGAACAACGTGTTCGGAACGGGCAACGAGGCCGCGACGACCACCGTCGCGGCGGGCGCCACGTCGGCGACGTTGACCTGGACCCTGCCGGCCGGGGTGGCCGCAGGACCGTTGAACGCCAGGCTCCGCGCCGGATACACGGCGCGTGCCGCGAGTGCGACCGGCCTCGCCGGGGTCGGGGAGGTAGAGGATCACCAGATCGTCGTCAGGCCCACGATCACCGTCACCAAGTCACTGGCCCCGACCAGCGATGCCGGCCGATTCACCCTGCAGGTGAACGGGACCTCGCTGGCCTCAGCGGTGGGACACAACGGCACGACCGGACCGCGCACGTTCGGAACCGCGGGCGCCGACATCACGACGGCGCAGGACCCGGCGTCCTCGGCGGTCACCCTCACCGTCTCCGAGGTCGCGGCATCAGGCACGGATCTGTCGGCGTACAACAGCGCCTATTCGTGCGTCGACGCTGCCGGGGCGACGGTGACCGCGGGCGCCGGAACGACCGCATCGGTGACCGTGCCGCGGAGTTCGGGCGCCAACGGCAACGCGCAGCGAATCTCGTGCACCTTCACCAATACCCTCGCCACCCCGGTCGCCACGCCGGATGCGGTGTCGACCCCGCAGAACGTCACCGTCACCGCCGATGTCCTCGCCAACGACAGCGCCCCGTCGTCGGCCACCCCACTGGTGGCCTCGTCGGTCCGGCTGCTATCGGGTGGACTTCTCGTCACCACCCTGTCCGTGGCCGGTCAGGGCACGTACGTGGTGAACACCACCACCGGTGCCGTGACGTTCGACCCGGAATCCGGCTTCACCGGGCAGGCGAGCCCGGTCAGCTACCGCGTCGCCGACAGCACCGGGCGCACGGCGACCAGCACGCTGACCGTGACCGTCGCGGCGATCACCCCCGTGGCGGTGGCCGACACCCGCACCACCCCGTTCGGTACCTCACTCACCCTGGCTCCCGCCGCCAACGACACGGCCGGCGCCGCGACCGCCCCGATCGTCGCCGCCTCGCTGCGACTGCTCGACGCGGCCGGCACTCCGGTCACGACCCGCACCTACCCCGGGGTCGGAACGTTCACCGTCGACACCGCCACCGGGACGGTCACGTTCACTCCTGTCGCGGGGTTCACCGGATCGAGCCCCGCTGTGCCCTATCGGGTGGCGGACGGCAACGGCACCACGGCGGACTCCACCGTCACCATCTCGGTCACCCCGCCACCACAGGCGGCGCCCGACACCGCGACCACCCCATTCCAGACGGCGGTCACCGTCTCGGTGGCCGCCAACGACACGGCGGGGTCGGCGCCGCTACGGGTGGGCTCGGTCCGGCTGCGTGACGGTGTCGGGTCTCCCGTCACCAGCCGCGCTTACCCGGGGATAGGCACATTCACCGTCAACACCGCGACCGACCAGATCACCTTTACTCCGGTTGCGGGTTTCAGCGGAATCACCCCGTCCGCGCCGTATCAGATCGAAGACACGGACGGCATCGTCGCCACATCCACCGTGACGGTCACCGTCACCACTCCGCCGCAGGCAGTCGACGACCAGGCCACGACACCGCAGAACACCAATGTCAGCCTCGTCGTCCTCGACAACGACACACCGGGGGATTCGGGCGCCGCGCTGGTCGCCCCGTCGGTGCGCCTGGTCGACGGCGGTGTGCCGGTCACCTCGCTGACCGTCGCCGGTGAGGGGCTCTGGACCGTCGACACCACGACAGGCACGGTGACGTTCAATCCCGACCCGTCCTTCACCGGTGTGACGAATCCGGTCACCTACCGGGTCAGTGACACCCAGGGGATCGTCGACACCGCAGAGGTCACGGTCGTGGTCACCCCGGTCACCCCGTCCGCCGAGCCGGACGGCACCGTCACCGCCTACGAGCGCGCAGTTGACGTGTCCCCGCTGGCCAACGACTCCGCCGGGTCGGCCACAGCCCCGCTGATCGTCGGAACGTTGCGTCTGGTCGGTGCCGGCGGGACGCTGGTCACCAGCCTCAGCGCGCCCGGCGAGGGGTCGTTCGTGGTGACCGGCGCCGTGGTCCGGTTCACCCCCGTACCGGGCTTCGTCGGCTCGGTCACCACCGTCGAGTACCAGGTCGCGGACAGCAACGGCACCCGCACCGGGTCGACGATCGACGTCGTCGTGACCGGCCCCCCGACGGCCACCGACGACTCGGCAGGGACGGCGCAGAACACCGACGTGACACTGGACGTGCTGGCCAATGACCGGCCGTCGCTCACCTCGGCCGCCGCCCTTGACCCCACCTCGGTCGTCCTGCTCGACGGGACCGACGAGGTCACAACCCTGGTCGTCGCCACAGAGGGAACCTGGACCGTGGACCCGGTGACGGGCGCCGTCACGTTCGACCCCGAACCGGCGTTCCGGGGCGCCACGACCCCCGTCGTGTACCGGGTCGCCGACGCTCAGGGCATCACCGACGACGCCCAGGTGGTGGTCACCGTCGACGGAATCGACCCGGTCGCCAACGAGGACGGCGTCGCCACGCCCTTCGGGACCGCGGTAACCGTCGACGTCCTCGGCAACGACGTCGCCGGTACCGGTGGACCGGCGCTGGACCCGGCCACCCTGACCCTGTTGAGCGTCGGCGGGTCGCCCGTGTCCTCGCGGACGATCATCGGAGTGGGCACCTTCCAGGTGGTGGCGGGTGCCGTCACCTTCATGCCGGTCGCCGGATTCGAGGGCACCACGCCGCCCGTCGCCTACCGGGTAGCCGACCTGAACGGAACCACTGCGACATCCACCGTTCGGGTGCTGGTGTACAACCCGCCCACCGCGACCGACGACAGTGCCAACACACCCTCGGACGTCACCGTCACCCTCCCGACAGTGGCCAACGACATGACGTCCAACTCGGGGTCAGCGCTGGACCCCACCACCGTGACCCTGCTGGACGGCGCGGGCGCACCCACCCTGTCGCTGGTCGTCGCCGGTCAGGGGACGTGGAGTGTCGACACCACATCCGGTGACATCACCTTCGACCCCGAGCCCGCCTTCTCGGGGACGACCAGTCCGGTGACCTACCGCGTGTCGGACGGCGACGGCATCACGGCTACCGCTCAGCAGGTGGTCAACGTCCGGACCGCTCCCATCGCCCGCCCCGATTCCGCGTCCGCCACGCAGAACACACCGGTGGTCATCCGGCCCCTCGACAACGACTCGGCCGGTAGCTCGGGCGCCGCTCTGCCGCCCGCCCCGCCGCCCGCCGGCCTCGTCCTGCTCAACGGCGCAGGAGCGCCGGTCACCACCCTGGTCGTCGCCGGGCAGGGCACATGGGTCGTCGACCAGACGACGGGTGAGATCACGTTCACGCCTGAGGCCGGGTTCTCGGGACCGGCGGCGCCGGTCACCTACCGGCTCACCGACGGCGACGGCGTCACCGCCAGTTCCACCATCTCGGTGTCGGTTGCCGGGGTCACCCCGCTCGCCGATGCGGACCGCCGCACCACGGCGTTCGAGCAGCCGGTGACCTTCGCTCCGACCGGCAACGACGCAGCGGGGACCGGTGGCGGTGGCGCCGCTGTGCCGCTGGTGCCGCAGACGTTGCGCCTGGTCGACGGCGGTGCCCGGGTCGCTCAGGTCGTCGTGACCGGAGTCGGCACCTTCACGGTCGACGTCGCCACGGGTGATGTCACGTTCACGCCCGCCGCCGATTTCGTCGGAACCACGCCGACGGTGACGTACGTCGTGCAGGATGCGAACGGCACCGAGGCCACCTCCACGATCGCGATCACGGTGACGGGCGCGCCCGTCGCCGAGCCGGACGCCGTCAACACCCCGTCGGACCGGACCGTGACGCTCGACTTGTTGGCCAACGACGGCCCGACGGCAGGTGGCGCCCAGTTGGACCCGACGACGGTTCGGCTGCTCGACGCCGCCGACAACCCGCAGACCAGCCTCACCCTGAGTGGGGTCGGCACGTTCACCGTCGACACCACGACCGGTGAGATCACATTCGACCCCGACGCGGGATTCGCCGGAAACACGCCGGCGGTGGCCTACGTCGTCGACGACGCCGACGGCGTGCCGGCTCGGTCGACGGTCACGGTACGCGTCGCGACCGCCCCGCAGATCAACGCCGACACCGTGACCACCGCACAGAACGTCCGGGTGCGGATCCGGGTGCTGGACAACGACGTACCGTCGGATTCGGGTGCCGACCTGCAACCGGGGTCGGTGAGGCTGTCCCTCCTGGCGGGAGACACCCCGGTGACGATCCTGGTAATTCCCGGGGAGGGGACGTACACGGTCGACGAGGCTCTGGGCGAGGTCGTCTTCGATCCCGAACCCGGGTTCGCCGGTGGCGGGACACCCATCAGGTACCGGGTCAGCGACGTCGAGGACACCACCGGTAGCGCGTCGGTCAGCGTCACCGTCACCGGTGTGGTTCCGGTGGCCAACCCCGACCGGGCCAGCACCCCAACCGACACCACGATCTCGATCGACCCGCTGGTCAACGACGTACCCGGCAGCGAGGACTCGACGCTGGACCCGACATCGGTGCGGCTGCTCGACGGGGCGGTCGAGGTCACCCTGCTGACCAGGGCCGGGGTGGGCACGTTCACCGTCGACACGGGTACCGGGGTCATCACGTTCGACCCAGTCCCGGGCTTCGCCGGGGACGCCGTCGTCGACTACCTGGTCCGAGACTCCAACGGGACGGCCGACTCGTCGGTGGTCACCTTCTCGGTCGCGTCGGCGCCGGATGCCGTCGACGACAGCACCACCACACCACAGAACACCATGGTGGACGTCCCGGTACTGGACAACGACGTCGAATCCGACAGCGGCGCCGACTTCATCCCGGCCTCGGTTCGTCTGGTCGGTGCCGGGGCGACGCCGGTGACCGAGCTGGTCGTCGCGGGTGAGGGAACCTGGCGCGTGGAGACGGCGACCGGCGTCGTCACGTTCAGTCCCCAGCCGCAGTTCAGCGGAGTCGCCTCGGTGGTGAGCTACACCGTCAGCGACGTCGACGGAACCCAGGTGGGAGCACAGGTCTCGGTCACCGTCACAGCGGTGATCCCCAGTGCCTCACCGGATGTCGTGACGACTCCGTTCGGTACGGCCACGACGCTGGACCCGACGATCAACGACACGGCAGGGTCGCCGTCGGTGGCCATCGACGCGACGACGTTGCGTCTGATCGACGGCACCGGTACGCCCGTCATCGAGGTCGTCGTCGCTGCCCAGGGAACCTTCGCCGTCGACCCGACGACCGGGCGAGTCAGTTTCACTCCGGTCGCCGGATTCAGCGGGACCAGCACGGTGGACTACCGGGTGCTCGACGCGAACGGGACCGCTGCCTCGTCCACCGTGTCGGTCGTCGTCGCGACGGCGCCCACCGCGGACGACGACAGCGGGGTGACGCGTCAGGGCGTGGACGTGGTGCTCGACGTGTTGAACGGTGACGAACCGTCCACCGTCACCGGCTCGTCGCTGGATGCGACATCGGTGCGTCTGGTCGACGTCGACGGGTCGCCGGTGTTCAGCCTGGTGGTGGTCGACGAGGGTCGATGGACCGTCGACATGTCCACCGGAGCTGTCCGGTTCAACCCGGTGCGTACCTTCATCGGAACCACCACGCCGGTCACTTACCAGGTGCGGGACACGGACGGGATAGCCGCCCTGGCGGATCTGACGGTGACCGTCACGGCCGTCGTGCCACAGGTGCGCGCGGATGCTGTTCAGGTCCCGTTCGGGACGACCGCCACGGTGTCGCCGGCTGACAACGACCTGCCCGGAGACCCCTCGGCCCCCATCGTCGAGACGTCGGTGCGGGTTCTCGACGGCGCCGGTCAGCCGGTCGAGACCCGTGTCGTCGTGGGCGTGGGGACGTGGATCGTGGACACCTCCACCGGCATGGTCAGCTTCGTCCCCGAGTCGGGATTCACCGGGACCGCCACCATCGACTACGTCGTGGCGGATCTCAACGGCACGACCGGCACGGCCACGGTGACGGTGGTCGTCGCCGACGCCCCCGATGCCCAGGACGACGCCGCTGTCACTGCCCAGGGGCGCGCCGTCACCGTCGACATCCTGGGTAACGACGACCCGTCGGCGTTGAGTGGCTCGCCGCTGGACCCGGCGTCGGTGCTCCTGGTGGCACCGGACGGTTCTCTGGCCACCCAGGTGATCGTCGGCGGTGAGGGCAGGTGGTCGGTGGACACCGCCACCGGCGACATCACGTTCACCCCCGAGCCGATGTTCACCGGAGCGACGACTCCGCTGGCCTACCAGGTCAGCGACCAGGACGGGGTCACGGATCGAGCGCAGGTCACGGTCACGGTGACCGCCATCACACCGACCGCGGTCGACGACACCGCGAGCAGCCCTGCTGGGCTCGGCGTCGTGCTCTCCCCGGCCGCCAACGACGTCGCCGGGGCGGTGGGCACGCCCATCGTGGCCGGCTCGGTGCGCCTGGTCGACGACGACGGTGCCGTGGTGACCGAACTCGAGGTGCCGGGTGGAACGTTCTCGGTGGACATCGCAACGGGTGAGGTGACGTTCGCCGCCACCATCGGATTCGCCGGCGACGTCAGCGTCACCTACCAGGTGGCGGACGCGAACGGCACGACGTCGACGGCGGGCATCACGGTCACCGTGTTCACCGCCCCGATCGCCCAGGACGACTCCGTGACCACCCCGCAGAACACTGCAGTGACTCTCGACGTCCTGGCCGACGACACGACGTCGAACTCGGGGTCGCCCTTCGAGCCGGGCAGCGTCCGGTTGATCGACGCCGCCGGTGCCCGGACCCCGACGCTGGTCGTGCCGGGCGAGGGCACCTGGAGCGCGTCGGCCACCACCGGCCGGGTGACATTCACCCCACTGGCCGCTTTCACCGGCCAGGCCGGCGTCGTCGCCTACGTGGTCGAGGATTCCGACGGCGTCACGGCATCGGCCACGCTGAGCGTCACGGTCACCGCAGTCACGCCGATCGCCGTCGACGACGAGGCATCGACCCCGTCGGGTCGCAGCGTGTCCTTCGCGGTGCTCGCCAACGACTCGCCGGGATCGGGCACCACGTCCCTCGCCCCGGCAAGTGCGCGCCTGATCGACGACACGGGAGCCGAGGCGACCTCGGTCACGGTGGCCGGCGAGGGAACCTGGACCATCTCCGGTGGCACCGTGACGTTCGTGCCGCTGTCGACGTTCGACGGAGACGCACGGCTGAGCTACGTCGTGCGCGACAGCAACGGGACGCCGGCCACCGCGGACCTGACGGTGACCGTCTTCGGCTCTCCGCTGGCCGCCGACGACACCGTGGGCACGGCGCAGGGAGTTGCGGTCTCGTTCGACGCGCTCGCCAACGACGCTCCGTCCAACTCCGGCTCGCCGCTGAACCCGGCGTCGGTCCGGTTCGTGGCCGACTCGGGCGCGCTGGTGACGACCCTGGTCGTTGCCGGTGAGGGGACGTGGTCGCTGACCTCGTCCACCGCGACGTTCACCCCACTGGCGAGCTATCGGGGGACCACGTCCGCGGTGACGTACCAGGTGCTCGACGGTGACGGCGTGAGTGCCCGTGCCGAACTGAGGGCGGTGGTCTCGGGTGTCACTCCGGTCGCCAACGACGACCTGGCCTCCGGACCCACCGCAGCGGCGGTCGTCGTCGACGTCCTGGACAACGACGCCGCGGGCACCAGTGGTGGACCTCTGGTGGCCGCCTCGGTGCGGATCCTGTCGGACTCGGGTCCCGTGTCCACGCTGGTCGTGTCCCAGGTCGGCACGTGGACGGTCGATGCCGTCACCGGCGCGATCACCTTCACCCCGGTCGCCGGGTTCGCTGGATCGGCCACTGTCACGTATCGCGTCCTGGACACCAACGGCACCGCTGCCACCGCTTTGGTCACGGTGACGATCGCCTCGGCACCGGTCGCGGCCGACGACACCGCGACGACCAGCCAGGGCATGTCGACGACCATCGAGCCGCTGGTCAACGATCAGCCGTCGGACTCGGGCGCCATCTTCGACCCGGCCTCTGTCCGGTTGCTGGACGCCGACGGCGTGCCCGTAACCTCTCTGGTCGTGTCAGGCCAGGGTCAGTGGTCCGTCGATGCGGCCGGTCTGGTGACCTTCATCCCGCTGGTCAGCTTCACGGGCCAATCCAGCCCGGTGTCCTACCAGGTCACCGACAGCGTCGGAACCGTGGTCAGGGCGGCGATGACCGTGACCGTCACCGCGGTCCCGCCGGTGGCCTCGAACGACATGGTCCGCGGCACGGCGGGAGGACCCATCACGGTCTCGGTCCTGGCCAACGACGGCCCGGGCGTGACCAACGCCCCCCTCGACCCCGCCACGCTGCGTCTGCTGGACGCCGCCGGCGATCCGGTCACCACGCTGGTGATCGACGGGGCCGGGACGTGGACCGTCGACGACGTCGCGGGGACTCTGACGTTCGTCCCGTTGGCAGGGTTCATCGGGGACGTTCCGCCCGTTCGCTACGTCGTCGCCGATACCGATGGCGTCACCACCGGGGCCGAGGTCTCACTGACGGTCGTCGAACGACCTGTCGCGGTCCCCGACCAGGCGGTGGCGACGTCCGGGGCGCCGGTGACCATCGATCCGCTGGCCAACGACACCGGCGGCAGCCCACTCGACCCGTCCAGCGTCCGGTTGGTCGCACCGGACGGATCACTGGTCCAGGTGCTGGTGGTGGCCGGTGTCGGGACGTGGCAGGTGGACCCTGCGACGGGCCGGATCACCTTCACGTCCCTTGCCGGGTTCTCCGGAACGGCCGAAGTCACCTACCGGGTGACCGACGCCGAGGGTGCGAGCACGACCTCGTCGATCGCCGTCGAGGTCGAAGCCGCAGACACCCCACCCGGCCCCACGCCCGGTCCCACACCGGGCCCGACGCCTGGTCCGACGCCGTCGCCCACTCCGCCCCCGACCTCCGGCCAGCCCGCAGCGCTGTCACGGACCGGGACCGAGGTCGGGGTGCTGGTGCTCGCGGGGGTCCTCATGATTCTGATCGGTGGCCTGCTTACCGTGCGGCCGCGGGGGGCGCGCTCCGGCGGTTGAGCCCGGCGAGGACGGCGTCGTAGGTACCCGTCGCCTCGGCGAACCGTAGCTGCTTCACCCGCTCGACGATTACCTGCTCCACGTCGGGTCGGGTGTCGAGGATCGCCAGTGACTCGGTCAACAGGTCCTCCAATGGCATCGCCATCGGGTTGTCCTGAGATCCCATCAGGGTGGTCGCGGTGAGCGGGGGAATCATCTCGATCACCTGTATCCCCGCGTCGGCCAGCTGGAGCCGAAGGCTCTCGGTGAACGAATGCAGGGCCGCCTTGCTGGCGCTGTACGTCGGCGTCAGGGACAACGGAACGAATGCCAGTCCGGAAGTCACGTTGATGATGACGACATCGGGCCGGTTCGCCAAGAACGGGGCGAATGCGTAACTGAGGCGAATGGGCGCGAGCAGGTTGGTGGCGATGGTGGTCTCGGCGACAACGAGTGCTTCCCGATCGAGCGCGAATTCGGGTTGCATGATGCCCGCATTGTTGACCAGGACATTCAGGCCGGGGTATCGGTCGGTCAGCGTCTGGTGAGCGGAGGCAATCGACGTCGGGTCCGAGACATCCAGCACCTGAGTGTGGATACCGGGGTGTTCTGCGGCGATCTGGTCGAGAAGGTGCTCGCGACGACCGGCGATGATCACCGTATTGCCGGCGTCGTGAAATCGCAGGGCCAGCCCGAGGCCGATCCCCGAGGTACCGCCGGTGATGAGGATCGTGTTTCCTGTCGTCTTCATGCTCGTCACAGTGTCGGGCCGTTGAGACGAGCGCGAGAGGAGCGTTCATCCATGGATCGCCGGTCCCTGGTTCGCGCGCCTGTTCGCTGTGATGATGAGGCGTGGACAGAATCGGCCTGGCTGATTTCCTGCGCCGACGCCGCGAGGCGCTGCAACCGGAGGACATAGGCCTGGTCAAGGGACCTCGTCGGCGTGCCACGGGGTTGCGGCGCGACGACGTTGCCGCCCTGTCCGGTATGTCGACCGATTACTACGCCCGACTGGAACAACGTCGCGGTCCGCGACCGTCCGAGCAGATGATCGCCGCGATCGCCCGAGGCCTGCGACTCAATCTGGATGAACGGGACCACCTGTTCCTGCTGGCAGGTCATAACGCACCCAACCGGGTTCGCCGATCCGAACATGTCAGTCCAGGGTTGATGCGAGTCCTTGATCGGCTGGACGACACGCCGGCCATGGTCATCTCCGACCTCGCAGAGACACTGGTGCAGAACCGGTTGGCCGTCGCGCTGCTGGGGGACAGAACCACGTTTTCCGGAGCGGCCCGAAGTGCCTACTACCGATGGTTCACCGATCCGGACGAGCGGCACCTGTACCCAACGGAAGACCATGCCTACCAGAGCCGAGTGCAGGCGGCCGGGCTCCGGGCGGCCCTTACCCAGGGTGATGCCGACGGGCGAGCGGCGCATATCGTGCACCGACTGCTGGCACGCAGTCCGGAGTTCGTCGAGGTGTGGGAACAGCACGAGGTCGCAGTGAGGGTGGACGACCGAAAGACCGTGGTTCACCCCGAGTTGGGGCACATCGATCTCGAATGTCAATTCCTCTTCACCGAGAATCGAGCCCAGAGCCTCCTGGTCTTCACCGCATCACCGGGCACCGAGGGGTACGAGAAGCTGCAACTGCTGGCGGTACTCGGTCCCGAGCGCTTCGACACCACCGCCCACCCCTAGCCGCCCAACACCCCCTCAGCCGCCCAACGCCCCCCGGCCTCGCCCCCGGGCCCGCCCCCGGCCTGCTTCGGATACAGTACCCCCCTATGGTATGTTCTGGCTGGAGGTGCCGATGAACGGCTACGCACAGGACAAGGACGCCTACCTCAAGCGGATGCGTCGCATCGAGGGTCAGGTTCGCGGGATCGCCAAGATGATCGAGGACGACAAGTACTGCATCGAGGTCCTGACCCAGGTGTCGGCCGCGACCAAGGCGCTCGAGGCGGTGGCGCTGGGTCTGCTCGACGAGCACCTCCGCCACTGCGTCACGGAGGCTGTGGCCCAAGGCGGTCAGATCGCCGACGACAAGGTGGCCGAGGCCAGCGCGGCCATTGCCCGCCTGGTTCGTTCGTGAGCGCCCACCCACGCCGAGCACACGATCGAAGGGACAGCACGTGAGCGACACCAGTGACACCACCACCACGTACACCGTCAGCGGCATGACCTGCGATCACTGCGTCGCATCCGTCACCGAGGAGATCGGCGAGATCGAGGGCGTGCAGGCGGTGACCGTGGATCTCTCGACCGGCGAGGTTCAGGTCGTCAGCGATCGCGACCTCGACCCCGAACAGGTCCGTGCCGCTGTGGACGAGGCCGGATACTCAATCGCCAGCTGATCCGAAGGGCGCCGCACATGAGGACGACAACGACCAACGTGACCGATATCGAACTCGCGATCACCGGAATGACATGCGCGTCGTGTGCCAATCGTATCGAGCGCAAACTCAACAAGATGGCGGGAGTGACCGCCACCGTCAATTATGCCACCGAGAGGGCCTCGATTCATGCGCCCGACGGAATCGATCCGGCCGAATTACTCGAACAGGTCGAGGCGGCCGGGTACGGCGCCGCACTCCCTCGCCCGGCCGCCGAGGAAGTGCCGGATGCCGAGGTGGCGGCAGCATCGGGCGCGTTACGTGCCCAGCGCGACAGGTTGCTGATCAGCTCATCGCTCAGTATCCCGGTGATCGCCATGGCCATGATCCCCGCGCTTCAGTTCACCAACTGGCAATGGATCTCACTCACCCTGGCCGCGCCGGTTGCGGTGTGGGCCGCCTGGCCTTTCCACCGGGCCGCCTGGACCAATGCGCGCCACGGCGCGACCACGATGGACACGCTCATCTCGATAGGTGTCCTGGCGGCATTCGGTTGGTCGTTGTATGCATTGTTGTTCGGTACCGCGGGTATGGCGGGGATGACGCACGGATTCGAATGGACGGTCTCACGCGACGGCGGGGCGGACAGCATCTATCTGGAGGTGGCCGCAGGGGTGACCACGTTCCTCCTTGCCGGTCGGTACTTCGAGGCACGATCGAAGCGCCAGGCCGGTGCCGCGCTTCATGCACTACTCGACCTGGGCGCCAAGGACGTCGTGATCCTGCGAGGCGACACCGAGGTGAGCCGACCTATCGGCGAGCTGACGGTGGGTGACCGGTTCGTCGTTCGCCCGGGCGACAAGATCGCCACCGACGGTGTGGTCGAGGACGGCAACTCGGCCGTCGATGCAGCCCTGCTGACAGGCGAGTCCGTGCCGCAGGAGGTGGGTCCGGGCCATCGGGTGATCGGAGCCACGATCAACGCGGGCGGTCGTCTGGTGGTCCGTGCCACGCGAGTCGGCGCCGAGACGCAGTTGGCCTACATGGGCGCCCTGGTGGAGCAGGCGCAGAACGGGAAAGCGCGGGTGCAACGACTCGCGGACCGCATCTCCGGTGTGTTCGTCCCCATCGTCATCGCACTGGCCATCGGCACCCTCGTCGTCTGGCTGGCCGTCGGGGCGGCCCCGGCCGGCGCCTTCGCCGCGGCCGTCGCCGTCCTGATCATCGCCTGCCCGTGCGCGTTGGGGCTGGCGACACCGACGGCCCTGCTGGTCGGTACCGGCCGAGGAGCCCAGCTCGGCATCCTCATCAAGGGACCCGAGGTACTGGAATCGACCGGCCGGGTGGACACCATCGTGCTGGACAAGACGGGCACGGTGACCACCGGACAGATGGCCCTGCTCGGCGTCCACGTTGCTGGGGGAGTCGACGACACCGAGGTCCTGCGGTGGGCCGGCGCGCTGGAGAGTGCGTCCGAGCACCCGATCGGGGCCGCAATCGCCCGAGGCGCGCGAGAGCGAGTCGGCGTCCTACCTCCGGTGACCGACTTCGTCAGCCTGCCCGGCCTCGGCGTCAGGGGTGTCGTGGCCGGTCGTGGGGTGATCGTCGGACGTGCCTCACTGATGGCCGAACACGGCGTGGCGATCGATGCCGAATTGGGCTCGGCGATCGAGCAGGCGCAGTCGCGTGGTCAGACCCCGGTGGTGGTCGCCGTTTTGAGCGAGGGTGCGGTGGCCGAGGGTGCGGTGGCCGAGGGTGCGGTGGCCGAGGGTGCGGTGGCCGAGGGTGCGGTGGCCGAGGGTGCGGTGGCCGAGGGGGCGGTCGCCGAGGGTGCGGTGGCCGAGGGTGCGGGCCAAGCCGCGGCCGTCCTGGTCGTCGCCGACGCCGTCAAGCCCACCTCGCGAGAGGCGATCGCCGCCCTGCGTTCGCTCGGCCTGACCCCCATCCTGTTGACCGGCGACAACAGTGCCGCTGCGGCCATGGTGGCCCGGCAGGTCGGCATCGATCCCGGCCCCGAGAGCGTGATCTCGCAGGTGTTGCCCGGTGACAAGGTGGCCGTGGTCAAGCGACTCCAGGAACGAGGTCGGGTGGTCGCGATGGTGGGCGACGGGGTCAACGACGCCGCCGCCCTCGCTCAAGCCGATCTGGGCCTCGCGATGGGCAGCGGTACCGACGCCGCAATCCAGGCCAGCGACATCACGCTGGTCAGGGGTGACCTGCGAGTCGCGGCCGACGCCATCCGGCTGTCTCGCAGCACCCTGACGACCATCCGGGGCAACCTGTTCTGGGCGTTGGCGTACAACGTGGCCGCCCTCCCACTGGCGGCTGCCGGGCTGCTCAACCCGATGATCGCCGGCGGTGCCATGGCGTTGAGTTCGGCCTTCGTCGTCGCGAACAGTCTGCGGTTGAGGGGTTTTCGCAGCCTCAAGTCGGCGTCATGACGGCCGGTGCCGACGAGCCGGGGGCACTGGAACACGTCATCGCCGAGCGAGTGCGGTTATACCGGCTCGCAGCGGGGCTCTCGATCAGCGAGCTGGCCGCGAAGGTCGGATTGAGCAAGGCCATGCTGTCCAAGGTCGAGAACGCGCAGACGTCCTCCAGCCTGACGACGATCGGCCGGCTGGCGGCCGGCCTGGAGATCCCGGTCACCGCATTGTTCCGTGGCTTCGACGAGGCTCCCGAGGCGTCGTTCGTGGCTGCCGGCCAGGGATCCCTGGTCGTTCGCAGCGGAACTCAGGCAGGTCATCGATACGAATTGCTCGGTCATGCGGGCGGCAGCAACCAGCGCCTCGAAGCGACGCTGGTGACGTTGAGTACCACCAGTCAGGTGTTTCCGCTCTTTCAGCACGCGGGCACCGAGTTCCTGTACATGCTCGACGGGGTCATGAGGTACGGGCACGGCGAACTGACGTACGAACTCCGAGCCGGTGACGCTTTGCAGTTCGACGGTCAGGGCCCGCACGGGCCCGCCGAGTTGGTGGAGGTTCCGATCCGCTTCCTGTCGGTCAAGGCCTATCGCATGGACCCGGCACCGATGTAAGGATGCGGCGAGGTCAGCGGTGTGCCCTCGGCGAATCTCGATAACCGGAAGTCTTGCGCGTCGACGTTCGGACTCCCGCTGTCCCCGGTCAACACCAGGTCCGCCATGAGTTCGCCCACCGCAGGGGCGATCTTGTAGCCGTGTCCGCTGAAGCCGGCCGCGATGTACAGGCCGTCGATGGGGGACGCCGACATCACCGGATTGTAATCGGGGGTCACGTCGTAGCACCCGGCGTACGACGAGCTCAGGGCAACGTCGTCGAGAAGCGGAAATCGACCTGCGAACCTCTCGACAGAGTCCTCGACGAACGTCGTGGGTACGGTGTTGCTGTAGCCGTCGGCACTGTCGACCCACACCGGTGTGCTCATGTCGCTGTTGCCGAGAAGCAGTTCGCCCCACGTACTCGTCCGCAGGTACTGCAGCGAGACCAGGTCACTGAATACCGGGACGTCACCCAGGGGCTGACCGGGGTCGAGCATCAGCACGTGCTCACATTGAACTCGGATCGGGATATCGACGCCGAGTGGGGCGACCAATGGCGACGACCACGGACCGGCGGCCACGACCACTGTGCCGGTCGAGATCGTGGTCCCGTCCGTGAGCCGAACCCCCGACACCCGATCACCCTGGGCCTCGACAGCCACCACCGACGAACCCTGGCGGATCGTCGCGCCACCCCGCCTGGCCGCACCGGCCAGGGCATTCGCCGTCTGATGGCCGTCGCCGTATCCGCCGCGGGGTTCGTAGGCGAACGCCGCGAAGTCGTCGAGGTGGGCACTCGGCCACATCGCGGCGACCTCGTCGCGGGTGACCAGGTCGACCTCGATACCGATGTCGACATGCATGGACACGGTCGCCCGCAGCGCGGCCACGTTCGCGGCGCCGACCCCGACGACATAGCCGGTCCTACGAAATCCCGCGTCCGCCCCCAGGACGTCCTCTGCGTTCTCCAGCACCTGCGTCCCGCGCCAGGCCATCGCCGCCAACGAGCGCACTCCGTAGTGACATCGGACGATGCCGCTGGACTTGCCGGTGCCACCGGATGCGACGGTGTCGCGCTCGATGACCAGGACGTCGCCGATACCGCGCGCAGTCAGGGCCCACGCCGTGGCGCAACCCTGGATCCCACCCCCGACGACGACCACCTCGGCCGAGTCGGTCACGGGTGCACGCCGGGGATCCACGTCGTCCCGGCCAACGGGACCCGCGCCATCGCCGCGGCCTCGACGGTCAGGGCCACGAGGTCCTCCGGCTCGAGGTGATGGACGTCGGACTTGCCGCACGCCCGGGTGAGCATGGTGGTCTCCATCGTGAGGGCGCGCAGGTAGTTCGCGACTCGTTGTGCCGCAGCGTGGGGATCCAACCGTCGGGCGAGGACGTCGTCCTGCGTCGTGACCCCCACCGGGCAGGCGCCGGTATGACAGTGGGTGCAGTAGCCCGGCAGCGTCCCGAGGGCGCGGTACTCGTCGGTGACGTCGTGGCGCTCGCCGTCGGCGTCGGTCCAGGTGTCGGCGTTGCAGCCCATCGCGATCAACGAGGCCACGCCGATGGACACCGCGTCGGCACCCAGCGCCAGAGCCTTGGCGACGTCGGCTCCACTGCGGATGCCACCCGAGATGACGAGCTTGACGTCCGCGTGCACGCCCAGGTCGTCCAGGGCGTCGGCACCCAGGCGAACCGCGGCCAACGTCGGGATTCCGGTGTGCTCGATGAAGGCGTCCTGGGTCGCGCCGGTGCCGCCCTGCATCCCGTCCAGCACGACGACGTCCGCTCCCGCGGCGACGGCCAGGCGAACGTCGTGGTCGACCCTGGTCGCCCCGATCTTGATGTAGATCGGCACCCGCCAGTCGGTGACCTCGCGGATCTCCTCGATCTTGATCCGAAGGTCGTCCGGGCCGGTCCAGTCCGGGTGGCGGCTGGCCGAACGCTGGTCGACGCCCTCGGGCAGGGTCCGCATGTCGGCGACACGGGCGCCCACCTTCTGGCCCAGCAACATGCCGCCGCCGCCCGGCTTGGCGCCCTGGCCGATGACGATCTCCACGGCGTCGGCGGAGCGCAGGTCGTCCGGGTCGAAGCCGTATCGCGACGGCAGCAGTTGGTACACGAGGGTCTTGCTGCTCATCCGCTCCTCAGCCGTCATGCCGCCGTCGCCGGTGGTGGTCGACGTGCCGACCTCGGAGGCCGCGCGTCCCAGGGCGTCCTTTGCGGGGGCGGACAACGAGCCGAAGCTCATTCCCGCGATCGTGATCGGAATATCGAGGACGACCGGATTACTGGCCCGCGCGGCGCCCAACACGGTGCGCGTCTCACACCGTTCGCGATAACCCTCCAGCGGGTAGCGCGATGCGGAGGCCGTGAGGAAGGTGAGGTCGTCGAACGACGGCAGGGATCGTCGAGCCCCCATTCCTCTGATCGGATAACGGCCGAGCTCGGCACGCTCACGAATGCCGGCCATCACGTGCGGGGGGAATGTGGCGGACACCGGGGGGCCGCCAGGATCTCCGAGGAATGTCATCAGTAGGCCCCATGCTGGTGGGTGGAAAAGTGATAGAGCTGTTTGGCCGAGGCGACGCGGGTCACGTTCTCGGGATCGATATGGTCGAACCCGGTCTGGGCGATCAGTGCGGTTACCGCGGCCACGTCGGCGGCCGTCAGATCCTCGATCCGGGCATCGGTGCCGAGGTCGCCGACCCGCCCACCGACGTAGACGACCGCCTCGTAGATCGAGTCGCCGAGGCCGGCGCCCGCGTCGCCACCGATCAGTACCGTCCCGGCCTGCGCCAGGAAGGCGCAGTAGGCCCCCACCGAGCCGGCCACCGCCAGGGTGGCGCCCTTGAGCGACACGGCTGCCCGCAACGATGCGTCCCCCTCGACCATGACGAGGCCACCGTGGGCGCTTGCGGCCGCACTCTGGCTGGCGTCGCCGCGAACCCTCACCGAACCCGACATGAGGTTCTCACCGACTCCCCAACCCACCGGGCCGTCGACGACGAGGTCGGCGTGCTTACCGAGGCCGCCGATGTAGTAGCCGGCCGGGCCCTCGATCCGGACGTCGACGGCCGCGTCGAGGCCGACTGCCAGGTTGTGGCGACCACCGGGGTTGATCACACGCACCCGGGTGCCCGGGTCGAGATCGCGCAGGGCCGAGTTGACTCCCCGCACACCGACCTGGTGAACGTCGAGGACGAGATCCGAATCGGTCACAGTGACCACAGATGCACCTCGCCTGGACCGGGCTCGAAGACGCGCGCCTGCTCGATGCCGGGCAGTGCCGCCAGGGCGCGGTACTCCGATGCCATCGCGACCCACCGGGGTGTCTCGGCGACCAGAGCGGGTTTGCAGGCGATCGCGTCCCGGACGACGGCGAATGAATCGTGTGTGGTGACCACGAGCGTGTAGAAGCCGTCGAAACGCTCACAGAGGAGGCGCAGCGACTTCTCCAGGTCGTGTCCGTCGGACAGGGCCGCTGCGACGAACCGGGCGGCGACCTCCGAATCGTTGTCACTGTCGAAGGTCACTCCGGTCGCCTTCAGCTCACGCCGAATGGTGGCGTGATTGGCAAAGGACCCGTTGTGGACCAGACACAGGTCGGCGCCCACCGAGAAGGGGTGACTACCCGCCACGGTTATCGCGCTCTCGGTGGCCATTCTGGTGTGGGCAACCGCCTGCCATCCGGAGGCGGCCGCCAGGTCGGCCGCCGCCGCGACGGCCATCGGATGCCCGACACCCTTGATGACAGCGAGGTCGTCCCCCCAACCGATCACCGTGAGGTCGCTCAGCCCCCGGGCCGCGAGCACCAGCGCTGACGTTGCCACCGGCGCGTGGGCCACTGTGGTGGAGCCCGCGCCGGTCATCACCACCTGGGTGGCGTCGAGGCCCAATGCGGCGGCCAGGTCCGCAGCCACGGTGCCGGGTGAGGAGACTCCGAGCAGCGAAACGGTCGCAGTGCCGGGTGGGGCGAACGTGGGATCGCCGTAGATCCCGATTCCCGCCGAGTCGGGTCCGCGTTCGCAGACCTGCGCCAACATCTGCGACAGCAGCGACCCCAGGTGGGGGCGCAGCAGCGAGTCGCGCAGTTGTAGGCCGACGATTCCGCACATGGCGGGTCCTCCCTTCTAGAAGGCCGTGAGGTAGTTGTCGATCTCCCACGCGCTCACCTGCGCGTGCCACGCCTCGAACTCCTCACGTTTGATTCGTGCGAAATAGTCCGCCACGCCCGCGCCCGGGTCGACGCAGTCGAGGACACCGCGCACCACCGGATCCGCGTCGAGGGCGTCGAGGGCGTCCATCAGGGTCTGTGGCAGCAGGGATGCCGTGTCGGGCACCTCACCCGCGCGGCAGGGGCGACCGGGATCGGCCCTCCGGTCGATGCCGTCGATGCCGGCACCCAGCGCCGCAGCCGCGACGAGATACGGGTTGGCGCTGCCGTCCGGTCCGCGCAGCTCGACCCGGTTGCCGTCGGGGACGCGCAGCAGGTGGGTGCGGTCGTTGCCACCGTAGGTCGCGCGCCGGGGTGCCCAGGTGGCACCCGAGGCGGTCGATGTCGCCCCACTGCGCTTGTACGAGTTGACGGTCGGCGCGATGACGGCGCTGAGGGCGGGCGCATGGTCGAGTAATCCGGCGACGAAGCCGTATCCCGTCGGCGACAGGCCGAGTCCGTGACTGTCGGGTCCGGTGGCCGGAAACAACGGTTGCGCCCCGCTCCAGAGGGACAGGTGGACGTGCAGTCCGTTACCCGTCCGATCGGTGAAGGGTTTGGGCATGAACGTGGCAGTCATGCCACGCCGCTCGGCCATCACATGGATGAGATATCGCAGGGTGATGACGCGATCCGCGGTGGTCATCGCATCGGCGAAGTGAAAGTTCTGTTCGAATTGGCCGTTGCCGTCCTCGTGGTCGTTGGCGTAGTTGCCCCAACCGAGTGTGTTCATCGCATCGGCCACCTCGGTCAGGTGGTCGTACATCCGCGTGAGGCCGCGTGCGTCGTAGCACGGTTGGGCCGAGGTGTCCCGGCTGTCGGCCGGGCGCACGGTGCCGTCCGGGTCGCGGGTGACGAGGAAGTACTCGGCCTCCGCCCCGGCCTGCAACGTGCCGTGCGCCGCGGTCCGCTCCATCATGGCCCGCAAGATCACGCGTGGGGCGAACGGCCACGGGCGGCCCTCGACCGTCGGGTCGCACTGCACGATCGCCAGCCCCTCGCGGACGAACGGGATCGCGGCGTACGAGCTGACGTCGGGCAGGACCACGACGTCAGGGTCCTGCGGTAGCTGGCCGATGGCTCCGGCCGCGTATCCGGCGAACCCGACCCCCTCGGACTCGAGCACGTCGACCGCCGTGGCGGGCACCAACTTGGCGCACGGCTTGCCGTGGAGGTTGACGAACATCGCGAGGATGAATCGGACCCCGTCGGCTCGGACCCGTTCCGCCAAGGACGTCATCGCGCCTCCCGTTCACTGCAGCCCGAGTCTACTGTGGGTATTCAACGAATCGTGACAGTAGACCTTCGCTGTTACCGGGGTGTAACGACGATCCTCAACCGGCGGCGGGCAACTCCACAGTCACCACGGTGCCCACGCCGACCCGGCTGACCACGTCGATCCGCCCGTTCATCGCCTCGACCAGGGCTCGAACCAGGGCCAGGCCCAACCCGCTGCCTGGGCGCTCGGGCGCGCAGGCGGCAGCTCCCAGCCGGTCGAACGGCACGAACATCCGGGGGATGTCATCGGTGTGGATCCCCGGTCCGTCGTCGCGTACGGCAACGGCGACGATGCCCTCTCGGCGAGACACGGCCACGTCGACGCTACCTCCTGGATTGTTGTACTGGACGGCATTGGTCACGAGGTTGATGAGTACCTGCCGCAAGCGCCGGGTGTCGGCGACGGTGACGGCATCACAGGGCGTCGCCGACACGACCACCCCGCGGCGCGCGGCCAGCGGCTGGAGCAGTGCGACGACGTCCACCACCAGGTCGTGGACGTCCACCTCTGCCGGGGACAGCGACAGCGCGCCCGCATCGACCGCCGCCAGGTCGAGGACGTCGTCGACGATCGACAGGACGTGCGAGGTCGCCGAGGCGATGTGGCCCAGGGCGGTGGCGCGCTGTCCCGGCGACATGTCCAAGGTGCCCAGCAGCTCAGCGAAGCCGGCGATCGCCTGCATCGGTGTCCGCAACTCGTGGCTGAGCGTGGTGACGAACTGCGACTTCGCGGTATTGGCGGACTCGGCTGCGGCGCGGGCCACCTCCGCCTCGTGGCGCGCCCGGCGCTCACGTTCGGCGGCGCGACGCTGGGTGACGTCGATGACGTGGACGCACAGCACCTCGGGCGAGCCGTTCGACCGGCGCACCGCCGATGCGGTCACCCGCAACTCCAGCTCCCGACCCGTGGGGGTCCGGGCGACGGCGTCGAGATGGACGCCGTCGTGCGCGGCACGGGTGAGGTCGGTATCCGTCGTGGGGGTCGCCAGCGCGGTCAAGGGTTCGCCCACCAGCTCGCCTTCCGACCGATCTAGCAGTACGCACAGGGCGCGGTTGACCTTGAGCAATCGCCCGTCGAGGTCGGTCAGCGCCATCCCCACCACGTTGTCCTCGAATGCCCGGCGGAACCGCTCCTCGCTGTCGGCCAGCGCCCCGAACAGTCCGGCGTGGTCGATGGCCACCGATGCCAGGTGGGTGAATCGATCCACCAGGCGCTGTTCGCGCTCGCCGGGGCGGTGCGGTGCGTAGTGGTAGACGGCGAACGTGCCCAGTACGCCGGTGCGACCTCGGATCGGGGTGGACCAGCACGAGCGGAGGCCGTGCGGTAGGGCGAGGTCGCGAAACGCCTCCCACCGGCTGTCGGTCCGGATGTCCTCCGCCACGATCCGCCGCCCGGTGTAGGCGGCAGTTCCACAGGAGCCGGCGTCGGGGCCGATGTGGATACCGTCGATCGCTGCGGTGTAGGCGGCGGGCAGCGATGGTGCCGCGCCGTGATCCAGAGCCCCCCGCGCCGGGTCGAGCAGCAGGATCGAGCACCGGCTGTCGACGATCATCCCCTCGAGGGCGTGGACCACGGCCGTCAGGACGTCGCCGTGCCCTGCCCCGGACGCGATCAGTTCGAGGATCGCGCCCTGGTGCGCCACCAGGTCGTCGAGGTCGTCCAGGTCACCCCTGGTCGAATCGATCCGCACGTTCTGGCCGGCGGCGGTCACTGCGGTTCCAGCCGGTAGCCGACGCCGCGCACCGTGCGCAGCCACCGCGGATGTGCCGGGTCGGGTTCGATCTTCTGGCGCAGCCGGTGCACGTGCTCGGTCACCGTCGCCTCGCTCTGCCATTGCGATGCCGTGCCCCAGACGCGGTGCAGCAGTTGGGCGCGGGTGAAGACCTGGCGGGGGTGGCGGACCAGGAAGGCGAGGAGATCGAATTCTTTGGCGGTGAGGTCCACCGCACGCCCCAACGCGGTGACGTCGCGGGTCACCTCGTCCACCCGGAGCGACCCGCCGGGCGCGTCCCCTCCCCGGTCACGATCGTCAGGCACGGGCACTCGCGAGCGCCGCAGGACCGAGCGCACCCTGGCGGCCAGCTCGCCCGGCGAGAACGGCTTGACCAGGTAGTCGTCGGCGCCCAGGTCGAGGCCGATGATCCGGTCGGTCTCGCCGTTGCGGCCCGACAACACGATGACCGGCAGGGTCCGCGCGGCGGTTGCCCCGGTGCGCAATCGGCGCAGCACGTCGAGGCCCGCCACCACTGGCAGGGACAGATCGAGGATCACGAGCTGGAGGTCCTCGCGCGCGATCCGTTCGAGCGCCTCCGCGCCATCGCGTGCCTGACTGACGACGAACCCCTCCGCCTGGAGTTGCCAGGCAGCGACCGTCCTCACCCCGTCGTCGTCGTCGACGACGAGTACGCGCCTCGCGCCATCGCCCATATCGGCCTCCCGGGCGGTCGCGCCCTCGACACCGCCGGGCTCATGGTCTCACGGTGGCGCGGGGGCCGGCCGCGTTGAGAATCCGTTGAGATTGCGTTGGTCGCCGCGTGACCCTCCCGGCTCACGCTGGACCGGTGACGGTCGATGTGGACGGCACCAGGTTCGACGCCCACCTCGGGCCGCCTCCGGTGCGTGGCACGGACACGGTGTGGACGGTGCTGTGCGGTCACGCCGAGCGCTCGCCGGACGCGCCCTTCCTGCTGTTCGAGGCTGCGCCGAGGGAGGTCGTCGAGGTCTCGTACCGGACCATGGTGGAGCGGGTCCGGGTCGCGGCGACCGTGCTCGCCAACCAGGGGATCGGTCCGGGCGATCGGTTCGCGATCCTCGGCTCGAATCGGCCGGAGTTCTACGACGCGTGGTTCGCCGCTGCCCTCCTGGGCGCGACCGCGGTGCCGTTGAATCCGTCGTCCACGATCGCCGAGTTGGAGTTCGTGCTGGCGCACGCCGGGTGTCGGGTGGTCGCCGCCGAGGCCGACCTCATGCCAGGCGCGAAAGAGGCGGCCGGCAGCGCGGTCACGGTGCTGGACCTGACCCACGAGTGGGCCGGGTCGACGGTCTCCGATGCCGGACCGGTGACCGGTGCCGCCTCGGCCGGCGACCCGCTGGCGGTGCTCTACACCTCCGGCACCACCAGTCGACCCAAGGGGGTTCTGGTGTCCCACGCCGCATACCTGCACGCCGGCGACGCGGTGGCGGGCCATCTGCGGCTGCGCCCCGACGATCGCCAGCTGGTCGTCCTGCCCCTGTTCCACGGCAACGCCCAGTACTACTCGACGATGTCGGCGCTGGTCACCGGCGCGTCGATCGCGCTGACGCCCCGGTTCAGCGCCAGCCGCTGGTCCGAGCAGGCGCACGTCCTGGGCGCCACCGTCGCGAGCGTGTTCGCCGCCCCCATCCGGATGATCCTCGCCGCGCCTCCCAGTGATCACGACACGGCGCACCGGCTGCGGGTGGCGATGTTCGCCCAGAACGTCACCGAGGCCCAGGCCGCCGAATTCGAGCGCCGCTTCGCCGTCCCCCTCGTGCAGCTTTACGGAATGACCGAGACGGTCGTCCCCACGACGATCAACCCGTTGTACGAACGCCGGGCGTGGCAGTCCATCGGGCGACCACTGCCGGGGGTCCGGGTTCGCGTCCTCAGCGCCGCAGGCACCGATGCCGCACCCGGCGAACCCGGTGAACTGCTGGTCCACGGGCAACCGGGTCGCACCATGATGTCGGGCTACCTCGACGATCCTCAGGCGACGTCGCTGGCGATCCGCGACGGCTGGCTGCACACCGGGGACACCGTGAGCGCCGACGCCGACGGCTACCTGTACTTCGTCGACCGTCGTAAGGACATGATCAAACGGTCGGGCGAGAACGTCGCCAGCGCCGAGGTCGAGGCCGTCGTCGCCCAGCATCCCGCCGTCTTCGACACCGCCGTCGTGGGCGTCCCCGACGACATGCGTGACGAGGCGATACACGCGTTCGTCGTCCTGCACGCCGGGGCGCGGGCGAGCGAGGCCGAACTGCTGGCGCACTGTCGCGTCCGGCTGGCCCCGTTCAAGGTGCCCCAAGCGATCCGGTTCGTGGCGGAGTTGCCACGGACCTCCGTCGGCAAGGTCCAGAAACACCTACTGAGAGGAATCCCGGAATGACCGTCACCGAAACCGGCCCCGCAGCCATCACCCACGCGGCGCCCACCGGCCTCACGTTCAAGCAGGCCGTCGGCAACCGCCGCTCGATCCGGTTCTTCAAGCCTTGGCAGCCGGTCGAGAAGGCCAAGGTCCAGAAGGTTCTCGAGGCCGCGCGCCTGCAGTGCCAGCACGGCAACGCCGGCCTGATCCGCAAGGCCGTCGTCGTCTACCGCGACGAGGTCGAGCGCGAACTGTTCGACGGCCTGGTGGCGGCGATGTACAACCAGCCCGCAGGCGCGCAGGCACCCGTCCACATCTACTGGACCATCGACATGTCCGGGTGGGACGTGCTCAAGGACAACCTCATGCAGCTGATCGACGTCGGCGCCCTGACGTCCAGCTACGGCTGGAGCGAGCAGTTCATCGAGGACATCGTCCTCAAGACCCCCGACTTCAACGTCATGGCCGGGGACCGCACGTTCGCCGAGTGGCTGTCGGCGATCGAGACCGGGCTGGCGATGGGCACCGCTCTGCTCGCCGCCGTCGACGAGGGCCTGGGTACCGCGCTGCTGACCGGTCAGCGGGCCAAGATCGGTGAGCTGCTGGGGATGCCCGAGGGCACCACCGTCACCCAGATCCAGCTGCTCGGCTACCCGGCCGAGGGTGCCGAAGCCGGCGGGCAGCGGCCACGGGCGCCGTTCGAGGAGCTGTACTTCGAGGGCCGCTGGGGCAACCCCGTCCACCGTGACCCAGCTGTCGTGTCCGAGCTGGTCGAGGCCGGGATGCTGCAGGCTGCCGCCCCGCTTGCCCACCGCCGCCAGGAGATCCGGGCGATGGCAGCCATGTTCGGCCTGCCCGAGTAGAGCCCTGATCGGGTTCGCGACACGGCGCCCGGGACGCCGCCGGGCGCCGTGTCCCGACCTCTCGCGGCGTCTGCCCGCGCCGCCACTGCACCGCTCCCGCAACCCCCCTGACCCGAGAGAGAGCAGCCTGTGCCAGACAGCGACTTCCTCGCCAAGCTGACCGTCGAGCGATATGCGAAGTCGCTGGACGACCTACCACCGGCAGACCGGGACAAGCGGCTCGACACCCTCGCCGGGTTCGCCCGCTTCGTCGACGTCGACCCCGACGTCATGATCGAGGAGGTCTTCGACGAGGAGACCCGCAAGTACAAGCGTCGCGGTTTCTACACCGACAAGGCGAAGGAGTTCGCGGCCACCTACGACGAGCCGCGCAATGCCCAACTCCAGCGCAGCAACATCGTCCGGGCCTTCTTCATCGCCAACGGCCGCCGACTGCTCCCCGAGCAGCCGGACTGGATGCAGTCATGAGTTCCTCGTCGAGCCCGTCCCTGCTGGACCTGCCGCTACCGGTCCTCATGGCCGAGGCCGCCGCAGTCCGCGACCGGGCGCACGGCACCCGGGTGACCTACTCGCCCAAGGTCTTCGTCCCGCTGACCCGGTTGTGCCGCGACCGCTGTGGATACTGCACGTTCGCCACCGCTCCGGCGCATCTGCCCGCGCCCTACCTCACGCCGGAGGAGGTGTTGGCAGTCGCTCGCGCGGGTTCTGCTGCCGGCTGCCACGAGGCGCTGTTCACGTTGGGTGAGCAGCCGGAGGATCGATACCCGACCGCGCGCGACTGGCTGGACTCCCACGGCTACGGCACGACCGTCGACTACCTCGTCGCCATGTGCCGGCTGGTGCTCGACGAGACGGGGCTGCTGCCGCATGCCAACGCGGGCGCGGTCAGCGAGGCCGATCTGACGCGGCTGCGCGAGGTCAGCCCGTCTCAGGGGATGATGATCGAGTCGTTGCGGTCCGATCTCGCGGCCCACCGCGGCGCTCCGGACAAGACCCCCGAGCGGCGCCTGGCCACCCTCGAAACGGCGGGCCGACTGCGGATCCCGTTCACCACCGGCATCCTCGTCGGCATCGGCGAGACGCCCATGGACCGCCTCGACGCGCTGTTGGCGATCGCGGACAGCCACCGGCGCCACGGTCACGTGCAGGAGGTGATCGTCCAGAACTTCCTGCCCAAGCCGGGGACGGGAATGAGGGCCGAGGCGCCGTGCCCGACCGAGGACCACCTCCAGGCGATCGCCCTCGCCCGCCTGGTTCTGCCGACCGAGGTCCACGTCCAGGCACCGCCCAACCTCAGTGAGCCCGCTCGCCTCGGCGACCTGCTGGATGCCGGGGTGAGTGATTGGGGCGGGGTCTCGCCCGTCACCGCCGACCACGTCAACCCCGAGCGGCCATGGCCCGCGATCGAGGTCCTCCGGGCGGCGACCGAAGCCCGCGGGCACACTCTGGCGCCTCGGTTGACGATGCACCCGCAGTACGTCCTCGACCCGACGACCTGGCTGGCGGAGGGGTTGCACTTTCCGGTCATGGATCGCTCGGATGCCGAGGGCCTGGCCCGCGACGATCCCGGTGCGGTGTGGCCGGAGCGGTACCAGGCGGCCGCGAACGTGGGCACGGGTGCCGAGGTGGTCCAGGTCGGTCGGCGGTCCACGATGTGGGCGTCCGGTGGCGACGTGGCCGCTCCGCTGCTGCTGCCCGGTAGGGGCGCCGAGCAGGTGCGCGGGGCAGTGGCGGAGGTTCTGGCCGGTGTCGCGGCGGGCCAGGAGCTGGGCGAGGCCGAGATCGTCGCGCTGTTCGCCGCCCGCGGGCCGGAGGTCGGAGCCGTCGCCACCGCCGCGGACGCGCTACGCGCCGAGGCGGTCGGCCCGGCCGTCACCTATGTGGTCAATCGGAACATCAACTACACCAACGTCTGTACCTACAAGTGCCGATTCTGCGGCTTCTCCAAGGGCCCGCTGTCGTTGAACCTGCGCGGCAAGCCCTACCTGCTGTCCCTGGACGACGTCGCCGCGCGCGCAGTCGAAGCCCAACAGCTCGGCGCCACCGAGGTATGCCTGCAGGGCGGCATCCACCCCAGCTTCGACGGCGACTTCTACATCGACGTCACCCGCGCGGTGGCGCAGGCGGCACCCGGCCTGCACATCCACGGCTTCACGGCACTGGAGGTCACCGAGGGAGCCCGCCGGCTGGACGAGCCGCTGGCCTCCTACCTCATCCGACTGCGCGAGGCAGGGTTGCGCTCACTGCCGGGGACCGCCGCCGAGATCCTCGACGACGACATCCGAGACATCCTCTGCCCGGACAAGATCGACACGCAAGAATGGCTGGATGCCCACGCCACCGCGCACTCGGTGGGTCTGCGTTCCAACATCACGATCATGTTCGGTGCGGTCGAGCAGCCCGTGCACTGGGCCCGCCACCTGCTGCGCACCCGCGAACTGCAACGTCGCACCCGCGGCTTCACCGAGTTCGTGGGCCTGCCGTTCGTCCACATGGCCGCGCCGATCTACCTCAAGCGCGGCGCGCGGCGCGGGCCGACCTGGCGGGAGGTACTGCTGATGCACGCCGTCGCGCGGATCGTGTACGACGGTGAGATCGACAACATCCAGGCGTCATGGGTCAAGCTCGGTACCGCGGGCGCGGGGCAGCTGCTCCGGGCCGGCGTCAACGACTTGGGCGGCACCCTGATGGACGAGAACATCAGCCGCGCCGCCGGGGCCACCCACGGCCAGGGGATGGACGAGGCAGGGTTCCGGCGGGTGGCGGCATCGGTCGGTCGTCCCCTGGTCCAACGGACCACGTTGTACGGGCGACCCCCGGCAGATCGCCAGCTGGCTGCGGCGGTGGCATGACGGGCCGGGTCGAGGCGTGGCTGGCGCGGTTGGACACCCGGGTCGGCATGACCGCTGCCGAGCGTGATCACCTGCTCGCCGGGCTGGAAGCCTTCTGCGCACGTCACGCCATCGACCCCGACTCGCTGGTCGCCCACTGGCGCGACTACCCCCAGCTGACGATCCGCCGTCGACCCGACGCCGTCGACGCCCCCGACCTCGCCGTCGAGAGCTTTCTGGTCCACTCCGGCGTCAATGTCTTCGGTGACATCGTGTGCGTTCCGCGCACCGCCGCCGACCTCGCCGACCAGGGTGAGCGATTCGTCCCGCACGGTCAGTCGCGGGCCGGTTGACCGGATGCGGATAGTCGGTTTGGGCGGTGGGATCGGCGCGTCACGTCTGTGGGTGGCGCTTGCGGCGGCTGTTCCTGCGACAGACCTCACCGTGGTCGTCAACACGGCCGACGACCTGTGGCACCACGGCCTGCGCATCTGTCCCGACCTCGACACCACCCTCTACGCACTGTCCGGCCGCCAGGATCGGGAGCGGGGGTGGGGGGTGCGGGGCGAGACCTGGCAGGCGATGGATGCGATGCGCGAGCTGGGCCAGGACGTGTGGTTCAACCTGGGTGACCGGGACCTGGCCACCCACCTGGTGCGGACCGGGATGTTGCGCGACGGGCGAGGTCTGGCCGAGGTCACCGAGACGCTGACGGCCGCGATGGGCGTCGGTGTGCGAGTCCTGCCGATGACCGAGGACGAGGTCGCCACGACCGTCGAGGTGGCGGATGGTCGGGTCGTCCACTACGAGGAGTTCTTGATCCAGATGGGCGCCGCCGTGGACGTTGTCGCGGTGCGCCACGAGGGCGCGGCCCAGGCGACGCCTGCGCCGGGTGTTCTCGATGCGGTCGCGGCGGCGGACGTGGTGGTCATCGCTCCCAGCAACCCGGTGGCCAGCGTCGCGCCGATCCTGTCGGTGCCGGGTATCCGTGAGGCCGTAGCGGCGGCGCCTGACGTGGTGGCGGTGGCGCCGATCGTGACGCGGGTGCCGGTGGGTCCTGGTGAGCAGCGACGGGCAGACAGTCGGGCACGGTTGCTGGGTGCGGTGGGGGTGGTTGCGACGGCGACCGGTGTCGCGGGGTACTACGGCGGCTTGGTCCACCGCTTCGTTCTGGATGTTGCCGATGTCGTCGAGTCTGAGGCTGTTGCCGCGCACGGCCCGGCCGTGACCACCGTGGGGACCCTGCTGCACTGCGGGGACGACGCCGCGGCTCTGGTGGCCGCCGTTGTGCCGCGCTGATGGCGGCGAGATGCACAGTCCGGCCGTATGGGGGTTGTCGGGATGCCCAGGTCTGTTGCTACTCGTCAGCGTCGTCTGGTGGGCGTTATCGCGGCCACGGTGATGGCTGTGACGTTGCTGTCCGCTGCTGCCAGCGAGCCGACGCAGGTGATCGCTGACTCTCGCGGTGAACGGGTAGTGCTTCCTGGCACCACCGAGATCCCTGATGGCGTGTACGAGCCCGTGGACGACGCATAACCCGCTACGAGTACAACCTTGCTGGTGAAGTCGTTCGTCGATACGATCCGGGAGTATCGAATCCCACGGTGTTCTCCTTTGACGGTATGGGTCGCGTGACTCGGGTGCAGAGCCCTGGGGGTGAGGCGGTTGAATCCGTGTACGACCTCGCCGGACGGGTGACCTCTGAGGCGGCGGTCGGGTCCTCAGGTGCTCGCCGGACCACCGTTCATGTGCTGGACGCCGCCGGGAATGTGACCGCTAGAACCGCGCCCACGGGGAATGTCGACCGGATCAGCTACGACGCGTTGTCGAGGCCCACCTCGGTCATCGAGGGTTTCGGCTCGCCTGCCGCGGCAACCACATCCGTGGGCTACGACGTCGTGGGGCAGCAGGTACGGGTGACCGATGAGTTGGGTCGGGTGACCTGGACGGACTACAACGCCAACGGATTACCGGTGCGATTGGTGGAGCCGTCGACACCTCGTCACCCCAACCTAACGGATCGACGGTGGCAGTTCGAATACGACGACCAGGGACGGATGCGAACTCTCGCTCGGCCTGGCGGTCTCCGTGGAGAATACGAATACTTCCCTGACGGGTCGGTACAGACTGAGGTGCTTTACGGTGCAGGACGAACCAGTATTTACCGTCTCTTCGAATACGACATCGCAGGCAATGTGTCGCGTGCTAACGCCTCCACCTTCACAACGTCGTCAACGGTGGAGCTGTCGTGGACACAGCGCGGTCAACTGGACACCTCCTACGACGTGGCCGAATCGGGCACCCGGTCGCTGAACGCGGAGTACACCTACGACAGCGACGGACTGGTGCGCCAACGGTGGGACAGCCAGCGGCCGGTCCACGTATGGGACCGAAGAGTGGGCCCGAGACAGTCGCAACCGTCTCCTCACGCATCGGTATCGCGAGTCGGCGACGGGTCCGTGGACGACGCAGTCCATCGAGGTCTCACCCGTCGGGGAAGTCACGGGCATCTCGACACCCGCAGGTCAACGAACCTTGACCTTCGATGCTGCGGGCCAATTGACGAAGGACACGGCAACTGGCAGTCGATCCCTCGACAGCATCCTTCCCCCCCGCGGTGCCGTGTATACGTACGACGCGCTGGGCCGCCTCGACACCAGGTCGGCACTGACCAGCGGGGGCAGTGTGCGGGCCCCTGAACAAGTCTTCGCCTACGCTGGCGTGGAGCGCGATCCCATCCTTGCCCCAGCCGACGAGAACGGCCCAAACCCGGGCGATGAGCAGCGGTCCATTCGGGCAGCCCGCGGCCCGTCCGGAGAACTGCTCGGGGTCGCGACGTCCGGACTCGAAGGTGCCGACGGGACATGGCTGTCCCCGCTGTTTGACCTCCGGGGTGACACACAGGACTGGGTCGTCAGTGACCCCGCCACCCAACCCGTGAACACCGGGATCCGCGGCGGTATAGCCTTCGAGCCGTTCGGCCGCCCCCGGGGCCACTCGGGCACAGGTGTCGGATTCACCGAGAGCCGATTCGGGTACCAAGGAGACTGGACAGACTTCGGAACGGGCCTCGTCGCCATGGACGCCCGCTGGTACGACCCGTCGCTCGGATCCTTCGTCAGCCGAGACTCGACCACACTGCCCGCCTTCGGCGCCGACGGACCCAACCGCTACTCCTACGCCGCCGGCAACCCCCTCGCCTACACCGACCCCACAGGGCGTTTCAGTTCCTTGACGTTACCCGATGTCGCGAAGTTCGAAGAGATTGCTCAACGCTACTACGATGATGCGTTCGATGACGTGGTGCGTCATTACAACGATGCTCGTCCAAAATTTGCTGCGGTGTCAAACGCTGTTGGGAAAGTTGCTAACAGTCCTGTGGGCCGGATACTAGGCCCCGCCCTCCGCGTGGCTGCTCCTTGGTTGCTAAAGTTGGTTCCTGTTATCGGATGGATCGGCTGGGGTTACACAGCCTGGCAGGCATTTAATTGGATAAGAGGCCTAGGCAATAACCCTGTGAATACTAACCCGGTGACCACTAACCCGGGATCCAGGCAACCGAATGAATCCGAGGTTGCTGCGTCGAAGACGCCGAAGCCTCCACCACCTCCGGTGCTGACGTCCAGATCGACGGAGACTCAGTACCGGAATGCCAGTCAGCGCACGACAATGGAGTACACGGACACGCATCGTGTCGTGACGGTGTCCGACTACGCGCAATTATGGGCTCGTCAGCAGGCGACGTGGTCGAACGGGTCGTCGTGGGATTCGGGCTGGTATTACCAGAGCACGGTACTGCTGGGGTATTCGTGGTGGAGCGTGCAAACCGTCGACCCGGCACGGGGTGCTGACCAGGTGGTGGGAGCCTCGGCGGACGCCTTGAGCGCTGCGTCTGGTGCGGCGTCTGGTGTGTCGGCCACATCGTTGCCTGGCATTGCAGGATGCGGCGTAAATGGCACTCTCACCTCGTGTCTAGCGGGAGTGGTCGGTGGTGCGAAGGCGGTGACATGTTCGGGGGTCTTCGCTACCGCGACCCCCTGTAAGGTCGCCGAAGCAATCCCGGGGTCTCGGGCCCCTGATGGGACCACCACCTCCGTCACCCCCACCACCTCTGACTCGGCGCCGGAGACCGCCAGCGAAGGCAGCGGCAATCAACCCCCCACCACCCCACCTGGCCCCGCACCCCCCGACAGCGACTGCCCGCCCGGACAGATCCTCATCGACGGTGAATGTGTCGACGATGAGGCCACAAACACCGCGGACGAGTTCGTCGACCTGGCCTCGGCCAGTCGACGTAGCCATATCCTCGACGGCGAGATACGGCCGAACGGGATGTTCGGAGGTGGGCACCGACCCGGCACTGGGTTCCTGGGGAAGTCCGAGTTCCCGGTTGGTTGGTCCGACGACATGATCATGCACGAGATCTCCGATCTCGCGACCGATCCATCCCTTGTCTGGCGTGCCGGCAACCGACCAGGCGATTTCTTCGTCAACGGCACCCGAGGCGGCGCGGACATCGAGGTCCTCATCCGAAACGACCAGATCTGGACTGGCTACCCCACGAACCTGCCGAGGAACCCATAGTGACCCCTGAGGAGTACCTTGGCCGCGTCCGCGCAACTGCCTGGCGCGCCGCCGAGTACGTACCCGCTGAGCGCCTCGAAGAGGCGCACCGGCTGATCGATCACGGCGAGCCCGCCGAAGGCCTCTGCTCTCTCTCGTGGGCGATCGTTAATGCACAGGTCCGGGTTCCTAGGGACCTGATCGACGCAATCTACGAGTACACGGCTGAGCTGATTGCCGAGGAGTTCATGCCGCCTAATCTCGGGGACTACGCCCGATCCGAGGGCGAACCCTGATGAAGCGCGTCCTCGCGGCTCTGGTGGCTGCGCTTGCTGCATGGCTTGGACTCGTGCAACCGGCGGAGGCGGTCCCCGGCGCTGCTGCGCCTCGTACCGCCTGCGCCTACGGCGACAACCACCATCAATCGGCGCGGGTGGGCTGTGTCAAGGATTTTGGACAGGTTGTCGGGGACTGGTCAGGCTGCGACGGGTGTCGCTGTCTGGTGGTCGGTGAGGGCTTGGAGCGGGGTGCGATATCCGAGGGTGGAGTGCAACCGGCGACGGTTGTAGAACACTTCGATGCATTCTGCGATCGCGAATCGTTCCCGGCTGCGGGTGGCGAACGCCTGCCGGTAGTACATTGAATTCTTCAGGGTGGCGAAGAGTGATTCGGCGGCGGCGTTGTCCCAGCAGACACCAGTCCTCCCGACACTACGTCGGATCGTGCTCCTTGTCGTGAATGCCGCGAATTCGGTCGACGTGTATTGCGTTCCGCGGTCCGAATGGAAGATGGCATTCGAGGTGACGCAACCGGAATCGAGGGCCATCTGCAGTGCGTCGGTGATGAGGCTGGTGCGCATGTGAGAAGCCAGCTGCCAGCCGGTGACCATACGGGTGGCCAGGTCGATTACGGTGGCCGGGTACAGCCACCCTTCACCGGTCCGCAGGTAGGTGATGTCACCGACCAGCCGATCACCGGGCGCGCCGGTGGTCCTGAAGTCCCGCTCCAGCAGGTCCGGGGTCGCCACCAGGTCCTCACCGGGCACGGTGATGCGCTTGTATCCCCTGGGCTGCACCGCAGCCAGACCCAACTCCCGCATCAGGTCAGCGACAAGCGCGACCGAGCACTCGGTCCCGCCCGCGTTCAGGGCGGCGGTGACCCGCCGGCAGCCCGAGGTGCGCCGGGACGCCTCGAATTCGATGGTGATGGCCGTGCTGAGTTCGCGACGCCGAGCCGCAGTGGCGGACTCCACCCGGGTCTTCCACGCGTAGAAACTGGACCGCGGGACCTTGAGCAACCGGCACATGAACGCGATCGGGTACGTGGCCTTCTCCGCATCGATCACAGCGCACCGCTTGGCTACGGCTGCGTCTTGGCGAAGAAGGCCGCCTTTTTCAGGAACTCGTTCTCCATCCGCAGCCGACGGATCTCAGCTTCCATCTCGCTCACGCGGGCACGCTCGACAGGACTCACATCAAGTGCAGGGTCTGGGTTATCACGGTGCCACACCGTGACCCAATTTCCTAGGGCGCCGTTATGCACACCAAGATCACGAGCGACCTCGGCTATCGGCTTCCCTGTTTCAAGCACCATCTGCACCGCCTCCGCCTTGAACTGCGGACTGAACTTCCGTCGCTTGTTTGACATGCATGGATCCTTCCAGGAGCCGAGTCACTGTTCAAGAACCTTGGTACACCCCATGATGCAGAAAGCGAAACCTAAGACTGGTCTATTGGACCTCTCTAAGGCGTACAGCGCAGCATCTGATGGCTCAGGGGAGGTGGCAAATCGTTTAAAAGGGGTGGGTGATGATGCATACTCTAGGGTTGAATCTCTCATACGCCAACGCTTGCCGAACGGGCCGCCACCTGAGCGGCTACTCCAAGCCGTTTCAATCGCGGACCGGGACGTATCTCCGTTGAGGTGGGCGGGGGTGGGCGGTTTGGTGGCCGGAACGACGCTAAGCATCGGCTCAAAGTTGATTAATGGTGATCGAGTGAGTGAAGCCATTATATGGACAGCCGCAGAAACGGCCGTGGGAATTCCCTTGGCAGCGGCAGGCGGTGCCTATGCCGCCTCAAGGTATGCCGCCTTATGTGGCGCTGCAACTGTCGCGACAGTTGGTGCAGCGGTCGGATCGTGTGCAGGATTACCAATAGCTGCGGCGGCCGGTGCCATCGCAGGAGGTTTGGCGGGGGCATCAGCAGTCGAATACGGCCTTCGGCTTGCAGTTGAAGAGAGGTGGAATCTCCACGACGGGTTTTTCTTGGAGACGGACTACGCGTACGCAACAGCGTGCGGATGGACTCCAGACTCGTGACAGGCGTCGATTGGAGTCTAATCCTTACACTCGGTGCTGTTGTGGCCAGCATAGAGGCGGCACTAAAGAGTTATTGGTCCTATAAACCACATCGCTCGCCACGCTGGATCAGATACCGAATACTTTTCGCCACCATTACCCCGCCGGAGTACAACGTTCCGGCGGCGATACTCTTACCTGGTACCCTTTGTGTGTTCACGAGTATCCTGGGACTGAAATTATCCAACGACGGACTATTTTTTGGGGGGATCGTTGGGGCCATCGCATATTCGCCCGCGGTTGTTGTGGTCTCGTTCCTCATTCTTTTCGGTCGATATCAAAAATTGCTTCCGAGGTGGCGGCGAGAGCAACTGGAGCGTGGCCTACCCTTCAAGTTCCCACGTCATCCTGACGATGCCAGCATCGTTGATAGCGGGGAGCTCACCCTCGAAGGGACTCCTAGTTCTAGAACGAATGAAACGTCTATTGCTGTGCAGCGTTGGGCTTGGGATACTGGTCGAACGAGAATCCCGATCATTCTCTTACTTGACAACTTGCCAGTGGGCCAACCGCTGTTCCCCGGACAGAAACTTCGCGTCGACGTGCAACCAGGGGCACACAAATTGCGCTTAGTGTGTGGTCGTGTGTCTTCTATTGAAGTTCACTGCGCTGTTGGCCCTGCAAGTTCAATCGATCTGTCAGTGGGTCACGCCCCAGTACAAAACACTAACTTTGAGCGTGCTCCAGACGGCCGAGCAGTTCGATTAGGTATCAAAGTTTAGGTAGGAAAAAAGCGCTCTGTTTCGATGCACGGCTCGGAGTAACTTGCGATATCGCCGGGTCGGTTCTTGACGGAGTCTCGGGAGTATGTGGTGGGGACGCGTCGGTTGGTGGGGCAGGTGGTGGGGCGGGTGGCGCCTCGGTGGGGTCAGTATTCGTGGGCGTTGCCGGCGGATGTGCGGTCGGCGTCGTATGCGTGGACGCGTGTGGGTGATGTGTGGGGGGTGCGGGTCACGGTGGGTGGTGTGTCGCGGTCGGAGTGTTTTCGCTTTGATGGGTGTGGTCGGGTGAGTGGGGCGTAGGCGTCGGAGGCGGTGGTGTCGACGTCGGTGGGGTTTGTGGGTGTGGGTGGTGGGGGTCGGGAG
>JANNOG010000110.1:0-25614 GCA_031398915.1 Micrococcales bacterium | reverse complement strand
CGGCCGCGTCGTCGTCCACAGGCAGGTCCACCACCACAACCTCATGCCCGCGCGCCCGCACCTGCTCCTCAAGCAGGTGCCAATGCCACGGGCTGCTCGCTGCTCCGGGCACGAGGACGTACGTCACCCCGCTCACGCCATGCTCGGCTCGGCGCTCCACTTGGCGCTCGACTCGGTGCTTGCGGTGCGGTAGCGCAGCAGGGCGATGCCTGAGCGAAAGGACCGGGCTTCCACAAGGTGCAGCGCGGGGGGCCGGTAGCCGTCGGGGAACAGGCGCCTGCCGGTGCCCAGGACGACCGGGAACACGAACAGCCGGTACTCGTCGATCAGCCCGGTCGGGAGCAGGGTGTGGACCAGGCTGATGCTCCCGGTGACGACGATGGCTGCGCCCGGACGCTGCTTCAGCGCCGTGACCTCCTCGACCATGGGACCGCGAACCACGGTGGTGTTCTGCCAGGACGGTCCGCGAGTGTTGCGCTGACGACGTACTTCTCGGTGCGGTCCAGGTAGTCCGCCACCCCGGTCCGGTCCTCGGTCTGCAGCGGCCAGAACCCTGCGAACGACTCGTAAGTGACCCGGCCCAGCAGCACCGCATCGGCGCTGTCCCGGTGCTCGCGCTGGATCTCGGCGAACTCCGTCTCGGCCGCTGAGTCGCCGGTGACAGACACCCCGAACCAGTCACCGGCGGCGTCGATGACCCCGTCGAGTGTGATGTTCTGGGTGACAACGAGGTCCCGGCCGGTCATGACGGGTCAGCCCCCGGCCGAGTCGGCACCCGACCACCGAAGAAGACCTGAGTCTGCACGATCACGCCGTCACGCACGGTCGGGAATTCGCTGTTGCGGTGCGTTCCCCCGTCCAGGAGCTCGTACTCGTAGAGCAGGAAGACACCCTCGAGGCCGACACTGGCGAGTTCGAGGATGTCCTGGGAGCGCAGGCGCTGCGCCGTGGGGAAGCACCGGTCGAAGAAGGCCGATTTGTCGATGCCGTCGTCTTGCGGGCTGGTGAACCGGAAGTCCTCGGCGTACAGCGGGCGCGCGGCAGCGGCGTCCTGCGCCATGTAAGCGGTGAAGACCGTCCGGACAATGTCGGTGTTCGTCATGTGATCTCCTTTCAGAAGATCCACTTGGTGGCGGTCATGCCGTCGGGGCCGAAACCGAAGGCACGCGTGGGCGCCAATCGATAGAGGCCATAGACGGGAGAGCCGGGGAGGCTCTCCTCGTACGCGTGGCCGCTGCGGACCGTCAGCCGCCACTCGTACTTGACCTGGAAGGCGTCGGCCGCCTGGTCGAGGTCGATGTCGTCCGTCAGCTCGGTAGCGACGCACTCGACGACCAGGCTGACCGTCTCCGTAGTGACGGAGACGACACAGTCGACGTTCTGCGCGAGATTCTTCCCCTTACGGGACTGGGGTCGAGTGGCGACGTATATCGCGTCCTGCAGCCACACTCCCAGCACGGGCATGACGTGCGGGCGCCCATCCGGGCGCCCCGTGGCGAGCCAGTACGTGGGCGCTGCGCCGAGGTGCTCGCTCGCGTCTGTCCACGGTTTGAGTGTCGCCTCGTCCGTGCTGATCGGCGTCGCGTCGGATGGGCTGAACAGCAATTCAGCGGCCGGCCGGTTGCGATCGTCCATGCTTCTCTCCCGTTCACTCGGTCATGGATCTCGCGATCTGCCCACCTGACGGATAGGCGCGCTGTGATCAAGATCGAAGGGATAGTCCCCATCCGGGATACTCATTCAGACTGTACCGTCTGGACGGTATAGTAGGCGTCGTGAGCTCGTCAACCCGTGATCGCATCCTCGACGCCTACCGGGACCTCCTGTTGGCCCACGGCGGCGTCGGCGTCAGCCTGGAGGCCGTGGCCGCGCGCGCCGGAATCTCAAAGGGCGGACTGCTCTACCACTTCCCCGCTAAATCCGCACTGCTGATCGGGCTGACCACGCGCCTACGCGAATACACCCAGGCCAACGTCGCGCGAGCCCGCCGCGAAGGGATAGTCCATGTTTTCCTGCAGACCTCGACACCGCGTGCAAGCGAGGCTGATCACTACTGGGCAGCTCTTACCGCGATCGCCGCCGATCGTCGCGGAAGCCCACGCGAGGCCCGAGAGACCCTCGATGACGTCTTCAACCTCTGGTCGGATCTTCTCAAGGAAGAGATCGACGACCCCGTCCTCGCCGACACCATCCGCCTCGTCGGCGACGGGCTCTACCTCACCACCGTGGCTGGGCTCCCTCGACCGGACCAAGCGGGTGTGCGAGCCGTTATCGAACAACTCGAAGGCCGGGCCGCACATGCCCGTCGGACGCCGTGACAGCTGGGGAACCGCGGGGTTGCCGACACGGGAGGAGCAGGAGGAGGGTGAAGGGACGCGACCGGAAGGAGGCTGCCCATGAGCCAGTCCGAGAAGCAGCGCACCTACCCGTTCGGTGTGCCGTCCTGGGTGGACACCTCCCAACCCAACCCGCAGGCCGCCACACAGTTCTACGGCGGCCTGTTCGGCTGGACATTCACCGAGGCCATGCCACCAGGCGCGCCCGGTTCCTACCTCGTCGCGGCGCTGGGCGGGCAGGACGCCGCCGCCGTGTCACCGATCGAGGACGGCGTGGCCCGCTGGAACACCTACCTCAGCGTCGGCGACTCCGCGGGAAGGGACACCGACGCCACAGCTGCTGCGATAGCCGAGGCGGGCGGGACGGTGGTGGAGGAGCCGTGGGACGCCGGCCCGGGTGGCCGGACGGCTGCCTGCCGCGACCCGCAGGGGGCGATGTTCCACCTCTGGCAAGCTCGGCGCCGCCTCGGGGTCCAGGTGGTCAACGTGCCCGGTGCCTGGAACTTCAGCGACCTCCACACGTCCGACCCGGCGCAGGCACTCGCCTTCTACGGTGAGGTCTTCGGTTGGGTGGCAACGGACTACCGGGCAACGGGACCGGGCCGATCATGCGCGTCCCGGGCTACGGCGACCACCTCGCCGTCACGGTCGATCCCGATATCCGGGAGCGTCAGGCCGGGGCACCCGCAGGGTTCGAGGACGCCGTCGGCTCCGTCGAACCCGCCAGCCCGGGCGAGGACAGCCACCGGCGCGTCACGTTCAGCGTGGCCGACCGCGACGACAGCGCCGCGACAGCCGAGTCACTCGGTGCCAGCATCCGCGCCAGTAGCGAGTCACGGTGGGCCCGACTCGCCCATTCCCAGCCTACCCACGGGCCGACCGACGGCGCTCATTTGGCGACCGCAACAGACGTCAAGCGATCGCTTGAGCAGCGTCAGCGGGCGACGGAGGCGATCGTAACGAATCCGCAGCTCTGAACGACTGTGTCCCACGCCGTGTCCCACGCAGCTGAACGATCAATGAACGACTGAGATCGACATCGCTTTGAGCAGCAACAATACCCAGTAGGGCGGGTGGGGCTCGAACCCACGACCGACGGATTATGAGTCCGCTGCTCTAACCGGCTGAGCTACCGCCCCTCGTCGGCGAATCTTAGGTGCACTGCCCGTGGACGTTGGTGACGGCTCGTCGGTGCTGGACGGGGTGAGGACCTCCGGGTGAGGTGGGAGCTGCGTGACACCAACCATCTCGACCACCGCGCCCTCCCCCACTTCACCTGGGCGTCCTGCTCACTCACCGCTGCCCTCACAGGATTGCATCCAGGTCGACGACGTGGTCGGCCCATCGGTTGACCAGTGCTCGGTCGTGGGAGATGGCCAGGACGGCGGCGCCGCTCGACGCCTGCCATTCGCGCACCCGCAGCACCAGTTGGGCGGTGCTGGACGCGTCGAGCATGGCCGTCATCTCGTCGCACACCAGGTATGCCGGGTCCAGAGCGATGGCTCTGGCCAGACATGCCCGTTGCAGCTGGCCGTCGCTGACCTGGTGCGGACGACGGTCCAGCAGTCCCGACGACAGGCCGACCCGCTCGGCGAGCACCTCGACTGCGGCTGTGACGGCCGTACGGTCACGGCGAGACAGACGCAGCGGTTCGGCGATAACGGCGGGCAGCGAGAACCGCGGGTCCACCGATGCCCGCGGTGACTGGAACAGGATGCCGAACCTGCGCCGAAGTGCCTTGGGGGCAGCCGTGCCCCACCGGGTCACCTCGTCGCCGTCGACAGTGAACCGACCGGCCGCTGGGCGATGCGTCATGACCAGCACCCGAGCGAGGGTGCTCTTGCCCGCGCCGCTCTCCCGCGACAGTCCCACTGTCTGCCCGCGCGCCACCGTGAGGTTCACATCGCTCAGCACCAGTGGGCCCCGTCCGTAGCCGGCACCCAGACCCTGGGCGATCAGGCTCACGCTGCAACTGCCGGGGGGTGATGGCAAGCCGCCGCAATCCCGCCGTCGGGAAGTGAGGGCCGGCTCTCGCACAGCGAGCTCGCCTGCGGGCAGCGCACCCGGAAGGCGCCGCCGGTCACCACCTCCCCCGGTTCGGGCTGGTCCCCTTCGATGGCTCCTGCTCGGCAAGATCGGGGTCCAGGCCGGAGGTGGGTTCGTCGGCGACGAGAATGCCGGCGCCGCCGACGAGTGCGAGCGCCAGCGCAGCTCGTTGCAGCTGGCCGCCGGACACCTCGTGGGGGTATCGCTACGCCAATTCCCATGGAGACACCGCCCGCTCGACCTCCCTGGAGCGAAGCCCCGCAAGTCCGTCCGCTAGGGCGTCGAAGTCGCAGATGGCCGTCGGCGGCTCACCACCCTCCACCCGAAATGTGTATGGTATGCGCATGGCGAGGGTGAACGTCACGATCCCGGACGAGCTGTTGGCGCAGGCGAGGGCAGCCCGCCTGAATGTGTCCAGGTTGGCGGCTGCGGCCCTGGCTGAGGAATTGGACCGCCGCGCCAAGATCAATGCGCTCGATGGGTACCTCACCGAGCTGGAGGCTGAACTGGGTCCGATACCGCAGTCAGAGCAACAGGCGGCAGCAGCCTGGGCCGAGCGACTCACGAGCCGACCCGAGGCTGCGCAACAGGCCGAAGCGTTGGCCAAGTCGGCGTGACCCTCATCCTCGACTCCGGGGGAATCAGTGCGCTGGCCGGTCAGCGTGCCCGACTCGCCGAACTCCGCCGGCGTGGCTTATGGCCGCCCGAGGTTCCTGCGGTCGTCTTGGTCGAGGCTCTCACCGGTGACCATCGACGCGATTACGACACCAATCGACTACTGCGTACGTGCCAGGTTCGCGGCGTCGAAGAATTGCTGTCCCGCGATGCCGCCCGACTACGGACCGCGAGCGGACGCGCCTCGACGATTTCGGCGGTCGACGCAATCGTGGCCCCTTTCGCCAGTGGACGCCCCGACCCCGTCGTGCTCACCGGTGATCCGCGGGACCTGGGCACATTGGCCCAGCACATTGCGGCACCCCTCACCATTGTCAAGGCCTGATCGACCGACACCCGCCCTTCTCGGCGAAAGACGTCCTCCGTCATGGACAAGGACGGATTCCTTCGAGCGCGAGGACGATCAGGCGATCGGCGTCGGCGGTGCCGCCAGGGTGAGGATTTAGTCGCCAATTCGTCGTCACATCTCAGCCCGGCCAGCAGGCACGCCGGCCCGCTCGAAGCGTCGCCCTACGGCGAGGCACGCCTCACGCAACTCGTCAGGCTCGATGACGGTGATGTCGGCGTCGAACGTAGCGAGCAGACCGGCGATTCCGGCCCAGGACCAGGCACCCAGGGTGATCCGAGTCCGTGCGGGCGAGACGTACTCGATGACCGATCCACCCGGAGCCCACTGCGCGACCACGTCGGGGGGTAAGTCCATCAGCACGACTCCCAGACATGGCCACCGTGCCGGGGTATCGCCTCGGTCGTAACTGGTCGTCACGTAGTGGGCCACGTCTGGATCTGGCAGTTCGCGCCGATGGAACGGGGTCCCGGTGGCGTCGTGCGGGTGGATCCGTTCGACCCGGTAGATATCCCAGGCCCCCGTGCCGAGGTCGTATCCAACCAAATACCAGCGACCGGCCCACATGACCAGGTGATGCGGTTCGACCCGCATCGGAGGCGTGAAGTCCGCGTCACCCGGCGCCGGTCGGCGACCCTCCGGGGTGAGGTAATCGAATCGGAGGACGTGACTGGTGCGTACGGCCTGGCCGACGTACGTGAGCGTCTTCGAGGCGATCGGTGGGGCGGCGAATTCCCACGAGTTGGGGATGGTCGTCAGGTGCATCGCGTTCACCGCTGCGCGTTGCGGTGCAGGCATGACCTGCGTGATGCTGGCCAGCGCCCGGGCGACTGCGTCGTCGATGCCGGCCATACTGGCCGGGGCGGTCTGCAGGGCCACGGCTATCGCGACGGCCTGCTCGTCGTCCAGCAGCAGTGGTGGAAGCTTGCTGCCGACGCCCAGCTGGTAACCGCCCTCGGGTCCCTTGGTGGCCTCGATCGGATAACCGAGCGCGCGGAGGCTGTCGACATCTCGCCGAAGGGTCCGAGTGCTGACCCCGAGCCGGTCGGCAAGATCCTGCCCTGACCACGTCGGTCGGACTCCGAGGAGCGACAGCAGGGTCAGGACCCGCGAAGACGTGGTGGCCATGCCCTATCGTCACCCCGCTGGGAAGTAGCGGACACTCGGTGTCCACTACCAGGGTCAGTGTCGAAGCATGACCTCGACCACGGCCTCCCCGGCCATTCCTCGCAATCGCTCCGCACGAGAGCCGCTCGCCGGCAGGGTCGCCGCCATCGCGCTGTTCGTGGTCCTGTTGGCGACCTTCATGGACCTGCTCGATGCCACGATCGTCACCATCGCCGCACCTGCGATCGCGGGTGATCTCGGCGCCACCCCAACCCAGCTGCAATGGATGCTGGCGGGATACGTCATCGCCCTCGGCTCGGGCCTGATCACCGGCGGACGCATCGGTGACGACTACGGGCGGCGACGCGTGTTTCTCGGCAGCCTGGCGGCCTTCGCCGTGGCTTCGGCGGCCTGCGCGCTCGCGACGGACCCGGCGATGCTGATCGGAACGCGTGTCCTGCAGGGCCTGGCAGCCGGCGTGATGATCCCGCAGGTCTTCGGCATCATCCGGTCGTCGTTCGACCCCGCCAACATGGCCAAGGCATTCGGCGCCTACGGGGCGGTCCAAGGCCTGGCGGCGGTTGCTGGGCCACTGGTGGGCGGGTTCCTGGTCGACGCCAACCTACTCGGGTTGGGCTGGCGGACGATCTTCTGGGTCAACGTGCCGATCGCGGTAGTCGCGCTGATACTGGGCAGGTGGGCGTTGCCCGAGTCGGCCAACCGGACCAGGACCCCGTTGGACGTCGTCGGAGCGGCAATGTCGACGATGGCCATCCTGTTGGTGCTGTTGCCGCTCGTCCAGGGTCGCGACTGGGGCTGGCCACTATGGGGATTCGTGCTGATGCTGGCCGGGATCCTGCTGCTGTTCGGTTTCGGCGCCTTCGAGCGTTCAGTGGCTCGTCGCGGCGGCCAGCCGATTCTCGATCCCGCCCTGCTGCGGGTCCCCAGCTTCCGCGCCGGCCTGCTGGCGTCGGTGTTCTTCTTCGGTGCCATCGGCCCGTTCTTCCTGACCCTGTCGATCTACCTCCAGACGGGCACCGGACGCGGCGCATGGCAGACAGGCTTGGTGATCCTTCCCTACGCCGTCGGATCCATCATCACCTCCGGCCTGGGCATCGCCTTGGCAGCCAAAGCAGGCCGCGCGTTGCTGGTCATCGGGTCGCTGGTGCTGGCAGCCTCGCAGGCGCTGCTGTGGTTCATCGTCCGCGGCGGTGACGACCCCGGGTACGGGCTGCTGGCCCTGTCACTGTTCGTCGGCGGGCTAGGGCTGGGTCTGGCCGCACCGATCCTGGTCAACGTCATCCTGGCAGGCGTTCCCGGCAGGGACGCCGGGTCGGCCGGTGGCCTGCTCTCCACCGTGAATCAGATCGGCGCCGCCGCAGGCATTGCCGTGTTGGGGACCGTCTTCTTCAGCTCACTCGGTCGATCCTCAGGCGACGCCGACCAACTGCAGGCGTTCGGATCCGCCTTCGCGGCTGTATTGCCGTTCGAGATCGCGTTCTACCTGGTTGCGGCTGCATTGATGCTGCTGCTGCCACGAGCGGCAGCCGCCCCCGAGGCGTGACTGGCCACCTATTCAGAACCGCACGAACACATCACCCGATGGACCAGAGGGAGAGCACCATGACAGAGAACACCATGACCGATCGATCCGGCTCGACCATCGACCACCTCAACATTTCAGTCCCCGACCTTGCGGCTGCCGTCGCATTTTACGAGCCCACTCTCGCCTCCATCGGGATCACCAAGATGCTGGAAATCCCAGCCGACACCACCAAGGATCAACCGGCCATGACCGGCTTCGGCCGCGCGGATGTCAAGCCCTACTTCTGGCTCATTGACCACGGGACCGTGGGGACGAACATGCACGTCGCCTTCACTGTGGACACCCGCGAGGAGGTCGGCGTCCTCTACGCGGCAGCCCTGGCGGCGGGAGCCGTATCCCTGCAGGTCCCGGCAGTCCACCCCGAGTACCACCCCGACTACTACGGAGGATTCGTCATCGACCCCCACGGCATCAATCTCGAGGCGGTGTGCCACCACCCTGACGAAGACTGATACTGCGCTGACAATGGTGGGTGGAATCCGGCGGACGCGATCACGGCCCCCACACCGCAATCCACGCTGGTGGTGCGAGCCCTCCTCGTGAGGGGCCAGACTCGGGGAATGGCCACCCCGGATCGTCGCAGCTCGGGCGTTGCCGCCCTGTTCGACAGCGTCGCAGACAGTTACGACGCCGTGGGGGTGCCGTGGTTCGGGCCCATCGCCGAGCGCCTGGTCGAAGCCCTCGCACCGGCACCGGGCGATCGAGCGCTCGACATCGGGTGTGGCAGGGGGGCAGCACTGTTCCCGCTTGCCGAGGCAGTCGGAGCGCAGGGCAGGGTCACCGGAATCGACCTCGCCGAGCGCATGATCGACGCAACCCGCGCCGACATCGAGGCGCGCGGCACGACGACGGTGGACCTGCACGTCATGGACGCGTCCCTGCCCACACTCCCCCCGGCGTCCTTCGATCTGGTGGCCGCCTCACTCGTCCTGTTCTTCCTGCCCGACCCGGGCGCGGCGCTTGCCGCATGGCGCCCGCTGTTGTCCGCAGGGGGCAGGGTCGGGGTGTCGACCTTCGGTCCGCGCGACGATGCGTGGCTGGCCCTGGACGCGGTCTTCACGCCGTACCTGCCCCCCGAGATGCTCGACGCGCGGACCAGCGGCGCGAGCGGACCCTTCGCGTCCGACGAAGGCGTCGAGAGTCTCTTCTCCGAGGCGGGATTCACAGACGTGAGGACCATCACGTCGGGTATCCCCCTCGTCCTCTCGGGCGTGGAGCAGTGGGTTCGCTGGTCACAATCCACCGGTCAGCGCGCGATGTGGAACGCCGTACCCGCCGACGAGCACCCGGCACTTCGCGAATCCGCCCTTGCCGTGCTCAACACGGCGCGGGGCCGCGACGGGCGGCCGCGCCTGCGGCAGCAGGTGCGACTGACTCTGGCCAACGCCACCTGAGACTCCTCACAGCAGGCGAAGTCACGAACCCATCGCGACTGCGGTCAGGAGGGTGCGCAATCCAGGTTCTCGTCCGGGATGAGGACGACGTCCAGATTGATGTTGTTGGCCCAGTGCTGGCCGCCGGGACCGATGGTCTGGATCCCCACCACCGGCAACACCGCGAACCACGTACCGGGACCGAGGGTGAGAGTCGCGGGATCACTGTCGAGATCGATGGTGCCCATTCCGGTTGCATTGCCGGAAACAACGCCACCAAAGGTGCCCTCGAAGGAATAGAAGAGGCTGCCTGCGCCGGTGGGCGTGACGGTGAGCGGCCCGACGAACGAATTGACGGCAGACCCATTGATCTGGAGCACGAACGGCTTGATGATGTCGCACACGACACCCGAGAACAGGTATCTACCGTCCGGCCGGCGGGTATCGACCCGGTAGCCGACCTCCTGGGTGCTGACCTGCTGAGTCAGCGTGCCGATGCCGCGTCGTGAGGTCGAGGTGAAGGTGACCGTAGAGGTGACATCCCGCTCGGGCGGCGCCGTGTACGTGAACTGGTCGGGGGCAGCGTCGATCGTGGGCGGCGTGAGCGACACCACGCAAGCCCCCTCCTGCCAAAGCGTGCGCCACCGATAGAGGAATGCGGCGCCTCCGACCACTTCGGAGCGCGCCAACTCGGCGGTGTCGTCACGGTCCTCTGGCGAGGCGTCGTCGTCCTCGGTCCTCGACTGGTCGTCCGTGACGGTGCCGTTCTGGCCCCCCTGGCTGAGATTGCCGTCGAGAGTGACCCCGATCTGCTGGTGACGGAACTGTCCGCGCCGATTCCCCGCGAGAGTCGGCGCTCGCCGTCGATGACGACGCTCGCCAATTCGGCATCCTCGCCGACGGTGGCGGTGACATCCGACACGAGGGTGACGGTGTCCGTACCGCCGCCCTCACCTGTGAGGGTGGTTACCCGGTCCCAGCGGAACTGGCCACGAACCTGCGCCTCGTCGTCGGGGCAGGCGTTCCCGGTCAACGTCCTCTGCGACGTGGTCGACAGGGACGCCGCTCCGTCGTCCATGGTGAGCGTCGTCGTCGTCGAACCGTCCCCGACGGTGATGCCCAGCTCGATGGTCACACCCTCGACCGTCGTGCTGCGGGCGCCGGAGACCCGGCCAGCTGAGACTGCCATGAGCAGCGCAGCACCGCGATGCCGCGCACGACGGTGTGGGCCCGTGCCTGAGGGGGTTCTGCGCATGTGCGGCACGTTAGGACACAGATCTCAGGCGGGACATACCCTCGCCCGACTAGTTGGGGTGGCCATGCCTCCGGTATGGATCGACCGCCGAGACGGCTGATCCGAACATCGTGTCCGCGTCGACCGCGCGGGCGTAGCGCTGACCGAGTCGGCGCACGGCACCGGCCAGCTCCGGCGAGTCGACCACCTCGAAGTCCGCGCCCAGCACTCCCAACCAGAACGCGAGGCTCTCCAACGACGTGCCACCCACCCCCAACCGGCAGCTGAACTCGTCAAGGGGCTCGATCGCGCTGTACCGCCACGCACCGACGAGCTCACGGACCTCTTCGGCGGGCGCGTGCACGATCACCGTCCCGCTCACCTTCATGCGCACCTGCTGAGTCCGCTCGGCGACGTAGGCAGCCACGTCCGAGGTGGGCAACTCGCGCTCGACGAACCGGTGGCCCATCGGGCGTACCTCACTCATCCGGTCGATGCGGAACGTCCGCCAATCCTGACGTTGCACGTCGAACGCGAGGTGGTACCAGCGTGTGCCCATGCTGACCAACCGGTACGGCTCGACCCGGCGGTTGCTGTGCGTCGCGTCGTGGTCGCCATAGCCGAATCCGACCATCTCGTGATTGCGCGCGGCCGCCGCCAGCACCGCCAAGACCCGGCTGTCCACCTGTCGATCGGGCTGGTCGAGAGGCCGTCGGTCGCCATGCAGCGCGCTGTGCGGGTCGGCGCGAAGCACCGTCGCACCGAAGGCGTCCACCCGCGATGCCAGTCGCCGCGGCAATACCTGTTGCAGCTTGATGATCGCGCGCTTCGACGACTCCTCCAGGCCGGCAACCCCGTCACCCCTCGCAGTGATCAGGCTGACCGCGACCGCCACCGCCTCGTCGTCGTCGAACAGCAGTGGTGGCATGGCGGCACCGGCAGCCAATCGATAGCCCCCGGCGGCACCACGAGTGGCCTTCACCGGATAGCCCAGATCGCGGAGCCGGTGTACGTCGTTACGCACCGTGCGCTGAGTGACCTCCAGACGGTGCGCGAGCTCGGGGCCCGGCCACTCGCGCGACGTCTGCAACAGCGACAGCAGCGCCAACAGGCGCCCGGTGGTGGTGTCCGACATAGTGCGACGTTAGCCTGTAATGAGGAACGAAACGTTCCTGATGACGGACTACGGTCCGAGGCGCTCGTCCCGTTACCTCCAGGGTCCACGTCAGACAGGAGACTCATATGCAGCTCAATCGACGTCAGCTTCTGGGAGCCTTCGGCACCGCGTCGGTGACCGCAGCGCTCACGAGTTGTGCCGGATTCACCCGTTCCGGCTCTGACGCCCAAGCCCCGGCCTCCGCGCCATCAGGGTCCTCCTCCGGTTCCGTCAGTGGCGAGCTGACCTTCACCACATGGGGAAGCGACAGCGAACTCGCCGGCTTCGAGCGGGCGATCGCTGCGTTCCAGAGCGCGAATCCCGGGGCGACCGTGGCCCTGAACGCCGTGCCGTTCGAGCAGATGTTCCCGAACATCGATGCTCAGTTGCAGTCGGACACCGCACCGGACATCTTCCGAGTGGATTACGACAACCTCGGCACATACGCCGGCCGCGGGCAACTTCTCGACCTGACCGACTATCTGGACGGGGCCATCGGCGACGACTTCACCGAGTCGATGTGGCAGGCCGTGCAGTTCGACGGGGCGCCGCACGGCCTGCCTCACCACACGGACACCTCGACAATCCTCTACAACATTTCCGCATTCGAGGCAGCCGGCATCACGTCGGTGCCCGACACTCTGGATTCGGCCTGGACGTGGGAGGAGTTCGAGCAGGTGGCGCTCACCCTTCAGGCACAGTTGCCCGACGGCCGATACCCGTTCGCCTACAACTGGCAGGGCCAGGGTGTCACTCGCTGGCTCAGCTGGCTGTTCCAGGCCGACGGCCGCTTCCTCGACGAGGACCTCGTCACACCGGCGATCGACTCCGAGGCAGGGCGTGCCGCGGTCGACTTCACAGCCAGCTTCTTCGCTCGGGGCCTCGTTCCCGAGAACAGCTCGGTGAAGTCGACCACGTTCGCCAGCGATCTGTTCTTCTCCGAGACCGTGGCGATGACCTTCGCCGGCGCGTTCCTCCTGCCGAGCGCCGACTCGCTCGCACCGTTCGAGTGGGGGGCGACCTTCTCGCCTCGCAACGTGCGCGGTGGAGGCGACTTGGGGGGCAACGCGCTGGTCGCCACGGCCGGCACGACCAAACCCGAGTTGGCGGCACAGTTCCTCACGTTCATGACCCAACAGGAGACGATGAACGACTTCTGTGCCGGGGCCAGCCTGCTCCCGACGCGGCGTGACCTGGTGGACGCCGGTATCGAGTTCGAAATTCGCCCCGAGCTGTCGACCGTCTTCGTGCAACAAGCGACGACGGTGCAGGGCGCCGACGCGGCGCAGGTTGCCTCAGCCTCGATGGCAGCCATCAACCTGGTCCTCAGCGACCAACTCGAGCAGGCGTTCGTCGCCGGTCAGAGCACCGACGACACACTGGCCAACATGTCCGCCGGGATCGCCGAGGCGACAGCTCGGTGACTCGACAGGCAGTCCGGGACTCGGTGACGGGGTATCTGTTCCTGGGCCCCAACATTCTGCTGCTCGGGCTCTTCCTGTTCCTACCCCTGGGTTGGGCGATTCTGCTCAGCCTGCAACAGACCAACGGTTTCGGCGCCGGAGAGTTCGTCGGTCTCGCCAATTACAGCCGCTTACTGGGTGATCCGGTGTTCTGGCGATCGACGGGCAATACGGCGTTGTTCACCGCCCTCGTGGTGCCGATCAGCCTTGCGCTGGGGCTGGGCCTGGCGGTGCTGATGAACTCGGTGATACCCGCGCGTGGGCTGTTTCGGACGGTCATCGTGTTGCCGATGGTGATCTCTGGTGTGGCCACGGCGCTGATCGGAGTACTGATATTCGACCAGAACGTCGGAATCGCGAACAAGCTGCTCCGGGCGCTGGGCGTGGGCACCGTTCCCTGGCAATCGGAGGGGGTGGCGGCGTTCGCGTCGGTCGTGCTGGTCACCGTGTGGTGGCGGGTCGGTCTGACCATGCTGGTCTACCTCGCCGGGCTACAGAACGTGCCACCCGAGCTGTACGAGGCGGCGCGCATCGACGGGGCGGGCCTGTGGGCGCAGTTCCGTCACGTCACCGTACCGATGGTGGGACCGGCCACCTTCTTCCTGTTGGTGATCAACGTCATCTACTCGTTCCAGGTCTTCGACGTCGTCTACGTGCTCACCGGTGGGGGCCCGGGATATTCGACATCAGTGCTGGTCACCTACGCCTACGAGAACGGTTTCATGATCAGGGATCAGGGCTACGCCGCCGCCATAGGGGTCGTCCTGCTGGCGCTGACGTTGGCCTTCACGGCGATCCTCTGGCGCACCAGCCGCACCCGAGACCTGGTCGGCTGACCACGTGAGTCTCGACAGCTGGGTCGTGTCGCCCGCAGCGTCAGCCGCTCGACGACGCCGCCGAGCGACCGCTCTGCGACTGATCGCCGCGGTCCTCAGCTCGGTGGTCCTACTGTTTCCGTTGTACTGGATGGTGGTGGTCGCGCTCTCGCCCCGGCAGGAGCTGTTGAGCCCTCGGTTGCAGCTGTGGCCCCGAGAGCTGACCCTGGCCAATTTCGACCGGGTATTCACGTCGTTCCCGATCCTGACGTGGTTCGGCAATTCCGTTGCCATCGCCGTCGTCGTGACCGCGTTGACCGTCGCCGTCAACCTGTTGGCCGGGTATGCATTCGCTCAGCTTCGCTTCCGCGGTAGCAACCTAATATTTCTATTGATGCTCAGTACCCTTGTCCTGCCGATCCAGGTCATCATGGTGTCGCAGTTCCAACTCGTGACCAGGCTGGGCATCTACGGCACCTACTGGGCGGTGATTCTCCCCTCGGCTGCGACTGCCTTCGGCATCTTCCTGGCCAGGCAATTCATTATCGGGATCCCCCGCGAGATCATCGATGCCGCACGCGTCGACGGGGCAGGACCGTTGCGGGTCTTCCTCCAGATCGTGCTCCCGCTGTGTCGACCCCTGATGGCCGTGCTCACACTCCTCACCTTCCTCTCGACATGGAACGACTTCGCCTGGCCACTGATCGCCCTCAAGGAGAACGCACTGTTCACCCTCCCGATCGGGCTGCTCTACCTGCAGGGCCAGTTCGGCTCGGACTACGGAGCGACCATGGCGTTCGCGCTGCTGTCGGTGTCACCCATGGTCGTGCTGTTCCTGTTCTTCCAGCGCTGGTTCGTCCAGGGCTTCGCGCGCAGCGGCATCCAGTGACATCGCGTTGCACGAGGTGCCTCGCCGTTACGTGAGGCGCCCGGTCGTTGCACGAGATGCGGACGTCACGCTCACAGGGCGCGACTGTCGTCCCTGATCGCAGGAGTGGTCTGGTCCTCCCAGCTCGCGAGGAGGGGGAGCAACCGACGGGTCGGTGAATCCGGTTGCGTCGTGTAGACGATCAGGCGTTGATCTGGCTCGTGTGGTGCCACCACGATCTCGATGTCGAAGAACAGGTCACCGGCTGCTGGATGGCGGATCCGTTTCGCCACCGAGGCGTAGTCCCGGACGGCGTGGTCATCCCACCAGCCTCCGACCTGGGGGTCGTGAGCGCGAAGCTCATCGACGAGGAGCTGAAGTCGCCGATCATGCGGGTACCGGCCCGCCTCCCACCGCAGCGCGGCGATCGAGGCCTGGGCGAAGACCGGCCAGTCGACGATGCGCTCGCGGGCCATCGCGTCCAGGAACAGAAAGCGCGTGAACGAGGTGCCAGGCTCCAGAGTGCGTCCCAAGACGGCAGCCAGCAGGCCGTTTCGGGCCAACACGTCGCCGTAGTGCCCCAGCAGGAGTACCGGCACATGGTCCAGCGTGGCCATCAGTCGCAGCAGTCCAGGATCAGCCACCTGCGCCGGGTGCCGGGTGGTGGCGTGCTGATCCGTCGTGGGAGCGGCCAGCGCGTGGAGGTGGTCGCGTTCCACGTCGCTCAACCGCAGGGCCCGGGCCAATGCGTCGAGCACCTCACGGGACACCGTGGCCTGGCGACCTTGCTCGACGCGGCTGTAGTAGTCGGGGCTCAGCCCGGCCAGGATCGCCAGTTCCTCACGTCGAAGCCCAGGAACCCGTCGCGGCCCCGGAAAGGGTCGGGTACCGGCTTGCGCTGGGGTCAACCGGTCGCGTCGAGCCCGAAGGAACTCCCCCAGGGCAACGCGGTCGACAGCCACTCATCCACGGTACGAGACCCTCGGGCGACCTGGGTGGTCCTGGTGTGCCCAGGCTGTGTGTGATCTGGTCGTGCCGCTCAGAAGCCCCTAGACAAGCGTCATGACCACGAACCCCTCGACCCTTCCCCTGCCCCGGCTCGCGGACCGCCATGACATCGTCACCGGCTCCACCAGCGGGATCGGAACCGCGATCGCCCACCGACTGGCGTCCGACGGCGCCCATGTCATCGTCAGCGGCCGCGACGTCACCCGGGGCCACGGGGTGGTCGCCGACATCCGAGCCGGCGGCGGGCGCGCCGACTATGTCGCGGTCGACTTGGCAGGGTCCTACGACGACATCCGCGGCTTCGCGCGTGATGCGACCGACCTGCTCGGCGGTCGAGTGGACATCCTGGTCAACAATGCGGGTGTCTATCCGGCGCCGCCGACGATCGACCTGCTCGATGCCGACCTCGACACCATGCTCGCGGTCAACATCCGCGCCCCGCACGTCCTGGTCGCCGCGATCGCACCCAGCATGGCCGAGCGCGGCCGCGGGGGTGATCGTCAACGTCGGCTCGTGGATGGCCAGGATCGGCAGCCCGTTCGCCGCCATGTACAGCGCGACCAAGGCCGCCGAGGAACAGTTGACGCGCGCGTGGGCTGCAGAGTTCGGACCGCGCGGCGTACGCGTCAACACCATCGCACCGGGCGTCACACTCACCCCGGGTAACGAGGCAGCCCGTGAGGTTCTGGACCTGATGACAGCGGGTACTCCGGCGGGCGTGGTCATCCACCCGGACGACATCGCCAAGGGCGTCAGCTTTCTCGTCTCCGACGATGCGTCCATGGTCCACGGCATCACCCTGGACATCGATGGCGGGATATCGACCACACGTCTGGGCTAGGGCCCCAACACCATGGCCGTCAGGTCCCGGCCACCGTCGACAGAATGTCGCAGTGACCCACCACCTCGCAGGTGGGGCGGTCGCCACCTCACGATCGTCGACGCAGCACGCCTCATCGGGTCGCACCGGGGGTCGAGCACACAGCGTCCTCGACGTAGTCACCGTCCAACGAGTAGCCGTACGGGTCGACCGGGTCGTGGCTGCGCAACGTGTCCTGCGCTCGACTGCGCCCGAGGTTGGCGGCGTACCAGGCGGCTGACGTGGGCTCTCGCAATCCGAGGGCGCACCGGCGCTCGGCCGGGGGTAGATCGGCGATTGCCGGGACGGCGTCGTCGGACAACCCCGCGAGGTAGAGCGTGTCCAACTGTTCGCCCTGCTCGAATCGGTCGATGTTGCGGCCGGCCACCACGGCCTCGGGGTTGAGGCCGGCGAGCGCGACGAGGGCGACGCCTGCCGACGCCACGACCAAACGAGGCAGGTGGACCAGCCACCGACCTGCCCACGTGAGGGCGATGACGAGGACCAGCACCCCGAGCCAGACCTCGAACGTTGCGACCAGTAGGCGCAGCACGGTGGCGCCGAAGGCCTCGTCGTAGGACCACATCCGCCCGAGCGCGGTGGCGACGACCGCCAGGAGCAAGAGGCTGAGCACACCACCGAGAGCGGCCATGAGCGCACGGTGGCGCCCGCTGGCGGGATCGGACCTACGCCCCGACCAGGCCAGCAACGCCGTCGTCAACACGGTGACGACGACCAGCTGGCCGAACCCCTGCCGGGCTCGCTCGGCAACGGTGAGACCGGTACCGCCGAGGCCGATCTGCGGATCGACGAGGGCGACCACCTGCACGGCGGCGAATCCACCGAGGACCGCGACCGCCACTGCGAGCGGGACGGCCCACTCGGCAGCAGGGCCGCTACCACGGCGGATCGCCAGCCTCTGCCAGTGCGGCGGACTGGTGGCGGCGAACGCGAGGCCGAGGCCCGCAGCGGCGACGAGGACGAGCAGAACCAGGCGACCGAGGACACTGGACAGGCTGAGGTCGGGCAGTACCGAACCGATGACCGCGGCGAACACCGCGTCCGCCGAGGCCAGCAACGCAGCCAGCACCACAAGCGCGATCACGCCGATGAGGCTGCCTCGAGCCCAACCCGAACCTCGCCGTTGCCCTGGGTTCCGAGCCCGAGCACCCGCCCATGCAAGGGCGCGTCCGCTGGCTGCGGCCGTGGCGACCGGTGTCAGCAGGATCGACAACCAGGTCCGGCCGTCGAGGGCGACGAGGGCGCCGATGCCGATGGCGGCGACGAGGCACAGGGCGATGAGCCACGGCGCGTCCCTCACCGCGGGCACCGCTCCGAGGACGAGCGCGATGACGCCGAGGATCGCCGTGGACGGCCTCGCAACCCGGACGCGGCCACCCGCCGTGCCCAACGCCGCCACCACGACCGTGACACCGACCAACCAGATGACCAGGGTGACCTGGGTTCCCGGCGGCTGGCCGACGTACGTCAGTGCGGCCACCAGGGCCGCGACCAGGGCGAGGGCGAGAACCGGCCACGGCACGGCGGCGCCGGGGTGCGGCCAGTTCCGCGCCGCCCACGTCGGCCCGGCGGGAGCGGCAGGCCCGGCGGGAGCGGCAGGCCCGGCGGGAACGGCAGGCCCGGCGGGAACGGCAGGCGCACCGGGAGCTGCGGCCGCGGATCCGGCGGCTGCCGACGGTGTCGAGGCGCCGGCAGGGACGATGCCGGCGGGTGGCGACGCTGGGCTCATGGCTGGTCCTCCTGGGCTGGGGCGGGCAGCTCGACGCGGACATGGCAGCCGCTCGGGCTGTCGATGATGTGGATGTGTCCCCGGTGGAGCGCGACAGCCCACCGGGCGATGGCGAGGCCGAGGCCGGAACCACCCTCTCCGCGGTGCCGGAAACGTTCGAAGACCGCCTCGCGGTCGGCGGGAGCGATACCCGGACCCTCGTCGACGACGTCGAGGACGACCCCGCCGGCCGCACCCGCGGAGCCATCCGGACGCACCGTGACCAGGATCCGCCCGGTCTCGCCGCCGTGGCGTGCAGCGTTGTCGACCAGGTTCACCAGCACCTGGCGCAGCCGCGCCGGGTCGACGACTGCGGTCACCGTTGCGTCGACGTCCACCTCGACGGTGACGCCCGGGTGGGCGTGGCGGACCTGGTCGACGGAGTCGACGACCAGCGGCGCCACGACCGTGACGGCGGGGGCGAATGGCGCCGCGCCGCCTTGCGCGCGAGCGAGGTCCAACAGGTCCTCGACCAGGGTTGCCATCCGCTCGACCCGCTCCAGGACCTCGCCCAGGGCAGCCGAGTCGGGTGGGCGCACCCCGTCGACCAGGTTCTCGACCTGCGCCCGGATCGCGGCCACCGGGGTCCGCAGCTCATGGGCGACGTTGGCGAGCAACTCGCGGCGTTGGGCGTCGGCGCTCGACAGGTCGGCGGCCATCGCGGTGAACGCCCGCGCCAACTCCCCCACCTCGTCGCGGCTGCTGACATCGACCGCCGACGGCAGGTCGCCGGCAGCCATCCGACGCGCAGCGGCCGTCATCTGACGCAGCGGCCGAGTCATCCCGCGGGCCAGGAGCTGGGTGACGACAAGGGCGACCAGGACGGCCAGCGGCAAGGTGAATCGCAGCCACCAGCCCAACACGACCAGTCCGAACCACGTCGCCGTGACCGATGCGATCACGCTGGCCGCGACCAGCAGGCCCAGCTTCGCCCGAATGGACCGCACCGGATCCAGCGGACGCCACAACCGGATGGACGTGGTGGTCATCTCCGGCCCTCCAGCGCGTAGCCGACACCGCTGACAGTCCGGATCCGCTCTGCCCCGATCTTGCGGCGCAGCGCCTTGACGTGGCTGTCCACGGTCCGACGAGCACCCGACGAGGCTGCCGAGAGGGGCGACGTGCCGGTCGGCCACTGCCACACCTCGGCCAGGAGGCGATCTCGATCGATCACCTCGCCGGGTGCGCGTGCCAGCGCCGCCAGGAGGTCGAACTCCGTCCGGGTCAGGTGCACCGGGTCCGACCCGACACGGACCAGTCGGGCCCGGACATCGACCTCGACGTCTCCCACCCTGAGGCACGAGGCCCCACGCGAGGCCGCAGCCAGCTCGTCCGCACGCGCCACCCGACGGATGAGCGCCGCCACCCGCGCCACCAGTTCCCGTGGGCTGAATGGCTTCACCAGATAGTCGTCGGCTCCCACCGCCAACCCGATCAGACGGTCGGCCTCTTCGTCGCGGGCGGTCACCATGAGAACCGGCACCGGCTCGCGTGCCTGCACCCGGCGGCAGACCTCCAGTCCGTCGATCCCCGGCAGGGACACGTCGAGGACGACGACCGCGTAGGCCACCTCCGCACAGGCCCGGACGGCTGCGGCGCCGTCATGGACCGTGTCCACCAGGTAGCCCTCACTCACCAGGCGGCGAGTGATGGCGTCGGCGATGGCGCGGTCGTCCTCGACGACGAGAAGTCGGCTGGTTGTCATCGGCACCGACGCTAGCCGCGCGGCTGTGGTCGAGCCGCGACAGACGTGTGCAGATCCGGTGAAGGTTGACGCGACGGCAGCGGGCCTGCCGTTCAGCAGGGAGTAGGGCTCACGCCACCTCTGTGTTCGGCAGGCCGGCGAGTCCGTCAATGAAACGCGCGAACCCGGCGCCGCATCGGGCGTCGGAGACGCGCCGCGCCGACGTCAGGACAGGAATCGAGCCGGTGCGGACCACCGCGTCGCCGTGACCGGCTGCAGCCGCCGCAGACAGGGCCTCGACCACCGCGACATCCTCGCCGGCGGCCAGGGGCATGAAGCCTCCGACCGCCTGCAGCGCGGACGCCCGAACCCCGAGGTTGGCGCCGTGGACATGCGGATGACCGTCGGTCACGGTGTAGCTCGAGGACCACGACCGCCGTACGTGCCTCGGCCGGCCGGCCCAATCCTCGTCCGCGACAGCGACCGTACCGACCACCGCGTCGGCTCCGGCATCGCCGAAACGAACCTGCTCGACCAACCACGACCGAGGAACCGCCGAGTCCGCGTCGGTACAGGCGATCCACAGCTCGGTCGAGTCCACCTCGGCGATCTCCATGACTGCCTCGGCTCCGATCTGCCGAGCACGTCCCACGGTGCCTGCCACCACCTCGACGCCACGCGCGAGTCGATCCGCGGCGACCACGGCAGCAGAACCGTCGGTGCAACGATCGAGCACCACGACGACGTCGACGGTGACGTCATCCGTTGCCCTGTCCAGATCCAGGACGGCAAGCCGGATCGCGGCCAGACACCGAGGGAGCAGCAGTACCTCGTCCCGAGCGGGAACCACCACGCCGACCCGACGGATGCGACCGGTGGGCGGGTTCACACGAGACCCTCGGTCCGAGCCACCGACCGGGTCCCGGGCGCACCATGCACGTCCAAGCGGAAATCCTCCTCGACATGACCGACCAGATGGGACAGTCCGCGCACGGTGGCGTGATCCGCCACGATCTCGGCGACCGAGTCCCCCCGGAGTGGGTAGTCGGGAGCCGGATGGCGCCAGTGGCACGTCACGAGAACGCCACTCGGGGTGAGCGACCCGACCGCCACGTCGAGTAGCCGTCTCAGCGCACCCTCGTCGAGGTAGTAGCCGACCTCGGACAGCACGACGAGGTCGAACGGTGTGTCGTGTGGCCATTCGTCGGGGACCACCCGCCTGTCCACGCGCACATTGGCCAGACCCGCCGTGCGATGCCGGGCCACGGCGATCGGACGGGCGGCGATGTCCGTTGCCCACACCGAGCCGCAACGCTCGGCGAGGGCGACGGTCAGCTCGCCTGTGCTGCATCCCGGCTCGAATGCGGCCTCGAAATGCTCGCGGGGCAGGCTGGCCAACAACACGGCACGCTTTCGTCGCTCGTAGAACCGGTGACCAAAACCCCACGGATCATCGGAATCCGCGTACACGGCATCGAAATATCCCGATGAGAGACTCATACGATCCCCGCAGGCCTTTCCCGGTTTTCGGGCATCAGCACCACCTCGAAGTCGCGTACGAACCGCATGACCGTGGCACTGGTGAGCACGGGTCCGTCGTCGGGGCCGGGTCCCAGGGGCAGTACCTGGGTGGCGAAGGCACCGATCGCAGCGAGCTTGGCGGCGCGGTCGACCAGTCGCAGAGGAATCTGGACGACGCGGTGCCACGGAATGTCGCCCGAATCCGGCGTGGCCCAGTGCCACGCCCAGATCGGATATTCGAGCACCAAGGCGTCGTCGGGGCAGGCGCGACGTGCTGCCCGCCCGCACGCCTCGTGGTCGGGGTGACCGTCGCCGGACCACGGGGCAATCAGTACGCAACCATTCGTGGCCACCGCCGCGATTCGCTCGCTCAACGTCGCCTCGTGAGTGGCTATGCCGCCGTCGGGTAATCCCAATCGGTGTGTCGAGGACGCGGTCACGCCGAGCATCGTCAAGGCGCGATCGGACTCCTCCGGGCGGAGGCTGCCGAGCAGCGGGATCAGCGGGTTCGTCCCGACGTGACTGGCCTCGCCGTCGGTGGCCCACACGATGTCGACCCGCGGGGATGTCTCGTGCAGTCGGCGTAGCAGGGCGCCCACGGCCAACACCTCGTCGTCCGGATGAGCTGCCACCACGACGACTGCCCGGCCCTGCAACGACACGAGGTCCAGCTGTGGGACGTGGCGGGCCGCCAGCGAGGGCAACCAGGTCGATTCCGGCGTGCCGACGCCGTCGATCGCCGTGACTACCATTCGGCGGACCGGTCGAGGGTGTCTCGGCCCAGCGTCTCCAGGTCACTTTCGGCGTGCGACTGCCTGAGGTAGACGCCCAGGTCGGCAACCCGTTGCGCGTGCCTGGGGTGACGAGCCAGCGGGACCGGACCCAGTGCTCGACCGACGTGCTCCAGCGTCCTGCTGGCGGCACCCTCGACCACGGCGCGAACCGCCAAGGCCCTCGCCCGCGAGCAGTCGCGGCTGTCCTGGGGGTCGGCGTCGATCTGGTCGGCCGCCTCGATCAGCGACGCGCGCGCGGCCCGCAGGTCGGCGTCGACAGCTCCCGCATGCGCGAGGGCGTGGGCATCGAGCGGCCGGGCACGATGCGCCTCGACCAGCAGATCGGCAACACCTCGCGCACCGCCGTACCAGGCGGCCGCGACCCCCACGGCGCCATGCCAGAACCCTGCCCGGGTCAGGTAGGCATCCGGATCACCGACGGCGACTGCCGGGGCACCCTCGAACCTGACTGATCGACTGTCACTGCGGGACATGCCGATCGCCGACCACGTGTCCGCCACCGGGACGGCCGTGGCTGCGTCGCGGGTCCGGTCCAGGTCGACCGCGAAGAGTCGGTACCCGTCGGGGGCGTGTGCGGTCACGAGCGCGCGGCTGCACCCACCCGCGCCCGAGCACCACTCCTTCGTGCCGTCCACGCGCCATCCGGTCCCATGGCGAGTCGCCGTCAGGCGTCCCGACGGTGGGTCTGCGGCCCACACCCCCCACAACCCACCGGCCGACGGAATCGGGTGGTCCAGCTCGGCCATGATCGCCATCGCGTCGACATGGGCCTCCACCAGTCGACCTGTGACGACGTCGTCCCGGGTGGCGGCCGCCAACGCACGCCATCGCCGCACGGTCCGGCCGCTGCCCGGGAGCGGAAGGTCGGTGTACTGCGAGTCCACCAAATCGCGAGCGTGCCGCATCACCGAATCGGTGAGTGACAGGTCGAGCACCATCAGCACTCCTGCAATCGACGTCGATGCCCACCGCAATCGACCCTCATGGACCGTACGTCGGTGTATCGCCATGCGCTCGCCGAGACGTGTCACGCCTGCCGGTCAGCCGGGCCGGAGCCGTTGCCCCTGTCCGCCCGCACCCCTAGGTTGCGACCTATGTCCGATGATCCGGGGGTGGCCGTCAGCGACGTCGACGCGGTGCCGCCGCAACCCGAACCCCGACCGGAGTCGAACCCGAACTCACGCAGTTCCATACCCGGGCCGGTGGTGACGCTGATCGGCCTGGCGGCGGGGTTCGTGGCCCTGGCCGCGATGCGCGCCTCGCAGGACATCGTCGCTCCGGCCATCCTGGCGCTGGTCATCGCCATCGCCATCTCGCCCCTGCAGGAGGTTCTGGCGAGGCGCCTGCCGGGATGGCTGGGCCTCACCGTCACCATCACCGTCACCTACGTGGCACTCGCCGCCTTCGTCGCCGCACTCGGCTGGTCGCTGTACGCATTCGGCAACGAGATCCCGCAATACGAGGACGACCTCAACGGATTGCTGAGCGACGTCTCCCAACGCCTCACCGAGTTCGGGGTGCAGCGGGAGCAGATCGACGGACTGCTCGACAGCATCGACCTCGGCGCCGCGGCCGGGGTCGCCCTCAATGTCGCCACCGGGCTGTACGGCGCGGTGAGTGTGTTGTCCTTCGCCCTCGCGCTGCTGTTCTTCATCCTGCTGGACATCGGATCATTCGGTCGTCGGTTCGCGGCGGTCAAGCGAATCCGGCCGAGCGTGGCGGCGTCGCTGTCCGAATTCGCCCTGGGCACCCGGCGTTACCTGGTGGTCACCACCGTGTTCGGTGCAATCGTGGCAGTCGCGGATGTCATCTTGTTGACCATCCTCGGGGTTCCGCTACCGCTGGTGTGGGGAGTTCTGGCCTTCCTCACCGGCTACATCCCGACAGTCGGCCTCGTCATCGGTCTGGTGCCACCGGTGATCATCGCATTGCTGGAGGACGGGCCCGTGACGGCACTGATCGTGCTCATCGGATACCTGGTCATCAACAATGTCATCCAATCCGTCATCCAACCCAAGTTCATCGGGGACGCGGTGGGGCTGAATATCGCGACGTCGTTCTTCTCGCTGGTCCTGTGGGGATTCGTCCTCGGACCCCTGGGTGCATTGTTGGCGATCCCGATGTCTCTGCTCGCCCGCGCCGTGCTGACCGATACCGACCCCCGGCACCGCTGGCTCGGGATCTTGTCGAGCGACCGGCCCCCGCCCGAGGCCGAGATCGAACGGCTGGCCGCCGCCTGCAACCCACCGAGCCGAACCCACCGCCACGAGCACCTCACACCATCCGGTGCCGCCGTCGATTCGACTCCACGCTCGCCAGAAACCCCCTGACTATCGGCGCGAGCTTGCCGGCGCCCTCGGCGCTGAGCTCGAAGCCGCCGCTGACGGGGGTGATCTCGTCGGCGAGGACGAACCACCCCTGGGTCACGTGATCGGCACCCAGGCTGGTCAGAACGGGCCGGAGCGCGTAGTCGACGACGAGTACGTGAGCCGGACTACCACCGGTGGCCAGCGGTAGGACGGTCTTGCCCGCCAGCGCGAACTGGGGCAGAAGGTCGAGGAACGTCTTGAGTACGCCGGTGTACCCGGCCTTGTAGACGGGCGTGGCCACGACGACGGCATCGGCGGTGGCGATCTGCGCGACGGCTGCGGCGATCTCGGGATCAGCGGGATCGGCGGACAGCAACGCCCCCGCGGGCAACTCGCGAACCGCGATGCCGCGCGTGGCGTGACCGGCGGCACTGAGTTGCCACGCGACGTGGGCCAGCACCGCGTCCGTGCGCGAGACCCGGTTGGGACTACCGGAGACCAGCACGACATCAGCCATCCCGGCATAGTGCACTATTCTGGTGGAAAACGTCCACTCGGTCAGAGGCTTGACAGGCACTTTGCCTATTGAAATAGTGCACATTGTCGCAACCGCCTGACCTGCCCG
>JANNOG010000083.1:0-30160 GCA_031398915.1 Micrococcales bacterium | reverse complement strand
GCCACCGGTGCGGTAGCCGCGCAGCTGGGACAGGTTCAGGGTCTCCGCGACGACCCCCTGGCCAGCGAACGCGGCGTCGCCGTGGAGCAGCACGGGAAGCACGGTGAAGTCCTCACCGGCGAGGTTGAGGCGGTCCTGCTTGGCCCGCACGATCCCCTCGAGCACACCATCGACGGCTTCGAGGTGCGACGGGTTCGCCGCGAGGTACACGGGGATCTGCTCGCCGGTCGCGCCGGTGAAGGTGCCCTCGGTACCGAGGTGGTACTTGACGTCACCCGAGCCCTGCACGGTCCGCGGGTCCTGGGTCCCCTCGAACTCGGCGAAGATCTGCCGATAGGTCTTGCCTGCGATATTGGCCAGCACGTTGAGGCGCCCGCGGTGCGCCATCCCGATACACACCTCGTCCAGACCCGATTCGGCGGCCTCGGACAGGATGCCGTCGAGGATTGCGATGACCGACTCGCTGCCCTCCAGGCTGAATCGCTTCTGACCGACGAACTTGGTCTGCAGGAATGTCTCGAAAGCCTCCGCGGCGTTCAACCGGCCCAGAATCCGGATGTGCTCGGCCGGGTTGGGCTTCTCGCGCCGACCTTCGACCCGCTCCTGAATCCAGTGGCGCTGGTCGGGATCCTGGATGTGCATGTATTCGATGCCGACGGTCCGGCAGTACGAGTCACGGAGTACGCCGAGGATGTCCCGCAACTTCATCACGGGCTTGCCGCCGAAACCGCCGGTGGGGAACTCGCGGTCGAGGTCCCACAGGGTGAGGCCGTGGGTCTGGACGTCCAGGTCGGGGTGTCGGCGCTGGCGGTACTCCAGGGGGTCGGTGTCGGCCATCAGGTGCCCCCGCACCCGGTAGGCGTGGATCAGCTCGACGACTCGCGCGGTCTTGTTGATGTCCGCGTCGTCGTCGGCCGCGATGTCGCGCACCCAGGCGATGGGTTCGTACGGGACTCGCAGCGCGCGAAACACCCGGTGGTAGAAGCCGTCCTCGCCCAGCAGCTTGGCGTGGATGATTCGCAGGAAGTCACCGGATTGCGCGCCCTGAATGACTCGGTGGTCGTAGGTCGAGGTGAGCGTGATGGTCTTGCTGACGGCCAGACGGGCAAGTGTCTCCTCGCTCGCCCCGGCGTATTCGGCTGGATACTCCAGGGCGCCGACGCCCAGAATGGCGCTTTGCCCGGGCATCAACCGGGGGACCGAGTGGACGGTTCCGATCGTGCCGGGATTGGTGATGCTGATCGTGGTGGCGGCGAAGTCGGTGGGCGTCAACGAGCCGCCCCGGGCCCGCTTGATCACGTCTTCGTACGCGGCCCACCACTGGCCGAAGTCCAGGTTGGCGGCGTCCTTGACGTTGGGTACGAGTAACTGGCGGGTGCCGTCGGGTTTGGTCAGGTCGATGGCGATGCCCACGTTGATCGAGTGAGGGCGCACCAATGACGGTTTTCCGTCGACCTCGGCGTAGGAGTGGTTCATCTCGGGCAGCTCGCGCAGCGCCTCGACCATCGCGTAGCCGACGATGTGGGTGAAGGACACCTTGCCGCCGCGGCGCCGACGCAGGTGGTTGTTGACCACGATGCGGTTGTCGATCAGCAGTTTGGCCGGGATCGCTCGCACGCTGGTGGCGGTCGGGACGCCGAGCGAGGCCTCCATGTTGGTCACGACCCGCGCTGCGGGGCCCCGGAGGCGAACCGTTTCGTCGGCCGCTGGCGCCGGGGGGGCGGGTGCGGCTGGCGCCGGAGGGGCCGGTGAGGGCGCTGGGGCCTGCGGTGCTGCCGGGGCTGCTGGTGCCGCTGCGACTGGGGGAGCTGCGGTTGCCGAGGTGAGGACAGGCTCGCTGCGAGGAGCGGGAGCGGTGAGGACTGCTGTCGCCGCGCCACCGTTGCGGGCCCCGTTGTCGGTGGTGCTCGGTCGTGGCGACGCGTCGGTGAACAGCCGCCGCCACTCGGGTGCCACGGATGCCGGGTCACGGTGGTACTTCTCGCGCTGTTCGTCGACCAACCACTGATTGGCGCCGAACTCGTCCAGGGGGTCGCCCGCCTGCTCCTGCTGTGCCACGCGTCGCCGCCTTCTTCCTCGTCATGGGCGGGGTCGACGTTCCCTGCCCAGCCTAGTATCGCGTCGGTCGCGACCAGGCCCGACGGGTCAGGCTACGCCTGCGACGGCTCGGGTACCGGAGAATGCGTGCGTGCGATTCCTCCCGGGCCATGCGCCCGCCACCGGACTGCGGTGGGACCTGACCTACGACGACGTGTTCCTGGTGCCGGCGCGATCGGACGTGACCTCGCGATTCGACGTCGATCTGCGGCCCGATGACGGCACGGGCACGACGATTCCACTGGTCGTGTCGAACATGACCGCCGTCTCGGGGCGGCGGATGGCCGAGACCGTGGCGCGCCGGGGTGGTATCGCCGTCCTGCCACAGGATGTCCCGATTCCGGTGCTGCGCGACGTCGTGGCGTGGGTGAAGTCACGTCACGTGGTGTACGACACCCCGCTCGTTCTCGGTCCCGACGACACCGTGATCTCGGCCCTGCACCTGTTCGGCAAGCGTGCCCACCGCGCCATCGTGGTGGCCCAACCGGGAGCGGATGGACCTCGGGTGCTCGGCGTCGTCGCCGCAGCCGATCTGGTCGGAGTGGACCGCTACGCCGCGCTCTCGACGGTGATGGCGGCGGACGCTCCGACGGTGGACGCGACGGTGGTGGAGGCGTCGGGGCCGCGGGCCGGATACGAGTTGCTGGATGCCGCCCGGGCCGCCTTTGCTCCGGTGGTCCGCGACGGTGTCCTGGTCGGAGCGATGACTCGCCTCGGTGCCCTGCGCTCGGCGCTGTATGCGCCCGCTGTTGACGGTGACGGACGATTGCGGGTCGCCGCGGCCATCGGGATCAACGGTGACGTGGCGGCAAAGGCCGAGGCCATGATCGAGATGGGCGTCGACTGTCTGGTCGTCGATACCGCCCACGGTCACCAGGACAAGATGTTGGCCGCCGTCGCGGTGGTGTCACCGCGGGCCCGGGCTGCGGGTCTGCCGTTGGTCGCAGGCAACGTGGTGACGGCCGAAGGGGTCAGTGACCTGGTCCGGGCAGGAGCCGACATCGTCAAGGTCGGTGTCGGACCCGGCGCGATGTGCACCACGCGGATGATGACCGCGGTGGGCAGGCCGCAACTGTCGGCGGTGCTCGACTGCGCGCGCGCAGCCACGGACGTCGGAGCGCATATCTGGGCCGACGGCGGCGTCCGTCACCCGCGCGACGTGGCCCTTGCGCTGGCCGCGGGCGCTGCCCAGGTGATGGTCGGCTCGTGGTTCGCAGGAACCTACGAGAGCCCCGGGGATCTCCTCGTGGATGCGGACGGTCGCGAATACAAGGAAAGCTTCGGAATGGCCTCGGCTCGGGCCGTCAATGCCCGAAAGTCGGAGGATCCGCCGTTCGACCGGGCGCGCAAGGCCCTATTCGAGGAGGGAATCTCGACGAGTCGGATGTACCTCGACCCGGACCGCCCCGGAGTCGAGGATTTGCTCGATCACATCACCAGTGGCGTCCGCTCGGCATGTACTTATACCGGGGCGCGAACCCTGGCCGAGTTTTCGGAACGCGCCGTGGTCGGTGTCCAGTCTCGTGCGGGGTACGACGAGGGGCGGCCGATGCCAGCCGGCTGGCGGTCCTGACCTCGCGTTTCACTCGTCGGGTGGGGTGGGCGCGCGGGCCTTCAGGTCACCCATCTGGTGACTGTCAGTATCCGGTCGATGGCGAAATCTCCGGCTTGTCGCAACTCACCGACGGCATGAGGTGGTTGAGAACACGCTGTGTGGCCGTTATCGTCTGCTCCCGATGGAGATCATTCGGGCGTTCCGGCTGAGTAGGTGCTGGTGACCCCCACTACTTCGTATCCCACTCGCCGCAGCCTCCGAGAGGCGCGCGAGGCGGATGTGTCGTCTGTCGACACCTCACGTGGGGTGGTCGCACACCCCAGCGAAGCAGTCGCCGTCCCCAGCGCCGTCCGCCCGGTTGCCCATCCCACTCGTCGCTCGCTGCGCGAATCAGCCGCCGCGCCTGTGCCTGCACAGACGATGACCACCCCGACGATGACCACTCCGGCGATGACCACTCCGGCGATGGCCCCGGTCGCGTCGGTACCGCCCTCAGCTGCGCCGGCCTCTGCCGCGCCAAAACCAGCTGCACCGATCCCGGCCGCACCGATCCCGGCCGCATCGATCCCGGCCGCACCGATCGTGACCGCCGTCGGCATCCACAGCACGGACATCGACACCAACGGGGCCGGATTCGCACCGGTGGTGTCACCGCAGAGCCTGGACTGGTTGGGCGTGGCCGCCAACCAGTCACATGAGGACTCCGAGGACAGCAGCCGGGTCCCCGTCAAGCAATGGATCGCCGACGTCCGCAGCGGAATCGCCGGCGTCGACGTCCGTTCCGCAGCCGTTCGCCTCCTTCCCCAGGCCGGCGTGGTCGCAGTGATGGCAGCCGCCACGTTCGGCAACGCCGTAGCCGGTGAATTCGCACCGTCCGGCGTCGTCGGCACGGCCTCGTCGATCGACCTCGCCCGGCAGCAGACGCTGATCCTTCCGGGTTCCAGTGGCGCCCCGGTGGCGTCAGACCTCGACGGTGCCACGGATCTGGTAGCCGGCGAGGACGGAATGCTGCGGGTCCGAGCCGCCGAAGATGCCTCCCGCGGTGGCACCCGAGACGCCCTGCCCTCGTGCGACGGGGTCCCGCCCGAGGTCGCCATCGCCAACGGTGACATCCCAGCCGAGTACCTGTGTCAGATGCCCGACGGCAGGAATCGCCTCCGCGCCGATGCCGCCGAGGCTTTCGCCCTGCTCAACGAGGCGTTCCGGGCCCATTACGGAACAGACATCTGCGTCACGTCCGGGTATCGGACCTACGCCGAGCAGGCGGCCCTCCGCCGGCAGAAGCCCGGATTGGCCGCTGCGGCAGGCACCAGCCAGCATGGCTACGGGTTGGCGGTGGACATGTGCGGCGGCGTCGAGACCGCGGGAGACCCCTACTGGTGGCTGCGCGAGAACGCCCCGGCCTTCGGCTTCGACAATCCGACGTGGGCCCGGAAGGGCGGATCCAAATACGAGCCGTGGCACTGGGAGTACGTCAACGGTCAGTGGTGACTCGGATCACCTGCGACACGCCGGATGTGCGCCGGTTGTCCATTAGCCTCGGGCAACGTGCTCCGGACCCCGGTACTCGCGTCACCGATGGCTGGCATCGCTGTCGTCCTCGCCCTCTCCGCCTGTGGGTCTTCGGATTCGGGTGCCGACGCTCTGGTCAGGGTGACCGAGGTCGCCGGCACGACCAGCAGCAATCTGGTCGCCGGGGGCGTGCCCGGCGATGACGGGTCCGTGGCGTTGGCTTCGGTCGACATCGTGGTGCCGGCTGCCGACATCGAGGGCGTACCGGCCAGTGTGTCCGACCGCGCTGAGGCCCTATTGGCGCCGCACTTCGACGGAATCGACGGCGCCGAGGCGTTGCGCGTGATGCGAGTCGCCTGCTTCGCGACCACATTGATGCAATCACCCGAGGCGCCTGATCTGGACACCGCCATCGAGAGCGCGGTGGACAGCCTGCAGGGCGACGCCGCGTTCCGTGACCGAGTCGCCCCCCTGGCAACCGAGCTCGACGCGGCCGGTGCGTCGGAGCAATGGCAGGACCAGTTGGCAGCGACGTCGATCTGTCTGGCCGCGCCGCAGGACAGTCTCGACGGCTGAGTCGTGGCAGTCAGGGGCGCGGCGCCAGCACGATGATCGAGGCGCCCACCAGGCAGATCGACGCGCCGATCACGTCGAAGCGGTCTGGGCGGAACCCGTCGACCACGACACCCCAGGCCAGCGATCCGACGACGAAGACGCCGCCGTACGCGGCTAGGATTCTGCCGAAATTCGGGTCGGGCTGCAGGGCGGCGATCAGGCCGTAGGCACCCAACGCGACGATCCCTGCTCCCACCCAGAGCAGTCCACGATTCTCGCGCACCCCCTGCCAGATCAGCCAAGCCCCGCCGATCTCGGCCAGCGCGGCCAACCCGAACAACACGACTACTCGGAGCTCGGTCACCGCAATGACTGTAGAACCAGGAGGTGATGCGATGACCTCGACCCGGCAGGGATCTACGGACGACGGCTTCGCGTGGGTGGAGGTGACCTCGGATCAGGAGCTGCACGACTGGCTGCGGCAGAACCACCACCAGAATGTCGCGGTGTGGCTGGTGACCTGGAAGAAGGTCGTCCCCGACAAGTACGTCTCCACCACGCAGGTGCTGGATCAGCTGGTCGCCTTCGGCTGGTGTGACGGCATCCGGCGCCAGCTCGACGACGAACGCACCCGTCAGCTCGTCAGTCCGCGGCGCACCCAACCCTGGGCCAAGTCGTACAAGGATCGCGCTGAACGATTGATCACTACCGGGAGGATGCAGCCCGCCGGGCTGGCCTCGGTGGAGCGTGCGAAGGCCGAGGGCATGTGGGACGCGATGAACGACGTCGACGCTCTCGTCGTCCCGGACGATCTGGCCGACGCCCTCGCCGCGCATTCGCCCGCTGACGAGTACTTCGCTGCGTTTCCGGTATCGGTCCGCCGCAACATCCTGCGTTGGATCGCCTACGCCAAGACGCCACCCACCCGCGAGAAGCGGATCGCTCTCACTGTGACGCAGGCGCAGGTCAACATCCGGGTCAAGAGCAACGGCTAGACGAGGGCCGGGGCCGGTGACCGGGCCGATCACACGGGCGGCACTCAGAAAGGGAGCATCTCGAATGGACGTCTTCATCATCGGCATCACCGGCGGAATCGGCGGTCTACTCGCGCAGAAGTTGCTCGCTCGGGGCGACGCCGTCCATGGCCTCGTCCGCCGTGATGACCAGCAAGTCGAGCTCGACGCGCGGGGAATGCACGTACACGTGGGCGATCTCCCCGGTATGACCGCGGAAGAGCTTGCGGCACTGTTCGGTGACGCGGACGCAATCGTCTTCTCTGCCGGATCCAATGCTGGCAGCAAGGAAGTCACGACGGCTATCGACGGCGATGGGGTCGAGAAGGCGATCACCGCCTCGCACCTCGCCGGTGTCGAGCGCTTTGTGCTGGTCTCGGTCCACCCTGAAGCATGGCGGGAGCGCGACCTCGGCGACGACGAAGAGCATTACTTCGCGGTGAAGAAGAACGCCGACATCGCTCTCAGCCATAGCGGTCTCGAGTGGCTGATTCTTCGTCCGTCGCTACTGCTCGACGGCCCCGGAGTCGGCACGGTGTCTCTCGGTCCGGCAGAAAGCCACGGTCAGATCACCCGGGACGACGTCGCCAGCACGCTGGCCGAGTTGCTCCACGAACCCCGCATCCGTCGCGAGATCCTCGAGGTCGACAGAGGTTCGACACCGATCGCACAGGCAGTCCGGGACCAGTTCAGGTAGACCCGGGCCACGGATGTGGCCAGCAACACGGCGAGCACACCCCACGGGACGAGGGTCCGCACGGCCCGTAAGACCGCGAGGGGAACGAGGCTGAGGGGTGTCATGGCGATGGCGAACTCCGCCGCCCCCTCCTCGACGACGGCGCCCAGGAGGGACAGCCCGGCGCCGACGAGGCCTGCGACCAGAGCCAGGGCTGCGAGCAGCGAACCCCAGCCAGCCTGCGCGGTGGGATCAGCCCGGTGGAGTTCGCGCGACAGCAGTGGTGCCTTCACGGCGAGGTCGGTGGCGTACCTCAGCCGCAGGCGCGCGGGGGCCTGCGCGAGTAGGGCGAGCCACTCGTCATGCCTGCGGGCTCGTTCGCTGCAGGGTAGGACGAGGACGGCGGCACGCACGAGAGCGCGCGTGAGGGCGTCGCCGCCGGTCACAGCGCGATCCCTGCAGCGGCTCCGGCGTCGGCTGCCGGGCCGCTGACACGCCGCCGGGCCCGCCGCCGGTCCTCGGCCACGGCCAGGGCGAGTTGCGCGGCCGTCGCGCCGTCTCGCGCTCCCTCGATCGGGTCGGCAGCGAACCGGTAGTAGCGCCGCCGCGGACGACCGGCCTCGCGTGGGTCGGTGTCCTCCCACCGGGAGGCGATCCAGCCCGCCGTCTCGTAGCGCGCCAGGATCGGGTAGATCGTGCCGGGCGGGAGACCGGTCGCTTGGACCAGTTGCAGGCCGTAGAGCTCGCGCTCGGGTGCCTGCAGGAGGGCGGCGAGGACAGCCGCTGATTGCAGGGTGAGCCGTGGGGGCATGCTCGAACTCTACATAGGTCTGGAGCTGGCGCGGTGTGGGTAGGTGTGGGTCGAACCAGTGGCGGGCGCTGTCGGCGGGCCCCTGCGCAACCGCTTCCGTGTGAGTGAGTGCACCAGCCGCGGGGTTAGTCGTCGATGACGGCGTGGCCCCTGCGGGCTAGGTCGGCGAGGGCCTCGCGCATGGCCTGCAGCTGCTCGGGTGAGTGTCCTACCCAGTCCACGAGCTCGCCGACGACTTCGACGGGCTCGCGAGTGCGGTAGGACCGCGTCGGGTTGCCCGGGAACTTCTTGTCCGTCACGTTGGGGTCGTCCTCCAGGGCGCCCAGCGGTTTCACGACGTAGATCCAGCCCCGGCCGGTTCCGAGTGCCAGCTCGGCACCCCAGGTCGCGGCGTCTACTGACGCTGTCACGTACACGTGGTTGGCGATCCGCCCTGCTTCGTAGTTCGACGGGCGACCGGGCACCAGCAGATCCCCCGTCGTCAGATCGGCCTTCGTGCCGTGCAGCAGCTGCCCGGTCTCAGAGAGTTCGAACGGTTTCGGCGTGCTCGTCATGCGCGCACTTCCCCCTCAGGATCACTCGACATCGTCATCAACGAGTTTGGCGGACGACCGACGCCTGACCAACCCCCCGCTCAGACTATGTGCCCCCGGCAGGATTCGAACCTGCGCTTCCGCCTCCGGAGGGCGGCGCTCTATCCCCTGAGCTACGGGGGCAACCAGCGAACATTAGCACCGCGACAGAGACCGTCTCTGGCGAGCGACGAGTTCGATGAGACGCCGTCGCCGTGTCCGGGGGTACTGCCAGGATGCCGACATGGTCGATCTGTCGCTACGCGAGCGCGCCGCCATGCTGGTTCTGATGAGTCAGTCACGGGCGATGACGAACACCGAGCTGGCCGAGTTCGGCGCATCGCTGGATGCGGCCCAGCGGGCCCGCCTGAATGACGCGCAGCTGGTGCTCAGCACTCGCTCCGGACGCACCTTCCGACACGAACTCACGGACGGGGGGTGGCGGTGGTGTGTCCTCGAATTGGGGGCCAGGCGACCGGCGCGATCGGGACCGGCAGGTGGCGCCCTCTACTCGGTGTTGGCCGGCCTCAAGCGTTACCTGGAGCGTCACGACCTCGCCGCGGCGGACGTGTTTCGACCTGACCCCGAGGGGGAGGTGCGCCGTGCCTACGCAGGCGCTGCAACTCGACCTGGTGAGTGGGTGGGATTGGCGGACCTTCGCGAGCGTATCGAGGGCATCTCGCGCGAGGATGTGGACGCGACACTGGCCCGGATGTTCGGGTCTGCGGGTGTCAACCTGGCGCCCGAGGTCAACGACAAGGCCCTGACCGACCGGGACCGGCGGGCAGCCGTGCGGATCGGTGCCAAGGACGTGCACATGTTGGCGATCGCGGCCTCATGACCGGCGACGCTCCGGGCCTGCTGCGTGCCCTGACGGCGGTCCGGTTCAACTGGGCGGCCACGCCGGATGACGTCTGGGACTCGACAGCCGTCCACATCGACGGCATGCAACCGGTCGCCGAGCGCGAACTGCTGGAGGGCATGGAGGCGGCGTGGCGCAGTCGGGGCGCCAGTCCGATCGGTCTCGTTCTGGCCGGGTCCAAGGGCGTCGGCAAGACACATCTGCTCGGCTGGATCCGACAGCAGGTGCAGCGGGGGAGCGGATACTTCTTCCTGGTCCAGCACCTCGCCCAAGGGGACTTCTGGCGCAGCGTCACCCAGGGCATGCTGGACGGACTGCTGCGCCCCGCAGATCACGACCGAGATCAGCTGACCCAGCTGTTGCGCACCCTGGCGGGGGCGATCGGGGCCGACGACGAGTTGCGACCAGCCCTTGTGGGCGACCGCGCCCCCGAACCCGACGACCTGGATGCGTTCGTCGCGGGGCTACGACGGATGGATCGCCGACTGGGCACCGAGAGTGCCGACGTGGCGCGCGCCCTCGTGTTGTACGGCTCGCCCGAGGCCGACCAGATTGACATCGGCCGAGCGTTCATCTCGCTGGGTGACGATGTCGACCCGGCTGATCGGGCGCGGTGGGGGCTGCAGCGGGGGACGAGGCCGCCGCAGTTGATCGTCCGCGATCTGTCTCGGCTGCTTGCTGCGACGGGCGAGCCCACGGTCATCGCCGTCGACCAGCTCGACACCCTCATCGCGCAGTCGCGATCCGCCCGTGCGGCTCCGGCCGCCGAGCGCGCCACCGCACCAGCGGACACCGAGGCGTTCCAACAGATGTTGGACAGTGTGGCCGACGGGCTCATGGCCCTGCGTGAGGAGACGCGGCGCACCCTCACCGTGCTGTCCGTCCTTCCCACGTCGTGGGAGTTGTTGCGGTCGCGGACCGTGGCAACCGTGGCCGATCGGTTCACCGAACTCAAATTGCTCGATGCGGTCCCCGGTGTCGACAAGGCCGCCGAGTTTCTCGCTGCCTATCTGGAACCGCGCTATGCCAGCGTCGACGTCGAGGTGCCGTATCCGACGTGGCCGGTGACGCCGGCTGCCCTGACCCAAGCTCCCCTTTACACGGCACGCGAACTGTTGCAGCGCGTCGACGCTCACGCCCGTGCCTGCGTCGCTGATGGCGCTGCCCGGGTGTTGGACAACCTGGGCGACAACGAAGCCGACACCCATGCGGCCGACCAGGTTGCGCAGCCGGTTTCGACAGATCCCACCGGAGACGATCCCGCGTGGTCGGCACTGGACGAGACGTTCGCCTCGTACCGCGCCGCAGTCGACACCACGGCGTTGCTGGATGCCGATGGCGAGGACGGCCGGATTCCTGACCTGCTGCGGGCGGGCTTGGTGTGTTTCGTTGCCGAGTCGCCTGGTCATGAGTGGGCCATAGATCCACCGCGCCCTCGCAAGAAGCCGGCTCTACATGCCCGGCTGCGCCTGGTGCTGAACCCTGACAGTGAGGACGAGCAGCATTGGGCCTTCCGCTCGGTGCTCGCGACGCATCACCGAGCCGTGCAGTCCCGCCTTCACGAGGCTGCCGTCGCCGCTGGCGTGGCGCCAGGGGTCGACCGCCGACGCCTCATTCTGTTGCGCAACGATCCCTGGCCGAAGGGACCTCGGACGGCCGAGATGGTGGGCGCGATTCTTGCCACCGGGGGTGAGGTTCGGGCGCTCGTGGACTCGGATCTGCGCACCTTCGACGCGCTACGCCGACTACTCAAGGATGACCCGCCCGCGCTGGCCGGATGGTTGGCCGATCGCAGACCTGCTGGCCGGTCGGGCCTGCTGGGGGCGGTGCTCGCGGAGTCAGGGCAGCCCTCCGCCGAAACACCGGCGGTTTCGACGGAGCCGGCGGTTTCGACGGGGCCGGCGGTTTCGACCGGGCTGGCGGTGGATCGATCGGTCGATCCCACGGCCGGGCTGCAGACCGACCCGGCACCAGCGGGCACCATCTCGCTCGGTCGCGGGGTCAGGGGCGGTGAACGCTTCGCGGTCCCGCTGGTCACGCTCACGAAGCACGCCGTCGTCTTCGCTGGATCGGGGTCAGGCAAGACCGTCCTCCTCCGCCGAATCATCGAGGAATGCGCCCTCGCCGGGGTGTCCTCGATCGTTCTCGATGTCAACAACGACCTGGTTCGACTCGGCGACGCGTGGGACAGCCCCCATCCGGGCTGGTGGGCAGGCGACGCCGAGCGTGCCGCCCAGTTCCACGCCGACACGGACGTCGTGGTGTGGACGCCGGGCAGGGTTGCTGGTCGCCCTCTGTCGCTTCGCGCACTGCCAGACTTCGCACAGTTCCTCGACGATCCGGACGAGTTTCACGACGCGATCTCCGCGGGCGTCGCCAGCCTTGCTCCCCGCGCTCGATTGATGACAGAAACTCCCAAGGCCGACCAGGCGCGAGCAGTCCTGCGGGAGGCTCTGGAGGCATTCGCTCGCTCGGGTCAGGAGGGGCTGAACGATTTCATCGATTTCCTGAGATTCCTTCCGGCCGAAGCCACCCGGATCGGTAAGGGTCAGAAGATCGCCGGCGAGTTGGCCGAGACCCTCATGGCTGCGATGATCAACGACCCACTTTTCGGTGGCGCCGGCCAGAACGCCGATCCCGGGATTCTGCTGACTCCTGGTGCGGGTAAGCGGGCGCGGGTGTCGGTGATCAACCTGCTCGGTCTGTCGACTCCCGAATCCAAGGAGAGCTTCGTCAACGAATTGCAGCTGGCGCTGTTCGCCTGGGTCAAGAACAATCCGGCACCGCACGGTCGACTGGGTGGGCTGTTCGTGATGGACGAGGCCCAGAACTTCGTCTCGTCGCGTGGGAACACGCCGTTCGGCGAGACGACCGTGGCATTGGTCTCACAGGCCCGCAAGTACGGCCTCGGGATGTTGTTCGCCACTCAGGCCCCGAAGAATCTCGACAACCGCATCCCGGGCAATGCGACGACGCAGATCGTGGGGCTGTTGTCGGCACCGGTCCAGATCGAGGCGGTGCGCGAGCTGGCACGTGCTCGCGGCAGTGATGTCCCGGACGTCGGCCGCCTGACGCCGGGGCGGTTCTACATGGCAACCGAGGGGACACCATTCGTCGAGGTGACCTCGCCGATGTGCTTGACCGCCCACAGCGGCCCCGCCACCCCGGACGAGGTCATCGCCCGGGCGTCGGCGCAGGCCGATAGTGCTCACGTGATCGGCGAGGCGGTGATCGGCGGGCACCAATGAGTCCGCACGCAGTGTCCCGAGTCCGTACCGTTGCCCCCCGTGACTCCTGACGATCTGGCCATTGCCGTCCGCACGACCTTGCTGGACGCCGTCGATGCCGGTGACCTGGTCGTGGTCGTACCCGACGAGGTGCGAGTCGAGCGGCCGCGCCAGCGCGAACACGGCGATTGGGCGACCAACGTGGCGCTGCAGGTGGCCAAGGCCGCTGATCGAGCCCCCCGAGACGTGGCCGGTCTCATCGCCGACCGGCTGGTCACCATCCCGGGGATCGCCAAAGTCGACGTCGCGGGACCGGGATTCATCAACATCACGCTGGATGCGGCGGCTTCCGGTGACCTGGCTCGAGTCATCGTCGAGGCCGGCGAGGCGTACGGGCGCGGCGACAGCTTGTCGGGGGTGCGGGTCAACCTCGAATTCGTCTCGGCCAACCCGACGGGGCCGATCCATCTGGGTGGTACCCGGTGGGCGGCGGTCGGAGACAGCCTGGGGAGGATCCTCTCAGCACTGGGGGCCGACGTCGCCCGGGAGTACTACTTCAACGATCACGGCGCCCAGATCGATCGATTCGCGCGATCGTTGCTGGCAGCCGCCCACGGTGAGCCCACCCCAGAGGATGGTTACGCCGGCGAATACATCGACGACATCGCATCTCGAATCATCGCCGATGCGGCAGAAGCCGGCGACGCCGATCCGCGAACCCTGCCCCGAGGCGCCGCACAAGAGGTGTTTCGGTCGCGCGGCGTCGAGCTGATGTTTCCCCAGATCCAGCAGTCCCTGCACGATTTCGGCGTCGATTTCGACGTGTACTTCCACGAGGCCTCCCTGCACTCCAGTGGCCGGGTCGAGCAGGCGATTGACATCCTGCGTGCAGCCGGCCGCATGTACGAGGCTGACGGTGCGCTGTGGCTTCGCACCACCGACTTCGGTGACGACAAGGACAGGGTCGTGGTCAAGAGCGACGGGCATGCGGCATACGTCGCGGGTGACCTGGCCTATTACCTGGACAAGCGCGAGCGTGGTTTCGAACGAAAGATCATCATGCTCGGGGCCGACCATCACGGGTATATCGGCCGAATGATGGCGATGGTGGCTGCGTTCGGTGACACGCCGCACGTCAACCTCGAAATACTCATCGGCCAAATGGTGAACCTCGTCAAGGACGGTGTCCCGGTACGGATGAGTAAGCGTGCCGGGACCGTGGTGACGCTGGAGGACCTGGTCGAGGCGGTTGGCGTCGACGCGGCTCGGTACGCCCTCGCTCGTTCGTCGACGGACTCACCGATGGATATCGACCTCGATGTCCTGACCGCGCATACGAACGACAACCCGGTGTTCTACGTGCAGTACGCCCACGCCCGAGTCAGCGGAGTCTCGCGCCGTGCCGCGCTTGCCGGCGTCCGCCGCGAGGACGGGTTCGACCCGGCCCTGCTGACGCACGACACCGAGGCGGTACTGGTGGCCGCACTGGCGGAGTTTCCTCGGGTGGTGGCCTCGGCAGGCACCTTGCTCGAACCTCACCGGGTCGCCCGGTACCTGGAGGAGCTGGCCGGCCTGTTCCACAAGTGGTACGACGCCTGCCGCGTGGCGCCCGTGGGCGACGACCCGGTGACCGACCTCCACCGCACCCGGCTGTGGCTCAACGAGGCCACGGGCGTCGTCCTGGCGAACGGACTCGGCCTGCTCGGCGTGAGCGCCCCGCAGCGCATGTGATGCCCCTGCGCCGTGATCCTGCGCCTCCCGCGCGTGATCCTGAGCCCCCCGCGCGTGATCCTGAGCCTCCCTCCGCCGTGATCGTGAGCCCCCCTCCGCCGTGATCATGGCCGATCCGGGGTTTGCGGCCGAGAAAAGCCCCGAGTCGCCCATGATCACGGCGGAGGGGGGGCGGGGATGGGAGGCCTTAGCGTGTGAGCATGCACGCACACGAGGCCGGCGTCCTGCACGCCGACGCCTTGGCACCGCGCCCGGGGTGGCTGAGTCCGCCGGCCGACGCCAACGAGCTCTTGCCGAAGCTGTGGGCCTCGACGGTGACACGCCGCCCCGATGGAGTCCTCCGGGTGGGTGGAATCGGCGTGGATGCGCTCGCCGAGCAGTTCGGCACCCCGACGTACGTGCTGGACGAAGTCGACTTCCGCAGCCGCGCCAGGGCATTCGTCACCGCTTTCGATACCGCCTTCGCCGACCTCTGCGGTGGTGCCGACGTGTACTACGCCGGCAAGGCGTTCCTCACCGTCGAGGTTGCGCGCTGGGTCGCCGCGGACGGACTTCGCCTCGACACCTGCAGTGGTGGCGAGATGTTGGTGGGGTTGCGGGCCGGCACCGACCCCGCCCATATGACCCTGCACGGCAACAACAAGACCGACGACGAGATCGCCCGGGCCCTGGATGTGGGCATCGGACGAATCGTGGTCGACGCGCCCGAGGAGGTCGACCGGTTGTGTGTCGCGGCTCGCGCGCGGCGGATGCGGGTGCCGGTCATGCTGCGGGTCAATGTGGGCGTGGAGGCGCATACCCACGAGTTCCTGGCCACCGCACACGAGGACCAGAAGTTCGGCCTCGCGTTGGCCGACGGCGTGGCCGAGGTCGTCGCGGCCGACATCCTGTCGCGCCCCGAGCTGGAACTGCGTGGCTTGCACGCGCATATCGGCTCGCAGATCTTCGACACGTCGGGGTTCGAGGTGGCCACGCGTCGCTTGATCGGGCTGCACGCCCGGATCGCGCGGCGGTTCGGGGTGACGCTGCCCGAGATGGATCTGGGAGGAGGTTTCGGCGTGGCCTACATATCCGACCACGACCCGATGTCGCCGAACGAGATCGCCTCGCGGCTGGCCGAGACGGTGGCCACCGAGTGCCGCAACGCAGGCGTCGACGTGCCACGGATCAGTGTCGAACCTGGTCGGGCCATCGCCGCGCCGTCGACCTTCACCCTGTACCGGGTCGGCACGGTCAAGCCCGTTCGATTGGACGGCGGCATGGTGCGGACCTACATCAGTGTCGACGGCGGGATGAGCGACAACGTCCGGACGGCGATGTACGACGCGGACTATTCGTGCGCCGTGGTCTCACGGACGTCGAGCGCACCCCCCGTGCTGTCTCGCGTCGTGGGCAAGCACTGCGAAAGCGGCGACATCGTGGTGCGGGACGAATTCCTGCCGGGGGATATCTGTCGGGGCGACCTAGTTGCCGTGCCCGTTACGGGTGCCTACTGCCGCAGTCTGTCCAGTCAGTACAACCACACGCCTCGACCACCCGTCGTGGCCGTCCGCGACGGCGTCGCGAAGGTGTTGATTCGCCGCGAGACCGAAGACGATCTTCTCGCCCTCGATACCGGGGCAGCAATGTCGTCCGCGCTCGCCCATTGAGCGGGCTTGCTATTGGCAGCGGAGACGGAGAGGCGTACCGTCATCTCTCTGCGAGCCGAAAGGTTCTCGTGCACGGACAGCCTGCCGTAACTGTCCGTGACGGTGCGTGTCCTGCGCCGTTACGGAAGGCAGTGATGGCACGCACCTGTGCAGGCACTGTTGTCAGTTCCTGGTGCGACGCGCCGTCAAACAGTGGCGGCGGTCGTCACGGAACGCCACAATCAGAGGCCCGGTTATGGCCGCGAGAAGGGAAGGTGTGCGATGGCTCAAACGGTCGCCCCCGACGTCATCGGTATCCCGATGTCATTCGACGATTTCTTTCGGCTGCCGGATGACGTCCGCGCCGAGTACACCGATGGTCGAGCCTTCGTGAGCCCGCCGCCGACGTACGCCCACCAGAAGATCTGCATGCTGCTGCGTGACGTCTTGACGTCGCAATTGCGGGGCACGGCGACGGTGGCGGTGGGCGTGGGCTGGTTGATCCCCGGGAACATCCGGCGGGTCCGCATCCCGGACCTCATGGTCCTCGATGCCGAACCGGGTGACGACGTCGTCACCACGGTGCCGTTGGTCGTGGTCGAGGTGCTGTCGACCAACCGCAGCTCGGACATCGTCCTCAAGTCCAACGAGTACCTCGCCGCCGGAGCGGGCCAGTACTGGATCGTCGATCCTCGGGACAGGGCTGTCGACGTCTTCGCGCGAGGCGCCTCGGGCTGGGACCACCTGGCACGACTGACCGAGGCCGATCCAGACACCGTCGTGTCGATCCCGGGATCCGGCCCGGTGGCGTTGTCACTGTTCGCCATCCTGGACGGCCGCGTCACCGGTCTCTGAGACACTTCACGACGTGGATCGCGTCGTAGGTCGCGTGCGGGTCGCCCTCTTGGGCGGCGGAGTCGTGGGTTCGGAAGTGGCCCGGTTGCTCGCGAGCCAAGCGGCCGAGCTGGCGGCCCGGGTCGGCGCCCAACTCGACCTCGTGGGGATCGCCGTTCGTCGCCCCGACCTGCCCCGGCCCGGGCACCTCGACCGCTCACTCCTCACCACCGATGCGGCGGGCCTGATCCGCAAGGCCGACATCGTCGTCGAGGTGATGGGTGGTATCGAGCCGGCACGGACGCTGCTGCTGGACGCGATGGACCACGGCGCCGGCGTCGTCACCGCCAACAAGGCGCTGCTGGCCGAGAACGGCCCCGAGTTGTTCGCCCGAGCATCTGATCGTGGCGTGGACCTGTACTACGAGGCCGCCGTGGCGGGTGCGATCCCGCTCGTCAGGCCGATGCGCGAGTCGCTGGCCGGGGACCGGGTGTTGCGAGTCCTCGGCATCGTCAACGGAACGACCAACTACGTCCTCGACCAGATGGATCGCACCGGGGCCGGCTTCGACGAGGCTGTCGCGTCGGCCCAGGCGCTGGGCTACGCCGAGGCGGACCCGACGGCCGATGTCGAGGGGTACGACGCCGCTGCCAAAGCCGCAATCCTCGCCTCGATCGCCTTCCACACCCGGGTACCGGGTGCCGCCGTCCACCGTGAAGGCATGACGCGGATCACTGCGGCGGACGTGTCAGCTGCTCGTGACATGGACGCGGTCATCAAGCTATTGGCGGTAGGCGAACGGGTGATCGTCGACGGCAAGGAGGCCGGGGTCACAGTGCGAGTCCACCCCGCTCTGGTGCCGCGCAGCCACCCGTTGGCAGGAGTGCACGGCGCGTTCAATGCCGTCTACGTCGAGGCCGAGGCGGCCGGGCGGCTCATGTTCTACGGCCCGGGCGCCGGCGGTACACCGACTGCCAGCGCGGTGCTGGGTGACATCGTCGCCGTCGCCCGCCACCACATCCACGGCGGTCGGGCGTGGGGTGAGTCGGCCTATGCCGAACTGCCGATCCTTCCCATGGCCGACGTCCTGACCCGTTATCACGTCCGTCTCGACGTGCGAGACCGCCCAGGAGTGCTCGCCCGCATCGCCGAGGCGTTCGCGGTGCACGGGGTGTCGATCGAGACGGTTCGGCAGCGGCCCTTCGGGGGCGGCGAACAGGCCAGGGCCGAATTGATCGTCGTCACCCACACGGCAACGGACGCGGCGCTGGCGGCGACGGTCGCCGACCTCGCCAGTCTGGATATCGTCGGCGACGTGACCTCGGTCTTGCGGGTCGAGGGCAACGACGTCGAGAGGCAGTGACATGGCACACCTGTGGCGAGGAGTCATCCACGAGTACCGACGCCGGCTGCCGCTGGTCGACGCCCTGGGCGAACACGCCCAAGTGGTCACCCTGGCCGAAGGCGGCACACCGCTGGTGCCCGCCCGGGCACTGAGCGACCACCTGGGTGCGAGCGTCTGGTTGAAGGTCGAGGGTTGCAACCCGACGGGCTCCTTCAAGGACCGGGGGATGACGACGGCGATGACCGTAGCCCTCAACTCCGGCGCCAAGGCGGTCATCTGTGCCAGTACGGGCAACACCTCCGCGGCGGCTGCGGCGTACGCCACCGCGGCCGGTCTGACCTGTGCTGTCCTGGTTCCCGACGGCAAGATCGCCATGGGCAAGCTCAGTCAGGCCGTCGCCCACGGCGCGCAACTGCTCCAGGTGGACGGAAACTTCGACGACTGCCTCGCGCTGGCGCGACGCCTCGCCGACAACTATCCGGTCGAGCTGGTCAACTCGGTGAACCCGGCGCGCATCGAGGGTCAGAAGACCGCTGCGTTCGAAATCGTCGACGTGTTGGGCGATGCACCCGACATCCACGTCCTGCCCGTCGGCAACGCGGGCAACATCACCGCCTACTGGGCCGGCTACCGCGAGTACGCGGCCGACGGCCCGGCATCACGGACTCCGCAGATGTGGGGGTTCCAGGCTGCCGGCGCCGCGCCTATCGTCCTGGGGTCGCCGGTAGCTGCTCCCGACACCATCGCCACCGCGATCCGCATCGGAAACCCCGCGTCCTGGCAGCAGGCGGTCCAGGCTCGGGAGGACTCCGGTGGGCGGATCGAGGCGGTCACCGATAAGCAGATCCTGGCAGCGCATCGGTGGCTCTCGTCCCGCGAGGGCGTGTTCGTCGAGCCTGCGTCCGCGGCAGGAGCTGCGGGTCTGCTCGCCGCCTACGAGCGTGGCGAGGTGCCACGTGGGGCGACCATCACCGTGACGGTGACCGGACACGGTCTCAAGGACCCGCAGTGGGCGTTGCGCAGCGACAGTGGCGCCGAGGTGACGCCGACCCGGGTGCGGGTCGACGACGTCGAGGTCGCGGGTGTTCTCGCTCTCGGCTGAGCCGACCCAGACGTGGGCGGCACGAACCACCGTCAGTGTCAGCGTCCCGGCGACCAGCGCCAACCTCGGTCCTGGTTTCGACAGCTTCGGGCTGGCCCTGGACAGCCGTGACGACGTTCGGGTGGACGCCACCCCGGCCGTCGATGCCGCACCGACCACCACGTGCACGGTCCGCGGCTGCGGTGCGGACGACGTCCCCACCGACGGGTCGCACCTGATCGCGGCCACCATCCGGGCAGCACTGACGGAACTGGCACCGGAGGCGTCCGACCCCAACCTGGCGCTGACCTGCGTCAACTGCATCCCCCACGGCCAGGGGCTGGGGTCATCGGCGGCGGCCATCGTCGCCGGGTTGGCGGTGGCGTGGGATCTGGCGGCGACGGTCGCCGATCTCGATCCGGCGCAGCGGGTCCGCTGGCTGGTCCATCGAGCCTCGACCATCGAGGGTCACGGAGACAATGCCGCCGCGGCGGTGCTGGGCGGTGCGGTGGTCGCGTGGCTGGACGACGACGGGTACACCGCGGCCCGACTGCCGGTCGATCCCACGCTGTCGATCGTCACCGCGGTGCCCGAGACGGTCGTTCCGACTCGTGTGGCGCGAGCTGTCCTGTCGGACACCGTCAGTCGCGCCGATGCCGTCTTCACCGGTGCCCGCACTGCATTGCTGGTGGCCGCACTGGGCGGGCGGCGCGAGCTCATGCTGCCCGCGACAGCGGATCGCCTCCATCAGGACGCGCGCGCGGAGGTGATGCCGGCGACATTCGACCTGGTCACCCGGTTGCGGCAGCGAGGAATAGCGGCCGTCGTGTCGGGGGCGGGGCCCGCGGTCCTCACCTTCGGTGCGCAAGCCGACGACGTCAGGCGGCAAACCGGTCAGCTCTGGCGGGTCGAATCACGAACAGTCGGCCGAGGAGTCGAGATCTCTGCGCCGGTCGTCATCAGCCGGTCCTGACCGTGCTGCTCCGGTCAGACTGCCACGGGGTGATATGGTCACCCTGGCGCTAGGCGGACCACGTGTTCCAGCCTTGCCACTCATGCGTGTCCCGCGTCTCGCGTACTCGCTGCTGCCTCATAGCCACCCTCTTTGCGTTGGCTCCCATCCGAAGGAAGGACCTTCGTGACCGATACCCAAGACGCCGTAGCACCTCTTGCGTCGGGTGATCTCACCACTCTCAAGCTTCCCCAGCTACAGGCCATCGCCGGGCAGTTGGGGATCACCGGTGTCGCCAAGATGCGCAAGGCCGATCTCCTGGCCGCCATCCATTCGACGACCGGTCAGGCTCCGCGCCCCGCCGCCCGGCGCACGTCAGTGGCGACGTCGACTGCCGCAGGTGCCGTTGAACCGGCTCCTGCCACCGCGTTCGCGGCTGGGGTGGGTGCACCGGGCACCGTCGCCGAACCGGCGATCGACCGGTCGTCCGTATCGTCACCCGTCGTCGTCGACGATGGCGGGCCGGACGTCGTCACCGCCCCTGTCACCCGGGGCCGAACCCGTCGAGTGGCAACCAGCGCGGCAACCTCGCCCCAGGGGGCGGACGCATCGGCGACGACCGGGATCAGCGGGCACGCGTCCGACGTGACCCCGGTGCCCAGCGCCGAGGTCGTCGCCGACATCCTGGGCGAACTGGCCCACATCGCCACCTCTGCCGACGACGAAGCGGCGGTGGGATCCGGTGACGCCGACACCCCACGGCCCTCGCGTTCGAGTGGAGCCCGAGGTGCCGATACCCGCAACGGCGACACCCGTGGTGCCGACACCCGCAATGGCGACACCCGGAATGCCGACACCCGGAATGCCGACACCCGCGGTGCCGATACGAGGAACGGCGGCAATCGTCAGGACCTGCGCGGCTCTGACACTCGCAATGCCGACACTCGCAATGCCGACACCCGCACCAACGAGAACCGCGCCGCCGGTCCGGTCCGCACCGACAATCGTCCCCAGTTCGACGACGATGACGACGACAGCCCAGGTGGACGGCGTCGGCGCGGCCGTAACCGCGACCGCAAGCGCCGTGGCCGGGGTGACCTGCCCACAGACGTCGAGGCCGACGTGGTCAGCGATGACGACGTGCTGTTGCCCGTCGCGGGCATCCTGGACGTCCTCGACAACTACGCATTCGTCCGCACCTCCGGCTATCTGCCCGGCCCCAGCGACGTGTACGTGTCGCTCGGTCAGGTGAAGAAGCACGGGTTGCGCAAGGGCGACGCCGTCGTGGGCGCAGTCCGCCAGACCCGCGACGCCGAGAGCCCCGACCGGCGTCAGCGATTCAACGCGTTGGCCCGGGTGGACACGGTCAACGGCATGTCGCCCGACGCCGCCCGGGAGCGAGCCGAGTTCGGCAAGCTCACCCCGCTCTACCCGCAGTCGCGTCTTCGACTGGAGACCGACGCCTCTGTGATGGGCACGAGGATCATCGACCTCGTCGCGCCCATCGGGAAGGGGCAGCGCGGCCTCATCGTGTCTCCGCCCAAGGCCGGCAAGACGCTCATCCTGCAGGCCGTCGCGAACGCCATCACGACCAACAACCCCGAATGTCACCTGATGGTCGTGCTGGTCGACGAACGACCTGAAGAGGTCACCGACATGCAGCGCACGGTCAAGGGCGAAGTCATCGCCTCGACGTTCGACCGACCTGCCGACGATCACACCACGGTGGCGGAGCTGGCCATCGAACGCGCGAAGCGGCTCGTCGAGATGGGGCATGACGTCGTCGTCCTGCTGGACTCGATCACCAGATTGGGGCGCGCCTATAACATCGCGGCCCCGGCCAGTGGTCGCATCCTGTCCGGTGGTGTGGACTCGTCCGCGCTGTACCCGCCCAAGCGCTTCTTCGGTGCCGCACGCAACATCGAAGACGGTGGCTCGTTGACAATCCTGGCCACTGCGCTCGTCGAGACCGGCTCCAAGATGGACGAGGTCATTTTCGAGGAGTTCAAAGGCACCGGCAACATGGAATTGCGGCTGTCCCGGCAATTGGCGGACAAGCGCATCTTCCCCGCCGTGGACGTCAACGCCTCGGGTACCCGCCGCGAAGAGATTCTCATGGGCAAGGACGAACTGAACGTGGTGTGGAAGCTGCGCCGCGTGATGGGGGCCCTGGACACCCAACAGGCGATCGAGCTGCTGCTCAACCGCGTCAAGGAAACGAAGACGAACGCCGAGTTCCTCCTGCAGGTGCAGAAGACCAGCCCGGTCTCGGGTCGCGACGACGACTGACGCATCGACACAGGGCATACTTCACGGTCTGTTCTGGTTCACACTCACGGCAGCCGGTTCACGGGACGTGGCAGTCGGCCCTCCCGACCCGGCAGCGCCCTAGAAGGAGTCATGATGAAGCCCGACGTCCACCCGAACTATGTGGAGACCACCGTTACGTGCACCTGCGGTAACACGTTCGTGACCCGCAGTACCGCAGCCAGCGGCAAGATCAGTGCCGACGTCTGCAGCGCGTGCCACCCCTTCTACACCGGCAAGCAGAAGCTGCTGGACACCGGTGGTCGAGTGGCCCGCTTCCAGAAGCGCTACGGTCGCGACAAGTAGTCCCGCGAGCGAGACCACCCAGGTGGCCACGGGTCAGTTCGGGGCGGTCGAGGCACTGCTGAGAGAGCACGCCGAGGTCGAGCGTGCCCTCGCCGATCCCGACGTCCACACCCGACCCGACGACGCCAAGCGTCTCGGCCGCCGCTATGCGCAACTGAGCGCTGTGGCCGAGGCGCACCGTCGGTGGCAGGCAGCGGTCGGCGATCGCCAGACAGCCGCGGAATTCGCCGCCGACGACGCCGGGATGCGGGCCGAACTGCCGGCTCTCGTCGCTGCCGAGGCGCAGGCGGCCGATGCCCTGGGCGACCTGCTCGCACCGCGCGACCCGGACGACGATCGCGACGCCATCGTCGAGGTCAAAGCGGGTGAGGGCGGCGCCGAGTCGGCCCTGTTCGCCGGTGACCTGCTGCGGATGTACCTGCGATACGCGGAGCGCCGTGGGTGGCGCACCGAAATCCTGGAGAGCACGGCCGGTGACATGGGCGGGTACAAGGACGTGTCGATGGCCGTCGCCGCCACCGGTGCCGGCCCGGGCGCCTATGCCGTACTCAAGTTCGAGGGCGGTGTGCACCGGGTGCAGCGCGTCCCGGTGACCGAGTCGGCGGGCAGGATCCACACCTCCGCCGTCGGTGTGCTGGTCAACCCCGAGGCTGACGAGGTCGACATCGACATCGATCCCAACGACCTGCGCATCGACGTCTACCGCTCCAGCGGCCCCGGTGGGCAGAGCGTGAACACCACCGACTCCGCGGTGCGGATCACCCATATCCCGACCGGCACGGTCGTCACCTGCCAGAACGAGAAATCTCAGCTCCAGAACAAGGAGTCGGCACTGCGCATCCTTCGGGCTCGGCTGTTGGCCGACGCGCGCACCGCTGCTGCTGCCGCCGCCTCGGATGCCCGCCGCTCCCAGGTACGCACGGTGGACCGATCCGAGCGGGTGAGGACCTACAACTTCGGCGAGAACCGCATCAACGAGCACCGCACCGGATACAAGGCGTACAACCTCGACGCAGTCCTGGACGGAGACCTGGAACCGGTCCTGGCCAGCCTGCTCGCTGCCGACCGGGCCGCCCGCCTCTCGCCGGACGAGGCGTGACACGACGAGTGGTGAGCGCGCCGTGACCGTGGACGCCGTCCTTCGCCGCGCGACCTCGGACCTGGCGGCGGCGGGGGTTCAGTCGCCCGCCACCGACGCCGAGTTGCTCGCGGCGCACGTCCTGTCGGTGTCGCGCCCCGAGGTGGTCCGCAGACGGGTGATGAGTAGCGAGTTCGCACCCGCCGGAGTCGAGATCTTCGAGCAGCTCGTGGCTCGGCGAGTCCAGCGGGTGCCGGTGCAACATCTCACCGGCAGGGCGGACTTCCGTCGGCTCAGCCTCGACGTGGGGCCTGGAGTGTTCGTGCCGCGCCCGGAGACCGAGGTGACCGCGGGGTTGGCGCTGCGCGCGCTGGTGTCGATGGCCTCGGTGGTTTCGACGAAGCCGCTGCGGTTGGTCGATCTGTGCACCGGATCGGGAGCCATCGCGCTCAGCGTGGTGACCGAAGCCGATGCGCAGGGCATCGACGTCGTGGCGGTCGCCGTCGAGTTGAGCGGCGACGCCGTGGTCTGGGCGCTGCGCAACGCCGAGCGGCTCGGCCTCGGTCGGGTCGACGTGCGCCACGGCGCCGTGGCGGGAAGCTGTGCCGACCTCGACGGCACCGTCGACGTCGTCACCGCCAACCCGCCGTACATCCCCGATGATGCGGTGCCGCGCGAGCCCGAGGTTCGAGACCACGACCCTGCGATGGCGTTGTTCGGTGGTGCGGACGGCCTGGTCGTGGTGCGCGAGGTCGCCGTGGCGGCCGCTCGACTGTGCCGCCCCGGTGGAGCCGTCATCGTCGAGCACGGTGAGTCGCAGGGGAGTCAGGTGGCCGAGGTACTGATCGCCGCGGGGTTCGCTTCGGTGGAGACGCACCTGGATCTCACCGGTCGTCCCAGAGCCACCGTGGGCTCCCTGTCCGCCGGTCACCCCTCGCCCGCCGTCGCAGTGCAAGACTTCCGGGCGTGACGGGCCAGCTGTTCGATTGTGCCGTACCTGCCGAACGTCAGCGTGGCCTGCGCGAGGCGGTCACCGCGCTCGCCGACGGGCGCCTGGTCGTGGTGCCGACCGACACTGTCTACGGGCTGTCCGCAGACGCGTTCAAGCCGGCAGCCGTCGGGCGCCTGCTCGAGGCCAAGGGACGCGGCCGCGCAATGCCACCACCGGTCCTCATCGCCTCGATGGACGCCCTGGACGGTCTGGCCGTCGATGTCAGCCAGGTCGCGCGCGACCTGGCCGAGGCGTTCTGGCCCGGCGGGCTGACCCTGGTGTGCTGGGCACAACCCAGTCTGGCCTGGGACCTGGGCGATACCGGTGGCACCGTCGCGTTACGGATGCCGTTGCATCCCGTCGCGCTGGAACTCCTGGCCCAGACCGGGCCACTGGCGACGTCCAGCGCCAACCTCACAGGATCGCCCGCAGCCGTGACCGCCGCCGAGGCGATGTCGGCCCTCGGCGACTCGGTGGCCGTCTACCTGGACGGCGGGCCGTGCCTGGACGAGGCCCCGTCGACCATCGTGGACACCACGGGCGAGTACCTGCGGGTGCTGCGCGTCGGCGCGGTCAGCGAGGCGCAACTGCACGAGGTCTCCGGTCCCGATGCGTGGCGACCGGTCGCCTCCGATCCCGACTCCGATCCCGATCCCGATCCCGATTCCGATTCCGATTCCGATTCCGATTCCGATTCCGATTCCGACCCTGATCCCGACCGCGACCCTGAGCCGGTACAGACGTGAGGGCGTACCTGCTCGTCATGGCGGTGGCGGCGGTCATCACGTACCTCCTCACGGGACCGATCCGAGGCCTGGCGCTGCGCTGGGGGGTGGTCGCGGCGGTGCGAGACCGCGATGTCCACGTCGTGCCGATCCCGCGCCTCGGCGGGGTCGCGCTGCTGGTGGGTGTGGCGGGCGCGCTCGGACTTGCCGCCACCATCCCCTTCACCGCGGGCACGTTCGGCGACGGCACCTCGGGACCTGTCGGGATCCTCCTGGGCGCTGCCGTGATGTGCGCCGTCGGCGTGATCGACGACATCTGGGGCCTCGATCCGTGGACCAAGTTGGCAGGTCAGGCGCTGGCTGGTGTCGTCATGGCGCTTCTCGGGGTGCGACTGCTCGCGGTCCCGCTCAACGGCGTCACGCTGCTGTTGCTGTCCGGCTGGATGCTGGTCCTGCTGACCGTCGTCGTCGTGGTGGTGACGGCCAACGCGGTCAATTTCATCGACGGCCTGGACGGGCTCGCCGCCGGCACCGTCGCCATCTCGGGAACCGCGTTCTTCGCCTACTCGTACTGGTTGTCGCGCGAGGCGAACCCGGGCGACTATTCCAGCACGGCGACACTGGTGACAGCCGCGACCGTCGGGGCGTGCCTGGGGTTCCTGCCCCACAACCTCCATCCCGCGCGGATCTTCATGGGTGATTCCGGTGCGCTGATGCTGGGCCTGCTCCTCGCGGCCTCGACGATCAGTGTCACGGGCGACACCGACCCGGTCGTGCTCGAGCAGACCACGCTGGTTCCGGCCTTCGTCCCGCTGCTCCTCCCGGCCGCCGCGCTGCTGATACCGATCACCGACGTGGTGCTCGCCGTGATCCGGCGCACCCTCGCCGGGCGTTCGCCGTTCAGCCCCGACAGCCTGCACCTACACCACCGCATGATTCGGTTGGGTCATTCGCACCGGTGGGCCGTTGCCCTGCTCCACGGCTGGGTGGCCGTGCTCTCGTTCAGTGCCGCCGCCACGGCATTCTGGCCCTGGCAGGATGTGGCCAGGGTGATGGCCGTGGTGATGGTCGTCCTGTTCGTCCTGACCGTGGCCCCCGGAATCGCGGGGCGGATGCGGCCCGCGGCCCGCGTAGGAGGCAAGTCGTGACATCCCAACAGGGATCACTGCCGTTGCAGGCGGCGATGCGCCGGGCGATCCGCTGGGGACTCGTCACGGCCGGTATCGGGGCTGTGGCGGTGACCATTGCCGCGGGTGTCGTGGCAGGGGCCGCAGGCGTGTGGGGAGCCTTGGTGGGCGCCGTCGTGTCGGCGGCGTTCCTACTGGTCACCGCCGTGGTCGGCGCCCGTACCGCGGGGCGTGACCCGTTGCTGGTCGGTACCGCCCTCTTGGTGTCGTGGCTGGTCAAGGCGGTGATCACGCTGGGGGTACTGGCGTTGGCCCGCTCCACCGACGCCATCGACCCGCGCTGGGTGGGGATCGGGGTCATCGTGGGACTGATCGCGACGCTGGCCGCCGAGTACCGCAGTATCAGCACGGCTCAGATCCCCTACGTCGACCCCACCGGTTCATCCCAGTAACCGAGCACGGCTGCCGACTTGGTAGGGTCGCCCCGCTCGACGTCGCATATGAGTCGGTGCACGACGCCCGCACGCCCGCCGGAGGAGAACAACCGGCCCGACATTCAGGAGTCGACGCTGAACGCGCTCTCCGCGCTGGTCCCGATGTCCGCCACCGACGGCGGCGAAGGCTTCCATCCGCCCACGATCAAGGAATTCTTCCCGCCGGCGGTGTTGTTCGACGGCACCCCGTTCGAGCTCAACCGGATCATGCTCATCCGGTTGCTGGCCATGGCCGTCGTCGTGATCGTGTTCGCCATCTATGTCCGTCGGTCGAAGCTGGTTCCCGATCGCGGCACCGGCACCGTCGAGATGGCGATCGACCTGATCCGGACCCAGGTCGCCGACCTGATCCTGGGTGAGAAGGACGGACGGCGGTTCCTGCCGCTGTTGGCCACGATCTTCTTTCTGGTGTTCGCCCTCAACATCACGGGCATCATTCCGCTGCTCAACATCGCGGGCACATCGGTCGTGGGTATGCCCCTGGTCCTGGCGCTCGTGGTGTACGTGACGTTCATCGTCGTCGGGATCAGAGCCAATGGCGCGTTCGGGTACTTCCGCAACACGTTGGCCCCGCCCGGGATCCCGCCCGCGATCTACATCCTCTACACGCCCATCGAGGCGCTCGCGGTCTTCGTACTTCGACCGGCGACCCTGACGATCCGGCTCCTCGCCAATATGATCGCCGGTCACTTCCTGCTCGTCCTCTGCTTCAGCGGGACGAATTACCTGTTCTTCGAGGCCGGCGCGCCGCTGGCGGGCCTCGGGATTCTCACCTTGGCGTTCGGGTTCGCCTTCACGCTGTTCGAGATCATCGTGGCCCTGCTACAGGCCTATATCTTCTCGCTGTTGGCTGCCGTTTACATCAATTCCAGCCTGCACGTCGAACACTGAGCCCCGCCACACCACCAGCACTATTCCTGTCAGAAAGGACCTCCAGTGGACTCCCAGATCCTGGCCGCTCTCACCGGCAACATCGCCACCGTCGGGTACGGCCTCGCCACTCTCGGCCCCGGCATCGGCGTCGGATTCCTCGTCGGCAAGACGGTCGAGGCCCAGGCCCGCCAGCCCGAAATGGCCGGCCGGCTGCAGGCGACCATGTTCCTCGGTATCGCCTTCACCGAGGCGTTGGCCCTGATCGGCTTCGCGGCCGGCTTCGTCTTCTGATGTCCGTCGCCACCGCAGTCCTTGCCGCGGTCGGCGAGGAGGAGGGCTCCAGTCCGCTGCTGCCGGCGGTCTACGACATCGTCTGGTCGTCGGTGGTCTTCGTCGTGCTGTTCATCCTGTTCGCGCGGTACGTGTTGCCCGCGTACCTCAAGACCCTGGACGCCCGGACGGCGGCGATCCAGGGGGGCATCGAGCGGGCCGAACAGGCACAGGCCGAGGCAGCACGACTGCGATCCGAATACGAATCCCAGTTGGCCGAGGCGCGGGAGCAGGCAGGCCGCACGCGTGAGGAGGCTCGCGCGGAAGGTGCGGCGATCATCGCCTCGATGCGAGCCGATGCCCAGACGGAAGCAGCTCGCATCCTCGAGATCGCCCAACGTCAGATCGAGGCGGAACGTCAGCAAGCCACCACACAGTTGCGACGCGAGGTGGCCCGACTGTCGATGTCGCTGGCCGAGCGGATCGTCGGCGAGTCGCTGACCGACGATGAGCGGCAACAGCGCGTGATCGATCGATTCCTCGCCGAGCTGGACAGCTCGGCCACCTCGACCGTCCCGGTCAGTTCTGGGGCAGGGACCTCGCCGTGATGCACGGAGCCAGCAGGGCCTCATTCGCCGCCGTCAGCGAACGGCTGGAGTCACTGCTCGACGTCGTGACGGCGTCGGCGGACCGGATCCGGTTGGCCGAGGACCTGTTCGCGGTCGTCGGCCTGCTCGACGGCACCCCCGCCCTGCGACGAGCGCTCACCGATCCGTCGCGCGCCGGATCCGACAAGGGGGCGCTGAGTGCACGACTGCTCGCCGACCGGGTGAGTCGTGACACGGTCGACCTCGTCGGTGGTGTCGTCCGCGAGCGGTGGGCCCAGGCTCGCGACATCGCCGACGCGATCGAGACCCTCGCTGTCAGTACCCTGCTGGCCTCCGCCGAGGCAGGGGACCGTCTCGGCACCGTGGAGGAGGAGATCTTCCGCTTCGAACGGCTGATCGCCGCCGACTCGGGAGTGCGCCGAGCGATCATGGAACAGCGGGCGCCGGTGGCCGTCAGGTCGGCATTCGTCGGTCGTCTGGTCGAGGGTCGAACCGCACCCGAGACCGCCGTCATGGTCCGCCAGATCGCCACCCACCTGCGTGGCCGCACTCCCGAAGCTGCCTTCGCCGATGTCCTGGAGGCTGCAGCGCTCCGTCGTGAACGCTTGGTCGCCCAGGTGACCAGTGCTGTCCTGTTGACCCAGGCGCAGCGCCAGCGGCTGATCGACACTCTCGCCCGGACCTACGGCAGTGCCATCCGTCTCGCCCTCGACGTCGACCCCGAGGTCGTCGGCGGGCTTCGAATCCAGATCCGCGACGACGTGTACGACGGCACCGTGTCTCGGCGGATATCCGAAGCCACCGAACACATGACCCGCTGACCACCCGCCGACCGAACCACGATCCTCAGGAGACCCCGTGACCGAGCTGACGATCCGCCCGGACGACATCCGTGACGCCCTCGACGCCTTCGTTCGGGACTGGAACCCC
>JANNOG010000060.1:0-53532 GCA_031398915.1 Micrococcales bacterium | reverse complement strand
CGGTTCACGGATCCGTTCGGGTCCCCGGTGCAGGGGGGGTCGTCGGCGATGATGGGCACTGTGGGTGTGACCGGCACGGGGGTGTGGGTGGGTGATCGGGGCTTCGCGGGGGGGTTTGATGATCCGGGGTTGGGTGTGGTGCAGGTGGGTGCTCGGGTGTGTGACCCGGCGTGGGGGACGTTCCTGAGTCCGGACCCGGTCCTGCGTGCGGGGGATGCGGCACTGGTGCATGGGGTGGTCTCGTATGCGTATCAGAACCCGGTGCGGTTCAGTGACCCGTCGGGGTTGTTGGCGAATGACACTCCGTCGGGTCGGGCGGCAAAGAAGGCATCGTCCTCCTCGTCGTCCTCCTCGTCGTCGTCCTCGTCGTCGTCCTCCTCGTCGTCGTCCTCCTCGTCGTCGTTGTTCTCCTCCTCATCGGGGTCGGGGTCGGGGTCGGGGTCGGGTGGGGGGACGGCATCGGCGGCGTCGTCGGCCCGGTATGCGGGTCAGGCCGCCGCGCACGCCACCACCACATCCACGACGACATCCACGACGACATCACCGACGACATCCACGACGACGTCGACGTTGACGTCGACGCGGGCGTCGGTGTCGGGTGGTGGGGGTAGTACGAGTGCGGTGCGGAGTGCGGCGAGGCAGGCGGCGGTGGCGTATCGGGATTTCCTGGGTGGGTTGTGGGGGTATGAGTACGCGACTGTGCGGCTGGCGTCGTATGCGCAGCAGACCTTCACCGTGTATGGGTGGGTGGGGCAGGCGTTCGGGATCCGCCCGTATGACGCGTCGTTGCGGGTGGAGGTGGCGCTGAAGGGTGCGTGGGGTACGGATGAGTCGTTGACGGCGTATCAGGTGGGTGGGTGGGTCGGCTTCGGTGTTGACCTGGCCGTGGGATCGCGTGGTGTCCTCGCTGTTGGTAAGGCCCCCACCACAGCCCGCAGCATCACCACCAGCACCCCAGCCACAAACACCGGTACAGCGCGATTCGTCGTGAAATCGGCTGGTGATGTGCTGGACACCACGCGTGTCTCGATTCCTGCGGGCAAGTTCGACTACCTCCTGAAGAACCCCAGCAAGTGGGGAGTGTTCTCGGATTCGATGGGCTTCAACCAAGCGGGCCTGGATTCGGTGTCGAGGAGCCATCTGACCGGGAACTTCGGCTTGGCGTCGCCGTCGCTGCCGATGGTCGGTGGTGGGACGAAGTTCACGGTCCGAGGGCCGATGACAGGGCCGTCGGGCCAGACGTGGGACATCACGACCGCCTGGGGCGTGGACCCGAATGGCACGATCCGCTTGATCATGGCGACGCCATGATTCTGGATGCGGAACGTGAGACGGTCCTGGTTTCCGGGCGACGGTTGTTCGGCGTGCGCGTAGCACCGATAGACCCGCCCCGGTCGGTGAGGGTGACGATCGTTCTGGACGGCAAGTTCGAGTGGACCTTCGATCAGGCCGGCTGGCGCCCGCTGGCGGTCGGGGTCGGGGAGTCTGGGACGTTCCTGTGGTCGGCACGTGAGTTGATCACGCTGCCGGTCGATGCCGATGGCGCTCCGGTCGTGGAGTTCGTCGCTGACGAAGACCTGTTGGCTGTCTTCGAGGGCGCTGGAGGGTGGGTCTTCGTCTGCGAGACCTCGGTGCGGCGCGTGATCGGCCGGCGAGAGACGGGCCGGATCGAGTTCGATGCCGTGATCGAGTCGTGCTTGTGGGTGAGTGACGATGAGATCGTGCTTCGGATCGACGACGGGTCTGAGCGCCGGGTTTCCCTTCGCGGAGTGGGCCTCGACGGGTGATCAGCTGGCGGAGAGTCGTCGGGCTTGGTGTCGCAGGAGGGCGCCTTCGATGAGGGCGCGGATGCTGGCGCGTTCGTCGGGGTCGAGCTGGTCGAGGGCGGCGAGGTGGATGCGTAGTGATGGGTCTTGGGGGCCGCGTTCGTCTTCGTTGAAGACGAGGTCGTCGGTGGTGACGGCCAGGGCGATGGCCAGGGCTCGCAGGTCACGGCCCTCGCGGTCGTCGCTCTTTGGAGCTGCCGCTGCAGACCGTCGGTGGCCCTTCCCCGCTGGTCCTCGATGCCGAGGAGGGTCCGCAGTCGGGGGTGACGCTGCTGCATCGCCTGCTACAGGCTGGACGGCGCGTTGATCAGCGCCTGGCCGGATTGATGAGCACCGAAGACGTCATGCACGTCCTCCGGGCCGTCGTCGTTGCTATGGAAGGCGCGTTGCCCGCGGCCGACGTCGAGAACGCGTGGGGGCTCATCGATGCCGGCGAGCCGGGCGTGGCACTCGAGAACCTGTGCACGCAGCTCTACGAATACGATGTGACGGTCCCACGGCCGGTCCTGGCCCAGATCACTGCCACAGGCGAATCAATGGGGCTGGACCCTGACCTGTGGACGGATCTGGTGGTGGAGTCGCCGTGAGCCAAATGCTCCAGGCCGTACTCGTCGTCGTGCTCGCCGTGTGCGGCTGGTTTGCTGACCCGGCAGTGAGTTGGTTTGCTGATGTCCCATCAGCCGCATCGGTCGCGGCCTACACCTACGACACGCCCCACCACACGGACTCGTTGAGCGATCACCCTCCAGAACGCGGTCCCCCGTCGTTTCCTGGAGACAGCACCACCCTTGACGCCGTCGACCGTTGGTTGCACGGTGCTTCGGCTCGCCCGGGCGAACCAGCGATTCGCGTTGCGACCACCTACGACGACCTGGCCAGCCTCGTGCACGTTGCGCGGGCTATGGGTACGACCAGCGACCATGCTGAGGAGATCGGCGGGGATCACTCGTCGCTTCAGCGCTGGCAGGTTGCCACAAACACCGCACCGAATTTCATTGCGAGTGCGGATGGCGTGATTGTGTCGACAAGCCGGGCTCGGCTTGAGGGTGGTTTGCAGGCGGCTGGGTTCCCGAGTCAGGCTACGAGGTCCCCGGTATGCAGTACACGCTGCCGGACGGCTCTCTTGTCCGGATCATGGAGCCTTCGGGACAGGCTCCTTTGCGAGCGTCCTTCACGAATGCCGATGGAGCCCCCATCAGTCCGTTCACGGGCAAGCCGGTGCAGCCACCGCCCGGCGTTGCTGGTGCAGCTAGGCGGGAATTGCAGAGGGACCTCACGCACGTGGAGTTGGGGCCATGATCAACGAAATTAGAGGCGCCCTCTCGGGTCTGTTGCCGCTGGTGGTGCGCGAGGCGTCGTTTGAAGATCCGACGCTCACCCTTTCGGGGGATGGGTGGGCTTTCAGCTCCATCTCGGCCTGGCGGGTTACGCGCGGGGGGGTCCTCGTCTATGGATGGAGTGAACCCTCAGCGCCAGACCGTGTCTGGGACTTATGCGGACTGGCAATTGTTTCCGTCAGTTCCCAGTCTCCTTGGATGCGAGGCGATCCAGTACTTGAGCTGTCCAGTGGGGACTTTCTAGAGGTGTTCTCCGACCATGCGACAGATCCTTGGGTATTCAGGCTGCCGTCGATTACGTTCGTAGGATCGCCATCAGATCCGGCGTTTTCAGGGTAACGAACGGCGGTCCTTCCCGTAGCGGTTGACTCGGTTTGAGCTTGTCCCCGTTGTGTGGACACCGTGGGTGTGGGATCACGGGGCGGGGTGAGGTGGTCGGCGAGGGCGTTGGTGGGGGCGTGCAGGGGTCGGCGGGGTGCGTGGGGGATGACGAGGCAGTCCACGGCGATGTCGAAGGTCTCGGCGACGCCGACGACGGTGTCCAGGCCGGGGGCGACTTTGCCGCCTTCCTAGCGGAGACCTGGCGGGAGTCGGAGTCGATCTTGGTGGCGAGGTCGGCTTCGACGGTGGCGGTGCGCTGATCGTGAAGGACGCGGAACGCGGGACGCGAGGTCGTCGAGCCGTTGGGTTCGGTGACCGTGGCGCTGACCGTGTGAACGTATGGCAAGGACCGGACACGCACTGTCGTGCCGGCCGGACCATTGCGGCGTAGGTTGACTGTGTTGCCCCAGCCCTTGGCATCACGGAAGCCGTCGTCCAGGTCATAGGCAGGGGAGCAGGCGTGGGTACTGGCGCAGTCTTGGTCACCGGAGCATCAGGGACAGTCGGCGCCGCGGTCGCCCACGAACTGCGCCGCACCGGCGAGACGGTGAGGGCAGGCAGTCATGGTCGAGCACCCACCTCGGCGGGCGACCTGGTGGAGTTCGACTTCAGCCGTCCGGAGACCTGGCCGGGAGCATTCGAGGGAGTGGACCGACTCTTCCTGGTGCGGCCCCCGGCAATCAGTGACGTGAAGACATACCTGCGACCGGTGATTCGCTTCGCTGGCGAGCACGAGGTCCGCCACGTGGTCTTCTTATCGGTCATGGGAGTCAACCGACTTTTGCCGCATTGGCAGGTGGAGCGGGATATCGAGGACGCCGGGCTGGCGCACACCTTCGTGCGCCCAGCGTTCTTTGCCCAGAATTTACTCACGGCCTACCGGAGTGACATCGTCGACCACGATCGGATCCGGTTGGCGTCAGGCTCTGGCCGGACCTCGTTCGTGGACACCCGAGACGTGGCCAGAGTGGCCGCTGACGTGTTGCGTAAACCGGTTGGTCATGACGGGAAGGCTTACACCCTGACCGGCCCGCATGCCCTTTCCTATTATCAGGTCGCGTCACTACTGAGTGCAGCCCTGGGCCGTTCGATCGATTATCAGCCGATCGGCCTGCTCCGTTACCGCAGCGAACTGACATCTGCGGGTCACGAGACGGCATACGTCAATGTGCAACTCGTCATCAACGCAGTCGCGGCCTTGGGCCAGGCGGGCGGGGTCACCCCCACACTGGGATCGCTTCTCGGTCACCCGCCGACGACCGTGGCTCAATTCGTTCACGATCACGTGGCAGCGTGGCGATAGGGGTCGACGGAGTCCAGGAATCGTCAACACCTACGGTGGAGGCGGCAGCGCGTCCAGAGCGCGCTGGGCATGTTTCAGACTTTCGCGTGCCTGGTCCAGTTCGCTGGCTGCCTTAGCCACCGCGGCCTCGGCATCGCGGCGCAGCACGGCCTGGCGTTCGCGCTCGGCCTCGGCCTGGCGTTCGCGTTCGGCCTGACGCTCGGCCTCGCGCTCGGCTTGTGCCAGGCGTTGGCGCTCGGACTCGGCTTCGTGCTCGATCTCGGCCTGACGTTCGGCCTTGGCTTGACGCTTGACGTCCGCCGCGGGCGCGCGCCCGGGCACCTCTGACGCGGGTGCCCGGCTGGGCGCGGCTGCCAAGAGGGCCACGGCAGCAGACAGGTCCACCTCGCCGAAGCCCGAGTACGACAGCGCCCGGGTCAGGGTTCCCGACAGCACGGCAGCGGCGGCCGCCTCGTCCGCCGCCGCGGCCACCAGGGTCTCGTCCACCTCACGCTCGATGGTCGGGCCCACCCGGTGCCCCGCCGCCTCGGCCAGCTCGACCGCACGGCTGACCAGATCCGCCACGCGCGAACGGCGCCGGCGTCCCAGGTCGCGCAACTCATCGGCGGCCAGGCTCGCTTGAGCGCGGCGCAGCTGGACGCCCAACTCGACCAACTCGGCCAGGCCTTCGCGCCCGACGGCGTCCCGATTCAGCAGGTTCACCAACCAGGCCGCGACCGTCGGTCGACGTAACGCCCCGATGGCCTTGACAGCATCCCGGTCTTTGGCGGTCCTGGCCTCAGCCACCAGCTCCTTTCGCCGGTCGAGGAATGATTCGGGAGGTGTCTCGTACAGTTCCGCCGCTATCTCGACAATGGTCGCCATCACGTCGTCACCTGCCAGGTCGGTGCATGCGTGCCTGGTCGTACTGCCGCGGTCGCCCAATACGGCGGCGTCAGGCTGAGCCGTGCGAGCGGCGCGAGTTGCCGCACCTCGCCCCACGCCGTACTCATCGTCATCCGGAAGTCCTCGGCCGTCGAGTGCGTCGCCAGCGCCGGATCAAGGCTGGGACCAGGCTGGGCAGCCAGCCACTGGGCGGTGTGGCACAGCGACACCCGGACCAGCCACGAGCCGCCCTGCTCGGCCCGGCGGAGCAACGCGATCAGCGCGCCGAGCGCTCCGAAGCCGCCGGTCAGATAGTCCGACGCCAGGACGGGAACGATGGTCGGGGTGCCGTCGCGGTCGCGGTGCTCGTCCGCCCAGCCGGTGGCAGCCTGCGCAATGGGCTCGAACCCCGGCCGCGGCGACCACGGGCCGCCGAAGCCGAAGCAGTCCGCCTCGACGCAGACCAGACCCGGTCGTAGTCGAGCCAGGTCCAGCGGTCCGAGGCCCCGCCGCGCCAATGCCCCGGGCCGGGCGTTGCTGGTGACCACGTCGGAGCCGGCGACCAACGACTCGAAGATGCGCCGCCCCTGCGGTGTCCGGAGATCGAGGTGGGCCGAGCGTTTGCCCGGACTGGTGTCGAGCATGGCGCGACTCACGCTGGGCAGTGCCGGGTTGGTCAGCTGGAGCACGTCGGCACCGTGCTCGGCCAGGGTCCGTCCGGTGACCGGTCCCGCGAGGATTCGTGTCACGTCCAGTACCCGAAGTCCGGCCAATGGTCTGGGGGCAGACGTGGATGAGGTGAGTGCAGCGAAGGGTTGGCGTGGCGCGTCCCCGATCCGCTCGACGGCGACGACCGGGCGTCGGGCGAGTACCTGTCCGTGCGCACTCGCCAGCCACTCGTGCCGGCTGGCGACCGCCGCGCCCGGAACCCCCGCCGCCACGAGGGCGTCGACCAGTTCGGCACTGTCGCGTCGCGCGACAGCGGCCGCGACCGCCTCGCGCGGGGCGCCAGGCTCGACACCCAGCACCGCCCGGGTCCGGTCCAGCAACGGTGAGAACACGCCGTAGGTCTGTACCCACTGCCCGTCGCGCGTGGCGAAAAGCCCGACCAGCGGGAGTTTGCCGGTCGGGTCCGGATCCAGGATCACGCCATCGAGCACCTGGTCCAGGAAGCCGCGCAGGCCTGCGGCCGCATGCGCCACGTCGACGACCACCCGCTGGGCTCCGATCCCGCGCAGCTCGCCGATCCGTGCCACGGCCAGGCCGGTGGCGGCGGCGACGGCGGCCGCTGCCTCACCCAGCGGGTAGCGGCACGGCAGTACCGGGTCGCGGCCCTCGATGTCGGCGGCCGAGGTGTCGACGTCCAGGTCGAGGGCGTCGAGGAGGTCGGTGAGCCGGGTCGTGCTCATCGGAACATCTTGGCTGAGACCGTGACGTGCCGATTGACAAACCATTGCGTTTACTTGACGATCGTCACAGATCCTCAGGGTCGAGAGGTTCGGTACGTGCCAGAACGGAGTCGTCATGTCACGCCCCTTCGCCTCATCCGCCGACCTGGGCGAGAAGCCGCGGACCCTCGAGACGATCGCGTCGGGGGTGTACGCGCTGACTGCCGAGGGTGATCCGAACGTGGCAGCCATCGAGGGCGAGGACTTCGTGGTCGCCTTCGAGGCGCTGGCGACACCGGTCGCCGCCGGCAAGTGGCTGGACATCCTTCGCGAACACACCACGAAACCCGTCAAGTACCTCGTGTTGTCGCATTATCACGCGGTCCGGGTGCTGGGTGCCAGTGCGTTCGACGCCGAGGTGATCATCGCCCATGACCAGACGCGTCGCCTCATCGCCGAGCGCGGCCGCGAGGACTGGGACAGCGAATTCGGCCGCATGCCCCGATTGTTCGACACCCCGGCATCCATACCCGGACTGACCTGGCCCGATGTCACATTCAGCGACTCGTTCACGATCCCACTGGGTGGTGACCGTGGCGACCTGGAACTGCACTACTGCGGTCGCGGCCACACCGCGGGTGACATCGTGGCCTGGCTGCCGGCCTCGAAGGTGCTGTTGGCCGGGGACCTCGTCGAATCGCAGGCCGCGCTGTACACCGGGGACGCCTTCCACCTGGACTGGGCGTCGGGCACCCTCGACCGGGTCGCCTCCTTCGGTGCCCACACCCTGGTCGGGGGCAGGGGAGCCATCGCCCACGGCCGCGACGGGGTCGACGCCGCGATCGCCCAGACCCGCGACTTCCTGCTCACCATGCAGCGCGAGGTGTGGGCGGTCCACAGTGCCGGCGGCACGCTGCGCGCGGCGTTCGAGGCGGCACACGGCGCCCTCGTCGAGCGGTACGGCCGCTGGCCGATCTTCGAGCACTGCATGCCGTTCGACGTCCAGCGGTTGTGGGACGAGTACGACGGCATCGATTGGCCGCGGATCTGGACGGCTGAGCGCGACCGTGAGGTCTGGGCTCAGTTGCAGGACTGATGACGACCGTGACCGATCCGCTGACCACCCCCTTCCGGCGCGTCGCCGCCCGGCTGGACGGACCACCCGTGGTCGTCGTCGGTGCCGGCCCGGTCGGGACCACCACCGCGCTGCTGCTGGCCAGGTGGGGTATCGATGTCGTGGTGCTGGACGCCAGGACCGAGCGCGAGCCCATCGGGTCCAAGGCGCTGTGCCAGGCCCGAGACGTCCTCGACGTGTGGGAGTCGGTCGGGGCGGGTGCGACGCTGGCCGCCGAGGGGGTCACCTGGACGACGGCGCGCACGTACTACCGCGACCGAGAGATCGCCGCCTGGTCGTTCGTCGATCCCGGGGCCTCACCGCTACCGCCGTACGTCAACATCGGGCAGAACCGCAGCGAGGAGGTCCTCGACCTGCGGGTCACGGCGGCCAACGCATCGGCTGCCGGCAGCATCGACGTGCGCTGGGGGACCGACGTGGCCGGGGTCGACGCCGCCGACGACGGTGTGACCCTCCGACTGAGCGGCGGGGAGACGATCCGGACTCCGTACGTCGTACTCGCCACCGGTGCGCGCAGCGACGCGCTGCGCACGCAGCTCGGGCTCGGGTTCGAGGGTCACAGCTTCGACGATCGCTTCCTGATCTGCGACATCCGCACCGAGCTGCCCGGCTGGGAGCACGAACGGCGGTTCTACTTCGACCCGCCGTGGAACCCTGGGCGACAGATCCTCATCCATCCCTGCCCCGGTGGCGTCTACCGGATCGACTGGCAGGTCCCCGACGACTACGACCTCGACGTCGACGCGGCAACCGGTGGGTTGGACGGGCGGATCCGCCAGATCGTGGGCGAGCGGCCGTACGAGATCGTGTGGAAGTCCGTCTACCGCTTCCATTCGCGTCACACCGAGCGGATGCGGCTGGGGCGAGTGCTGCTGGCCGGAGACATCGCACACCTGGTGTCACCGTTCGGTGCCCGCGGCCTCAACACCGGGGTGCTGGACGCCGACAACGCCGCCTGGAAACTCGCCTTCGTCATCCGGGGCTGGGCACCGGAGTCGCTGCTGGAGAGTTATGACGCCGAGCGGATGGCGGCGACCCTCGAGAACATGGCGGTCACCACAGCCACGATGGACTTCCTGGTGCCGGCCGACGTCGCCGGTCGCGAACACCGCCGCGCCCTGCTCGACGCCGCGACCGACGACCCCGATGCCGCCCGCCGCATCGACTCCGGCCGTTTCGCCGAGCCCTTCTGGTACGTCGACGGGCCCCTGACGATTCCGGACCCCTCCCGCCCGTTCGCCGGACGCCCGCCCAAGGGCCAGGCCCCCCCACCAGCGCCCGGAATCGTCATGCCGGACGCGCCCGTCACCCACCCCGCACGCCCCGAGGTGTCACGACTGCGCGAGATCGCCCGCGACGGCATCCTGATCCTGATCGGCGACGAGGTGGATGGCGACGCGATGCGCGCCGTCCTGGCTGACGTCCGGGCACCGGTTGCGCTGCATCGGGTGTCGGCGCTGGATCCGTCCGGCCGCCTGACCCGACTGCTCTCGCAGCGCAGCGACGAGGCATGGGTGATCCGCCCCGACGCCTACGTCTGCGCGGTCGTCACGCAGCCGGCGGACTGCCGCCGGGCGGTACTCACACTGCTCGGTCACACCCCGCTGCCGCAGGGATGAGTCAGGGCCCGTCACCACCGCCGCGACCACGGAGTCTCTTTCAGGCCCCGCCCGCCACCTGACCGCGATCAGCTGGGTTGGTAGATCACGATCGCCATGCTCGACACACCGGGCAGTGTCAGCGTGCACCGCATCTCGTGACCGCCCTGCTCGACATCGCCGACTGCCAGGCCGGCGGCGACCAGGGAGTCTCGGGCGGCCGTCAGCTCTGCGACCTTGAGCAGGACCGTCGGTTCCGTCACCCCGCCCGCGGGCCCCGACACCGCCAGGCGGACACCCGTTCCCGGCAGGTCCGCCTGGACCCAGTCGTCGCCGTCGCGCAGCCCGGGACCCGCTCCGGTCATCGCGGCGAGGGAATCCGCGGCCTGCGCGACGTCACCGGGCAGGGCCACCGTCACTCGTTGAATGTCCACCGACTGATCGTCGACGAGCGCGGAGCACACCGAACGACACGACGTGCCGCTCACCGGCACGCTGTCGTCGTCGCGGCCACCGCCCGCCGTGACCATCGGGGATGCCCGTGATCGACCCGAGGAGAGCGCCATGACCGCCACCGCCGCGGCCCGCCCACGACGGCGGGGCGCCAATTCGGACCCGAGGTTCCCGGGCCGACAGGACTGGTCACAGTGGCCCGCCTACGACGACGCGTCGGAGGGGTTTCGCGGGTACTGGTACCCGGCGGACTGGTCCAGTCGAGTCACCGGCTCGCCCAGAGCCGTCACCATCTGCGGCACCACCCTCGTGCTGATCCGCGATCAGGAGCGGGCCTACGCGCTCTTCGACCGGTGTCCACACCGGGGCGTCCCGCTCTCGATGGGGGCCCAGCAGTTTCCGGGCACGCTCAGCTGCGTTTATCACGGCTGGACGTTCGACCTGCGCGACGGCGTCCTCAAGGCGGTCATCACGGACGGCCCGGAGTCGCCGATCTGCGGCAAGGTGCGCATCGTCACCTACGCCGTCGAAGAGCGCATGGGCATGGTCTGGGTGTACATCCCGCTGGCGGACGAACCCGCTCCGCCGATCGACGACCAGCTACCCGAGGAATTGGCCGCCAACGACTTCGTCATGGGCGGGCGAATGGACGACCGGGTGGGCAACTGGCGTTTCGCCTGCGAGAACGGGTACGACGAGGGCCACGCCAAGTACCTGCACCGGACCTCGCTGTGGCGCTTGTACAAGACGATGCCGACGTGGAACATCACCCACATCGAGAAGCGTGGCCGGTGGATCTACCGGGTACAGGACGAGGTGCATTTCGAGGCGGACTTCCCGGGCGTCGGAAAGTGGACCAACTATCGGTGGTGGAAACAGCGCCCACCCACCGAGGCCTTCAACATCGGCAACACCGGAAAGCCGAAGACCGTCAACCCGGTCATCGCCCGTCAGGACTTTCCTGGATTCGCCTCCGTCACGATGCCCGGTGTCCTGCGAATCGTCTACCCGACGTTCATCCACTACGAGTTCTACGTGCCGGTCGACGCCGACAACCACCGCTACGTCGGCGTCATGATCAATTTCCCGGCGGACCGACGAGGCGGGTACTGGTTCTTCGTCCGTTACCTCGGCTGGATTCGCTGGTTGTTCCACGGTCAGTTCTCGGGCCAGGACGCTCGCATGGTCGAGGCCACCGACGCTCCGCCCGAGCGGCTGTACCGCCCCGACGTCTCACTGACCAGATGGCGTCAGCTCGCCCAGGACACCGTCACCGCCCGGACGACAGCCGGATGAGGCGGCGCCTCGCGGCGGCCGTCCTGGTGGCGATCGCCCTCGTCCTCGCTCCGCTGTTCGTCCGACGGTGGCACGCCACCTCCCGGACCCAGGTCCACGCCATCCGCAGCATCCACGCCGGGCGAGGCTGATGTGGTGACCGCGTCCACCGCGGTGCTGGACGCCGCGCTGGCGGCCATCCGGCCCACCCGGCTGCGCGACCTCGTCGTCGGGCTGACCTCCATCGCCAGTCCGACCGGCGACGAGGCCACGCTCGCCGGCCATGCCGTGGCCGAGTTGCGGGCCGCGGGAGTCCAGGCGTGGACGCAGCCACTGGACGAGCGGCAGGCGAACGCCGTCGGGCGGATCCGCGGTGACGGAACCGGCCCGGTCCTCATGCTGTACGCGCCCGTCGACACCCTGACCACGGGCTCCGAGGCGGACGTGCCCGGCATCGGCCCGGCGCTTCGCCCCGACATGCGCGCCGAGGCCCAGGTGCTGGGCGACCTGGTCGTCGGCCTCGGCGCGGGCAACCCCAAGGGTCACGCCGCGTGCGTCCTCGCCGCGGCCGAGGCAATCGCGGCCGCGCTGGCGACGACCGGCGCCACCTTGCGCGGCGACCTGGTGGTCTGTCTCGGGGCTGGCGGGATGCCCACCGACTCTCCGGTCCTGCCCGGCGACACCCGCCACCGCAGCGGTCAGGGGGCGGGCTGCTCGTTCGCCCTCGAACAGGGGTTGTGGCCCGACGCCGCCGTCGTCGCCAAGCCCGGTTGGACCGTCTCGTGGGAAGAGGTCGGCCTGGCCTGGTTCGACGTCACCGTGCGGGGCACCCATACCTACGTCGGCAGTCGACGCACGCTGCCCTACCGCAACGCGATCGCCGCCGCCGGGCAGGTGGCACAGCTGGCCGAGGCCTGGTTCGAGGAGTACGCGGCCCGCCACAGCGATGGTCTGGTCAGCCCGCAGGGTGTGGTGGGCGCCATCGACGGTGGCTGGTGGCGAATGCCCGCCGTCACGCCCGCGGCCTGCCGGCTGCGGATCGACCTCAGGCTGTCGCCACGGACCACCCCGGCCCAGGCCCGACGGGAGTTCGCCGCGTTCGTGGACACCGTCCGGGCCGACCACACCGACCTCGATCTCGACTGGGACCTGGTGCTGGCGATCCCCGGCGCCACCACGGACCCCGACCACTGGGTCGCGCGCCGAGCCCGCAGCGCATGGGAGGCGGTCGACGGTCGGCCACACCAGGACGTGCCCGGGACCAGCGGCGCCACGGACGCCACCATCCTGCGCGGGCGCGTCGTGCCGACCGTCCGGGTCGGGATGCCCAAGGTCCCCGGTCCACCGTCGGAGGACTTCCAGCTGGGGATGAACACCGTCGACGTCCACGAGATGGCCCGCCTGACCCGCTGCCTGGTCACCCTCGCGGTCGACGTCTGCACGACGGCACACGACGAGATCGAGGAGGACAGGCGTTGAGCACGGTCGTGCTGGGCGTCGGGGCGTCCCACAGCACGCTGATGAACACCCACTGGGACGCGACGGTGCACCGCGACCGTGCCGAGCGCTTCCGTGACGCGCTGGGGCACGCGCGCGATCGCATCGCGGCCAGCCGGTGTGACGCGGCGATCGTCGTCGGCAGCAACCACTTCCGGGGGTTCTGGCTGGACCTGGTTCCCGCCTTCACCGTCGGGGTGGGCGAGGTCGTGGCCAGTGGCGAGTCGGGAACGCCCGGCGGGCCACAGCACGTCGACCCCCAGCTGGCGCTGGGACTGGCGGAGGCGGTCATGGACCAGGGCTTCGACCTGGCGTTCTCGGCACGGCTGCAGATCGATCACGGCCAGAGCCACGCGGTGCAGTATCTGCTGCGCGATCTCGACGTCCCGATAGTGCCGGTGGTCGTCAACATGTTCGCCCCGCCCCTGCCCACCATGGCGCGCTGTCACGACCTGGGCAGGGCGTTCGGTCGGGCGATCGCCGCCGACGGCAGTGACCGCCGGATCGTGGTCATCGCCTCGGGTGGCCTGTCGCATCGGTTGCCGTGGCCGGACTGGCGCTCGCCCGAGGGCGAGGACCAGGAGTTCATCGTCGAGGCGTGGCTCGAAGGCCGAACCAACTGGGGCGACTACGAGGCCCGTCGCCGCGAGATCATCCTGGCGGCCGAACCCGCCATCAACGCCGACTTCGACCGGACCCTGCTCGGCTGGTTCGAATCCGGCACCGGCTCGCAGCTTCGCGACTGGTCGAGCGACGACATCGACCGCGTCGCCGGCAACGGTGCCCAAGAGCTGCGTTCCTGGCTGGCGATGTCCGGGGCGCTGGGCGACGCGCCCGCGACGACGCTCGCCTACGAGCCGATGCCGGAGTGGTTGACCGGTATGGCGGTCAGCGTGGTCGACCCAGCCGCCCCCTCACCGCTTGGAGTCCCCGCATGACGTTCTGGACCGACCTCACCGGCACCACCATCAGCGTCGACTGGGTCGACGCCGGCGGGCTGCGGACCCGATCGCTGCAGGCCGGGCCGATCGACGGCGAACCGGTCGTCTTCCTGCACGGCACCAGCGGACACCTGGAGGCGTTCGTCCGCAACATCGGTCCCCATGCCGCCGCCGGGTATCGCGTCCACGCCATCGACATGGCCGGTCACGGGTACACCGAGGGTCCGGATCAGGACTACGAGATCGACGTCTACCTCCGCCATCTGGTGGCCTACCTCGACGCGGTGGGACTCGACCGGGCTCATCTGGTGGGGGAGTCGCTGGGTGGCTGGGTGGCCGGGCGCCTCGCGGCCGCCCGCCCGGACCGGGTCCGCTCGCTCCAGCTGGTCGCAGCGGGGGGCACCAGGGCCAACCCCGCGGTGATGGCCAGGATCAAGGAGTCCACCACCAGGGCCGTGACGGACGACGACATCGACTTCACCAGGCAGCGACTCGAGCTGCTGATGCACGACCCGGCCAATGTCAGTGACGAACTGGTCGCGGTGCGCCACGCCATCTATCACCAGCCGGCGTTCGTCAAGGCGCTGGCGCATCTGCTGTGCCTGCAGACGATGGAGGTACGCGAACGCAACCTGCTGACCGCCGAGGAGTTGGGGCGCATCACGACGCCGACGCTGGTCGTCTGGGGCCGGCAGAACCCGTTCGGGGACGTCCCCGAGGCGCACGCGATGCACGCCGCGATCGCCGGGTCGCGGCTCGAACTGTTCGATGCGTGCGGGCACTGGCCCCAGCACGAGCACGCCGACCGGTTCAACGCCCTCTCGCTGGAGTTCCTCGCGAGCACCCGATGAGCGGTCTCAGGGGCTACGCCGACACTCCTCTCGGTCAGATCCACTACGTCGAGGCGGGAGCCTCGCAGGCACCGGTGGTGCTGTGCCTGCACCAGACCCCCCGTTCGGTCGACGAATTCGCCGAGGTGCTGCCCGCGCTGGCTGCCCGGGGTCTGCGCGCGATCGCGATGGACACCCTCGGCTTCGGCGCGTCCGCGGCCCCCCGCAGCCACAGCATCCCGGTCTACGCCGAGGGGGTGATCGCCCTGCTCAACGCGCTCGGCCTCGCCTCGGTGACGGTGCTCGGTCACCACACCGGCGGGGTGATCGCCGTCGAGGTCGCCGCCCAGGCGCCACAGCGCGTCGATCGGCTGGTCCTCAGCTCGACGCCCTACACCGACGAGGAGTTCCGCGAGCGGCGCCGCCACCACCGTGGCATCGATGTGGTGACCGTCCACGAGGACGGGTCACACCTGATGGAACTCTGGGGTCGCCGGGCCGCGTTCTACCCACCCAACCGCCCGGACATCCTCACCCGTTTCGTGCGCGACGCCCTGCTGTCGGCGCCCGAGGACCTGGAGGCCGGTCACCTGGCCGTGGGCTCGTACCGGATGGAGGAGCGGCTGGGGCTGGTCCGGTGCCCGGTGCTGGTGGTCGGTGCCGACGCCGACCCGTACGCCTTCAGTCACCTCGCCCTCCTGTCCGAGCAGCTACCCGGGGCGACGTCGGCGGTAGTCTCAGGAGGCACCGTCGCCCTGCTGGAGGTGCACGCCGAGGCTGTCGCTGACCTGGTGAGGAGCGTCATTCCGTGAGTGCTCAGGCCGTCGGCTCCGACGCGGTGCCCGATTCGGTGATGGGCAAGGTCAAGTTGATGCTCCAGGCGTTTGCCGAGGACGACGAACTGTCGTTGGCCGAACTCGCCCGCCGAACCGGACTGCCCAAGTCGACCGCCTTCCGGCTGTGTCACGAACTGGTGGCAGGCGGCCTGCTCGAACGGTGGGGGGCCTCGTACCGGCTCGGCCTCTGGCTGTGGGAGATCGGTCAACAGGTGCCCCGCCAGCGCATCCTGCGCGAGGCGGCGCTGCCGTTCATGGAGGACCTGTTCGTCGCCACCCAGGAGACGGTCCACCTGGCCATCCGGGACGGGTTGGAGGTGCTCTACATCGAGAAGCTCGTCGGCCACCGTCCCGTTGCCCAACCGTCGCGGATCGCCGGCCGTCTGCCCCTGCACTGCACGGCCACGGGCAAGATCATGCTGGCCTACTCGTCACAGCAGTTGCTGCTGCAGGTGATCGCCGACGGACTGACCGGCCGCACACCGCACACCGTCATGACGCCGATGGCGCTGGGGCTGCAGCTGGAACGAATCCGCCGGGACGGTCTGGCCGTCGAGACCGAGGAGACCCGGGCCGGGTACTCGTCGATGGCGGCGCCGGTGCTGGGAGCGCGCCGGACCGTCGTCGCCGCGCTGTCCATCACGATGCCGACACCCCGACTCAACATGAACCGGCTGTCGTCGCCACTGCGCAGCGCTGCGGCCGGATTGTCCCGCGAACTGGGCCGCGGCTCGGGCTAGCACCCGGTGTGCCGGTGATCGGCACGCTCGACGCAGCTGCGCATCCCGGCCCACCTAGGGTCGGCGAATGCCAGCCGACTCCGCCCTCGTGCTGCGGCAGTTCGGCGAGACACCCCTGCTGACCAGGCGCTCGCCGCCGGTCGCCGGTAGCGGTGAGACGTTGGTCCGGGTCCACGCCACGCAGGTCGCGCATGTCGACGCGGACATCGTCGCCGGGTCGTTCGGGCTGTTGCCGTCGCTACCCCACGTGGTCGGCACCGAGGCGGCCGGTGTCGTGGTCGAGTCGCAGTCGCTGGCGACCGGGGCCCGGGTCCGGGTACGCGGTGGTGGGGTGGGCACGACTCGCGACGGCACCTGGGCGACACACGTCGTCGCCCCCGACGACGCCGTCACCGTCCTGCCCGACGGCATCGACGACGCGCTGGCCTGCTGTGCCTTCTCGCCGGTGTGCACCGCCTGGGTGGCCGTTCACGACGTCGGCGCGGTCCGGGCCGGGCAACGCGTCCTGGTCACCGGAGCCGCGGGTGCGGTCGGTGGCCTGGCCGTCCAGCTCGCCGCCGAGGCCGGCGCAGTGGTGACCGGCTGGGTCGGTCGCGAGGAGAAACTGGCCCATGTGCCGGCGGCGGCGACGTCGGTGACGCTGACCCCGCGCGAGATGGGCGAGCGCGAATTCGACCTGGTGATCGACACCGTCGGCGGTCCGGTACTGGAGCACGCCCTGACCCGGGTCGCTCCGGGCGGCACCGTCGTCCTGGTCGGGTACACGGCGGGGCGACACATCGGTATCGACCTCCAGCGGTTGATGATCGCCGACGTCTCGCTGCGTCCGATCAACCTGATGCGCCGCGGCCCCGCCCTGACCGAGGTCTTCGCCACCCTGCTCGCCAGGCTGGGCCGAGGCGAGCTCACCCTGCCCATCGAGCACTACCGGGCCGACGACATCGGCGCCGTCCTCGATCGACTGCGTGCCGGGCAGGTGGTCGGCAAGGCCGTGATGATCATCGACGGGACGACCTCGTGACGCTCGCACCCATTCCTGTGTCGGCGCCCCCGGCGGGGCGCGACGTCGTCGCCGGAGATGTCACCTTCCACGTCATCGAGACGGGGCAGCCGTCGGGTCCGGCGACCGTGTTCCTGCACGGTGGGGGTCCCGGCTGCACCGGATGGACCGACTTCGGCCAGGTGTCGACGCTCTTCGCCGTCGACCGCAGGTGCGTGCTGGTCGACCTGCTGCAGTACGGGAAGAGCGAGAAGTGCCTCATCACCGGCCCGATGTGGGACTTCCACGCCGCCCGCACGGTCGCCCTGTTCGATTCACTGGATATCGTCGCCGCGGATATCGTGTGCAATTCGTGGGGTGGCACGATCGCGCTCGATCTGGCCGCGCGATATCCCGAACGGGTCCGCTCACTGGTCGTGACCGGCTCGATGCCGGTGTTCTACGGTCCGCTGGCGCCGTTGCCCGAGGGTGCCCGCCGGGGGCGCAACGCCCGAGATGTCTATTACGGCGGCGAGGGACCGACCCGCGCGAAGATGCGCGACCTCATCGCCCGGCTGGAGTGGTACGACCCGTCCGCCATTCCCGAGGAGACGATCGACCTGCGCTTCCGGCAGTCCCTCGACCCGGACGAGATGGCGCTCGCCGCCCGCTCCGATTCACCGCGTGGGGATTGGCAGGACCTGACGGCCGAACTAGGCCGGATCCATGCCCCCGTCCTGTTCTGCTGGGGAATGTACGACGCCTTTCTCACCCCCGACTATCCGTTGATGCTCGCCCGGATGGTGCCGCGGGGACACCTCTATGTGATGGATCGCGCGGGCCACCACCTGCAGGAGGAACGACCGCACGACTATCACGCCGTCGTGTCGGGTTGGCTGGCTCGACGTCACGACTGAGAGGTGCCCGACATGCTGACGATCACCGCCGCCGACCGCGGCAACGACGACGCCCGCGCGGTGTTCAACCGCTCGATCGACCGCCGACCGGCCCGCCTGGTCCGTTGCGAGAGCCCGGACGATGTCGCGGCGGCCATCCGCGGCGCTCGCCAGGACGGGTTGCCCCTGACCGTGCGTGCCGGCGGGCACAACTTCGGCGGGCACGCCGCGATCGACGGCGGGGTCGTCGTGGACCTGCGTGGACTGCGCGGCATCCACGTCGACCCCGACGCCCGACTGGTGACGACCGAGACCGGGCTGCTGTGGCAGCACTACGACAACGCCACCCACCGCCACGGCCTGGCGACCCCGGGCGGGTCGATCTCGTCGGTCGGCGTGGCGGGCTTCACCCTGGGCACCGGGCTCGGGTGGCTGAGCCGCCGGTGGGGCCTCGCCCACGACAACCTGGTGTCCGCCGACCTGGTCACCGCCGACGGTGACATCCTGGACGTGAGCGACGAGAGCGACCCGGACCTGATGTGGGCACTGCGCGGCGGGTGCGGCAACTTCGGTGCGGTGACCTCGATGGTCTTTCGCGCACACCCGCTGCGCACCGTCGTCGCCGGCACGCTGGTCGTGGACATCGACCATGCAGCCGCGGCGCTGCGGGCGCTGTTCGACCAGCCCGCGCCACCGCCGGAGTTGAGCTGGACAGCCGTGATCGTCATGGCGCCGCCTGCCCCGCCGTTCCCCGAGTCGGTCCGTGGCCGACCCGTCCTGCTGCTGAACGTATGTGGCGACGACGTGGCGGGCCCACCGTGGCTCGACCGGCTGAGGCTCGCCGTGCCGGTGGTCGCCGACCTGGTGCGCCCGTTGCCCTATCCCGACTTCCAGTCGACGGCCGACGCCGGCGCACCCTTCGGGGCCTGTTGGGACGTCCGGTCGGAATGGCTGCGCCCGCTCGACGACGCCGCCGTCGACGCCCTCGTGGCGGCGTCGCACGAGGCACGCTCACCGCTGTTCGAGATAGTTCTGCGGCCACTCGGCGCAGCGGTCGCCGAGCGAGCCGACGATGCGACCGCCTTCTCGTATCGACACGCCGACCTGCTGATCGAGGTCATCGCGGGCTGGTTCCCGGACGATCCGGACGCCCCCACGGACGGCGCGGCGCATCGGGCCTGGATGAGGCGCACCTGGGAGTCGGTCCACCGGCTGTCGGCCGGCGGTGCGGACGTCAACCACCTCGGGCGCGACGAGACACCACAGCACATCAGGTCGTCGTGGTCACCGGCCACCTACGCCCGGTTGGGCGACATCAAACGCCGGATCGACCCGGACGGGGTGTTCACCTCGACGCAGCGGATCCACGTCGCCGACTAGCCGGATTCCGCTAGCCGGATTCTTCAAGGACGACCGTCCCGACGACGTGGTCGGTGGCCGCGTCTTCGAGCCGGTCGCGCAACTTGAAGAACACCTCGGCGGCGCGCTGGCCCTCCCACGCCGACGGCAGCAGCTCCAGCGGCAGGCCGGGATCGAGGTAGGGGAACTTGCGCCACTGATTGAGCAGCAGGGTGTAATCGACGAACGCCTCCATGCCCCCTGGGCGCCGGGTTCGGGTCCACTTCTGCCGCACCGGTTGCCATCGGGACAGGAAGTCGGCATACATCTCACGCAGTGAGTCGAGTTCCCAGCACCGCTCGACCAATGCCCTGGCGTCGTCGAATCCCCGGTACTCACCCCGGAACACCGTGACGTACTGCTCGAATCCCATCTGCCGGACCGAATCCTCCAGGTCGTCGGTCAGCCAGGCGGGGGCGATCCACAACCCGTTGGACAGGATGCCGAACCCGAGCCAGGACAACCGTGACCGCAACAGGTAACGCTTGTCGCGGTCCTCCTCGGGGATGGAGAACGACACCAGCACCCAACCGTCGCTCAGCTGGGCACGCTCGCCCTGGCTGAAGATCCGCTGATCCGCATCGTCGAGGACCGGTATCGCGGTGTCCGAGAGGCGGTAACCCCGGACCCCGGAACGGGTCTCGGCGACCAGCAGCCCGCGCTTGGTGATGCGCGAGACGGCCGAGCGAACGGCCTGCTCGTCCACCCCGAGCTGACCCATCAGCACCACCAGGCTGGACACCGGAAACCAGCCACCCATCGGCCGCATGTAGGCGCCGCACACGTCCATGATCAGATAACTGGGTCGTCCCGCCTGCTGCAGGTCGACCATGTCGCCGGTCTCGGCAGCACCGACCCCGCCCCGGGGGCGACCGAGCGGGCCGGAAGCGGTGGACGGGGTGCCGCTGGACCAGAACTCTGCGGGCATGCCCCCATCATTCCGGGTGGCAGTCGCCGAGGCGCATCAGGTCAGGTCGAGGTGAGTTGGGCGTACCGGCCTCGGAAGTACACCAGCGGCTGCGCCTCGCCGGCCTCTTCCGCGGACAGCGCCAGCACCCTGGCCAGGGCCAGTTCGTGGTCGCCTGCCGGCAGCACGCTCTCGATCCGGCAGTCCAGCCAGGCCAGCGCTCCGGTGATGACGGGATGTCCCTGGGGGCTGCGGTGCCACGGCGTGCCGGCGAAGCGGTCGATCCCCCGCCGGGCGAAGCCGCGCCCCACGTACTCCTGGTCACTGCGCAGGATCGAGATCGCGAAGGCGCCCGCGGCACGCAGCCGTGGCCAGGTCGTCGAGGAGTTGTCGGCGCAGAACGCCACCAGCGGCGGATCGAGGGACACGGACGTGAACGAGTTCGCGGCCATCCCGGTCGGGCCGTCGTCGCCGTCGGCGGCGACCACGACGACTCCCGTGGCGAAGTGGCCGAGGACGTGGCGGAACACCAACGGATCGAAACCGGGGGCGTCGCCGGCCGGGAGGCTCATGGCATCGCCCGACCGGTACGGAAACGGTCCACGACGATCGCCGCGATCAGCACCACACCGCTGACGATCCCGGTCCAGAACGGGCTGATGCCCGCCAGGGTGAGCCCGTTCTGCAGCACGCCCAGGAACAGCACCCCGAGCAGGGTTCCCAGCAGGGTGCCCCGGCCGCCGGTGAACGATGTACCACCGAGCAGCACCGCCGCACCCGCCGTCAGCTCGATGCCGGTGCCCGCCATCGGGGACGCCGAGGTGAGTCGCCCCGCATCGAGCACGGCGGCCAACGCCGCACACCCCGCCGATATGGCGTACACCGACACCCTGATCGTCACGATGGGGATGCCCGCCAGGCGCGCGGCCTCGGCATTGCCGCCGACGGCGTACACCATCCGGCCGTAACCGGTGGAACGGAGCACGAACATCCCGACGAGCAGGACCACCGCGGCGATCACCACGATGATCGGCACGCCGAACAGCTGGTTCTTGCCCAGGCCCACCAGAAAGGCGTTCTCGTACAGCGACTGCGACTGACCACCCGCCGCCAGGTTGGCGATCCCCCGGTACAGCGAGGCGGTCCCGATGGTGACCACCAGGAACGACAGGCCCACCCACCCGATCAGGAGGCCGTTGACCAGTGCCCCGACGGCGGTGCCTGCGACGACGACCACGACGATGGCCACCCAGGCCGGGACACCGGCATCGATCAGCCCCCACATGCCGATCGCGGACATCGCCATGGTTCCGCCCAATGAGAGGTCGATCCCGCCGACCAGCAGGATGAACGTCAGACCCACGGCGACGACGAGAAGGACGGCATTCGTCTCCAGGATGATGATCAGATTGCCGCCGGTGAGGAACTGGGGCTGCGTCGCTCCCAGCACGACGACGAGGACGGCGAGGACGACCAGCACCCCCGCGTACTGGTTGGCGGCGCGCCCGGCCCGACGCAGCCGGCTGGGTCGCCGCGGTGCCGGTGCCGCCCTGGTATCCGTGGCTGGCGTGGTGATCACGGCTGCTCCTCTCGATGGCCACCGGTGGCCAGCAATGTGACGGCTTCTTCGCTCGCGTCGTCGCGGCTCAACTCGCCGACCAGCTCGCCGTCGTGCAGGACGACGATCCGGTCGCACAGGCCCAGCAGCTCCAGCAGGTCCGACGAGGCCAGCAGGATCGCGCCGCCGCGGTCCACCAGCCGGCCCACCAGGTCGTAGATCTCGGCACGGGCCCCGACGTCGACACCCCGGGTCGGTTCGTCGAGCAACAGCACGGCCGGCTCGGCGTTCAGGCACCGGGCGAGGACGACCTTCTGGGCGTTGCCCCCCGACAGGGCCGCCACCGGAACGTCCACCGCAGCGGCGCGGATGCCGAACCGGGTCACGCTCTGGTCTGCCGCGCGCCGCTCACGTCCGGCATGGGCCAGCCGGTGGAGCCGGTGATGTCGAAGACTCAGGTTCGAGGTCACGCTCGCCGCCGGGATCAGCGCCTGGGCGAGTCGGTCCTCGGGGACCAGCGCCACCCCGGCGGCGGCGGCGGCGCGGGTGTGGCCCGACGGCAGGGTGACGCCACCGACGGTGACCGCACCGTGGCGGTGGCGACGTGCTCCCGCGATGGTCTCCAGCAGTTCGCTCCGCCCCGAGCCGACCAGACCGGCGACGCCGACGATCTCGCCCGAGCGCACCTCGATGTCGATCGGCGTCGGCGCGCGATCGGTCACCACGCCCTCGACCCGCAATATGACCTCACCCGGTACGACGTCACGCTTGGCGAAGTACTCGCCCAGCGAGCGCCCGACCATCGCCGAGCTGATCCGCTCGTCGCCCAGGTCGTCGCGTGCCAGTTCGGCGACCTTGACACCGTCGCGCAGGACGACCGCCCGGTGGGCCAGGCGGCGGATCTCGCGCAGCCGGTGGGTGATGAAGACCACCGAGAGCCCGCGCGCCAGCTCGGCCTCGACGACTGCGAACAGGTGCTCGGGGTCCGGCAACCGGGTGGTGACCTCGTCGAGGACCAGTACCCGGGGGTGCGTGGCAAGCGCCCGGGCGATCTCGACGAGTTCGCGCCGCCCGGGGGGCAGCGACGCCAGCGTGGTCATCGGATCGTCGTCGAGGCCGACGCGCCGCAGGTACGGCAGGGCAGCGGCGGCGAGTGCCCGAGGGTCGACCAGGACCGCGAGTCTGCGCAGTCGGGGCAGCAGGACGTTCTCGGCGAGGCTCAGGTGGGGGACGGCCGCGGGTTCCTGGCGCACCACGGCGATCCCGGCGTCCAGTGCATCGCGGGGGCGGACGAACGCCATCGTCGCGCCGCCCATCTCGATCGTCCCCGAGTCCGGCCGCAGTGCCCCACCGAGGATGTTGGACAGCGTCGACTTGCCCGAGCCGTTCTCGCCGACCAGGGCGACCACCTCGCCGGCCCTGACCTCGAGATCGACCGCGGCCAGGGCCCTGACGGAGCCGAAGGTCTTGGAGACACCCCGGACCTGGAGCACCGCGTCCCCACGGTCGGACGTCAATGGGGACGCGGTAGCCGGTGTGGTCATGTGCTCACTCGGTGACGAGGAACGTGCGCCCGTCGAGCTCTTCGAATCGGACATCGAACGGGTCGTCCACCCGGTCCGTCAGCGGTCGCCAGTCGGCCACGTTGTCGGCGTTGATCTCCTTGACGGGGATGACGATCTCCTCGGGCACCTCGGTGCCGCAGATGCCGGCGAGGGCCGCGTAGGCGAGCGCCTGACCGAGCTTGTCCTGCTGCAGGTCGAACGTCGCGAGGATCGCGCCGCTCTCGACCAGTGGGATGACCTCGGGCTGGCCGTTGATCGAGACGATGACCGGGTCGAATGTGTCGTCACTGGCCGAGGCCGCGGCGACGGCGGAGGTGTCGTTGAAGGCCCAGAAGCCGGCCAGGTCGGCGCCGAACTGCTGCTTCCAGCCGTCGGCGATGGCGCGGGCGGCCTCGGGGGTGATGGTCTGGTTGACCTGGGTGTCGGCGACGGTCAATCCGGCTGCGTCGGCGGCTTGGGCGAAGGCGACGTTCTCGCGTCGGATGACCTCGACGAACTCCGGGCCGTTGATGGCGCCGACCGACCCGTCACCCACGGCCTCGGCCAGGATCGCAGCGCCCTCGGTGGCGGCCGATTCGACGTCCGCGGTGATGTTGGTGAGGAACGGGCCGCCGATGGTCGTCTCCTGCGCCACGATCGGAATGTCGGCCTCGCGGGCGGCGTCGAATGCCGCGATGGTCGAGTTCGCGTCGATCGGGTTGGCGATCAGGACGTCGACGTCGGACTGGATGAGGCTCTGGATGTCGGCGATCTGCTTGCCGGGGTCCAGGTTGGCGTTGACCCGCACCAGGGTCGCGTTGTACTCGCCCAACTTTGCCTCGATGATCGCGCCGATGCTCTCGAAGTTGGGGTCGGGGAGCGGCTCGCTGAACCCGACGACGGCGCCGTCGGCGGCCTCGCAGCCGATCTCGCCCGCGGCGGCGCCCGCGGCACTGGCGTCAGGAGAGGCAGCGGCGTCGCTTGCGGCCGCCGTGTCCGAGGGGGCGGCGCTCGATGGCGCGGTGCTGGGGTCGGCGTCGGTGCCGGCATCACCGCCACATGCGGCGGCGGCGATCGTGAGAGCCGGGACGACGAATGCCGCAGCCAGCCAACGGGAATGTGCCATCGGTGCCTCCTTCGAGTGACGACCGTCACGATGACGTGTGGCTGGAGCGTATGACCAACTCGTGACGAGCGCAACGATTCCTCTATGATTATCCGGAAACGGGCGAGGGCGCCGATCCCGGTGTGCGGGATCCGCGCCCTCGGTGATCGACCATGTCGATCAGGCGAAGAAGTTCTCCCACGCCTTCTCGTCGTAGGCGATGTGCTGTGCCTCGGCGAGCTTGCCGTCGCGGACCTTGAAGATCACTGCCTCGTAGATGTCGATCGTTCGACCGTCGGGGCGCCGTGCCGTCAGGTGACTGATGTTGATCGCGTGGTCGTCACTGCCCACGTAGTCGACCGGGTCAGCGACGTACGTCCCCTCGGTCATCGCCATGATCTCGCCGAAGTTGCCCATCACGTTGGCCATGCCGACGGTGGTTCCGGTCTGTGGTCCCTCACCACCGACCGTCCAGACGATGTCCTCGGCGAACAGCGCCGAGATCTCGGCGTGGTCGCCGGCCTTGAAGGCGGCGTGGGCTCGTCGCACCAGGTCGGCATGGGGATGTTCGTGGTCGGTCTTGTGAAGTGCCATCGCTACCTCCGAGCAGATTTGGGTGTCTCGGAGGTTATTCCGATTTCGCGACGGGCGCAATGGTCACGCTATAGAGAACCGGCGGCTTGCCGCTGAGGCCGGATGCTATCGTTGTGACGGTCGTCAACGGTACGCAAGGGAGGGATCGTGACAGTCGCAGTCGATGAGCTGGTCGACGTGGCGGGCGTGAGCACGCACTACGTGGCGGCAGGTCTGCACCACCAGGGGACACCGGTGGTCCTGATCCACGGCGGCGCATGGGGCGAGTCAGCCGTCACGACCTGGGGTGACACGGTCGCCGCCCTCGGCACCCAGCGCCCGGTCGTCGCCTACGACGTCCCGGGCTTCGGTCATTCGGCCAAGTTGGTCGACCTCGCCGATCCGCTGGGCTTCATGGCTCGCCATCTCGGGGCGCTGGTCACCGCGCTCGGCTTCGATGCCGTGGACCTGATCGGCCTCTCGATGGGTGGGTCGGTGGCGCTGTCCGCCCTGACCGCCCGCCCGCCGCTGCTCACCGCCCGGTCGTTGGTACTGGTCAGTGCGGGCGGTGCGCCGATACCTGCCGACGTGAGGTCGAACCTCGCGGCGTTCGACGGTACGACCGAGTCGATGCGCGCCCAGATCGGCCTCGCGTTCGCCGATCCGGCGTGGCGCCTGGACGACGCGTTCGTCGCTCGACGTGTCGAGGCCGCCCTGCTGCCCGGGGCCTACGAGGCCTTCGCCGCGCTGGGCATCCGTAGTCCACGGCCCAGCGCTTCGCCCGTGCCGTCCGACCTGTCGCTCCTGCGGCAACCGACCCTGGTCGTGGCCGGCGGGCGCGACGCCATCAAACCCGCGGGGTGGGCGGCGCCCTTCGTCGCCGGCCTGCCCGACGCCCGCCTGCACGTCGAGGCCGACGCCGGTCACTGCCCGCACCTCGAACGACCCGAGTCCTTCCGCGCCGTGGTGACGGGCTTCCTCGACGCGATCTCCGATTCCGATGCCCCACGACGAAACGAGGCCTGAGATGAACGTCCTCTACACCGCGCGTGCCACCGCGAGTGGCGATGGCCGCCAGGGCCACACCCGCACCGACGACGGCGTGATCGACCTGGTGCTCGCCCACCCCGTCGCGATGGGGGGGTCCGGTCAGGGGTCCAATCCCGAGCAGCTGTTCGCGGCCGGCTACGCGGCGTGCTTCCACTCCGCTGTCCGCACTGTGGCCCGCGAGCGCAAGCTCGACGTGTCCGGCAGCACCGTGTCGGCCGAGGTCGGGATCGGCCCGCTGGGCGAGCGGCCGGGCTTCGGTCTGACGGTGAGCCTGACGGTGGCCCTGCCTCACGTCGAGGCGACGGCGCGCCGCGAGGTCGTCGACGTCGCCCACCAGCTGTGCCCGTACAGCAACGCCACCCGCGGCAATATCGACGTTCAGCTGATCGTTGCCGGAGACGTCCAGTGACAGGCGCGGCGGCGACACTGACGCCGCCCATGCCCGTCGCCCACTGGAGCGAGCCCGAGACGATCGTCGTCGACGGTGTCACCCTGGCACTGCGCCGCGGCGGAGTCGGCGAACCCGTCGTCTTCCTCAACGGACACTGGGCCAGCCGACGGTGGCTACCCGTCCACCAGGCCCTGGCGGAACGTCACGCAGTGATCGCACCCGAGGCGCCGGGGTTCGGTGCCAGTGAGTTGCCGTCCTGGATCAAGGGCCGTGACGACGTCGTACTGCTGCTGCGCGACCTCCTGGACGCCCTGGACCTGGGTCGGGTGCACCTCGTCGGTTACGGCTTGGGAGGCTGGACGGCCTCTGAACTGGCCGTGTGGTTCCACGATCGGGTGCGGAGCCTGACGTTGCTGGCGCCGTTCGGGCTGCGTGTGCCCGGCCACCCGCTGGCCAACATCTTCTTGATGAACCCGGCCGGTTTCGCGGAGGCCTACGGACTGCTCGACGCCGATCCGGCCCTGGTGGCCGGCCTGGTGCCAGGGGTGGCCACACCGGCGGACGGCGGCATGGAGGAGTGGGCCCACCGGTACGGCGAGATGGGTGCCGCCGCCCGGCTGATGTGGCAGTGGCGCTACGACCTGGCGCTCGACCATCGGCTGCCGCAACTGGCCGGGCGGGGGTTGGCGTCCCTCGTCGTCGGGGGCAGTGACGACCGCATCCTGCCGTCGGCCCACATCGCCCGATGGGCCGAGCTGCTGGGCGCCACCACGGCGACGGTGGACGGCGGGCACGCCTTTCCGTTCACGGCGCCGCACCGGACCGCGGACGTCGTCGCGTCATTCATCGAGTCACTAGTGGAGGTGCCCCGTGGCTAACCGTCTGCAGTTCTACAACTTCACCCTGATGCCCTACCCGTTCATTCCGCCCGGCGAGGACATCGAGTCGAGCTGGATCACGATTCCCAACACGCTGTTCGATCCGAAGGTGGCCCACAAGCTCTACGTCGAATTCCTCGAACAGCTGGTCGCCTCGGAACGGTTCGGGTACGACGGCATCATCGTCAACGAGCACCACCAGAATGCGTTCGGCACCATCGCGGCCCCGAACGTGTGGGCCGGATACCTGGCAGCCCGGACGTCGCACATCCGGATCGGCGTCATCGGCAATGCCCTGCCGCTGCACCAGAACCCGCTGCGGGTGGCAGAAGAGATCGCCATGCTCGACATCATCTCGGGCGGCCGGATCATCTCCGGCCACGTCCGGGGGATGGGCGCCGAATACCACTCCAGCGGAATGGACCCGACGCGCAGCAAGGGCCGTTTCTGGGAGGCGCACGACCTGATCCTCAAGGCCTGGACCGAGGACGGCCCGTTCACCTGGCAGGGCGAGCACTACGACATCGAATACGCGAACATCTGGCCCAAGCCGGTGCAGCAGCCGCACCCGCCGATCTGGATGCCGGGAACCGGGTCGACCGAGACGATCGAAGAGGTCGCCAAGCGCCGCTTCTCGTACATGCAGACGACGACCTCCAACTGGATCACCAAGAAATCCTTCGCGTTGTTCCGCCAGATCTGCGAGGAGAAGTACGGCTACTCGCCCGAGCCCACCCAGTTGGGGCGGGTCATCCCCACCTACGTCGCCGAGACCGACGAGCAGGCCTACCGCGAGTTCATGCCGCACGCCATGTGGTTCTTCCGGACCGGCCTCAAGATTCCCATGCATCACCTGATGCCGCCCGGCTACAACACCTCCGCCGCCATGTTGCGGACGATTCAGGGTCGCGCCGCGGCCGGGGTCAAGAACTTCTGGGAGATGAGCTACGACGAACTCATCGAATCGGGTCACATCGTCGTGGGCTCGCCGCAGACCGTCATCGACAAGTACGGGCAGCAGGCGGACGAATTCGGCCTCGGAATGGCCGTCAGCGCCGGTGGGCACCTGGGTGCCATGCCCAACTGGATGGTCATGAAGAACCTCCAGATCATGGCCGAGGAGGTCATGCCGGCCTTCCGCGAACCCGACGGCAAACCGGATCACCTGCGGACCGAGCGGGCCGTCCCGATCACCAACTCCGAGCAGGCGGCCACCATCCCCGCGCCGAAGCACCAGCCGGTCGTTCGCCTCGCCGACGGTCGCGACCTCCCGACGGCTACGGGCCACATCCCCGAGGTGCTCGGCAACGGGTCGACGCAGCCCCCGGTCACGGTGTGACGCTCGGTGCCACCCGGCCCGGCGACCGGGTGGACCGTGCTGCTCACCCCGTCCTGGGCAGTCCTCATTCGCTCACGTTGGCGGTGTTCAGCCCCAACATGGCGGGCGGGGCCAACCTGACCCGGTCACCCAGCGCACCGCAGGTGACGTGGGCCGAGACGGTCCGGATCGCCCAGGCGGCCGACCGGGCCGGTTTCGAGGCGATCATTCCGGTGGCCAGGTGGCGGGGAATGTCAGCCGCCGAGGACCGCCGGTCCCACCGCTCGTTCGACACGTTCACCTGGGCGGCGGGAGTCTCGGCCGTGACAGAGCGGATCGGGGTGTTCGCCACCGTCCACGTCCCGGTCCACCACCCTGTCGCTGCCGCCAAGCAGATCGCGACCGTCGACCACATCTCGCGCGGACGGTTCGGGCTGAACGTCGTCGCGGGGTGGAACTCGGACGAGTTCGCGATGTTCGGCCTGGAACAGCAGGCCCATGACGACCGGTACGCCATGGCCGAGGAGTGGATCGGCGTCGTCAGGCGGATCTTCGACGCCGAGGCGGAGTTCGACGTCGACGGTCGATTCTTTCGCGGCAGCCACGTGTTGTCCGAGCCCAAACCCGTCCAGTGGCCGGCGCCCGTGGTGATGAACGCGGGCGGCAGTCCGTCCGGGCGAGGGTTCGCCGCCCGTCATGCGGACGTCTCGTTCGCCCTGTTGCCGGACATCGCCGGTGCAGCCGACTCGGTTCGTGCCGCGAAGGCGCTGGCGGGCGAGCACGGCCGGGACCTGTCGGTGTTCGTGGCCGGGCACATCGTGTGCGCGGAGACGGACGCCGCAGCCCAGGCCGAGTACCGGCGGCAGACCACCGAGCTGGGTGACCACGAGGCGGCCCGCAACGCCATCCGGCTGCTGATCCCCAATTCGGCCAGCGCGGACTTCGACCACGAGTACATGCAGGCCGCGGCGATCGCCGGATTCTTCGCCCTGCCGCTTGTCGGCTCGCCGCAGACGATCGTCGAGCGACTCGCGGCCCTGTCTGCTGCCGGAGTCTCAGGGGTCGCGGTGTCGTGGCTGGATTACGAGGCGGGGATCGACCAGTACTCGACGCTGCTGGCACCCGTCCTGGCGGAGGCCGGTCTGCGGCGACGTGCCGGCTAGCGACCTGCTGACCGGTCTGCCGCGACGTGCCGGCTGACGACGTGCCGGCTGGCGACGCGGGCGCCGGTGAGTCAGTAACCGCCCTCGCGGACGTTGAGCAGGGCCGCGCCGGTTGCCCAGCGGCGGATCTGATCGCCCACCAGCGTGTACGCGCGGCGCTGCCAGTGCGCCGACGATCCGGCGACGTGTGGGGTGACCAGCACGCCGGGAGCGGACCAGAGTGGATGGTCGTCGGGCAGCGGTTCGGGGTCGGTGGCGTCCAGTGCGGCCCGGATCCGGCCGCCGCGCAGGGTGTCCAGCAGGGCATCGTGGTCGACCAGTGACCCTCGCGCCGCATTGACCAGCAGTGCGCCCGGCTTCATGGCGGCGAGGAATGCGGCATCGACCAGGTGGTGGGTGGCCGGTGTGGCGGGGGCCAGGAGCACCACCACGTCGGCGTGGGGGAGTAGCGCCGGGATCTCCGCCAGGCTGTGGGTGTCGGCGCGTTGGCGGCGGGCCACCCCCACGACCTCCACGCCGAACGCTCTCAGGCGGTCCGCCACGGCTCGCCCTATGCTGCCGTGCCCGATGATCAGCGCCCGGCTCTCCGCCAGGTCACGCGCCGGGATGCCGTCGGCGAAGGCGAGATTGGCGGTGTGGTCCCAGCGGCCGGCCCGCTGGGCGTCGACGAAATGAGGCAGTCGTTTGGCATCGGCCAGGACGACCGCCACCACCCACTCGGCGACGGGTGCGTCATGGACGCCGCTGGCGTTGCAGAGTCGGACACCGGCAGGCAACGGCGGCAGCCAGTCCACGCCGGAGTTGAGGGTCTGCACCACGTCGAGTGACGTGAGCGAGCCGAGTTCGGCGGCGAACCGGGTACGGGCCGTCGGTGCCACGACGACGAAACCGACGTCGCCGGCACGATCGCCCCACGGCTGCCGCGCCACGGTGTCGGGTAGTGGACCGATCGCCTGGTCGTCGGCATCCGCGGGCAGCCAGACGACTCTCACGCGTGCGGTTGCAAGGCACCCATCCCGGGCGGGGGACCGCCGGGTGCCCCGCCCATCGCGGCCAGGACGTGTGCCGGTGGGGTGGGTACCTCGGGCTCGGCGGCGGTGACGATGTCGGTCATCGACCGCGCGACCGCGGTCACCCACTCCAGCTCGGACGCGTCCTCGACACACGGCACCAGGACCACCTCGGTCGCGCCGTAGCGGGCGAACTCCTCGACCACCTCGCGAACCCCGGCGTCGCCGACGTGGATCTGGTCGCGAACCGGCAGTGGGGGTCCGCCCTGCAGCATGTAGTCGTCCATCCACGAGACCGCGCGCGCATGGACCTGCTCTGTCGACGCCACCCAGGTGCTCGCGATGATCCGTGGCGCACCGGGCTTGCCCGCACCCTTCCAGGCCTCGCGCACGCCGTGGCCCTCCAGGCCGAAGATCCACGGAGCCACCCCACCGTGGGCGTAGCCGGTTCCGTGGCGCAGGATGCGCCCGATCGCACGCGGTGACGCGCCTCCCACCAGGATCTGCACGTCGTCGGCCAGGTCAGGACCCAGGCACTGGAGTGGGTCGCTGCGCCGCCGCAGCCCGACCAGTACGTCCAGGGCGGCGTCGAGGGCGTCCCCGCGGTGCGACCAATCGACGCCCGTCGCGACGTAGTCGTCGGGGCGGGCACCCACACCCACCCCGATGGACAACCGCCCCGGTGCGAACGCCGCCAACGTGGCGACCTCCTTGCCGAACGCCGCGGCATTGCGCGCACCCGCCAGTGACACGTACGTCATGAGCGGGATGCGTCGGGTCACAGCCGCGACGGCGGCGAGCGTGACCACCGGGTCGAGGTTGCAGTACGCCAGCCGGTCCTGGACCGTCAGGAGCGAGAAGGCATCCGACTCTTCGGCGTGCCTCGCCCACTCCAGCACAGTGTCGCCACTGACCTGCGGGATGCCGTTGGGGAGCATGACGCCGAAGTCCATGGCCCCAGTGTGGCCGTTGCGCATTGCGTTGTCTAGACGGTCGTCACGAAAACGCCTACTGTGACGGCACCCGAACGGCACGGCGGAGGGCGTCACATGATTGATGGAATCCCAGTGGTCAACGCGGTCGCCCACGCGTACAACTTCGAGGCGGCCAATGCCAGAGGCCCGATCGGCGCGGCGGTGCGGGACGCGTTCTTCGGCATCCACTCGCACTTCAACCCGCCCGACTGGCAGGTCGCCAAGGACGTGTTCCAGATCGACCAGAGTGCAGAACTTCTGGCGCGGACACATTTTCTGGAAAGTGACGTCGACGTCCTCGTCTATCACGCGCTGCGCCTGGACTCGTTGTTCGCGGACGGCCTGTGCTCGTTCGACAAGGCCGTAGAGCTGCAACGACGGTGGCCCGGTCGTGTCGTCACCTACCTGGGGATCGATCCGACACTCGGTCTGCAGCGCTGCCTCGACGATTTGGAGAGCCAACACGAGCAGCTGCCCGAGGCCATCGGCGTCAAGATGTACCCGGACCAGCTGGAGCCATATCGAACGTTTCGGCTGGACGATCCCGAGCTGATGTTTCCGCTGTATCAACGCATGCTCGATCTGGGGATCAGGGTCGTCGCGATCCACAAGGCCCTGCCGAACGGCCCGGTGCCGCTCGCGCCGTATTCGATCGCCGACGTCGAGGTCGCGGCCATGGTGTTCGGGCAACTGGCGTTCGAGATCGTGCATGCCGGGATGGCCTTCGTCGCCGAGACCGCGTATGCCCTGGCCCGCTTCCCCAACGTCTATGCCAACCTCGAGATCACCACCATGCTGATCAGCAAGGCACCCCGGCTGTTCGCCGAGGCCATGGCCGAGATGCTGTTCTGGGGTGGGCCCGCCAAGCTGCTGTACTCCGACGGGGCGCTGTTCGCCCATCCCAACCTGGGGCTCGAGGCCTTCTGGGATTTCGAGATGCCGCCCGACATCCTCGACAAGTACGGTCTGCCGCCGCTGGATCGCAACCAGAAGGCGATGATCCTGGGCGGGAACTACGCCCGCATGGCCGGCCTGGATCTGCCCGGGATCGTGGCCGCACAGGTCGGGGACGAGTGGACGCAGGCGCGTGAGCAGCACGGGTTGGCTGCCCCGTTCTCGAACTGGCGGGCGGCTGCCGGGGTGTCGACGTGATCGAGCGGGTGCACACCGCGCTGTCACGGGTGATGGATCCGTGCAGCCTCGCCTCGGGACCGGGCATGTCGCTGGTGGACATGGGCCTGGTGATCTCGGTGACGGCCGAGCGGGGTGACGTCGTGCACGTCGTCCTGGGGATGACCGGTCCGGGATGCACCTTCGTCGGGATGCTGGTCGCGGCGGCCGAGACTGAGTGCCGGGCAGAGTTGGGGGCCGAGGCCGAGTTGCGGGTCACGGTGGACCCGTCGTTCGTCTGGCACGAGGGCGTGATGTCGGACGCGGCACGTCAGGCGTTGGCCCAGCGGCGGCGCGCGACGGTGGCCGCCCTCGGACTGCGCCCCAGGCAGTGGCAGGAGCACGCAGCGTGAGCGCCGGGTTGACCCCTGACCAGATGCGAGCGCTCGTCCGGCGTCAGATCGAGGACCTGTGGGGCCGAAGTGACGCCACTCTCATTCCCGAGATGTACGCCGACGACATCGTCGATCACAACATGCTGCCCGGCCAGACGCCGGGTCATGCCGGGCTGCGCGAGGTCATCGAGACGTTCTCGACGGCATTTCCCGATATCCGGATGACCCTGCACGGCGTCCTCGCCGACGGCGACATGGCCGTCGACTTCTGGACCCTGCGGGCCACGCATCTGGGCCCCCTCGGTGATATCCCACCGACCGGTAGGCGGGTCGAGTTCAGTGGCATCGACGTGGTGAAGGTGCGCGACGGCAAGATCAGCGAGATATGGCACGTCGAGGAGATGGCCCGGATGCTCGACCAATTGAAGGACAACTCATGATCGGTGACATCGCGGTGTTCGACAACGTCGTGCACCTCCACGATATGAGCGACGCGAACATGCTGGACGTCCCCGGTGCGCAGCGCAGCCGTGACCTCGCATTGATGCTCGGTGAGGGACTGCGGCCACTACACGGCGACCAGACCCGATTCGACACCGAGCTCAGCGTGGCGACGATGGGCCGGATGGTGTTCGACGATTCGCCCACGGACCTGGCGATGGCCCAGGTGGTGCCGATCTGGGACTGGTTCGCGGACTGGTGGGCCCCGGTGCGGTTGCAGGCGGCGTTTCGTGACGCCTATCCCGACCGGGCGTTCTTCTGTGGCGGCGTCGACCCGTCGTGGCGAGGCCTGACTGCTGCGCTGGAACACCTCGAATGGCAGGTGAAGGAACTCGGCGCGATCAGCATGAAGTTCTACAACGGCCACACCGACGGTCGGACCTGGCAGTGCGACGACGAGGCGGTCGCCTATCCGGTGTACGAGAAGGCGCGAGAGCTCGGCGTCACGGTCCTCCAGTTCCACAAGGGATTCCCGTTCGGCCTCACCCCTGTCGAACAGACCCGGCCCAACGACATCCAGCGGGCGGCACGTGACTTCCCCGACATGCAATTCCTGATACATCACCTCGGTATCCCGTATTTCGACGAGACCCTCAACATCGCCGCTCGGTGGCCCAACGTCCACCTGGTCCTGTCGGCGAATCTCTGTTTCACCCCGATACAGCCGCGCCTGGTGCAGACCCAGCTCGGCAGACTGCTGTTCGAGGTGGGCGTGGACAAGCTGATGTGGGGGTCCGAAGCGGGACTGGCAGGTCCGCCCAGGCCGTACGTGGAGGCGTTTATGCAGTTGGAGATCCCCGAGGACCTGCGACTCGGGTACGGCTATCCGCAGATCACGCACGAGGACAAACGCAAGATCCTCGGTGGCAACTTCGCCCGCCTCATGGGCATCGAGCTACCGACCCAGCCCCTGCCAGCCGTGCGGCACCCGGTCGAGGCGTGACAGTGGCGCCGGGCGGCGTGGCCGATGGCGAGGTCGCCGCAGCCGTGGCGCGAGCGAGTCGTGCCCTGCGGGCGCACGGCGGTGGACTGGAGCTGGTCGGCGTGACCGGGGCCGAGGTGACGGTCAGATTCACCGGGATGTGCACCGGTTGCGCGTTCAAGGCGATGACGATGGCGGCCACGGTCGAGCCCGGCGTCGGCGCGGTGGCCGGTGTCGGGTCGGTCCGGGCAGCAGGCGGGCAGGTCGACGACGTCGCGATGGCGCGCGCCCGTGCTTTTCTCGCCATTCAGCCCTTGGGTGCGTAACGCTCCGCCGCGCTCATGTGGCTGGGGCCGACGTGGCGAGCCAGCCACCAGTGCACTGCTGCCCCCCGGTCGAGCAGCGCGCCGAGATCCGTCGGTTCGCCACTACGGACATTGACCTCGACGCCTTTCCAGCGCAGGTACTCGCCTCGCGGGTGATCTGGAGGATAGGGGCGGGGCACGCGCTTGAGCGGCTCCCACCTGCCACCGTGGACGTCCGCGCCGGCATCGCGGGTGGAGGTCACGGCGGCGACGAAGGATCCGCCCGCCTCACCGGCGATTCCGTCGCGCAGCCGGGGCAACTGGTCCGGGGCGGGCTGCGGCAGTCCGGTCCCGACCAGCAGGCCTCGCGAATCGAGCTTGACGAACGCCCCCACGCCGTCGGGACGCTCGGCCACGGCGCCGATGAAGGTCTTGTACGGGCCCTTGGCGTTGCCGAACCGGGTGTCGTTGGCCGCGCGGTACACACGCCACGCACCGAACCCGCTCGCCGGCTCCACGAGGTCGAGGAAGCCGGGGCGGATGACGTCGTCGTAGACGGACTTCACCTCTCGCCAGTGCTCTCGGGTGTTGTCGGATTCCACGTCGGTGAAGAAGGACCTGGCCACCTCGACCAATGACTCGGACGGCATGTGACACATCATGTGCCAGAGAGGGATCCGGCGCAAGGAGTGTCACAGTTGCGGCATGGACCCTCGGGCCGCCCGTACCCGAGCGTCGGCGCTGCTGGCTGCCCGCACCCTGCTCCGGACCGAGGGCGTCGACGCGGTCACACACGCCCGCGTTGCCGAGGCGTCCGGGGTCGGTCGCCGAACCCTCTACCGGCACTGGGCCGACGCCATGGCGTTATTGCGCGAGGTCATGGCGACACAGGACGTGCCGCACGCTCCCGTGACCGGCGACCTCGAACGAGACCTGGTGACCCACCTGACGGCGCTAGCCGAGGCGCTGCGCCTCGGCGGTCTGGCCTACGTCGTGTGCTCTCTCGGGGAGAAGGCGGAGCATGATCCATCATTTGAGGACCTACGACGTTCGCTGACCGACGAAGGCTGTCGACCGGCCGAGATCGTGTTGGCCCGCGCGTCCGCCGATCGTCGCCTGCCGGTCGATCTCGACGTTCCTGCCTCGATGGGGCTGTTGGAGGGACCTGTGTTCTATGCCGAGATGGTGCGCCGCCGTCCCCTGACTGGCGCCGAGTTGGCCGGGATCGTGGCGCGCTATCTCGGCGACCCGCCGAGACTCGTTCCCTAGCGACGCCGCTGACCCGACGTCCGTCGAGGGGTGCCGCGCGGGGTGTCGCTCGTCCATGGAGGTCCGCGCCGACTCAGCTGCCCTGGACGCACCTCGTGCAAGGATTTCGCTCATGTCGACACCGAGCGAGGTGAGCCTTCGAACGTTCGACGGTTTACGTCTGGCAGGGACGTTGGTCGAACCCGACGGGCCATCGCGTCCAGCTGCGGTATGCAGGCCAGCGACCCGCGGAGATTGCCCGCCTCGTGCTTCTCGATCCACAACTGGATCACTATCGTCGATACATCGAGGACAAGTCGTATTGGGTTGATAGCTTTCTCGATGACGAGGCCGCGTCGAGACTCTCAGCCGATGGCCACCTTCATCATTCGGCGACGGTCTGGCATGGGCGAGGATTTTTGAACGAGGTGTTTTGGATACGGCCCAACCGGGTGCTGTCGGACATTCAGTCTCCAACCCTCATTGTGCATGGCACGGCGGACACTTGTGTGCCGGAAATGAATCGCATAGATGGTACGCGGCTGCCCGAGTCTGGTTCGTCCCTCATTCGTAGCGGGCTCGTGACGAGTACGTGACGAGTTCGTGGTGATCGCGAGTGGACGCGACAATAGTCATGGCGTGGCCCCGGAGCGAGTGCCAGCGCCTCGCTTCGGGGCCCATCACGGCTGATGCCCATCGAGTCGTCGCCGGGAATAATCCAGCCTCCATGAAGGGCCGGGAGTCTGCGTCGTTCGTCCCGGCCCGGATTGGGGTTCGAGTCGTACTGTGGTTGACGTGAGCATGGAAATGACGGCCTGGCGGGCGATGTACAACGCCGGGCAGCGGCGCGAGAACCGGATCTTCGCCAGGGGAACGCTGCGCAGGGTGCTCGGCTTCGCCCGCCCGCACCGGGTCCGCATCGTGTGGTTCGTGATCATCGGCATCGTCCAGGCCGTGTTGACCGTGGCGACGCCGTTGCTGGCAGGACGGGTCATCGACGCCATCTCGAACCGGGACAGCGAACGCACAGTGATCGTCCTGGCCGTGCTCATCGCCGTGATCGCTGTCGCCGAAGCCGGGTTCAGCATGCTCAGCAGGTTCCTGTCGAGCAGCCTGGGCGAGAGCCTCATCCTCGATCTGCGCACCGCCGTGTACAAGCAGGTGCAGCGGATGCCTGTTGCCTTCTTCACCAGGACCCGAACCGGCGCCCTGGTCTCACGCCTCAACAGTGACGTGATCGGTGCGCAGCGCGCATTCAGCGACACGCTGTCCGGAATCGTCAGCAACTCGGTGACCTTATTGCTCACTCTGGGTGTCATGCTCGCCCTGTCGTGGCAGATCACCCTTCTGTCGCTGGTGTTGCTTCCTGCGTTCATCGTCATGGCACGCCGAACAGGTAAACGGCTGGTCGGATTGGGCCGAGAATCGGCAGACCTCAATGCCGCGATGACGGATCAGACGACCGAACGGTTCTCTGCCCCCGGTGCCACCCTCGTCAAGTTGTTCGCCGACCCCGACCGCGAGGCTCACGAATACGTCGATCGCGCCCGCCGGGTCCGCGACAACGGGGTCCGAACCGCGATGGTGCAGTGGGCATTCATCACCACCCTGGTCTTCGTGTCGGCGCTCGCACTGTCGTTGGTTTATGGCCTGGGCGGCGTGCTGGCATTGCGCGGATCCTTGGACGCGGGCGATGTCGTCAGCCTGGCCCTGCTGCTCACTCGGCTCTACGCCCCCCTGACTGCGCTGGCGAATGCACGGGTCGACATCATGTCGGCGCTGGTCAGCTTCGAGCGGGTCTTCGAGGTGTTGGACCTGGTGCCGCTGGTTCGTGAGCGTGATCAACCCGTCCCGTTGCCGGACGGACCGGTGGCTGTCGAGTTCGACGGCGTGACCTTCGGTTATCCGTCGGCGGAAAAGGTGTCCCTAGCCTCGCTGGAGGACGTCGCCGTACTCGACACCCGAGGTGGGGTCGATGTTCTGCACGACATCTCGTTCACCGCCGAGCCCGGTCAGTTGGTGGCGCTGGTGGGCACTTCGGGTGCGGGCAAGTCGACCATCGCGTCGTTGCTGCCCCGGCTCTACGATGTCGACGCGGGCGCCGTCCGGTTGGCCGGCGTCGATATCCGCGACCTGCCGTTCGCCTCGATCCGCGAAGCGGTCGGCCTGGTCACCCAGGACGGGCACCTGTTCCACCAGTCGCTTCGCTCGAACCTGATGCTCGCAGCACCTGAGGCCAGTGAGGCGGAGCTGTGGGACGCCTTGCGTCGCGCCCGCCTGGAAACCGTGGTCCGTGAATTGCCGGACGGTCTGGACACCATTGTCGGTGAGCGCGGATATCGCCTGTCCGGCGGCGAGCGGCAGCGATTGACCATCGCCCGGTTGCTGTTGGCGAAGCCGCGGGTCGTCATCCTCGACGAGGCCACCGCCCATTTGGACTCGACGTCCGAGGCCGCGGTCCAAGAGGCATTGGAAGAGGCATTGGCGGGCCGCACGGCGATCGTCATCGCCCACCGGTTGTCGACCATTCGCTCGGCCGATTCGATCCTGGTGATCGAGGGCGGGCGAATCATCGAGCGTGGGCGTCACGAGGATCTGTTGGCCGCCGACGGCCGATACGCCGAGCTTTATCACACCCAGTTCGACGTCCCGGTGCCATCCTGATGTGCACCCCCAGGTACAGCGCTCAATCGGGCAGTAGCCGAAGTACCGGTACGTGGTGGAGACGGACCACTCCGAAATAGCAATGCTCGAGCGTGGCGACGTGCCGTCCTCGCCGAGGCGTTCGGCGAGCGCGACGACGCTGGTATCCACTAGGCCCAGCAGCAGGTCCGCGTACTGCGCACGCGGGGCGCGGCTTGTAGGCCGAGATCGACGCCAGGCGGACCGGCGCACCCGATGCGAACCGATCGGGGCGCTCACCGCGTACCAGGAGCAGAAGAACATCTCAGCCCTGGAACGGAGGACCCGTGAAGCTCACCACCCCACTCGTCACCCTCGGCGTCGGCGCCGTCCTCGCCGCCGGACTGGTGGCCGCCAACGCGCTGAACTCGGCGCGCGCCGCTGACGTCGCCACCGTGGCGGCAATCGCAGAGCCGACGGCCCCGGCCACCGTCGACACCTCGTCAACCGCACTGCCTGATCCCGCCGGGCAGCGAGGGGCGAATCGTGACGCTGCAGCCGCTGCCCGCACCACACCGGAACCCCCGTCATCGACAGAACCGTCCGCTACAGCTGAACCGCCCGAGGCTCCGGCACCGCCCGCAGCGTCCGCCCCACCCGCAGCGTCCGAACCACCGGCAGGGTCCACCCCACCGGCAGGGTCCACCCCACCGGCAGAGTCCGCCCCACCGGCAGCAGTGGCGCCTACCTGGACCTACGCCGGCCCGGTCGAGGGCACCGACCTCACCGCTGCAATCAAGATCACCGGTGAGGAGGCAGTCGCCTACATCTGTGACGGCGAGCTGATCGAGATCTGGCTCTACGGCTCGGCCGAGGCCGGCACCGTGGATGTTGCCGCGGCCAGTGGCGAAACCCTGACGGCCAGCTTCACCCCGGACCTGATCGGCGGGGTGGTCACCACCGGCGGCGGCGAATGGCTGGTGTCCGCGACCGCGGCAGACTGGCCGAACTGGGCGCCACCGGTCACTGACGGCCCTCGCGGAGGTGACTGGTCATGAGCGACGCCTATTTCGCCGCCGCCGCATCCGCTCGGACGGTGCCGCCGCCCCGGCCGTCGACAGCAGAGCCGGAAGCATCGGCGGCTGCCCCACCGCCCGACTCACCGCCCGACTCACCACTCGACTCACCGTCCGACTCACTGCCCGCCCCACTGCCCGACTCACTGCCCGCCCCAATGCGGGAATCACTGCCGGATCTGCCGCCCGACCCGACGCCGCGCCCGGCAACCTCCCGCCCGGCAGGTGCCCTCACCCTCGTGGTCCTGTTCGCCGCAGGGGCTGCCGTTGCCGTGGGGACGGGCGTGTACGGCAAGCTGCACGAACCGACCGGTGTTGCCGTCAACCTGGCCGGGTTCTCCGGCCCACTCGAGGTCAAGGTGTGGTTGACCACCGTGGCCTTCGTTCTTGCCATCGTGCAATTGGTGTCCTCTTTGGCGATGTATGGGCGACTCCCCGTTGCCGTGGGCGCCCGATGGTGGGGTCCGATGCATCGCTGGTCGGGTCGTGTCGCATTCTTGGTGACCGTACCGGTGGCCATTCACTGCCTCTACGCGCTCGGCTTCCAGTCGTACGACACGCGAGTTCTCGCGCATTCGTTGTCGGGGTGTGCCTTCTATGGTGCGTTCACCACGAAGATGCTCGGGCTGAGTCGCCCTGGAATGCCGGGTTGGTTTCTGCCCGTCCTCGGTGGAGCCGTTCTCACGCTGCTCGTCGGACTGTGGCTGACATCGTCCCTGTGGTTCTTCACGACATTCGGTATCCGGTTCTAGAAGGGTGACGCTCATGTCTCAGAATTCTTCCCACTGCGTGGCCTGCGTCAGTCGCCGCGCCGTCCTGGCGGCAGCGGTCGGTGGCGTGGGCGCGGTGCTCGCCGGCTGCACCAGCTACGGCGACACACCCGCTGCCCCTGCTCCGGTCGGGTCGCCGCCGGCAGGGTCGTCAGCTGCAGGGTCGCCCGCAGGCTCGCCCGCCGCCTCGCCGGGGGTCACACCCAGTGCCCCCGCGGCGGTCCCCAGCGCCCCCTCGGCTCCCGTGCCCAGTTCCACCGCGGCCGTTACCCGCGTCGCTGCGCTGGTCGACATCCCGATCGGTGGCGGGGTCATCGTGGCTGGTCAGAACATCGTCGTCACCCAGCCGACAGAGGGCGACATCGTGGCCTTCTCGGCGACGTGTACGCACGCCGGGTGCGCGGTGACCGAGGTGCGTGACGGCCTCATCCGCTGCCCCTGTCACGGCAGCACCTTCGACATCACCACCGGTCAACCTACGGGCGGCCCGGCGAACGGCCCGCTGCCGGGCATTGCTGTGACAGTCTCGGGCACCGACGTCGTGCTGGCGTAGAGCGATCCGTACCGTATCGATGGTGACCCCGCTGGCAACCTGCCGACATGCCCCGCGCGGGATGCACCGGGGGCTGCGGATCGGGCACAATCGGCGCGCCTGCAGGAGGCCGAGGGGGGTGCGCGTGTCGACCGACGAACACCACCGCCTCACCCGCGCCCCACTCGACGATCAGACCATCGACGCGTTTCGCAGCGGCGATCCGGAGGCGCTGGGCGTTGTCTATGACCGGTACTCGCGTGCGGTGTGGTCCGTCGCGATGCGAGTGCTCGGCGACCGGGGCCTGGCCGAAGACGCGACCCAGGAGACGTTCCTGCGCGCGTGGCGGGCGGCGGGCACGGTCGACATATCGCGCGACCTCGGTCCGTGGCTGTCGACGATTGCCCGGCGAACTGCTGTCGATGTGTGGCGTCGCGAATCCCGGCCCACCCAGGGCGGGCACTCGGACGAGCAGGACGTGGTGGTGGACCTGCCGGGTATCGAGGGCGTCTGGGAGGCCTGGCAGATCAGCTGTGCCGTGGCCGAACTGCCGGCGGACGAGCGCGAAGTGGTCCGGCTGGCGCACTACGGCCAGCTGACTCATTCCGAGATCTCGACGGCGACGGGCGTTCCGGTAGGGACCGTCAAGTCACGCTCCCATCGCGCGCATCGCAAACTGGCCGGCCTGTTGGGCTACCTCCAGAACGGTGAGGGCCACACGGTCGCGTCGGCATCCTCGTCGGGGTCGCGACACGGACACGAGGCTCCTTGATGAGTCAGTCGGACGCGTGGGCGCGCGCTCTCGACCCGCTCGACCCTGAGGACGCTGCGACCCTTTCCAGCGACGATCGAGCAACTGCCCGACAGGCGGGACTGATCCTCGCTGACCCCGAGACGTGGAGTGGACCCCCGCCGGCGCTGCGTGGGCGATTGATGGCGGCGGTGCGTGCCGAGGCAGCCGCGACCGGACCCGTGCCGATCATCGAGTCGGCCGAGCAGGTGCCGGACGGCGACGTGGTCGTCGCGCTGCGTCCGTCGAGGCGCACCCGCTGGCTCATCGCGGCAGGCGGCTTCGTCGCTGGTGCCGCCGCTGCTGCGGTGGTGGCAGCGGTCGTGGTGACGGCACCCACCGAGGCCGGGCAGACGTTCGACCTTGCGGCGACGTCCCGTAACCCTCAGGCTGTGGTGACGGCCCAGGTCGATCCGCAGTCCGCCGGCGTGGCGATCACCCTGACCATCGTGGGCCTGCCCGCCGCGCCGGAGGGGACGTACTACGCCGCCTGGCTGGAGGGTGAGGCCGGCACCGTCCCGGTCGGCACCTTCCACTGGCGCGAGGGAGGCGTCCCCATCGAGCTCTGGAGCGGCGTCGCGACGGACCGATACCCCCGCCTATACGTCACCCTGCAGGACGAATCCCTCCCAGCCGACCCTTCCGGCGTCGTCGTCCTCGACGGAATCGTTTCTTGACCTCGAGCGCAGGTCTTATGGCAGTTCCCACACGACTATCGAATCGAATAGATATCCTCGGAGACGGGGAGTTGCCATTGTACTCCGGCGGATTCAGCAGATTCTCACCTAGAGCGGGGCTCAGACCACGGTGTCCTACCCTTACCCGAGGCGGTTCGGGGTGGTGCAGGTGGATGCGGTGTCGTTGCCGATGACGCGGCGGCGGTTCACGGATCCGTTCGGGTCCCCGGTTCATGCGGGGTCGACGGCGACAATGGTCGGTATGGGTGTGACGGGGTCGGGGGTGTGGGTGGGTGACCGGGCGTACAACCCGTTCCCTAATGCCCACGGCACGTTCCAGGTCCCTGACTCTCTCTTCTCCGGGCCGGTAGGGCTCCTGAAGTTCGAGTCGACGTGGCAAGTCACCGACAACGGCCAGCGGCTGACAACGACTATTCCGATTGGGGGCTCATGTCGCGCGTCAGACTTGGTGTTATGACCCGTTGCTTGCGGGAATGACCAGCGAGGAGTCTGATCGTCATGGCGAGACCACCGGTGATGCCGGCTGAGGAGAAGGTCCGGGTCCTGTTGTCGGTCTTGGCCGGGGAGATGAGCGTGGCCGAGGCGGCGCGCAAGGCGAAGGTGTCTGAGTAGTCGGTGGGGAATTGGAAGCGGCAGTACCTGGAGTCCGGGCGTGCCGGTCTGGCGGGTGGGAAGTCGGGGCCCTCGACGCGGGAGCAGCAGCTGGAGGCCGAGGTCGCCGACCTGACCCAGGCGTTGGGAGAGGCCGCGGTCGAGTTGCGGGTGTGGAAGAAGTCCGCGGACGGCGGGTGACCCAGATGCTGCGTCAACGTGGCCTCCATCACCTGCCTCGTCAGGCCGGTGAGCAACCCACCCGGCCCGTCAGCGAGATTCCCTGGGCCTTCGCGGCTGCGAGGAGCTGCTCCGCGACACCATCCGGAACGGCGACATCACCCGCCCGCGACCCCTGCTCCCGCGCCGCCATGGTCACAGTCTGTGCACTCATGCATGATCATCTCCAGCCCACAGCCCCAGGCCATGGAGGTCACGCCGACCCCACCCACAAAGCTCCTGACATGCCCGATTGTGCAGGCCGGTGACCGGTCAGTGACGTCGAGTCGACGCCGACCTGGCAGCGAGCAACGCTGCAAAGCCCACCAGCCCGGCCAGTGCCACCGCGATACCCGCGGGCACGCCAAGCGGACCGTTCCACCCCGACCCTGTACCCCCGGCAGGTACGGCTGTGGGAATCGCCGGACGGGTGGTCGACGGCGGTGACACGGGGGCGATCCCGGCGAGGTCGGCGCGGTAGATGTCGTCCAGCCGGGTCACGTATGCCTGACCTGCCGAACCCATGCCCACGGCTAAACCGGCGGTCGCGGCGCTGGTGCCGGAGACCGCGTCGAACACCCGCACCTCGTCCACTGACTCGGACGAGTCGCAATCGACGTACTGCCACCTGAAGGCCGCGTAGCGACCGTCGGCACTCAGATGCGCGAGGTTGTCGATCGAGACACTCAGATCACCACATTGAGGTACGGGCAGCGCCGTTCCGTCCCCATCGACGACAACCGCACGGCGCTGCTGTGACGCGATGTCGTACCTCTCGATGTCGTAACTGACGGTGGTATCGCCGGACAGCAGCAGGACGGTTCCGTCCTGGTTCACGTCGGCGACCGCGCCCGTTGTCACGACTTCCGGTGATCCTGACGCGACGTCCACCACGACGACCTCGGGTGGCCCGGTGGTTGGAAACGGACCAGTGCCGAGGAGCTGTCGCGTGTAGAACACCACCGCGCCATCGCCCGAGATCAGCGGTCGCGACACCCGGTAGGTGTCCGCGCCCGGCCCGACGAGTTTGACAGTGACGCCAGCCTGCCTGTCGCGCAGGAAGACGTCGATCGTGTCGTCGGTGGTGTCGCCTGCGACGAGGTCGGTTGCCGCGGACAGAAAGACGACGTACCGACCGTCACCGCTGAGGCTTGCCGCGGTCGACCCCGCGTTCGGATCGCCGCCGGTGGCATCCACCGACACACGGTCCAGACCCCACGTGTCGAGGTCGCGAACGAAGACCTCGTTGACGGCGGACAGTTGGCCGGTGTCGAAGGCGAACGAGCCACCGTCGGAACTGACGACCGGGCGCTCGCTCCTCACGGACGTGGTCGACGCGGGCGAAACACGCGCCGGGAACCGGACCTCACCCGTCGCCTCGTCGATGACGAGAACCTCGGGCTCGGCACCAACAGACGTGGCGGCCACGAGCGGGCGGACCCCATCGGATACGTCACGGACGTACACGACCTTGTCCTCGCCCGGGTACAGGTCCCCCACATCCAGCGGTGTCACCGACCCGAAGGCTCGTGCCGGAGCCGTCGGAGGCGCTGTCGCCTGCGCCGGCGTCGCCCACATCACCGTGGCGCCAGCGACCAGAACCGCCCCCGATACGGCGACGACCCCCGATGTCAATACGCCCACGGTTGCTCTCCTTATGCCTGGTCGGCCAATGCCGCCGGCACACTACATGCCGCGCACGGTGCATTCGTCGAATTGGGCGAGCGCACGGCACTGCTGGGGCTTCGGCCAGGACAGGCCTAGCGTCCCACTGTGTCGATTCTTCGTCGCGCCCTCGCCGGCGCCCTCGTCCTGACCGCCGCCGTCACCGCTGCCGGTTGCTCCGAGCAACTGGGCGACCGACCCCTCACCGACGACATCCCGATCACCGACCTCGACGGGGTCAAGGTGTATCGCAATATCAACGGCTTCCCGAACATCACGCGAGCGTGCGCCGACGGCATCGCGTTTGCGGTCACGTCGACGGATGTGGGCCCGTCCATGATTCGAGTTCCGGAATGGGACGCCGGCTGCCCGTAGAGCGAGAAGTACGCGGCTCGGCTCGGCTCCGGCTGCGTGACTGCTAAGCAACCTGCTGAGCGGCACCGGATGGCACTCGGCGTTCGGTGCCGGGGTGGAGTATCGCTGCGATGGCCTCCACCCCGTCGACCAGTCGCGGGCCGGGGCGCACGATGATCCCGTCCCCGTCCATCGCCCACACCTGCGCCCCCGGAAATCGCGGCGCGATCGAACGGGCCTGGGCGACGGCACCGTCGAGGTGAAAGCCGCACGGGGTCACGAGGACGACGTCCGGAGCGGCGTCGGTGAACTCCTGCCAAGTGGTCTGGACCGAGCGGGCGCCCGGGCGGGCAGCCACCGCCTCACCGCCCGCTGCCTGCACCAGGTCGGGCACCCAGTGCCCGGCGGTGAAGGGAGGGTCCACCCATTCGACGACGGCGACTCTCGGCCGCGGGCGTCCGTCGACCGCGGCGGCCACTGCCGCGAGCCTTGCCCGCAACCCGGCGACCACATCCTGGGCTCGCTTCTGGGTGCCGGTGCGATCACCCACCGACAGGATGCAATCGAGCACCTCATCCAGGGTGTGTGGATCGAGCGACAGCACATCCGCCGAGCAGCCCAGGTATTCCAACGCATCCGAGACACGATCGGATGGCAGCGCACACACCCGACACAGGTCCTGAGTCAGAATCAGCTCCGGATCCAACCCGGCCAGGGCGTCCGAATGCAGTGAATACAGGTCGCCGCCGGCAGCCAATTGGCCTTTCACGTAGGCGTCTATCTGATCGGGTGCCATCCCTGAGGTATCCCGCCCACCGACGACGACGGTCTTGTCGATACGCGCCGACAGTGGCTCGTCGCATTCGAATGTCACTGCTACCAGGTCGTCCTCCAGCCCGAGGGCGTAGACGATCTCGGTCGCAGACGGCAGCAGTGACACCAGGCGCATGGCGCCATGATGTCACCGAGGTGGATCGAGGGATCTGAGTCGTTCACGCCCGCCACAGGACATCGACCGGCAATGCCGCCATCTTGGGACCGAAAGGCGTGGCCTCGGGTGTCGTCGAGAGCACCACCCCGTAGGCGAAACGATCACCGAGGCGCTCAGCCAGGAAACGCAGGCCGCGGAAATCGTCGGCGCGGACGCTGCTGGTCGCCTTGACCTCGATCCCCACGATCCGTCCGTCCGGTGCTTCGACGACCAGGTCGACCTCCGCGCCGTCGCGGTCACGGAAGTGGTGAACGGAAATGCCCGATTGGCTCCACGTGGCCAGGCGAAGCACCTCGGTCGCGACGAAGTTTTCGAGCAGTGCGCCCAACGCCGGAGATCCCGGGGTGATGAGGGTCCGCTCGGTCATGCCCATGAGGTGGGCCGCCAGGCCGGTATCGACCATGACCAGTTTGGGTCGTCGAACCACCTTTGCGCTGAGGTTCGTCGACCAGGCGGGGATGAGGTGAATCAGAAAGGCGGTGGCGAGTCGCGCGATGTAACTGTTGACCGTTCGGACGGGGGCGCCGAAGTCTGACGCGATCGACGCCACGTTGAGTTCCTGACCTGACCGGGCGGCGCAGAGGCGCAGCAGGCGTGGCAGCTCGGAGGCTCGCTCGATGTCGGCGATCTCGCTGACGACGCGCTCGATTGTCGTCGTCACGTACGAGTCGAACCATGGACGTCGCCGTCGAGGGCTACGGGAGAAAGAGTCGGGAAAGCCGCCCGCGCACAACCTATCGATGAGGTCTGCCCGAGTGACGTCTCCGGGCCTGATCAATTGCTGTGGGGCCGTGAAGAGACAGTCCAACGGGTCAGACCGGGCACCCTCGATTTCGCTTTGCGCCAGTGGCCAGAGCTCTACGATCTCCACGCGACCGACCAGCGCGTCTGCCATGTCTGGTGCTGCGAGCAGTCGTGATGACCCGGTCAATACGAAGCGTCCGGGTCGTCGGTCGCGGTCGACGGCCGCCTTGACCGCCCTGAACAGGGCGGGCTCGAGCTGGGCCTCGTCGATTACCAGAGTGTCGACGGGTCGCTCGACGAAGGACCGTGGATCGACGCGGGCTGCGGCTCGGGCCACGACATCGTCCAGGGTGACGATCTCGACGGAGCCTCGGTAGGGCAATGAGGTGACCAGGGTTGACTTGCCGACTTGTCGGGCGCCGTTGACGACGACCACAGGAGTATCGGCCATCGCCTCGACGACCGTCCGTGTCGTCCATCGTGGGATCGGTGTCACCGACGGATCGTACTGCCGATTCGTTGGGGGCGGCGCTGCCGATTCGTCGGGGGTGGTGCTGCCGATTCGTCGCCGTTCTTGGGGACCCTCATGCCGTGGCACCGTCACATCCAACGCATCGCCGGCCGAGGATCTCGACGTGCAAATTATCCCGATCAGCGGAAGGCTGGCACGTGGCCATCCGGCCCGAGCTGAGGAGAGATCATGACCAGACGACGCGGCGGAATCAGCCTCGTACTCCTACTGTGGATCATCATCGGGGTAATCCTGGCCATCATCAGGGACTACATCAACGAGACCCTGCTCATCGGCGTGGGATCAGCCTTGCTGGCGATCCTGCTGTGGCCACTGCTGCTGCTCGGTATCGATCTGCGCATCGGCTGAGGTCGTGGGGGCGCGCGGCCGTCACACCACCACGCGGCCGCACGCCGAGCGCAGCCAACCCGTGCACGGCCGCTGGGTCAGAGGATCTCGACGCTGATCTCGCGAGGCTCACCGGGTTCGGGGCCGCGCGCGGCTGCCGAGTCGATGAAGCGGTTCACGCGTTGCCGCAGCACGGCCGCAGCCACCAGCTGGGCGATGCCGATAGCGACCAGCACGACACCGATGACCACCGCGATGAACGTCAGGCCCGCTCCGGGCCGAGCAAGGAAGACAACGGCGATGGCGGCGTTGATCGCTGCCAGGACGAGCGGAGTGGTGCGACCGCGTGCTCCGCGACCCGACAGCCCGATCGTCAGGTCTGCCGCCGCCGCGAGGGCGAAGCCGAATCCGATCAGCGTGGCCAGGAGTCGCTCGGACGAGAACAGCCCGGCGATACCCGTGACCCCCAACAGGACCAGCAGGCCACCGAACCCTCCGGTGACGGCGCGCCGCCAGGTGGGCCATGCCCTCATGGCCGACGCCAGCGCCACCCGGGCGAGCCCGCCGACCACGAGCCATACCCCGAACCCCAGCCCGAGGAGGGCGACGGTGACGTCCGGTAGGACGATCGACACCAGGCCCAGCGCGATCGCTGCCAGACCGCCGGGCACCAGCCACAGCCACAACACCGAGCCGAACCGCTTGACGGCCGTCGCGTCACTCATGTCTGGACCGTAATGCCGTCCCCGCGCATGCGGACATTACGTCGCGCTGGAACGCACCTCAGGAGTGCCGATGGCGACTGCGGGCTTCGTTGCTCTGCCGAGTCGAGCGCGAATGGCCGTGGCCGCGCACACGATGACGACGAACCCGCCAACAGCAGTCGGCCAGGCGATGTCCTCGCCCAGCACCAGGGCAGCCCAGCAGATCGACAGCACAGGCTGGACGAGTTGCACCTGACTCACCCGCGTGATGGGGCCGATGGCGAGCCCGCGGTACCAGGCGAAGAAGGCCAGGAACATGCTGACCACGGCCAAATAGGCGAACGCTGCCCATTGTGCCGCCGTAGCGCTCGGTGGCTGCCGGATCGCCGAGAGGGCGACCAGGACTGCCATGACCGGCGCGCTGAGGACGAGCGCCCATGAGACGGTCTGCCAGGCACCGAGCTCGCGAGCCAGCAGGCCACCCTCGGCATATCCGATCGCTGCGGCAAGGACGGCGCCGAACAGCAGCAGGTCTGACCGGGTCACCTGGCCGACGGCGCCCGCCTGGAGCGCAGCGAAGACAACGGCAGCGACAGCACCGAGCGCGGCGGCCACCCAGAACGCCGTGGGGGGGCGCTCGCGGGCGCGGATGACGGCGACGGCGGCTGTCGCGGCCGGCAGCACGGCAATGACCATGGCCGCGTGACTGGCGGGGGCTGTGGCGAGGGCGAATGACGTGAACAGCGGAAACCCGACGACGACACCCGCTGCAACGATCGCGACTCGGATCCACTGCCCGCCCCGAGGGAGTGGCTGGCGCGTGAGCATCAAGGCCAGCCCGGCAAGCGTGGCCGCCACCACTGCTCGGCCCGATCCGATGAACAACGGCGGCAGACCGGCCACAGCGATCCGGGTGAAGGGAACGGTGAAGGAGAAGGCGACGACCCCGACGAGGCCCCAGCCCACCCCGGCCGGTGAGCCTGCCGATAGCGCAGTGGGATGGGTCAGAGTAGCGCTACTCTTCAGCATCATGAATGACGATAGCAGTCAGGCAATCGTCCGCGACCTGCGCGATTGGCTCGCCACGGCGGAGCCGGGTTCGCGACTGCCCACGACGCGGGCCATGGTCGCGCAGTTCCAGGCCAGCCCGGTCACGGTCCAGAAGGCGCTGCGACAACTCGTCGCGGAGGCTCTCGTCGAGAGTCGCCCGGGAGTCGGCACGTTCGTGCGAGCCGGTCGGAGCCTCAGGCCCCCGGACTACGGCTGGCAGACGGCGGCGCTGCGCTTACGACGTTCACGGATCCCGACGTCCACCACGATGCGGACTGCGTCGAACGAGGTCATCGCCCTGCACGCCGGATATCCCGACCGCGAACTCCTCCCCGAACGCCTGGTGCGAGGTGCCCTGGCGCGCGCGTCCCGCGGGCCCACCGCGGTGACTCGCGCGCCCGTCGGCGGTCTTCCCGACCTGCAATCGTGGTTCGCGGCCGAGCTCGGCGAGGCAACTCCGCGGGGTGTGGCGCCCCCAACGGCCGGCGACACCATCGTCCTTCCAGGCAGCCAGAGCGGTCTGAGTTCGGTCTTTCGCGCCCTCGTCGGCACCGACCAGCCGATGATCATCGAATCACCGACGTACTGGGGCGCCATTTCGGCCGCTGCCCAGGCGGGGGTCCGGCTGATACCGATACCGACCGGTCGTGACGGACCAGAACCGCATGTCCTCGAACGCGCCTTCGACGAATCCGGCGCGCGAGCGTTCTACGCGCAGCCCAATTACGCGAACCCCACCGGGGTCCAGTGGTCGGTTCAGCGAGCCGAGGCCGTGTTGGAGGTCGTCCGCCGGCAGGGCGCGTTCCTCGTCGAGGACGATTGGGCCCACGACTTCGGCATCACCACGACACCTCGTCCGGTGGCCGCCCACGACGACGCCGGGCACGTCGTCTACCTGCGTTCTCTCACCAAGAGCGTCTCACCCGCGTTGCGTATCGCCGCGGTGATCGTGCGCGGGCCCGCGCGAGAACGCATCCTCGCCGATCGCGCTGCCGAGGGCATGTACGTCAGTGGGGTGCTGCAGGCTGCCGCCCTCGAGGTGGTGACCCAGCCGGGATGGCGGACGCACCTTCGCGGTCTGCGTGATCAGCTGCGGGCGCGCCGAGATCTGCTGGTTTCGAGCCTCGATGCGTTCGTCCCGAGTGCCATCGTCGATCTGGTCCCGACCGGTGGACTCAATGTGTGGGCGCGCCTGCCGGACGGCACAGACGTCGAGCAGGTGAGTCGCCGGTGCGAACAATCCGGGGTCCTCGTGGCGCCGGGGGACGAGTGGTTTCCTGCCGAACCAGCCGGACCGTTCGTCCGGCTCAATTACTCCGGCCCCGACCCGGCTCGCTTCGAGGCGGGCGCGCGGGTTCTGGGAGACGTATTGGCACAGACCGAAGGCCTTCCCGACGTGTAGGGCCTTGTCGGTACCGAGTCCGGGGACACGTCGCGTCCGATGGCAGAGAAGCGGCGACGGTCAGTGGTCGTCAGCTCGCATCGCGTCGTGCCATGAGTCGTCGCGATCGACGTAGGCGTACCGTGGGCATGAGGACGGAAGATCGCGGGGGGTACGGTGTACACCGCCATGATCGTGCTGCTCTCACCTGCCAAGTCGTTGGACTACGAGTCCGCGCTGCCCACGCGCAAGGCGACGCACCCTCGGGCTCTCGACCGATCCGAAGCTCTGATCGACGTGATGCGGCGCAAGTCGCCGGACGAGGTCGCCGACCTGATGGGGATCTCGGGCGAGCTCGCCGCTCTCAATGTCGAGCGTTACCAGGCGTTTTCGCTGCCCTTCACGCGACGCAACGCCCGGCCCGCACTCCTGGCCTTCGCCGGTGATGTGTATCAAGGAATGGCCGTGCGGGAGCGGTTCGACGAGCGCGACTATACCGAGGCGCAAAAAGTGATCCGGATTCTCTCGGGTCTCTATGGGGTATTACGACCGCTCGATCTCATGCAGCCGTACCGACTGGAGATGGGGATCCGGCTGGCGACTCGAGCGGGCGCGACTCTCTACGACTTCTGGGGTGAGTCGATCACCGAGACGATCAATGCGGACCTGGCCGAATCACCCGGGGCGGATATGGTCGTCAACCTGGCCTCTGAGGAGTACTTCCGCTCGGTTCGGCCCGAGCGCCTGGCCGCTGCGTTGGTATCGCCGCGATTCCTCGACGCCGATTCCACGGGTCGGTATCGCATGGTGTCCTTCTTCGCCAAGCGGGCTCGCGGTGAGATGGCCGCCTGGTTGGTGTGTAACCGGGTGCGCGGCGTCCGTGCGCTCCGTGAGTTCGATGGTGCCGGGTACCGCTATGACCAGGCCCTGTCGACCCCGAGCACCCCGACGTTCGTTCGCGACCACACCGCGACGCAGCGGCCGACGGCAGACCGCACCTCGGAAGCCGTTCCACAGAACCTCTGAACCCTACGGTCAGCCACTGGACCATGACTACGAGACCTCACGGGTCGAGGGTCGTGTACCGCGCGGGGTGATCGGTTGCGCGGTGAGCGGACGTTCTATGACGGTGCGACCAGCGTGACGGCGACTCCGACGCGGGGGTTGGCAACACGTGTGGAGACGTTGAATGGTCCGTCACCGGCGACGGCTGCGTACAAGGTGACGCAGACCGCGTCGTACGACGTTCATGGTCGGGTGGTGGCGACGACGCGTGACCCTGAAGGCGTGAATGCGGGGTCGTCGATTGTGTATACGCCCGCGGCGGGGTGGCCGGTGACCCGGGTGTCGACGTTCAACGCGGTCGGGCATTCGACGACGGTGGAGATGGACGGCTTCCGGGGTCTGCCCGTGCGAACGGTGGATGTCCGGGGCGGTGTCACGGAGATGAAGTACGACGCCTTGGGTCGTGTGGTGGCGGCGTGGGGGCCGGATCGGTCGCCGCCGCAGGCTGCGTCCGTGACGTTCAGGTACGAGGTGTCGAACGACGCGCCACCAGCAGTCGAGACGCGTCGCCTCGTGGTGTCGGGCAGGGCGACTGAGGCATACGTGACCTCGGTGGAGATCATGGACGGGCTGCTGCGGCCCAGGCAGACACAAACGACGGATGCGACGGGGTCAGGTCGGGTCGTCACGGACACTCTCTACGACTCGCGGGGGCTCGCGGTGGAGTCGCGGGGGGCGTACGCGGCGGTGGGTACACCAACGACCACACTGTTGCTGGGCATGACCAGCGCATCATCACCAGCTGTGACGCGGACGGTGTTCGATGGGGCAGGACGGGTCGTGTCGTCGTCC
>JANNOG010000034.1:0-2337 GCA_031398915.1 Micrococcales bacterium | reverse complement strand
GGCTCCGGTTCATCGACGTCGTAGAGCAGGACCATGTTGGCGACCAGGCCGATACCGGCGACCAGTGCGCCCCAGCCGTAGCCCAGCTCGTAGCCGAGGCCGGCCGCGATCAGCAGCACGCCCAGGAAGTAGCCGATCCGGGCCCGGGTGGCGCGGCTGAGCTTGCGCTTCGGCTTCGGGGGCTTAGGCATCGAGCCACATTGCATACGGCTCGACCGCGAGCTCCTCGGGTACGGCGTTCAGCACCCAGACCCCCATGCACAGCGTGATCGCCGCGTCGATGTGCCTCTTGCTCTTGCCCTTCGACAACGTGAAGCCGCGGTCCTGCTCGCGCTTCACCGCCGCCTTGACGTGCGCGCCCAGCTCCTCGTCGCCGTCGTGCACGATCCGGGACTCGAGGATCAGGTCGAACGCGAGGCCGCACGCCGGCGCCATGCGCTGCGGCGACTGGTCGAACTGGATCGCGAGGATCCCCTGCTCCTCGAGCATCCGCCCGGGCAGCTCGAAGAACCGCGGGTCGTACACGACACCGCGGAACGCGCCGCCGTGCGCCTGGCCGCGGATGTAGTTGAAGACGTCCAGGTGGTCGACGGGTCCGCTGGCCGGGCGCCAGATCCGCGAGGTGATCGCGTACCGGTCGTCAGGTAGATGTTCGATGCGGCTGACCGCCACGGAGTCATGCTTGAGCGCCATGTCGACGACAACCACGAACGGGTTGGCGTCGCTGGACTCCCATTTGCCCTGGCAGGCGTCCCATGCCCCAGGGTGGTCGGACAGCCACGACTCCTCGGTGAGGTCCACCCAGCGGTTGGCGTAGTAGCGCAGCCACTCGTGGCGCTGCATGCCGGGCTTGCCCCACTCGTTGACCCGGTCCCGCACCGACCACAGCACGTCCGCGGCGCCCGATGCAGCCCTGACGGCCCTCGCGCGGTCCTCGGGCGACGCGTAGTCGACGTCCTCCGGAGCCTCGTGCCAGTCGAACAGGAACCGGGGGGCGAGCGACGGATCCCGCTGAGCCAGCTTGCCCAGCTTGTACTGGGCGCCGAGCAGCGAATGGTCCTTGTCGAAGCCCGCCGTCGACAGGTTCAGCCGTCGGCCGGACCCCCGGTGGGTCTTGCGCTTCTTGGTGGACTTGCCGATGACGGTGTGGACGCGGGCCTTACGTGATCCCTCGTCGCCCCACTCGTGCAGCTCGTCGGCGATGAACAGCGACGGCAGTCCGCCCTCGTTCGTACCGGCCACCGCGGCGACGCGGTAGATGCGCCCCGGCCGTCCGTCGCGGAACTTGATCTCCGTGTCGTAGACCTCGAAGAAGCCGCACAGCGGCGACTCCTTCACCGCCTCGTCGCGGCCGCCGCACATCGTGGCCACCGCGGTGAACAGCAGGTTGGCCTGCTCGAACGACGCGGCACCGATCGGGATGTTCGGAGACGGGACCGCGATCTCGTCCGGGCCGGCGAACTCGACCAGGGCGAGCGCGGCGATGAACTGGGTCTTGCCGTCGCCGGTCGCGGCGCCGCGCAGGCCCTCGTCGTGGTGCCATTCGCCGCAGCCGGGGCAGTACTCGAACCAGCGCCACGCGAACGCCTGCTGATCCGGCCGCAGCTTGATGAGCTGGCCGTACCAGTCGCCCTCGCCGCAGATGCAGTTGTCCTCGATCCAGTCCACGGCGATGCCACCGTGCGAGGGCCACAGCTGGCCCGGGGCCGGGCGCCACCCGCACGCCTGGCAACCGGGGTCAGGCTTCGAGCTGGATGACCCGAGGATCCGGGCGAGGGTCGCGCTGGACATCGCCGGCACCCCCGTATCGGCTGTTCATCTGCTGCAGCGACTTCTGCTCGGTGATGACCGCGATGCCGAGGTTCGACCGGTACAGCGCACCTACACCCATCTGCTTCTCGCACCGCTCGGCGGCGTCCAGCGCCCGGTAGGCGATCTTGTACAGCGGGTTCTCCACGTCCTGCCCGGTCGACCCGCGAACCAGCGGGCGGGCGTCAGCCTCGGCGACGGTGCGCAGGTAGCGGTCGTACTCGGTGATCCAGCGCATCAGCACGCCACGGTCGGCCTGTGTCTGAGCCATCGAGACGGTGTCCGACCAGTACGCGTTCCACAAGGTCAGCGCGTCAGGGGAGATGCCCTCCGGCGGATCGAACCGGCCACCCTCGGCCAGCGTCAGGCCAGTGCGGCGGCCGTTGCGCGGGTCGACGGTAGTGCCCGCAGGCTTCTTCGTCCGGGGCATCGTCACTCCCTGTCAGGTCACTTTGGGTGACTGATCTCAGGGGCAATACGGAGCGTGACCAAAATCGGTGGCGCTTGGTACCAGCGATCTTGGTGAGA
>JANNOG010000137.1:0-6068 GCA_031398915.1 Micrococcales bacterium | reverse complement strand
CCCGCTCGACCTGCTCACCCCCAACCTCGCCCGACTGGTGGCGCTCGGCGGGTTCCGTCGCTTGGCACCCCGTGTCGCCGACTTCCTCGACGACCCCCGCACCCAGCGGGTGTACTCGTTCCAGTCGCTGTACGCCGGCGTGGCACCACAGGACGCCCTCGCCATCTACGCGGTCATCGCCTACATGGACTCGGTAGCGGGGGTCTTCACGGCTGCCGGTGGGATGCACGCCATCCCCGAGGCGATGGCTGCCGCCTGCGTCAAGCACGGTGTCGAGATCCACTACGACACCACGGTGACCCGCGTCGAGCACGACGGTCGCCGCGCGAGTGGGGTCTCCACGGCGGACGGTCAGTTCTTCGCGGCGGACACCGTGGTCTTGAACCCGGACCTGCCGGTGGCGTACGCCGACCTGATGGGTAAGGCCCACCCCCGCGCCTCCCGGCTGCGGTACTCGCCCAGCTGCTACCTGATGCTGGCCGGGTCCACCCGGCGGTACGACGCGACTGCGCATCACAACATCCACTTCGGCCATTCGTGGGAGGGCGTGTTCGCCGAGTTGACCTCTGGGCGGCTGATGACCGACCCCAGCATTCTGGTGTCGCGTCCCACGGCGTCCGACCCGACTTTGGCTCCGGCCGGTCGCGAGATCTACTACGTGCTCTTCCCGACGCCCAACCTCACGGCGGGTATCGACTGGGAGGTGGCGGCGCCCCGTTACCGCGAACACGTCCTCGACCAGTTGTCCCAGCGCGGCTACGACGGTTTCGCCGACGCGATAGAGGTCGAGGACGTGACGACCCCGCTGGACTGGGAGAAGCGAGGCATGGCCGCGGGTGCCCCGTTCGCCAGCGCCCACACCTTCGGACAGACCGGCCCGTTCCGACCCGGCAACCTGTGGGGCGAGAACGTGGTGTTCACCGGCTCCGGAACCCAACCCGGCGTCGGGGTGCCCATGGTGCTCATCTCCGGCCGGTTGGCCGCCGAACGAGTCCTGGGCCGGGATCGGACGTATCAGTCACGGGCGTGGCGGTCCGTCGGATGACGCCCCACCAGCCCTCCCGATCCGCCACGATCCAGTCATGAGCGATCGCGACCTCGAAGCCGCAGGAATCACCGACCCGGGTCTGCGAACCGCCTACGAGGCGTGCCGTCGACTCCATGCGGCCCACGGTCGGACGTACTACCTGGCCACCCTGCTGCTGCCCAGTGGCAAGCGGCCGTACGTATGGGCGCTGTACGGCTTCGCCAGATACGCCGACGAGTTCGTGGACTCGCTCACCGACCCCGATCCCAGCGCGCTGATCCGATGGGGGGACGCCTTCCTCGACGGGTTGGACCTGGACGGGGATTCGCGAATCGATCCCTCGCTGGATGCGGTCGGCGCGGCGATGCAGCACACCATGCGCCAGTGGGGCATACCCCGGGTCCACGTCGAGGCGTTCCTGGAGTCGATGAAATCCGACATCACCGAGGTCGGCTATGCCACGTACCCCGATCTGGAGACGTACATGTACGGCTCTGCCGCAGTCATCGGGCTTCAGATGCTCCCCGTTCTCGAACCGCTCACCGCTGAGGCCGCGCCACGGGCACGCGCTCTCGGGGAGGCGTTCCAAATGTCCAACTTCATCCGTGACGTCGGTGAGGACCTTCAGCGCGGCCGGGTGTACCTGCCCCAGGAGGATCTCGATCTGTTCGGGGTGTCGCGGGAGGACCTGGCTCGAGGCGAGATCACCCCGCCCGTACGCCGACTGTTGCAGTTCGAGATCGAACGGACTCGGGCGATCTACTCCTACGCCGCCCCCGGTATCGACATGCTGCACGAGACATCGCGCGACTGCATCCGGACCGCGTTCGTCCTGTACTCGGAGATCCTGCTGGCCGTCGAACGAGCCGACTACCAGGTGCTACGCCAGCGGGTGTCGGTGGGAATGCCACGACGGCTCGCCGTCGCACTCCCCGCGATGAACCGTGCCATGCGGATCAGGCGTGAGGACCGGCGGTGGCGGCGCCTCGATCACAACGCCATGGCCTGAGCCCGCCGCCGGACCTCGGTCTTTCGTCCCAGTCGCAACGCGTCGACCGGTCGGCCACCGACCAGGGTGTCGTCTGACGTGAACAACCAGGCGACGGCCTCACTCGGGCGAAATCCCGAGTCCGCCAGCACCGTGAGGGTGCCCCGCAGGTCCGGTAGAGCGACCAGGGGGATCGGGTTGGCGGGGTCGCCGGGTTCGGCGGCGGATCGAGCATCACGTTCGCCCCGCCGCTCCGCGACCGATGCCGTGCCGGCGACCAGGAACAGTGCGGGAACGCGCAGTACGCCGTCGACCCGAAGGGCCAACAGCTCGCCGTCGGTCAGCATGCGGCGGACTCCCGAGACGTCGGTGCCGGTCCGAGCAGCCAGGTCGGGAACGGTGAGCCACTCACCGACCAGCTCGACCAGTTCGGGGTCGGCGACTTCCACGGTGGGCATAGCCATGGCATAAGCCTGTCACGATCACTGGTTGTCGGTCACGTCCGCCCCGGTCATGGACACCCGCTCGCCACTGACAAGGCCGTGCGGTGCGGCGAATCGTGGGCGGCTGCGGGCGTTCCTACACTCGTCGCGTGGCAACCACCGTGCGGGACGCGCTGACGGGCGTCACCGTGGGCCGGCGCTACCGGGTTCTGGCCAGGATCTCGCGCGGCGGGATGGCCACCGTATACCGCGCCCTGGACACCCGGCTGGACCGCGAGATAGCCCTCAAGGTGATGCACCCGCACCTGGCCGACTCGCCGCAATTCCTGGCGCGGTTCCAGGCCGAGGCCCGCGCCGCGGCCAGGCTGGCGCACCCGTGCATCGTCACCGTCCTCGACACCGGGATCGACCTGGCCGTGGACCCGGCCGCCGGCCCTGACGACGAGCCGCTGGGAGCGGTGCCGGGCGACGGCGACGTCGGTGGTACCGCGTGGCTGGTCATGGAGCTCCTCCCCGGTAGGACCATCCGCGACGAGTTGAGTCAACGAGGCCGATTCACCCTGGCCGAGACGGGCGCCGTGATGGAGTGCCTGTTGAGCGGGCTCGGCGCCGCGCACGACGCAGGCATCATCCATCGCGACATCAAGCCCGAGAACATCCTGGCAACCGGCGCATCGCCCACGGGGCCCCACCCGGCCTACAAGGTGAGTGACTTCGGCTTGGCCCGAGCACTCGGCGGCAACGGCAGCCTGACCCAGACCGTGCTGGGCACGCCGGCGTTCCTGGCCCCCGAGCTGGCAAGGGACGGTCGGATCGACGCCCGGGTGGACGTGTACTCGGCCGGCGTGGTGTTGTTCGAACTGCTGACCGGTCGGCAGCCGTTCACCGCCGAATCCCCGGTGCAGGTCATCCTCGCCCACATCAACCAGGACGTGCCGCCGGTGTCGCAGGCGATCGGCCCGGTCTTCGGGGACGCGACTGCGGAGATCGACTCGTTGGTCGCCTGGGCCTGCGCCCGTGACCCGCAGGTGCGACCGGTCCACCCGCACGATCTCCTCGACGAGATGCGGCGGGTGTTCAACGAGGTGCCCCCGGCGGCCAGGCATTCGCGAGCCGATCTGACGCCGGCTCTCCCGGCAGGCAGTCGGGTCACCGGCAGCGGGCCGGGTGGCCGTTCGGCGGCCGGAGACGACACCGGCGGTGCGGGGACCGGCGCGGGCGGCGGGGCGGGGACCAGCGACGACGTGAATGCGACGAGGTGGTTCGACACCCTGCGACCCGCAGGAGCAGCAGCTGCGGCCGATCCGGGTCAGACCCAGGCGTTGGACCTCAGCCCACTGCGCCACACGACGCAGTCTCCGGGCCCGCCGGAGTCGCTGACGGAGGTGTTGCCCGATCACCCGCACCGGCCCGGCGCGGGTTCGAGGCGCTTCGTCGTACGCGAGGGGGCGACGCGCCGCTGGGGTGAGCACGGCCTGGGCGTCGCGTTGTTCCTCGCCATGATCACAGCACTCGGTGTGGCCGGCTGGGTGTGGTGGTCGCAGGTGGGTCCGGGCTCGTACACCGAGACTCCCCCGGTGGTGGGCCTCGACGTGGCCACCGCCACCCAACTCTTGGAGACGGCGGGATTCAGCGCCACCACCGAGGAGGTATTCGACGACGTGGCCGTCGAGGGCACCGTCCTGACCAGTCGACCCGGCCCCGGCGAGCGGGTACGTGAGGGCGGTGAGGTGGTCCTCGCGGTCAGCCAGGGCCCCGAGCTGATCGAGGTGCCGGTCGTCGTGGGCCTCACCCGGGACGAGGCGACCGAGGCCGTGGCGGCCACCGAGTTGCCCGAGCCCACCCTGGGAGAGGTGTTCGACGAGACCGTCGAGGTGGGCCGGGTGGTGTCCGTCGATCCCCCGGCCGGCGAGGCGGTGTCACGCGACACGGTGATCGCCATTTCGGTGAGTGCGGGCCCGGCGCCACGCGACGTGCCGAATGTCGTCGGCGACCCGCGCAGCGACGCCGAAGCGGCGCTGAGCGCTGCGGGCTTGGTGGTCGGCGACGTGGTCGAACAGTACGACCCGGCGATCGAGGCCGGAGTGGTCGTGTCGCAGAACCCGGACGCGGGCACCGTGGAACGAGGGGCTGCGGTCGACCTGGTGGTCTCACTCGGCCCGCAACCGATACCCGTGCCTGACGTCAGGAATCTGACGTCGGGCGAGGCGATCTCCGTCCTGGAGGGCGCCGGCTTCGTGGTCGAGCGCCAGGGCAGTCAGATTCTCGACCGGGTGTTCGCCCAGGCCCCCGAGGCGGGCGCCGAACAACCACCGGGTGCTGTGATCGTGATCACGACGTTCTGAGGTCTCGCAACACATCGGCGAGGACGGGGGCTGCGGCCTCGACATCGTCGTCGTCGACGTCCAGATGTGTGACGAGGCGGATCAGATGCGGATCCAGGGCAGCGATACGGACGCCGCGCTGGCCCGCCGCGGCGACGACGGCGCCCGCATGACCGGGCGTCTCGGCGCCGGCCCGGGTGTCGAGTACCACGATGTTGGTGTGCACCGCATCGACGTCGACGCAGCCGGGTAGCGCCGCAGCACACGTGGCCGCGAGCTCGCGAGCCCGACGATGATCGTCGGCGAGGCGTGCCACATGGTGGTCCATCGCCCACAGTCCGGCCGCGGCGACGACCCCCACCTGGCGCATGCCACCGCCGTAGCGCTTGCGTAGCACCCGAGCCTGACCGATCCGCTCGGCGGTGGTGACCAACACCGACCCGATCGGCGCGCCGAGACCCTTGGACAGACAGATCGACACGGTGTCCGCGCACGCCCCGTAGTGGTGGAGCGGGACCCCGGTGGCGACGTGGGCGTTCCACAACCGGGCGCCGTCGAGGTGCACGGCGACCCCGGCCGCCGACGTGCCCTCACGCAGGTGCTGCATCGCGGCGAGGGGGCTCACCGTCCCTCCCCCGAAGTTGTGCGTGTTCTCGATCGCGACGGCTGCCGTCGACACCAGGTACGGACCCGCGTTCGGGGTCATCAGCCTCAGCGGGACCTCGGGGTCGAGCACCCGGGCCCGATTGGTGCCGTCGACCAGGCCGTCGCTCCACGTCCGCGTCGTCACCGCGCCCAGGGCCGCATGGCCGCCCAACTCGGCGCGCACCACGTGTGCCAACACGTCGGCGAGCAATTCGGCACCCGGCGCGACCAGCAGCCTCACTGCGACCATGTTGGCCATCGATCCGGTCGGGAAGAACAACCCGGCTTCGTGACCCAACAGTTCGGCCACCCGCTCTTCCAGTCGCCGCACGGTCGGGTCTTCGCCGTAGACGTCGTCCCCGACGTCGGCGGCCGACATCGCCTCGCGCATGCCCCCTGTGGGACGAGTCAGGGTGTCCGATCGGAGGTCGACGTGGATCGCGGGCGAGCCGGGCACGCTCAGCGTCGGCCGAGCATCTCGGCGACCAGGAACGCCATCTCCAAGGACTGCTGGTGGTTCAGCCGCGGGTCGCACACCGACTCGTAGCGGGTGGCGAGGTCGGCGTCGTCGATCGCATCGGCACCACCCAGGCACTCGGTCACGTCGTCGCCGGTCAGCTCGACGTGAACCCCACCGGGCA
>JANNOG010000084.1:0-18121 GCA_031398915.1 Micrococcales bacterium | reverse complement strand
GACCCGGGTGCGGCACCCGTGGTAGCCGTTCAGGTAGCCGTTGCCCTGAGACCGGACCGCCCAGACGTATTCACCGTAACCCCACCCCCCAATCCCACCGATTTGCGCGACGCTGTTTCTTCGGATCTGTCCGTGTTGTTGTTGGCATTAGCGGGGGTGTGCTTGCTGGTCGGCGCAGCGGGGATTGCGAACACGTCGCTGGTTGCCGTCTTGGAGAGAATCTCCGAAATCGGACTCAAGCGGGCATTGGGCGCGAGGGGGTGGCAGATAGCTGCACAATTCCTGTTGGAGAGTGCATTGATCGGTACCGTCGGCGGCGCCGTTGGGACGAGCCTCGGTGTCATCGCGGTCGTCACAGTGTCCGTCTTGCGCGCGCAGACTCCCGTCGTCGACCCACTCTTGGTGGCGCTCGCCCCCGCCATCGGGGCCGTTGTGGGAGCCGTCGCCGGTCTTTACCCCGCGACCCGTGCCGCTCGAATCGAGCCTGCGGAGGCGTTACGTCGGTAATATGCATATCAGGCCGGGGTGGCAGGCCCGACATGGCGGGCAAGCCAGGCATTCCAGGTGCCGACCACCCGCCAGCCGTCAGTCACCACATCCAGGAAATCGCGGGAGGTCAGCCACGGTCCGGGCGGGTGCACTCGACCCACTTCGAGGCGTTTGCGCCGCAACAAGTCGATGCGCGGGTGATCTGCCGACCAACCCCGAGGCGCCGTGACCAAGCTCTCGCTGTCGCCCAGTGGGTACCCGGCCGCCGTCAGTTGCTCCAGTCGGCGGTCCAGATCGGCGGCGACGAGCGGTTCGTCCTGCAGCTGCCGAAACCGGGTCAACTGATCACGTGCCGGCTCGTACATCCCGCCGGCGACCAGCACACCGCGGGCTGACACCTCCAGATAGTAGGCGTTTCCGCGGTCCCACACCGCCAACGAGGCGTTGACCTTGTAGGGGCTCTTGTCGGCGGCGAACCGGATGTCTCGATGGGGTCGCATGACCTTGACCTCGCCGAACTCGGGTTCCAGTTCGTCGGCCAACAAGCGCAGCGGGCGTGCCACGCCACTGTCGTAGAACGGTTTGTGAGCGGCCCAGTACGACTTGCTGTTATCGGCGGCCAGACCCTCGTAGAACTCGAGGATCCCCGCACCGAATCCGTCGAACCTGCCGTCGTCCGTGACTTTGGGCCGTGCCTTGGCAACCACGCCGACACGGTACGGGCGGTCCCCACCGAGCGCGCTGGCCGTCATGACGTAACCTGCGAAGAGCGGGAAGAGCTTCCGTGGATCTACGACCATGGAGGTGTGCGTGACCGCAACGACCCTTGAACGGCCCGCAGATGAACGGCCCGTAGAGAGTTCGCCGCGAGGGCGGTCGATGCAGGTGCTCTACGCCGAACTTCAGCGTGAGGTTCTGGCGCGCGGCCTGATGAAGCGCCGCTACGGGCACTACTTCACCAAGTTGACCATCGCACCCCTGGTCCTCGCGGGCTTCGTCGTCACGATCGTGCTCGTCGGTGACTCGTGGTGGCAGCTCCTCGTCGCCGGTCTGCTCGGACTGGTGCTGGCCCAGGTGGCCTTCGTCGGTCACGACGCCGCGCACCGTCAGATCTTCACCTCACGGGCCCGGAACGACTGGACGGCGATGTTGGTCGTCGGTCTGCTCAGCGGGATGAGCCACAGCTGGTGGACCGGCAAGCACACCCGCCACCACAGCGCCCCGAACGCTCGGGGCAAGGACGACGACATCGAGTCGGACGTCCTCGCCTACCACCCGGACGCCATCGACAAGCGCTCCGCCCTCGGCAAGTGGCTCGCGCGCGGTCAGGGCATCTACTTCTTCGCCCTGCTGCCCCTCGAAGGGTGGGCACTACACGCCAACAGCCTGCGCTGGCTGGTGACGGCCAACGGGCTGAAGCGCCGCCGCGTCGAACTGGCCCTCATCGCGGTACGTCAGATCGGCTATCTCGCGCTGCTGTTCACGGTCATGCCGCCGCTCATGGCGCTTGCCTTCCTGGCGATCCAGATCGGGACCTTCGGGTTCTACCTCGGCGCGTCGTTCGCTCCCAACCACATCGGCATGCCGATCGTGCCCGAGCGGATGTCTCTGGACTTCCTGCGTCGCCAGGTGCTGATGTCGCGCAACATCAAGGGCGGTCAGCTCACCGACTTCCTGCTGGGCGGGCTCAACCTCCAGATCGAGCATCACCTCTTCCCCAACATGGCGCGACCCAACCTGCGCAGGGTCCGGCCGCTGGTTCGCGAGTTCTGCGCCCGCCACGGTGTGACGTACACCGAGACCGGCCTGATGGCCGCCTACGTGTCGGTCGCCCGGTACTTGAACCGCGTGGGCCTCGGGGCTCGCGACGTCTTCGTCTGCCCGCTCGTGGCGCAGTACCGGCCGGCAAGCTGACCTAGTCGACGCGCCGCGACGTCGCGACGCGCATCGCCCACATCACCAGCGGCACCTGTAGGGGTAGCCGGGCCAGCGTCACCACCCGCATCACGGGGTGGTGGCGCTGTTGCCATGCCATGTCCACGTTCGCCGGGAAGACGGCGATCAGCAGCGCCGCCGCCGCTGCACCCGCGAACCGCCGGGTGGGCGGATTCGCCAGCAGTACCCCCACGCCCAGTTCGGCGACTCCCGAGGCGACGGTCCACAGCCGAGGCGGACCCGGTACCCAGCCCGGAACGATCGAATCGAAGGGTCCCGGGAGCACCAGGTGTGTGACGCCCGCTCCGATCAGCAGGCGCGACAGGAACACATGACCGTAGGGCGGGCGGGGGACGACCATGTCCCGACGGTAGACGGTGCGCCTCTCGCCCGGCCGTGCTGGAGCGCCCACTGTCCTGGTGCGCCCGAGTCCTGGAGCGCGCCCGGCTTGGCCAGTGGCCCGCGGCTGTGGGCCCTGCGACGCACTCGCGTTTCGCAGAAATCACGCGCAGTGGCGGATTGACCCAATCCGGTGTCACTCCGGTGCCGAATCACGCCCGGACGCCATCGCCCGGTGGCATCTGCAGGAGGCGTCTCGCCGTCCGGCGGAACGTCGGTCCGCGGTGTACGCCGCAGGAGGTCAATGATGTCCACACCACAGCCCGGCGCCACTCGGCGAGCGGTCCTCTCCGGGGCCGCCGGCCTCGGAGCGGTTGCCGCCGTCGCCGCAGTGACGACCACCGCCACCTCATCCGCCGCCGCTCCCGACGACACCGACGACGGGGCCGCTGCCGGCGCCACCGTCATCGCCCACGTCCGTCCGGGTTCGCGTGACGAGGTCACCCTTTTCAGCGGCGACCGTGAGGTCGTCATCACCGACCGCGCCCTTGTCCGCGCCCTCGTCAACGGGATCAGGTGAACTGACAGATGTCCTCCCACCGCGAAGCACCGGAAATCTCCAAGGACCCGGTAGCCGACAGCACGGACGTCTACGCGTTCGTCAGCCCGGACCGTCCGGACACCGTGACGATCATTGCCAACTACGTGCCTTTGCAGGGTCCCGCCGCAGGTCCGAACTTCTACGAGTTCGGTGACGACGTCCGGTACGAGATCCACATCTCGAACCGAGGCGACAGCCGCGCCGACGTGACGTACACGTTCGACTTCAACACCGAGGTCGTCAACCCGGCCACGTTCCTCTACAACACGGGTCCGATCGACTCGCTCACCGCCCCGACCTTCAATCGTCGACAGACCTACTCGGTCCGCAAGTCGGTGCGTGGTCGCAGCGTGCGAACCCTGGCCCGCAACCTCTCGTGCCCACCCTGCAACATCGGCCCGCGCTCAACGCCGAATTACGATGACCTCGCCGCCGCGGCCATCTACGACCTACCGGGTGGTGGCAAGGTCTTTGCCGGTCAGCGCGCCGAGGGTTTCTACGTCGACCTGGGTTCGATCTTCGACCTGGCTGCGCTGCGCCCCTTCCAGAACCTCCACCTGATCCCGTCGCCGTCGGCTCAGGGGGTCAACTCGACCAAAGAGCTCAACGTGCACAGCATCGCGATCCAGGTGCCGATCAGTGAGCTCACCCGCCACGGCAACCACCCGACCGACGTCTACGACAGCACGGCGACCATCGGCGTGTGGACCACCGCGGCGCGCCGGCGTGTGTCGATCTTCGACCGCAACGACTACCGCTTCGAGGGCAACGGCTCGTTCCAGCAGGTCTCGCGCCTGGCCAACCCGCTGTTCAACGAGGTCATCGTCCCGATGGGGCTCAAGGACAAGTGGAACGCGGTACCCCCTCGCGAGGACGACCAGTTCCTCAGGTACGTCCAGCAACCCGAGGTCGCTGCACTGCTGCCGATCCTCTACCCCGGTGTCTTCACGAACCTAGCGGGTCTGACCGCCGATCGTGCGGACCTGGTCGCCATCCTGTTGACCGGACTCCCGGCCGGCATCGTTCCCGGATTCCAGAACTACACCGGTGACTGCCTGTCCGACCTGGTCCGGCTCAACGTGGCGATCCCGCCGTCGGCGACGCCGAACAACCTCGGTGTCGTGGGCGGCGACCTGGCCGGGTTCCCCAACGGCCGCAGGGTCGCCGACGACGTGGTCAGCATCGAGTTGCGGGCCATCGCCGGCATCACCTACCCGCTGATCGACCCGTCGTACACCCCCGACGGAGCGGCCGGGCTGCTCACCGACGGGACCACACCGCCGGAGTACAAGGAGAACTTCCCCTACCTCAACACCCCGTACAGCGGCTACGAGACCCCGGCCGCCTGACATGACCACTCACGCCCATCCTCACGCCCACGAGCACCCGCACGAGCACCCGCACCAGAATCCGCCCGTGGTGAGTGAGAACCCGACTGCTGGTCGAGGGCTGGTCGTCGTCGACATCGGTGGTGACGTAGGCGCCCTGGTCCTGCACACCGACGCCGACATGACAGGTCTGGAGATCGAGATCAGCCGAGTGGGCGAGGCGCGGACCGGCAAGCACGTCGCCGTCCTGCCCCGCCCGGTGGGCGACACCGTTGACCACTCAGCGGTGTACGGCGACCTGCGCGAAGGCCGGTGGCAGCTGTGGCTGCCCGACGGCCGGCCGGGCCAGGTCGTCGAGGTGGTCGGCGGCGTCGTCACCGAGTGCTGGTGGGCGCCGCCGAACTGAATCTCACCATCCAGATGTGCTGGGCCACCGTCCTGATGCCCCGGCCCAGCCACGCATCGCGCCGACCTGCCTTGAGGTCGGCGCGATGCGCTTTCTGGGGGGCTGGTCACGTCGGGTCGAGAGTGCGGCCGGGACCACCGATACTGGTCCGAGGGCCGCCCGACCGGGCACCTCGTCACGGCAGGCCTCCTGCCCGTTCCCACTGACTCGTGAGGTGCCTGTTGCTCGACGTCCCGCTGTGGGTCTGGATCGCCACCGTCGTCGGGATCTTGGCCGTCGTCGGCCTCGACCTGTTCATCGTCGGCCGTTCCACCCAGGAATTCGGTTCCAGGCAGGCCGGGCGGTGGGTGATCTTCTATATCGCGCTGGCTCTGGCGTTCGCCGGCGGGCTGTGGATAGTGGAGGGCCCGGAGATCGCCGGCCAGTTCGTCGCCGGCTGGCTGACCGAGTACAGCCTGTCCGTCGACAACCTCTTCGTATTCGTCATCATCATGTCCAGCTTCGCCGTGCCCGCCGCCTATCAGCACCGGGTGTTGCTGGTCGGAATCCTGCTCGCGCTGGTCATGCGGGCCATCTTCATCGCGGTCGGTGCCGCCGCCATCGAGCGGTGGATCGCGACGTTCTATGTGTTCGGTGCATTTCTGATCTTCACCGCCGTTCAGCTGGTGCGCAATCGGGATTCGGAACCGGACCCCAGCCGCAACGTGCTGCTCAACGCTGTCTCGCGGGTACTGCCGACGACGCGCGAGTATCACGGCACGTCGTTGATCGCCCGGGTGGACGGCCGTCGCGTGGTGACCCCGCTGCTGCTGGTCATGATCGCGATCGGCACGACCGATCTGCTGTTCGCGGTCGACTCGATCCCGGCCATCTTCGGCCTGACACGCGACCCCTACCTGGTCTTCGCTGCCAATGCCTTCGCCCTCATGGGCCTGCGTCAGCTGTTCTTCCTGCTCAAGGGATTGTTGGACAAGCTGGTGCACCTGTCGCTGGGGCTGGCGGTCATTCTCGCCTTCATCGGCACCAAGTTGATCGTCGAGGCACTGCACGAACAGGTCGGCGAACCCTGGCCCGCGATCCCGACGTGGCTGTCCCTGGTGGTCGTCATCGGCGTACTGGCCGTCACGACCGTCACCAGCCTGGCCAGCGTGCGTCGCCGAGAGCGGCGCGAACAGCGTGACCGCGAGGCGGCCGACCACGAGGCACCGTCAGATCAGACCGTGGCCTCGCAGCCGTCGTAACGGCCGTTGTACGAGGCGGCGAGGTCGTTCAACCGGGCCGAGTGCGCGCTGAGGATGTCGGCGTCCACGACGACGTCGCGCACCTCCGCGACCACGGTCCATTCCGACGCTCCGGGGCTGGGTGGCCACGTCGTCACCGTCCATCCCTCGCCGCGCAACGTGGCGGCTGCGCCCGTCGCTTGTCGGCGGGTGGTCACGTAGACGAAGTGGGCGAGTCGCCGAGGAGTCGACAGATCGGCGCCGGCGGCCACGAGGCCTTCCAGAACACCGAATTGCCCCATATATCCCTCATGAATGGTAGGCGGCCGGTAGCGTGGTGCGACCAGACGCGAAGTAGGGGTGGGCCGATGCGGCCCACCCCTGCGTGTGCGTGTGGTCATGGTGCCACGCTGATCGTCGCCCGGTCATTCCCAGGTGAAGAGGATCTCCGCGTCGGTGCAGGCGATCTGTTCCTCGGGTAGTTCGACGAATACCAGGCGGAAACTGCCGACGACCGTCGGTAGCTCCTCTCCTGGTGGAACGTCGACATTGCGGACTTGGACGCCACGGATCTCGAAGCTGCCCTCCGGGCACTCCAGGGGCAACGTCATGACCGGCGTCAGCTGGTTGGGGTCGACAATCCGCAGTGGAGTGTCGGTCGTGTTGTACGCCACGACCTTCAGGCGCAAGCGGCCGCCGAACACTCGGGGATCGCCGACCGATGCCGGGTCCTCCAGTTCCAGTCGCAGGTCTCGGCTGTCTTCGAGGCCCGCGGTGGCGGCCACGTCCTGCCCGATCCCGGCCGTGGTCAGGAAGGCGAACGCGGTGCCGGCGACGCCGGTGGCGGCCGCGGTCACGATGGCCGCGACCGCGCGCCGGTTCAGGACGGCCATCAGAGACCCGGGTCGACCGTCGGGTTGGACGACGTGCTGGGCGTCGACGTCGTCGTCGGACTGCTCGGGGTCACGTCGTCCCAGGTGAAGATGAGGTTGCTGGACAGGCACGAGTCCTGGTCGGCGTCGGCGTCATTGACGAACCGCAGGACGAACGAGCCGACGACATCGGTCTCCCCGCCCGGGATGGAGACGCCGGTGACGAGTGGGGTGCCGACCACCTCGAAGCTGCCGTCGGGGCAACCAGCGGGTTCGGTGATGACAGGGACGAGTTCGCTCGGGTTGCTCAGGGTCAGCGGCGCGGTGAACGAGTTGGTGCCCTTGACCTCCAACGACTTGCCGCTCGGGCCGAACACCTCGGTGCTGGACACGTCGACCGGCGCAACCAGGTTCAGGTCGAGACCGGTGGCCGCGGCGGTGGTCCCCTCGTCCGTCCCGGAGCCGGTTGCGGTGATGAAGGCGAACGCGGCGCCGCCGAGGCCGATAACGGCCGCCGTACCACCGGCGAGAAGCGCCTTTGTGCCGAGCTTGAACAAGAGGGGTCCCTTTCTTTGTCAGCGCCACGACAGCGGAATGCGTGCCGAATGAGCTGCACATTCGTGATCGCGGTTGTCCGGATGGACGGCCGTCACGCTATCGACAGATGAAGATCCACGACTGTCGACGCGGTCGTCGAACAGGTGAATTGCACGCCCACCGTTCGGGCACCCCAAAAGGGACCGAATACACCAATCAAGGGTGAATCGGGTCAGTCATTACCCACGAGGACTTATCAGCGCTGCGCGAAAGGACCGGATGCCTTGGCCGCATTCATGGCGACGGCCGCCTCGATCAGCACGTCGCGCCCACCCCATGGCCCGTCGACGTGCGCCACGCCGACACGGAACCCGACACCCAGGCGGCGTCTGGCCTCGTGGGCGGCTGCACGCATGAGGCGGACGGCCGCGTCCGGACCGACGCCCGGCAGCACGGCGCAGTAGTGATCGGAGCCCAGCCGCCCGACGATGGCGTGGGGCACCGCGGAGACACTCGAACTCAACAGATCCGCGACCTGACACACCACGTCGTCGCCGTGGGCCGTGCCGTAGGTCTCGTTGACGAGCCGCAACCCGTCGATGTCGACGGCGACGACGCTGACGGCGTCACCCTGCGCCCGCAACCTGGCCAGGTGATCGTCCACGCTACGGCGGTTGGCCAGACCTGTGAGCGGATCGGCGTAGAGGTCACGCGCTCGGCGATCCAGGTTCTCGGTCTGCGCCAGTACCCCGCTCATCAGCGTCGCGACCGTCGCGAGGAGATCGACGTCGCGGGCGCCGAACGGGGCGTCGGCGATCCCGGTGGCGAACCAGAGCTGACCCCACACCCGATCTTCGAGGAACAGCGGCACCGCAGCCGATGACCCCTTATGGAACTGACGAAGGAGCGCCACCTCGAATGGGTACGCCTCGGCGTCGGCCAGGGTCGTGATGGCCACCAGCCCGCTCGTCAATGCCGGAGCGGTTGTCCCGGCCTCAGTCATCGGGTACGTCTCGTCCGTCGGGAATCGCTGCTCCCCTGGGCCCAGTTCGCCGACGTTCGCAAGGACCCGTAGTGTCCCGGACTCGCGCTCCCACTGCTCCAACGACACGGCGGCGGCCCCCATGATCCGCCGCGCCTCCTCCAGCGCAGCCACCAACAGCTGGTCGGCATCCTGTGCGCCGGCCAGCAGACGCGACAGTCCGAGCGACTGGCTCAACCGTTCCGCCATGGCGCGCCGACCCAGGCGCCTGGCGTCGAGGTCGTCCAGGATGTGGTGTGCGGTGTCGATCGTGGGTGGTTCCAGGGCGCACGCCAGCAGGGCGGTCACCATGGCGGGCTGCTGATCTGTCCGGGCCGCGGCGTCGCGCAGTGCGGTGCGAAGCGCCTCCGGACCGACGTCCGGGTCGATGATCGCGGCGGCATCGACCACGTCACGCGCCAGGTTCACGAGAGAGATCTCGCAGTCGGGGTCGGCGACGACGTGCCGGGCACCAGCCGTCGTCAGCAGCGCCGAGACGACGTCGACATCGGCGAGCACGTCGGGCAGGCGGCCGTCGACCAGCAGCCTCGTGACGTCGTGCACCAGCGCGAGACGACTGGCGGTATGCCGGTTCGGCGCCGGCCAGCCGGCGTGTCGTGCCAGCTCACCGGCGAGGGCGTAGAGGGCACCTCGGTGACGATCCTGTGGCTTGGTCAGTAGCCGGGCGGCGGCCAGCACCCCGCAGTCGATCGCCGCCGACCAGGTTGCCCGGTCCGGATCCTGTGCTTCGACGGGACCGAGACGCTCGTGTGTCGGGACGACTGCTTCGGCGGCGGCCTGGGGTGAGGTGTTCGGCCGGGCGAACAGGAACCCTTGCGCGGTCCGGCAACCGAGCTGCAGGAGGGCGGCGGCCTGGTCGTTGGTTTCGATGCCCTCACCGATGACGGCGAGGCCCAGGTCGTTGGCCAACGTGATGACCGTACGGACGATCGACTGATCAGTACCCCGGCGGTCGATGCCCGCGACGTAGGACTGATCGAGCTTGAGGATGTGGATGGGAAGTCGGCGCAGTTGGTCCAGGTTGGAGAAGCCGATCCCGAAATCGTCGAGAGCGAGGCGGATACCGCTGGCGGACAGTTGGTCGAGAACCGGCCGTGCTTGTTCGGAGGTCGCTGTCGACTCGGTGATCTCCAGGACGAGAGCACTCGCCGGCAGTCCGTACTGCCGGATGAGTCCGGGCACGAAGTCAGCGAAGCCGTCGACGTCCAACTGCGCCGGGGCGACGTTCACGCTGATCGACGCGCTCGCCAGCGAGGTACCGGCATGGCGCCACGCCGCTGCGGCGCGTACCGCCATGGTCAACATCCGGGTGCCGAGCCGGACGATCTGCGGGGTGCCCTCGATGCCGGGGATGAAGCGCGCCGGCGGGACCAGCGAGCCGTCGCGATCGACGATCCGCGCGAGTGCCTCGAAGCCGACGACGTGGCGCGACGGTAATCCGACGATCGGCTGGAAGTGTGGCTGCAGTCGGCCCTCGACCAGGGCGGCGTCCACGTCGGCCGGTGACAGCGACGACCTCACCGGTTGGGCGTGGGGGGTGGACTCGTCGGCGCGCTGCGCCGGGACGCGCGCGCTCGCTCGGGTGGTGGGGCTGACCGAGCTCATGTCTTGTCACGTCGGTCATGGCGGGCAGGCACTTGAGGCTCACGCGATGCGGTAGACAATCGTCATGACAGTCGACACGGCTACCGCCGACATCGGCGTGACCGGCCTGGCCACGATGGGCCGCAACCTGGCGCGCAACCTGGCGCGACGCGGCAACGTCGTCGCGGTCCACAACCGCTCGGTGGAACGCACGCGTGCCCTGGTCGATTCGTTCGGTGACGAGGGCACCTTCGTGGCGGGAGAATCCCTGGCGGACTTCGTCGCGTCACTACACCGCCCGCGGGCCGTGATCATCATGGTCAAGGCCGGCCCGGCCACCGACGCGGTCGTCGATGCCCTCGCCGAGCTGCTGGAACCCGGCGACATCGTCATCGACGGCGGCAACGCGCACTTCGCCGACACCCGGCGCCGTACCGAGGCGCTGGCGGCCCGTGGCCTGGTGTTCGTCGGTGCCGGGATCTCGGGCGGCGAGGAGGGTGCCCTCGACGGTCCGAGCATCATGGTCGGCGGCTCGCCCGAGGCTTATCACAGCATCGGCGCCCGGCTGGAGGGGATCGCGGCAGTCGTCGACGGCACACCGTGCTGCGCCCACCTCGGCCGCGACGGCGCCGGGCACTTCGTCAAGATGGTTCACAACGGCATCGAGTACGCGGACATGCAGCTGATCGCCGAGGCGTACGACCTGCTGCGCAACATCGCCGGGTTGGACCCCGCGGCCATCGCCGAGGTGTTCCGCGACTGGGACTCCGGCGAGCTGGACAGCTTCCTGATCGAGATCACCGCCGACGTCCTCGCCCACGTCGACGCCGCCACCGGACGGCCTTTCGTCGACATCGTGGCCGACGCCGCCGAACAGAAGGGCACCGGCCGCTGGACCGTGCAGACCGCCCTCGACCTGGGCACCCCGGTATCGGGGATCGCCGAGGCCGTGTTCGCGCGTTCGCTGTCCGGGCACGTGGCCGCTCGTGCCGCCGTGCGTGCCGCGCTGGGTGCCACGTCCGGGTCGGCGATCGCGGTTCCCGACGACGTACCCGCCTTCGTCGAGCAGGTCCGCCAGGCGCTCTACGCGTCCAAGATCGTCTCGTACGCGCAGGGGTTCGACATGTTGCGCGCCGGGTCGATCGAATACGGCTGGCAGCTGGACATGGGCGCGATCGCCACGATCTGGCGGGGTGGATGCATCATCCGCGCAGCGTTCCTTGATCGCATCACCGCCGCCTACCGCGAGGATCCGGAGCTGGTCAGCCTGCTGGCGGCCCCCGACTTCGCGACCGCGCTGAGTGGTGCCGACGGGGCGTGGCGCTCGGCGGTGACTGCCGGGATCGCCGCGGGGGTTCCGACGCCGGGGTTCGCTGCGGCGCTGTCGTCCTACGACGCGCTGCGACGTGAGCGACTGCCTGCGGCGCTCGTGCAGGGCCAGCGGGACCTCTTCGGGGCCCATACCTACCGTCGAGTGGACCGGCCGGGCTCGTTCCACGTCCGGTGGGCCGAGGCCGACCGACCTGAGGTTCCGGTCGACGCCTGAGCGATGATTGCGTGACCAGACCGTGACCCACCCTGCAGCAGACGTTCAGCGCCCTGCGTCAAACTGGAGATCAGTGCCCACTGCCCGGTCGACGCGACCAGACCCGAAAGGCCCACGACGATGAGCAACAAGTCCGCCTCGATCGACCGCAGCGGTCGCGACGCCAAGCTGGAAGCGATCCGCCGGCAGAACGAGGCGGACAAGCGCCGTACCCGGATCATCGCCGGTGTCACCGCGGCGGTCATCGTGGCGCTGGTGGCGATCGTCGCCGTCGTCATCTATGGGGCAGTGCAGGAGAACGCGACCAACGCCGGCAGCAACCCGGACAAGCTGACCGCCGTGCCGTATCAGCCGGCCGACGCAGGCGGCGCCGGCGAGGGCGGCGAGGTCAACGGATTCGCCGTCGGGCCGGCGGATGCAGCGGCGACCGTCACGATCTACGAGGACTACCTGTGCCCGGCATGCAAGCAGTTCGAGGAGGCGTTCGGCGGCTACGTCAACGGCCTGCCCGATCAGGGTGTGCGCGTGGTGTACAGCCCGGTGGCCATCCTGGACCGACTCAGCCAGGGGACTCAGTACTCCTCACGGGCGGCCAGCGCGGCCGCCTGCGTGGCCGAGTCCGACGACGCTGACCTGACGATGTTCAAGGCCTTCAGCACCCTGTTGTTCGCGCAACAGCCCGCGGAAGGCACAGCAGGGCTGGAGTCGACGGAGTTGGCCGGCCTCGCGTCGTCGGTGGGCGCATCCGCCGAGGTCGTGACCTGCATCGAAGAGGACCGCTACGTCGGATGGGCGGCCCGCTCGACCACCGAGGCCAACGACGCCGGCCTGACCGGCACCCCGTTCATCCAGGTCAACGGGGTGGCCGTCGAGTCGTCACAGCAGGCGATCCAGGCCGCGATCGACGCCGCGGGTGGCACGTCCGAGTCCACCGCCCCATCCGCTCCCGCCTCGAACTAGCCGGTAGGGCGGACCGGGGCGATCTCGCCTCAGGGCAGTGACCAGTCCACCGGTTCGCCGCCACGTTCCACCAGCATGGCGTTGACCCGACTGAACGGGCGGGATCCGAAGAAGCCGCGGTCGGCGGACATCGGGCTGGGGTGTGCGCTCGCAACGAACGGCACATCGCCCAGCCACGGCGCGAGGGATTGCGCGTCACGGCCCCACAGAATCGCGGCGAGCGGCCCGCCTCGTGCGGCCAGGCCACGTATCGCGGCCTCGGTCACCGACTCCCAGCCGTGACCCCGATGGGCGCCCGACTCGCCCGGGCGGACCGTGAGGACACGATTGAGCAGCAGCACCCCCTGGTCGGTCCACGGTGAGAGGTCACCCGAGGTCGGCCGGGGCACACCCAGGTCCGCCACCAACTCGGTGAAGATGTTGCCGAGGCTGCGGGGCACCGGCCGGACGTGCGGGGCGACCGAGAACGCCAGTCCGACAGCATGACCCGGCGTCGGGTAGGGATCCTGACCGACGATCAACACCCTGACCGCGGACAGCGGTTGGCCGAATGCACGAAGGACCGCGGCGGGGGCGGGCAGGTACTCCCGTCCGGCGGCGACCTCGGCCCGTAGATAGTCGCCCGCCGCGGTGATGTCTGCGGTCACCGGGTCCAACACCGGCAGCCACGACGGGTGGACGAGGTCGGCGAGCGGGCGGGGCACGTCGGTGACGGTACTGCGAGCACTCAGCCGGGCGGTCCATGCTGTGGCGATGACGCCCACCTCACCCGTCCGCGACGCAGTCGCCGATCGAGCCGTCTTGCTGCGCGTCCGATCGGACCTCACCCGTGGTCTGGTCGGCTGGGGGACGGCGTCAGTCGTGCTCGGCACCGTCATGTGGGTCGGTGGGGCACGGAATGGCTCGCGGTGGCTGGTCGGCGTGGGCCGCCAGGGCGTCGCCTGGGGTGCGATCGACGTCGTGATCGCCGGAGCGGGGACCCTCGCCAACCGGCGTCCGGTCACGGATCCGACCTCGGCCGTCACGTCGCTTCGCCGGCTGCTCGTCGTCAACTCGGTGCTGGATATCGGCTACGTCACGGTCGCGGCTGTTATGTCGCGCCGTCGCCGATACGCCCCGGATGGGCTGGGAGTGGCCGTTCAGGGGCTCGCCCTTCTGGTTCTCGACGCCGTTCACGCCCGCCGACTTGCGCCCGCGAGGATGGGCGCGAGTCGTAGCCAGTGACAGCTACAGTTCCCCTCACTTGGATCCCGAACCACCCCTCACGACAGCAGGGGCCCGATTCGAACGGAGGTACCGGTGAGCGTCGCGCCTGACGTGTCCAGCGATACCGCCCCCGACACCGGCGCCGACATTTCCATGGTCGGCCTGACTGCCCGTGATCACGACATGCTGGCCTTCGAGCGGCTGTGGTGGAAGTACCCGGGCTCGAAGGAGACCGCCATTCGTGAGATGTTCGCAATGTCCGGCACCCGTTATCACCAGATTCTCAATACATTGATCGACTCTCCGGATGCGCTTGCCGCAGACCCCATGCTGGTCAAGCGACTTCGGCGGGCCAGAGTCGGTCGTGCCCGGTCCCGCCCTGCCCGCGTGATGGGAGCACTTCACGGATGAGCGTCACCACTCCACAACACCACCGCGTCGGTGCCCACCGGGCCCGACGCAACCCGGTCGCGGTGACCGCCACCGCGGTCGGTTCGATCGTCGTACTGTCCGCCCTGCTGGTGTGGGGCCTGTTGGCCACCGACATCATCGGCGGCAGCTCGACCGGTACCGCCGCGGACACGACGGCAACCGCCGGCAGTGCGGTCGTCGATGGGAGTGAGGGCGTCGAGTCCGCCGCGCCCGTCGTGCCCGAGCCCAGCGTGGTGGCGTCGGCACCACCGCCGTCGGCCGCCCCACCGCCGAGCGAGCCCGCCGCACCACTAGCCGATCAGGCAGCGACCATCACCGTCCTCAACGGTGGTGTCACCGTGGCGGGCGTCGCCCGAGGGACAGCTGCCTCGCTGGTCGCAGCGGGATGGACGGGAGTGGACGAGGCGGCCACCGCCAACGCCCCCAACTTCCCCGATGTCGAGAGCACGATCGTCGCCTACGCCGACCCGGCGCTCCAGGTGACCGCCGAGGCAGTGGTCGCCAGCGTGGGTGGGGGAGCCGCCCTGCTGACGTCCGAATACGCCAGCGCCGGCTTCATCACGCAGATCGTCGTCGTGCTGGGCGCCGACTACACCCCTCCGGCCTGATCCGGCTCACGCCCAGGGTCTGATCCGGCTCACCTTCGGGGCCCGATCCGGCCGCGGGCGCGGGCCCCGGGTACGTACCCACCGTCGTCCAGGTTGGCCATCACCTCGAACACGTTGGCCCAGGCCGGGTGGCCTGTCCGCAGCAGAGACCACAGCGAGGCCAACCCGTACAGGGGCACGAAGCCGAACGGACCGATGAGGCACGCCCATTGCGCCGCGTGCCGGGCCTCGTGGTCCAACAGGCGGGGACGCTTGGCCGCGGTTGCGGCCTGGTCTGCCCGGACCAACACCACGTCCCCGATGGTGATCGCACTGTTTCGGCTCAACGGAAAGACGCGTGGATAGCCGTAGCCGATCAACAGCCCGTGGGGCCCGGGCACCAGGCGTGTCCCCCGCGCCCTGGCCATCGCCCACCCCGCCACCGTCGACAGATTGGCAATGTTGGCGACCCGACGAATCACCACCAGGGCACCGGCGGAGCGGTGTGTCGAGGGTTGAGGGTCTGCGGTCATCTACCGGTCCCGATGTCGTCGACGGAGGCATCCTCGATCTGTGTCCGAACGATCCAGTGGAACAGTTCGAGTTGTTGGACGCGCGCCAGGAAGAGGTCTTCCGTGGCAGGGTCGAACTCGTCGACCTGGCCGATGCCACGACGGTAATCCTCGATGGCCGTGACGAAGGCGGCATCGAGGGCGAGCACGTGAACACCGTCATCCTCGTTGCGAACGCCGTGGTCGGGCGTCGTGCGTCCGGCGACGACCGCCCCGGCCGTGCCGACCGGTGACCCGCCCAGCGCGACGACGCGTTCGGCCAGCTCGTCACTGAACTGCCGCACAGCCCGGACCTGCGGCTCCATCACCTGTTGGACGGCTGCAGCCGTGGTGCCGATGGCGTTCCACCGGACATGCGCCAACGTGAGGTGGAGGTCGATCGTCATCAACAGCAGGCCTTGGACGACGTCGGCGATGGCGGCTGCGGCGCCGCCGTCGGGTTCGGGGGCAAGGCCGACCGAGCCGGACGCCGAAGCAGTGCCACTCATGGCCCCAACGCTACGGGTGAGTGCACCTGAAGCGCCCGTCCAACGGATGTGGCCGAGTTCACGGCCATCCGACCTAGGCAGTAAGGTTGACGAGCCGTCATGCGAACGTGTCATGACGGGATGACCCAGGCCGGGTCGTACCGAACCGAGGCACCGCGCGCGGGGTCTCGCAACACCTCGTGGGAGTGCTGCATGGTCCAGGGGACCGTCAAATGGTTCAATGCCGAAAAGGGCTATGGCTTCATCACCGTCGATGGCGGTGACGACGTCTTCGTTCACCATTCGGCCATCATTATGAGTGGCTACCGCAGTCTCGAAGAGGGACAGCGTGTCGAGCTCGAAATCGGAACTGGTCAGAAAGGCCCACAGGCTGAGTCGGTCCGCCCGGTCTGAGCCATTCCACCTGACATAGTCGTCCAACTCAGACAGCTGCTCAGCTGACCACAGCCGTACCGGCGGCGGTCGACGCTCGTCGACCGCCGCCCCCGACACTCGTGCAGATGCGCTCTGCACCAAGTCATGTGACCCTGATCGGGTTCCGCCGCCCGGCGGAATGGGTACAGCCCTTCAGGAGGACATGTCATGAGCATCGGCGGCGGTATCGCCCTCATCATTCTCGGCGCGATTCTCGCGTTCGCGGTCAACACCTCCGTACCGGGCGTGGACCTCTACGCGATCGGCATCATCTGCATCATCGGTGGCGTGGTCGGCCTGGTGATCGGTCTCGTGCTCATGGGTCGCCGCACCGGAGCGCGACGGTTGAGTGCCACGGAAGTGGTCGAGACCCAGCAGACCCCCACCGGTGAGGCCACCATTCGTCGTACCGATCGAGACATTCTCTGATCGAAGCCCGTAACGTGACCCCATGAGTATCGGCGCGAGCATCGCACTGCTCATCCTCGGGGCCATCCTCGCCTTCGGAGTGGACGATCGACTTCCCTCCGTGGATCTCTTTGCCATCGGCATCATCGTGATGGTGGGCGGTGGCGTCGGTCTGGTGTTGGGCATCGTCCTGCGTATGGGTCGCGAGCGTCGGCTGTCCACCACCGAGATCACCGAACGTCAGAGCACCGACAGCGGCGACGTGGTCACCCGCCGCATCGATCGCGACGTGCTGAGCGACGACGACTTGGTGTAGTCCGCGGCGCGGGCTGTTTGCACTCCGGGGGGTCGAGTGCTAATCATTGTCCTGGCACTCGGCACCGTCGAGTGACAACAACGACAGCCTTGGGGGCGATCCACGCCCTCGGACTGGCCCGGTGAGGGCCGTTCCGGCCGGGACGTGACCGGTCGGTGGCGGTCCGTCCGTCGCGGGCGCCGACCAGTCCTTCCACCCACCGTTACCGGAGGGATCATCACCAGATGAGCAAGATCATCGCATTCGACGAGGAAGCCCGCCGCGGCCTCGAGCGGGGTATGAACCAACTCGCTGACGCCGTCAAAGTCACCCTCGGGCCCAAGGGCCGCAACGTCGTCCTGGAGAAGAAGTGGGGAGCCCCCACCATCACCAACGACGGCGTGTCCATCGCCAAAGAGATCGAACTCGAAGACCCGTACGAGAAGATCGGCGCCGAGCTCGTCAAGGAGGTCGCCAAGAAGACCGACGACGTCGCAGGCGACGGCACCACCACGGCCACCGTGCTCGCCCAGGCGTTGGTCCGCGAGGGCCTACGCAACGTTGCGGCCGGTGCCAACCCGATGGCCCTCAAGCGGGGTATCGAGGCCGCCGCCAAAGCCCAACTGCTCTGTCCGGGTTGCGGCCTGCCCCTCTGGTGGATCGCCACCCTGGAACGGGCCCCGCCGCGACGATGACACTTATGAACTCCACGATTGCCACCTTGGACTGCGCCCGAAGAAAGAATCCACTTCGGGTCGCGGCGCGGTGTTGTCTGATTTCGGCCAAAGGGGAGTTTGGCTGCCCATCGGACCCTCACCGGGTGGTCCGTGCGAGCCTGCCATCGCCCAGGAGGAGAACCC
>JANNOG010000079.1:0-57146 GCA_031398915.1 Micrococcales bacterium | reverse complement strand
GCCCCCCCGGGGGGGGAGGTCGCCGCGGGAGCGCTTGGGGGGCCGCACGCCGCCGTCGCGATCGCCCGGACCGCGTTCGAGTCGTGGCGCGAGGTCTCGATCGCCCGACGCACGAAGCTGATGTTCGCCTTCCGCAATCTGGTCGAGGCGAATCGAGACGAAATCGCCCGCCGCCTGACGGCCGAGCACGGCAAGGTGCTCAGCGATGCCGGTGGCGAGGTGGCCCGCGCGCTCGAGAACATCGAGTACGCCTGCGGCCTGGCCGAACTGCTCAAGGGGTCGTATTCGGAGCAGGCTTCGTCGGGTGTGGACGTGTATTCGATCCGCCAACCCCTGGGCGTCGTCGCGGCGATCACGCCGTTCAATTTTCCCGCCATGGTGCCGCTGTGGATGATTCCCAACGCGGTGGCGTGTGGCAACACCGTCGTCCTCAAACCCAGTGAGAAGGACCCGTCCGCACCGCGGTTCATCGCGGAACTGTTTGCCGAGGCGGGCTTTCCCGATGGCGTCCTCAATGTCGTGAACGGTGACAAGGAAGCGGTGGACGCCCTTCTCACTCATCGTGATGTCGCCGCGGTGAGCTTCGTCGGCTCCACGCCGATCGCCAAGTACGTCTACGAGACCGGCACGGCCCACGGCAAGCGGGTACAAGCCCTGGGCGGGGCCAAGAATCACATGCTGGTGCTGCCGGACGCGGATATCGACCTGGCCGCCGACTCGGCCGTCAGCGCCGCCTACGGCTCGGCCGGTGAACGGTGCATGGCCGTCTCCATCGTCGTTGCCGTCGGTGGATCGGCGGACCCGTTGGTCGACGCGATCCGAGCCCGCCTGGACAAGCTGGTCATCGGCGCCGGCACCGACGCCGCCTCCGACATGGGTCCCCTCATCACCGCCGAGCACCGCGACCGAGTGGCGGGTTACATCCAGGCCGGAGCGGACGCGGGGGCGGACGTCGTGGTGGACGGGCGCCGCCAGGAGTTCTCGGGCAACGGATTCTTTCTCGGGGTGTCACTGCTGGACCGGGTCACGCCCGAGATGAGCGTGTATACGGACGAGATCTTCGGGCCCGTGTTGGGGATCGTGCGGGTCGACACGTACGCAGCGGCGGTCAAGTTGGTGCAGGACAACCCGTGGGGCAATGGGGTCGCCATCTTCACCCGTGACGGTGGGGCCGCCCGACGATTCCAACACGAGGTGGAAGCGGGAATGATCGGCGTCAACGTGCCGATTCCCGTACCGGTCGGGTACTACTCGTTCGGCGGCTGGAAGGCCTCCTTGTTCGGCGACAGTCACGTCTACGGGCCCGAGAGCATCCAGTTCTACACCCGGGGCAAGGTCGTCACCAGCCGCTGGCCCGACCCCGCGACGTCGAGCGTCGACCTGGGCTTCCCTCGCAACGTCTGATCCCTCGGTGCGGCCTCCCGTCACGACTGCTAGAAGGCCGGGACGACATTCCCGACGGGTTTGCCCCCGCCGAGTACGGGCCGATCAGCGAAAGCGTCGAGGGCTGGCGAGCGAATGTCGAGCTCGGCCAGTAGCCGGACCACGACAGCAGGCACGGCTCGCTCGCCGCCGTCACCGATCTTGACGGCCAGGGCGCGACCGTCGGGCAGCGCCGCGGCCCAGACGGCATCGGCACCATCCTTGGCCATCAGACCGGGTACGGCATCCAGGAACCGGGTGATCGGTCGTCCATCACCGCCCAACAGGAACGAGTGGGTGCGGATCGCGGTGGAGATGCGATGCTCCGGGACCCCATCGGTCGCCCCGGCCAACACGCCGAACGCCTGCGAGAGGGCGACCAGCGAGAAGGCAGGTGTGGGCGCACCGCAGCCGTCGACCCCGCCGCGGCTCAGCCCGTCGGCCGTCGAACGTGAGGTCAACTCGTCGATGGTCGAGGCGATCCGCACCTGCAGCGGATGATCGGGATCCAGGTAGCCGGCCAGTGGCCAGCTGTTGACGGCGCAGGTCGCCAGCATTCCGGCGTGCTTCCCGGAGCAGTTCTGCGCGAGCGACGTGGCCGGGTCTCCGGCGGCCAACGCGCGCTGACGCAGCGACTCGTCCAGTGGCCAGTCGGGTGCATTGGCGAGGGCGGACGGCGCGATCCCGAATCTGTCGAGGATGTCGCGGACGCGGCGAACATGATCAGCCTGTCCGCTGTGGCTGGCCGTGACCAACGTGAGCAGGTCGGCGGGCAGGTCCAGCCCGCTGCGCATCATGGCGAGCAGTTGGAGCGGTTTAGCTGCCGATCGGGGGTACACCATCGCAGACGGCTCACCCCACGACGCCAGAACCGACCCGTCCCTCGCCGTCACGACTGCCGATCCGCTGTGGACGCTCTCGATCATCGAGGATCGGGTGACGTAGGCCAAGGGAACGTGACTCGGCGGTCTCACGACGGAACGGTAGTGCCGCCTGACACAGGCCAGACACATGATCCGAGTAAGGTCGCCCACCATGGAGTTCGGCGTGGTCCTGCAGAACGATCCGCCTGCATGGCGCGTCGTCGACGTGATGCGCCGGGCCGAGACGCTCGGCTTCGGTTACGGCTGGACGTTCGACTCGCACGTGCTGTGGCAGGAACCGTTCGTCACGTACTCACAGATCCTTTCGGCGACTCACACGATGGTGGTCGGTCCGATGGTCACCAACCCGGGGACGCGGGACGTGACCGTGACTGCCTCACTGTTCGCCACGTTGAACGACATGTTCGGTGAGCGGACGATATGTGGGATAGGTCGTGGCGACTCGGCGATGCGAGTTCTGGGGCGCAAGCCGGCCACGCTGGCCGAACTGGGCGTGGCGATGAGGGTTATCAAGGGCCTCGCCGAGGGTGACACCGTCGACTACAACGGCGAGCAGGTGACCTTCCCGTGGCGGCGTTCCGGATCACTGCCGGTACTGATGGCGGCCTACGGCCCCAAGGCTCTTGCGCTGTGTGGGGCGCAGGCGGACGGCTTCATCCTGCAATTGGCGGACCCTGCGCTGGCAGAGTGGACCATCGGCGCCGTCAAGGCCGCGGCCTCGGATGCGGGGCGCGACCCGGATTCATTGCACATCTGCGTAGCAGCACCCGCCTACGTCGGACCTGTCGAGACACTCGGCCATCAACGTGATCAGGTGCGGTGGTTCGGGGGAATGGTCGGCAACCATGTCGCGGATCTGGTCGCCCGCTATGGCGACACCGGTGTCGTCCCCACTGCCCTGACCGACTACATCAAGGGCCGTGAGGGTTACGACTACGCCGAGCACGGTCGGGCGGGGAACACGCACGCCGACTTCGTTCCGGACGACATCATCGACCGGTTCTGCCTGCTCGGCCCGGTGGAGGAGCACGTCGAGCGGCTGCGGGAGTTGCGGGGCCTGGGGGTCGACCAGTTCGCCGTCTACCTGATGCACGACGACGCCGAGGCGACGCTGACGGCTTACGGCGAGAAGATCATTCCAGCCTTGCGGTAGGTGATCTTGATCTCAGCGGCGTGTCGCTGCCGATTGTAAGTGATCGGCCACTGCGAGTGATCAGATCCAACTACGCTGCCCGCATGCTCACGTTGACCCACCAGGATGGGTCCGAACTCTCGGACCCGCCCACAGCGCCTAGCGTGCCCGCTGCAGCCAGCTCCGGCCGGGGGAAGGCGGTCCCCAGGGATTACCCCGAACCCGCGGACGGCGAGCGGCCGGTCGCCGCGACGGTCGATCTGGATCGCGCGCCCGTCGTGTCCGTCCCGGTGACGGTGGGTGAGCTGGCCGAGCGCCTCGGCGAGCTGATCGACGAGGCAACCGACCCTGAGGCGTGGGAGGCGGTGTTGGCCGGGGCGGCGCAGTTCGCCGGCGACCGTGATCTGGGGTCCTCGATGGCCCCGCTGGTGGGGCGGGCACGTGAGGCGTTGGGCCGCGGCGAAGCGGGCGTGTGGTACCTGGACCCGGAGTACGACGCGGCCCGGCTGACCCTCTCGCTCGCGGGTCGATCGGTGGCCCGGCGGGCACCGACCTGGGGCTGGCCTGATCATCGACGTCATCGAGTCGACGAGGTGCTGGACATCGTCGACGGGCGGCGACCCAGCACACTGATCGCCACCCCGACGGGCCCGGGCGGCACGCTGGACCCCGAGGTGTACGCGGACCGGCTGGCCCGCTGTACCGACTCCCGCAGTACCGACTCCGCCAGTGTCAACCCCCGCAGTGTCAACCCCCGCACTGTGGACGAGCATCAGGCCCGATTGCGGCTGTCGGCGCAGCGTGGGGTGGCCGCCGAGTGGGCGGTGCGGGCCGAGCGTGGCCGGCAGGGCGCGGTGCTCACCTTGACCGAGGTCGCCGAGCCTGCGCTCGCCCGCATCCCTGCCGCTCGTGATCGACTCACCTGGCACGGCATGGCGAACCCGGTGCCCGCCGGCAGTCAGCGAGTTCCCAGTCGCGAGGCCGACCTGCTGCGCTGGGCATCCCCGCACGAAGCGGACCGATTCGACGCCTGGGCGGCCGAGCGCCTGGCCCGCAACATCGACTGGTGGGAGGCGGACTGGGACGAGCGCCGGTTGTTCACCCGACTGCGCACCACGCCGACTGCACCCGGGTTGCCCGGGCGCGTGCTGCTGGCCATCGGGTTGGCCACGAAACAAGCGTCGGCGCACCAGCCGGCCGTGGCGGTCACCCGGCGATTGCTGGATGCCGGGTTGCTGGGGCCTCGTCGGTTCGCGCAGACGATGGCCGATGTCGCGCCGATTCTGGAACCGGCCCGGCTGGCGCGAACCATGGGCGCGCTGCGGTCCACTCATGCGTATGCGGTCGCCACGATCCTCTCGGAGGTGCTGCCCGCGTTCGCGCCCACCCAGCGAGGCATGGCGCCTCTGATCGCCGTGTACGCCGACATCGTCGAGACGACCGGCTGGTCTGCGGCCTCGGTCGCCCTTCCCGCCTGGTTGGATGCCGCTGCGCGCATCGGCGGGACGGCCCTGGAGGCGCAGCGCGCGGCCGTGGCCATCGCCGCGCCCTGATCACGGGGTCGGGATCACGGGGTCGGGATCACGACCCGGGCGACCGAACGCGCCGCCAGCCACGCCAGACCGACGGTGAGCAGCCCGATGACGGGTAGCACCAGCAACGCGGCGCGTGCCCCCCACTCGTCCGCCGCCGCCCCGGTCACGGGTGCTCCCACGGCGACACCGATCACGATCGCCACGCCCAGCCAGGTGAAGCCCTCGGTCAGCACCTCCGGTGGGACCAACAACGAAATGAGCGCGTTGCCGCCGATCAGGGTGGATGCCACGGCGAATCCCGCCAGGCCGAGCCCGATGGCGAGCAGTGCCACGTTGCTGACGAACGGCATGAGCAGCATCGACACTCCGACGGCGGTGGCACTCCAGGCGAAGCGGACCTGCGGAGCCGACCGCCACCGCCGCTGGCCGTACAGCACCCCACCGATCAGGCTGCTCAACGAGAAACCTCCGATGACGAGCGCCGCCGCCGAGGGTTGCCCAGCCGCCTCGGTGAACGCGACGACGACCACGTCCACGCTGCCGAACAGGGCACCGAGGGCGACCAGGACCAACGCGACGCCCACCATGCCGGGCTCGGCGATGGCGGGGCGTGCCGCGCGCCGACCGGTGCGAGAGAGCGGCGTCGGGCGAGGGTGGGTGGACCGCGCCGTCATGAACCACAACACCCCGACGGCAGCGAGGACCACCGCCACCACCAGCCCCGCCTGAGGGGCGACGCCGACGGCGAGCACGGTCGCCAGTACCGGCCCGATGATGTACGTCGTCTCGTCGATCACCGACTCGAGGGCGAGCGCGCGATCCCACCCGCCGCGTTCCTGGGTGAGGCGCGACCACCGGACTCGCGAGAAGACCCCGAGCACGGGAATGGTCGCGCCGGTGAAGATCGCCGCGACGAACAAGGTCACCGTCGGCGCGTGGATCGTCGCCAGGAGCACGAGACTCGACAGCGCCGGGACGAATATGGCGGTCGTCGCGAGGACGACCCGGGCTTGGCCCCACCGGTCGGCCAGTCGGCCGGCCAGCGGTGCGCCGCCGCCCTGTGCCAGGGCCATCACCGCAGCCACCGCACCCGCCAGCGCATAGGAACCCTGCAGGGCGGCGATCATCAGGACCGTGCCGATCCCGATCATCGACTGCGGCAGGCGGCCCACAGCAGCGGGTAGTACGAAGCCGAGTGCACCGGGAATGCGCAACAGGTCGAGGTAAGAGGGAGGCGCCGCGGGGGTGGCCGACACTGAGGTGACACTCACGTGACGACAGTATGACGGCCCACGAACGAGCCGCGACCGGTTTCCCGGCCGCGGCTCGCGTGCAGTGCTGCGGGGTCGTCCCGGCTGTCGGTCAGACGCTGCCGGTGACCACGAACGTCGACAGGATCCTGTCGATCGCCTCGTAGTCGCGTTCAGCGTTCGCCTGCACCTGGACGCTCACGATGAACGATCCGTCCGCCGGTGCAGCCGACACGATGACGTAGGTCGCCGCCGTGCCGCCGCAGTTGGTGAAGATGTCGTAGACACCGCTGTACAGCTGGTCCTCGTACGGTTGCCGACCCTCGTAGGTGCAGACCTCGGAGCCGGAAGCCCCCAACTGGTCGAGCACCGCTTCGGGCGTGGACGAGGCCGCCAACCCGGACGACGCGGTGAGGATCATGCCGGGGGTGTCCCACCCGCCGGCGAAGGCCTCCAGGCTGGGGGCCGCCCGGACGTCGACCCGGTCGATGCCGTCCTCACCCGTGTAGGGCGCACCGTCGATGTCCGACCATTCGGCGGGCACGTCGACCGAGACCGCACCGGTGTCGTCCTGGATGGAGACGTACTCGCCGTAGGTGGCGTCGCCACCGGTGGCGGTGCCGTCCTCGCCGCCGCCGAGTTCCTGCGCGAACGAGGTGACCGGGACCAGCGGGTCGCCGTTGAACTGACCTTCGAGGACCTCGCTGGTGGCGTATCGGAGCACCTCGACCTGGAGCACGTCGGTCAGGGTGCGGCTACGGAGGACGTCGCAGTACTCGCTCATGTCGCCCTCGGTGGCGATGTTGATGTTCTCGAGCTGGGTGACGATGTCGCCGGGCTCGATCCCGACGGTGTCTGCCGGGGTGCCGGACTCGACCGACGCCACCCACACGCCGGTGGTTCCGCTGGTCTCGTCGAAGATCGCCTGCCCGTTGATGCCCAGGGACGTGACGTCCTCTTCGGCGCGAAGCTGCTCGACGATGGTCTGGGCCTCGGACGAGGCGATGGCGAACTGCTGCCTGGTCTCGGAGTTGCCGGCGTAGTTGACGCCGACGACGGCACCGGTGTCGTCCACCAGCGGTCCGCCGGAGTTGCCCGGGTTGATCGTTGCGTCGTGCTCGAGGACGCTGTCCACCGAGGCCCAGTTGGTCTCGCCACCCGCCTCGGCCTTCGAGATGATCCCGCGGGTCAGGGTGAACTCGGGGTCACCCAGCGGGAACCCGGCCGCGTAGACGTCGAGCCCGGCGTCGGCTGAGCCGTTGGACCAGCGCAGCGACGGGTAGTCGCCGCCGTCGAGGTCGATGACGGCCAGGTCCGAACACTCGGACACTCCCAGGACCCGGGCATTGACCGGATCGGTCGACCCACCGACGAACACCTCGAGGAACGCTGCGCCGGTGACCACGTGGTTGTTCGTGACGGCGATTCCCTCGGGGTCGATGATGAACCCCGAGCCGGCCCCGGCCGAGTTGGTCTGCTCGCCGAATTCGGGGTCGATGAACGTACCCTCTGCCACGATCTGGATGGTTGCGGCCTCGACGTCTTCGAGGTCGATGCTGCCGCCCTGGGCTTGCGATGCGCTCGATCCCGCTGCTGTCGGACTGGGGCTGGATGTCTCGTCGTCGCCGGACACTCGATCGAGGACGGCACCGCACCCGCTGAGGGCGAGGCTGGCGCAGGCGACGACGGTGACCGGCAGCAGCCGGACGTACGGGGGACGCTGTGAACGCATGTGAACCGGCTCCTTGAAGCGGCGGGAGGTCACCGCAGGCCGGTGATGGTGGGGAAGCTAGCAGCGGGGTACGCCCGGCGTGAACGAACTCCGGGTACTTGTGATGATGTAGTGATCTGCGACGTAGCCGCCGACCGGACGACTCGTCGTGTCGTCACCGGTGGTGTCCAGAAGATTCCACACGGATGACGACTCCACCTGGGCGCCAATGGTCTGGCATCGGACCCAGGCCAACGCGCCGTTGGGTAGCCCACCGACCTTGGGAGAGGCCGGCGTCGGGGCGCCCCGGCGGGTCAGGCTGGACGCCACCACCTGGGCCGGGTAGGTGCAGCGGGGCAGCGGCGCCGAGAAGGTGGTCTTGGACGGGGTCGACAGATATCGATCGCTGACGAACGACCCGTCACTCAACCGGTCCCAGATGCCGGTGCCGCCGACGGCGGGCCCCGTACCCGCCACCTGACAGACAACGGATGCGGTCGACCCCGCACCGAGCCTGCGGATCACGGGTGAGCTGGTCGATGGGCCCGAGCGGGCGTTGAGCGACGTCGATGTGGTCACCCGGTACCCCAGAGCCACCGTGGCGACAGGCGCGTCCACGCTGTTCGAGTCGATGACTATCGACTGTCCGCCGTGGGTCTCCAGGTGGTCACCGGTGTGCTGTTTGATCCGTTGGCGTGACGCCCACATCGAATCCGGGATGGCGGACCAACCCCGCAGTGAGGTGGAGCGATCCCAGCGGGCCAGCCACAACACGTCAGGGCGCGCGTAGTCCCGGCTGTCGAACGCCGCGGTCAGGTGGGCTGCGCCGGAGGCCTGCCCGGCGTACACCCCGGACAGGTATCCCCGGCGGTGCAGCTCGGTGGTCCAGCCGCTGAGGTACGACAGCACCGCCGAGCGGCAGGCCGTGTCCGTGCTGCGGTAGTTCTCGATGTCGACGTACAACGCGCTGCCGGCCACCATTCCCAGGGCACCGGCGGCGGCCACCGCCTCGGCTGCGGTGGCCACACCCTCGGCCTCGGCGTTGGTCCGCGAGATCGACACCAGGCCGGCCTGGTTCGCGCACGGCGCCTGGGGCCCGACCACGATCGGGATGATCCGCCAGCCCTGCCGCGTCACGGTGCTCACCCATGAACTGGTGAGGTTGGGCTGACGACACGCCCGATTGACTCCCGAGATGTACACCCCGACCCCGCGGTACGGCGATGCCAACCACGCCGTCATCGTCGACGCGGAGGGAGCGGCGCAGGCATCGAACGCCGACCCGGCGAAGTGCGTGGCGGACGAGCCAGGTCCGTAGGTGACGGCCGTGGCGGGCATTGCACTCGCGGCCGGCAGAGAGCGATCCGGGCCTACGACGGACATGACCGACACAGCCATTCCCAGCAGTGTGGCCACGCCGATCAGGCGGACGACGGACCTCATGTCAGGCACCCCTCGATAGCCCGGTCGGGCGATCTCGGCGCCCGATAGGGGCAGAACGTATCCAGGCTCAGGCCCCTGACGTGCGTGCGACACGCCGGGTCCCTACCCGTAAGGGCGATCCGGCGTGGCGGATGACGACAACACCGGATCTTCGGGAGATGCTGGGCGCGTGTCCGATCGGGAATGGCTGTTGGAAGCCATCGATGAATCGCGGAATGCGCGAGCATCGACCACGGCATTCGCGGTGGGCGCAATCATCGTGTCCGGGGACGATGACGAGCTCGGTCGTGGGCATTCTCGCGAGGTGGCGCCTGCCGATCACGCCGAGGAGGTCGCCCTGTCCCGGGTCCGACCCGAGGCGCGAGAGTTGCTGGCGGGCGCGACGATGTACACCTCACTCGAACCCTGCAGTACGCGCCGGTCGCGACCGGTGTCCTGTACCAGCCTCATCGTGGACTCGGGCATCCGTCGAGTCGTGCTGGCGGCCCGCGAACCGGACCTCTTCGTCGAATGCGAGGGCGTGGCCCTGCTCACCGCCGCCGGCGTCGAGGTCCTCGAGATCGACGAGATGGCGGGTCTGGTGCGCGCGGTGAACGCCCACCTGGCCTGGCCCACACCGGTCCGACACTGACCGACGTCGCCTTCACCGAGGGTCGAGGGCTCAGGCGGCGGTCACGAATCCGGCGACGACCAGCGCGACCGCGGCCAGGGTCACCCGAAACGGAGCCGCACCCCGCTCGGTGTCTGCTCGACCTGTGACCGTCGTAGCCGTGACCAGTCCGGCCGCGACAGCCAGCAGGATCCCGGCCCCGAGCAGTGCGGCGGCGACCGCCCGGGTGACTATCGCGCCCGTTGCATCGTCGGCGGTCAGGATGCGGACGAGCAGCAGGAGGCCGGCGGCTGTCACGCCCGCCGCCATCACCAGCATCGATGCGCGGGCACCCATCACCTGTGGCAGACCACGCACGCCGGTTGCCGCATCAGCCGCCGTGTCCGACACCGTGTTCGCGAAGTGAGCGGCTATGCCCAGGGCAGCACCGGCGAGGCAGACCACCAGTGGTGGCCAGTCGGGTGGCTCGGCTGACGCGGTGGCAACCGCCGGCAGCAGGGCGAACGACACGGCGTACGGCAGGGGACTCAGCACGGTGGACTTGAGCCGCGCGTTGTAAGCCCACGCCGACCCGACCGCCACCAGGTGCACGGCTGCCGCGGCGGCTCCCAGCAGCAGCGACGTCGTGACGCACGCGAGCACGGCCACCCCGGCGGCGATGGCGACCACCCGGCGACTCACCAGACCCCGGGCGATCGGCTTGTCGGATCGCCCGGCCGCCGTGTCACGGGGGGCATCGATCGCGTCATTGCTCCAGCCGATCGACAACTGCCCCGTGAACAGCGCCGACGCCAGGACCACCAGCGTCTCGGCGGGCAGGTCGACTGCCCGCCACCCCAGCGCGGTCCCGAAACCGGTGACGGCAACCGAGGGGAGCAGGTGACCGGCGCCGAGCAACGCCCGCACGGACGTCGCGACCGTGGACACAGCCCAACCGTATGGCTTCGTCATTGCGGCTTACAGTCGTGATATGTCGAGGATCGCCGCCGCTAGCGGGGTCGTGCCCGGTAACCGACATACCCAGGAGGACATCACCGAGGTCTTCGCCGACGTCGTGCTCGGTCCCGACCATCCGCGCCGTGCCGTGCTGTCCCGGCTGCACGCCTCGGCCAGCGTCAAGACCCGCCATCTCGCGCTGCCGCTGGCGGCCTATCGCGACCTGGGCGGGTTCACCGCCAGCAACGACGTCTTCATCGACGTCGGCACCGAGTTGGCCGAGCGGGCGGTGGCGCAGGCGCTGGACGCCGCGGGTCTGGGCCCCGAAGACGTCGACCTGCTGATGTCCGTCTCCGTCACGGGTATGGCGACGCCCAGTATCGACGCGCGCCTGGTCACCCGCATGGGCCTACGGGCCGACGTCAAGCGCATCCCGGTGTTCGGCCTGGGTTGCGTGGCCGGCAGCGCGGGGGTGGCCAGACTGCACGACTACCTGTTGGGCCGCCCGGACGACGTCGCCGTTCTGGTATCGGTCGAGTTGTGCTCGCTCACCCTGCAGCGCGACGACCCGTCGATGGCCAACCTGGTGGCCAGCGGTCTGTTCGGTGACGGCGCCGCGGCCGTGGTGATGGTCGGCGCCCGGCGTGCGGCCACGATGAGCCTGGGGCCCGGTCCGCGGGTCGTCGAATCACGCAGCAGGCTGTATCCCGACACCGAACGCGTGATGGGTTGGGACATCGGGTCGACGGGGCTGCGGATCGTGTTGGACGCGACGGTCCCTGACCTGGTCGAGAAGCACGTGAGGGTGGACGTCGACGGCTTCCTCGCCGATCACGGCCTGACGGTGGCCGACATCTCGACGTGGGTGGCCCATCCCGGCGGACCCAAGGTGCTGCAGGCTCTGGAGCGCTCGCTGGACCTGCCCGCGGACGCCCTGGCCGTGACCTGGCGGTCTCTCGCCGACGTCGGCAACCTCTCGTCCTCGTCGGTCCTGCACGTCCTGGCCGACACGATGAGCGGCCCGACGCCCCCGGCCGACAGCCACGCGATGATGGTGGCCATGGGACCCGGTTTCTGTGCCGAGTTCGTCCTGTTGTGCTGGGAGACTCCATGAGTCCGTCGCAGCTGGGATATCTGCTTCTGGTCGCCGTCGTCGTCATCGTGCGCTTCGTCGAACTGGGGGTGGCGCGGCGGCACCGCGCGTGGGCGATGGCGCGTGGCGGGATCGAATCCGGCGCCGGCCACTACCCCGTGATGGTTGCGCTGCACACCCTGCTGCTGACCGGGTGCGTCGTCGAGGTCGTGGTGGCCGACCGGCCGTTCGTCGCCGTCCTGGGGTGGCCCATGCTCGCCGTCCTGGTGGCTGCCCACGTCCTGCGGTGGTGGTGCATCCGGGTGCTGGGGCCGCAATGGAACACGCGAGTGATCGTGGTGCCGGGAGCCGGCGTCGTGACCGGCGGGCCGTACCGATGGCTTCGGCATCCGAATTACGTCGCAGTGGTGGCCGAGGGGATCGCATTGCCGCTGATTCATACTGCCTGGGTGACCGCGATCGGTTTCACCGTGGCCAATCTGGTGCTGCTGCTCGCCGTCCGGATTCCGGTCGAGGAGGCCGCGCTGGCCGAGCACTCGGTGACGACGTCATGACTGCTGCGGCGCTCGCAGACGTCGACGTCCTCGTCGTGGGCGCCGGCCCGGTCGGACTGGCGGCGGCGATCGAAGCGGCGATGCGCGGTATGAGCGTGACGGTCGTCGACCCTCGTGAGGGGGCCGTGGACAAGGCTTGCGGCGAGGGGTTGATGCCCGGTGCCCGCACCGCACTGCGGCACCTTGGCGTCGAGGTCGAGGGCGCGCCGATTCGTGGCATCCGATACGCCGCGCGAGGTCGCTCGGTGACGGCACGGTTCCGCGGGGAGCCGGGGATGGGTGTGCGCCGTCTCGCGCTGTCACGTGCGCTGGACGCGAGGGCGCACGAGGTTGGCGTGGCGCGCGTCACCGGGCGGGCCGGGATCCCACTCCAGCGCGAAGGCTGGGTAGAGGCCGCAGGCCTGCGGGCGCGCTGGATGATCGCGGCCGACGGCTTGCACTCACCGATTCGTCGCACCATGGGCTTGGACGCAGGAACCACCGGCCCGGCGCGCTACGGGCTGCGACGTCATTACACCGTGGCGCCGTGGACGGATGTCGTCGAGGTCCACTGGGCCCCGGACGCGGAGGCGTACGTCACCCCGGTCGACGACCAGACGGTGGGAGTGGCCGTGCTGTGCGGCGGCGGTGACAGCTACGACGGTTGGTTGAGCCGGTTCCCGGCCCTTGCCGAGCGCCTGGTGGGAGCCGAGCACGCCTCGACGGTGCGCGGGGCAGGCCCGCTGCGTCAACGCGCCCATCGTCGAGTCGAGGGCCGGGTCCTGCTGGTCGGGGACGCCGCAGGGTATGTCGACGCGCTGACCGGAGAGGGCATCGCGGTCGGTCTGGCCAGCGCACATGCGGCTGTGGCGTGCATCGACGCCGGACGGGTCGACGACTACGAGACAGCCTGGCGCGCGGTGTCACGTCGGTATCGCGTGCTGACCCACGGCCTGCTGTGGGCGGCCGGCAGGCCCGCGATTCGCCGCCTGATCGTCCCTGCCGCCCGGGCGCTGCCACCGGTGTTCGGTGCCGTGGTCAATCGCCTCGCCTGAGGCCGGCTGCGTCGGACTCCTCCGACGTTGCCGCCACCGCTGACGTTGCCCCCACCTCCGGCACCTCTGCCACCTCCGGCTCGTCCGCCCCGGGGCGTCGCAGGGTCTCGGGCATTCGGAGCGCGGTGAAGCCGGCGACCGCCACGACGGCGGCCGAGAATCCGAATGCCAACGGATAGCCACCGGCGTCCGCCAGCGCCCCCGCGACCAGCGGCCCGACGATCGCACCGAGATCGCTGGCCATCTGAAAGACCGCGACTCGGTTGCCGCTACGTCCGACATCGGCCAGCACCGCCCCGGGGGCGCTGGCCAGGAAGGCGGCGGCCGCACCGAACCCGGCCATCGCCACGGCCGCGAGGACCAGACCGACAGCTCCGGTGACGGGCACGGTCAGCAGCGCCACCGCGCCGGCGGCCCCCCATGATCCGATCATGATCGCCGGTCGGCGTCCTCTGCCGTCCGCGAGCCGACCCGCCGAGCGCAGCGTCACGACCTGGGCCAGGGCACCGAGCAGCAGGACTCCACCCGCAAGGCCGACGGTGCCGCCGATGTCGATCACATAAAGGGTGAGTAGAGAGTTTCGGACCCCGAACAACATCCAGCCGACGCCGATGTTCGCCACCAGGGCCACCGCGAATGCGGGGTGGACGATCATCGCCCGGGCGGCGGCCAGGCGATCTCGGGTACTGGTTGCCGCACTTGCCGCTGCTGCCTGTCGGCGACCACCCTCGTCGGTCGGCGCGGGTAGACCCACAGCCGCCACGACCGCGGCAACCAGCAGGAAGCCGCCGTAGGTGACGAACGGTAACCAGACCGCCACCTCGGTGAGGAAGCCACCGATGCCCGGCCCGGCGGTTCCGCCCAGCAGGAAACCACCCTGCATCGTGGCGGTCGAGCGGGCTCGGGCAGCCTCGGGAGCGATCCGTAGCAGGAGGGAGAAGGCCGCAACGGTGAATGCGGCCGAGCCCACCCCGCCGATCGCCCGCAGCAGGACGAACACCTCGAACGAGGTCGCGAACCCCGCCGTTCCGCTGGTGACCGCAACTGTGAGCAGGCCCGCCACCAGCACCGGCCGCTCGCCGAAGCGTTCGACGGATCGACCGCCCAGGGGACCGGAGACGAACCGGGCGAAGGCGAACGCGCTCACCGCCAGACCGACCGCGGTACGCCCTACCCCGAACCCGGCGGCGAAGAGCGAGATGGCGGGAATGACGATGCCGAATCCGAGGGCCACGACGAAAGCCACCGCCGCCAACATCCACACGCCCCGAGGCAATCGCACGGGTGTCACGAATCGACTGTAGGACGGGCGGTGAGCATCCCACTCAGTCCCGCGCCAGGCTCCGTCACCGGAGGACCTGCTCGGGTGGGTCGCGGACCGGGATGCGACGCATACTTCGGCTGTGAAAAGCGTCCGCGGTGCCTGCTACCCCGGCGGCAATCGCGACGGAGGGTTCGAACGGTTGGACGCCGACGGGGTGCGTGCCCTGGTGCGTCGCCACGACGAGGGTCTGGTCTGGCTGGACCTCGACGGTGACGACGACAACCTGGCCGAATTGCTCGCTGTCATCGCCGACGAACTCGACATTCACGTTCTGGTCACCGAGGACATGACGAACGCTCACCAGCGGGCCAAGCTGGACCGCTTTCGGGGCGTCACGTTCGCCGTCCTTCGCCCGGCCCGCTGGCTGGTCGACCAGCAGCGCGCGGAGATCGGCGAGTTGCACGTCGTGTCGACGAAGAATGTCGTCGTCACCATCACCCGTGGTTTCGGGCCGGATCTCGCGGCTATTCGCGCTGATCTCGAGACCACCCCCGAGCTTCTCGTGGCCGGGAACGGCACCGTGTTGTACGCGATCCTGGATGCCGTGATCGATGACTACGCACCCGTTGTCATCGGGTTGGAGACCGCGGTGGACGAGGTGGAGAACGCGGTCTTCGACGGCCAGACGGGCGCCGCACGACGGATCTATCGGCTGATGCGTCAGGTCATCGAGGTGGACCGGGCCACCGAGCCCCTGCCGGCGATGATCGAGGCCGCCAAGGGGCTGGCCGGCGACAACGTCGAGTTGGGTCGTCGGATGGACAACCTGGACGACCACGTCAGCCGACTGGTCGAACGGGTCGAGGCCTTCCGGACGCTGCTGCGCCACGCTCTCGAGGTCAACTCGATCCTCGTGGGCGAGAACCACAGCGAGGAGGTCAAGCGGCTGACCGAGGCCAGCCTGGCTCAGGGCGAGCAGGTCAAGCGCATCTCGTCGTGGGCGGCCATCCTGTTCGCGCCCACGTTGGTGGCGTCGGTGTACGGAATGAACTTCGACTACATGCCCGAGTTGCAGTGGCGGCTGGGCTATCCGTTCGCGGTCGTCCTGATGGTCGCCCTCGGCGCCCTGCTGTACCGGGCCTTCAGGCGGCGGGGCTGGCTGTGACGGCCGGCGTGACGATGAGGTGGCGGGTGTGCGGCTCGTGCAACGTCACCCGCTGGCCGGCGCCCCCGATCAGGGTGCGGGCGTCACCGGCCCCGACACTCAGCTGGTAGACGCCGCCCGGCACGACGCCGGCCGCGATCAACTCGGCCAGCATGGACTGCAGGCTCTGTAGCGGCTCGCCGAGGCGGACCACCCGCACCGCCGCGTCCTGGTTGAGGTCGCGGATCGACACGGGGTCGGAACCGGGCGCAGGAGCAGGGCTGACGGTGCTCTCGATGCCATCGACCCCCAGTTCGCCCAAACCGGGGACCAGGTTGCCGAACGGGGAGACCGTGGGGTCGCTGACCAGCCTTACGAGTCGCCGCTCGACGTCCTCGCTGATGACGTGCTCCCAGCGGCACGCCTCCTCGTGGACCAGGTCGAGGTCCAGTCCGATGAGGTCGACCAGCAGTCGCTCGGCCAGCCGGTGACGGCGCAGGACGGCGACCGCCCGGGCCCTGCCGGCGATGCTGAGTCGCAGCGACCGGTCCTCGGCGACGTCGACCAGGCCGTCGCGGTGCATCCGGGCGATCGTCTGCGACACCGTGGGCCCGGCCTGACCGAGAAGTTCGACGATTCGGGCCCGCAGGGGTACGACACCGTCCTCCTCCAGTTCGAGGATGGTGCGCAGGTACATCTCCGTGGTGTCGATCAGGTCAGCCACGATGTCCATCATGCCGTGCCGGGTGTGTCACCGAGCGAAGCTGCCCGCACGACGTCGTGGCCTACGTCAGCGGGCCGGGGCGGCAGAGACCTCAGAGGGTGGCTTCGCTGAGCCCCAGGACCTCGATCAGTTCGGCCGCGGTCGCCACCGCGATGGCGGCGGGCAACTTGAGTGGTTCCTGCGGCGCGAGAACCTGCGACTGCTCGTCCGGCGTCGGCCGCGTGGCAGTGCGTGCGCCGATGGGGGTCGTGACTAGAGCCAGTGCCGCCTCGTCGTGGCCCAGTGAGGTCAACTCCCGGCGGAACCGCGCCCACTTGGTCGCGCTCCCGATGAGGCCGATGTATCCCGCCGCTCCGGCCGGTGCCGAGGCTCGGCGTCGCAGCAGCGTGTCGATGATGGCGAGGTCTTCGGCGTGGTCGTGGGTCATGACGACGGCGTGTGCGGTGATGGGCAGGTCGGCGATCGCCGCCTCGGGAACGGGGGCGTGGATCTGGCGCGGACCACCCACCCCAGGCCCGGCGGGCGTCAGCGCCAGGCGTTCGATGCGCGAGTCGATGAGCCGCACGTCCACCGGCAGCAGGGCAAGCACCTGGCACAGGGCCTGACCGACGTGTCCGGCACCGAAGATGGCGACCACCGGGCGCACCGGTCGTATCGTCTCGAACAGCAGGCTCACCTCACCCCCACAGCACTGCACGCCGTGCTCGCCTCGATGCGGCGTCAGGGTGTGGACCCGGAGGCTGGGGACGTCCTCGCCCGATGCCAACCGGGCGCGTGCGTCCAGCACCGCCGTCTGCTCGAGGTTGCCCCCGCCGATGCTGCCATGTGTGTCATCCGGGGTGACCAGCATCTTCGCGCCCGCGTCGCGAGGGGCGTGACCGCGAACCGTGACGACTGTGACGATGACGAACGCCTGACCAGCGGCGACCAGGTCAGCGGCGCTCGCCAGCCAGGTCACGACGCGACCGAGACCCGACTCGGCGCCTCAGCTCGTGATTGCGCTCGAACCGCGTCGATGGCCCGAAGCGTGACCTCGGGAGTGGCGGGGGAGGGCAGCGGTACCCGGCGTGCGGCGTCGGGGGTGGGAGCGAAGGCGGCGACCGCATCGCGGATGGCCTCGCGAACTGACAGCCCGAGCATGAACGGTGGTTCGCCGACGGCCTTGCTGCCGTGGATGGTCCGGTCCTGTGTCGCGTCCGTGAGGAGATGAACCGTGAACCTCTCGGGTACCTCGGCCACTGTCGGGATCTTGTAGGTACTGGGCCCCACCGTGCGCAACCGGCCCGCCGGATCCCACACCACCTCCTCCATCGTGACCCAGCCCATGCCCTGGACGAATCCGCCCTCGACCTGACCCCGGTCGACGAGGGGGTTGAGCGAGTCGCCGACGTCGTGGACCACGTCGACCTGCCGAAGCCGGAAGCACCCGGTGAACCCGTCGAGCTCGACCTCGGACAGCGCCGCACCGAACGCGTAGTAATGAAAGGGTTTGCCGATACCGGTCGCCGGATCCCAGTGGATGTTCGGTGTCCGGTAGTAGCCGGTGGCCGACAACGACACCATGCGGGCGTAGGCCTGGGCCACGACCTCATCGAACGACACTCGGTGATCGGCCTCGCCGGGCGGGTGTATCCACTCGTCCGCGAACAGCAGGTCCTCGGGTGCGCTGCGGTTCAGCAACAGAGCGGCGATCTCGGCCAGGCGTGAGCGCAGCGTCAGACACGCCTGGCGCACGGCCTGGCCGTTGAGGTCCGAGCCACTGCTCGCGGCCGTCGCCGACGTGTTGGGCACCTTGTCTGTCGCGGTCGGCATCGCCCGGAACCGCGTCGGTGCCACACCCAGGGTGAGCGCCGCCACCTCAAGCATCTTGGTGTGAAGTCCCTGGCCCATCTCGGTGCCACCGTGGTTGAGCTGAATCGAGCCGTCGGTGTAGATCAGGACCAGGGCACCGGCCTGGTTGAACTTGGTGTTGGTGAACGAGATGCCGAATTTGACCGGAGTGATCGCCAGGCCGCGCTTCACGTGCTGGGACCCGTCGTTGAACGTCGCGATCTCGGCCCGGCGCGCGTCCAGGTCGGCACGGGCACTCAGCTCGTCCCAGATCCGCACGATGCGATTGCCCTCGACGACCTGGCCGTAGTGCGTCGTCGCTGTCCGGACCGAACCGCCCTCGGCGGGCCCGCGATACAGGTTGCGGTAGCGGACGACCTCCGGAGTCAGCCCCAGATGGCGGGCGACCCGATCGAGGACGTCCTCTCCGACCAGCATTCCCTGGGGTCCGCCGAAACCGCGGAAGGCGGTGTGCGAGGTGGTGTTGGTACGTGCCACCCGACCGGTGACCTGCAGGTTGGGGTAGTGGTAGGCGTTGTCGATGTGGAACATGGCCCGGCTGGTGACCGGGTCGGACAGGTCCAGGGACCAGCCGCCGTCGCTGACCAGCTGGGCATCGAGGCCCAGCAGCCGACCGTCGTCGTCGAATCCGACCCGGTACCTGGCGTCGAACGGGTGGCGCTTGCCGGTCAGCACCATGTCCTGCTCGCGGGTCAGCCGCGCCCGGACCGCTCGGCCGGTGACCAGTGAGGCGAGAGCGGCGATCGACGCGGGCAGGTTCGCCTGCGACTCCTTTCCGCCGAACCCGCCCCCCATCCGTAAGCAGGTGACCGTGACCCGGTTTCGCGCCACGCCGAGGACCCGCGCGATCACCGCCTGGGTTTCGGACGGATGCTGGGTCGAGGAGTGGACGGCGACGTTTCCCTCGGCATCGACGCTGGCCCACGACACCTGGGTCTCGAGGTAGAAGTGGTCCTGCGCGCCCATCCGCACCTCACCGTCGAGCACGTTGGGGGCGGTGGCCAGCGCGGTGTCGGGGTCGCCGTGACGGATCCGTTTCTCGGGTCCGTGCCACGACGCCGCTGCCATCGCCTGGTCGATGGTCGTGAGGGCCGGCAGCGGCTCGTACGTGACGTCGACCGCATCCGCGCCCGCCCGGGCAGCCTCGTCCGTCTCGGCGATCACCCAGGTCACCGCCTGGCCGACGTAATGGATCTCGCTGGTGGGCAACAGCTCTTCGTCGTGGGTGTGACCGCTGACGTCGTTGGGACCCGGAATCAGGTCCGGCGTGAGGACGGTGACGACTCCGGGTATCGCGCACGCGCGAGAGACGTCCACCGCCACGATTCGAGCGTGGGCGTGGGGTGCCTGGACCGGCCACGCGGTCAGCATTCCGGCTGGGCGTGGTTGATCGTCGGTGTAGATCGCCTGACCGGTGACGTGGCCGACGGCGGACTCGTGCGACCGCGCCGCGCCATGCCCGCGGGATCGGGCCGCGGCCGCGCTCGGTGTGCCGCTCATCGAGCGACCGCCGAGAACTGGTGGACGAACTTCTCGAACAGCGATCCGGTGATCCGGCGCCGGTATCGGGCCGAGGCTCGCAGGTCGTCCAGTGGCGTGAACGCCTCACCCAGGGCAGCAGCGGTCTGCGTCACCGTGTCGGCGTCCAGGATCCGGCCCACCAGACTCGACTCGACGGCATGAGCCCGAACCGGAGTGGCAGCGACACCGCCGTAGGCCAGGCGAGCCGAGGTCACCCGAGCGGTGGGTCCCATCGGGGCGTCCATGGTGAGGCAGAAGGCGGCCGCCACGATGCTGATGTCGTCGGTGCCACGCTTGCCGACCTTGTACGACCAGGACACGACGTGCTCGTCCCGCGCCGATCGGTCGGGGCGCGCGATCGTGACGGCGGTGATGATCTCGCCCGGCGCCAGCACCGTGGTGCGGTACCCGGTGAAGAAGTCGTCGATGGGTACCTCGCGCAGCACGGGTTCGCTCTGTCCCGGGCCGGCGACCGTGACCACCGCGTCCAGCGCCAGCAGCACCGGCGGCAGGTCCCCGATCGGCGATCCGGTGCCGAGGTTGCCGCCGATCGTCGCGCGGTTGCGGATCTGTCGGGCGGCGAACCAGTGGATCATCTCGTCCAATGCCGGTAGGACGCCACGTGCCCGGTGTTCGAGGTGGGACAGCGGCAACGCGGCACCGATCCGGACCCGGGAGTCCGTGATGTCGAGGGTCGAGAGTTCGGCCACGTGGTCGATCGCCACCGTGACCGTCGGGTCGATCCGGTGATGGGACAACTCGATCCCCAGATCGGTACCGCCCGCCAGCAGAACCGCCTCGGGATGTTCGGCGAGCAGGTCGAGCGTCTCGACGATCGTCGTGGGCCGCAGCAGGTGACGCCCGCGTGCGGCGACCGCGGTGACTGCGCGGGAGGCCGTACCGGTGTCGCCGACCGTGGCCACGCTGACGGGCAACCCGGCCGGGGTGACACCCGCCAGGCTCTGGCAGGCCCGTCGGATCGGCACGTAACCCGTGCAACGGCACAGGTTGCCCTCGACGGCATCGTCGCCCAGACCGCAGTCCGTGTCCCGGATCGGGTCGTGGAACGCGGCGAACATGCTCATCACGAACCCTGGGGTGCAGTACCCGCACTGCGAGCCCGCGGACTCGACCAGTGCCTGCTGAACCGGATGCAGGTCAGAACCCCTTCGCGTCACGCCCTCCACGGTGATCACTTCGGCGTCGGCCAGTACGCCGATCGGAACCAGGCAGCTGTTCACGGCGACGAACGCCGGCGACCCATCCGTTGCCCGCCCGGCGATCGCCACGGTGCAGGCGCCGCAGTCGCCCTCGCCGCACCCCTCCTTCGTGCCCACCAGGCCCTGATCACGCACGAACTGCAGCAGCGTCCTGGTGGGGGGGCTGGCGCCGGAGTCCATCCGGCGGCCGTTGACGGTGAGCGTGAAGCCGTCGCCGACTGTCGCGCTCCGTATGGTCATGGCCAAGGGTACGCACGGCCTCGTTTCCTGCTGATCACGTGGTAGGTGTTTGCGCATGACCGACCCACTGGCCACCTTCAACCAGTTGAGCGTCGAGGACGCCGTGGCGGCCCTGGCCACCTGCCTGCACGCAGGCGATTGGGTCAGGGCGGTCGAGTCGGGTCGTCCCTATGCCACCGTGGATTCGCTGAGCACCCGGGCGATGGCGGCCGCCCGGGGGCTGAGCCGGTCGGGGCTGACCGAGGCGCTGTCGGCTCACCCCCGGATCGGTGACCGACCCGGTGGCGGCGGTATCGCGGCAGCGTTCTCGCGGGCCGAGCAGTCGGGTGTCGACGACGATGCCGCCACGCAGGCCGCACTGCAGGTCGCCAACGTGGCCTACGAGGCCCGCTTCGGGCATGTCTTCCTGATTCGGGCCGCCGGTCGCGATGCCCGCGAGATCCTGGACGCGGCACGCAGCCGGTTGGCCAACACCGACGAGGCCGAGGCGGTGGAGGTCCGGGAGCAGTTGGGCCAGATCGCCGTGCTGCGGCTGGAGCGGGTGCTGGGCTCGCTGACCCCCCGACCCCCCGACCCGCCGAATGACGTGCTCGAATAGCGGTTGCAACTCACCCGGACTGCTATTCGGGCAACTTATTCGGGGTGCTGCGTCGGGTGGTGTGGGGTGTGGCCGGCGCACTGGTTGCACGTCCCGGACAACGCCACGTGCTCGGCGTCCAGGGCGAAGCCGTACTCGGCATGCAGGGCCGTGGCGACGTCGTCGACGAGGTCGGGGCGCACGTCGATCAGGTCGCCGCACCTGGTGCACTGGGCATGCAGGTGGGGTCCGGTTCGCAGGTGGTAGACGGTGGTGCCGTGACCCTCGTGGACGTGGTGCACGACATCGGCATCGGACAGCGCGGCCAGGGTTCGGTAGACGCTCGCGCGGTGGACGGATGCATCGATCACCCCGACGGCCTCGACGACGGCGTCGGCGCTCAGGTGCCCACCCTGGTGAGCCAGTGCCCGGATCACGGCGCGTCGCGGCGCCGACATCTTCTCGCCGCGGGCATGCAACAGCCGGGTCACCGTCGCCAGCAGGTCCTCGACCTCGGTCATGCGGAGGCGCCCAACTGGTCGGCCCCACGGCGGATCTCGGCGAGCGCGCCGCGACCCTCGGTGCGAATAGTGGCGGCGTGTCCGCTCAGCGCGGCCCGGGCCTCGGGGTCCACGTCGCGACCCGCCGCGGTCACCAACTCCTCGATCGCCGCCGCCGACATCACCATCACGCTCAACCGCCGTTCGATGTCTCGATAGACCTGGTGGACCGCGTCGATCGAGGGACCTCCGCGCCCCTGGTGGGGTGTGCCCGACGGTGCCGGTTCGGTCCCGGTCGGGCGCGGGGGTGAGCCCGGTCGTCGCCACCAGCCGAACCGCCACCTCATGAGGCGAGGGTAGGAGCCTTGACGCCACACATCGACCAGACCGCGGACGGTGTACACAAGCAGCGTGGCGATCACGACGCATGTTCTGGACACGAGCACCGGGCGACCGGCCGTCGGTATGGCTGTCACGTTGGAACGCGCCGCGACGGACGGTCAGTGGTCGATGCTGGCGCACACCGTCACCGACGCCGACGGCCGATGCCGTGACCTGGGCGAACCCGCCGGCGAACCCGCTGGCCAACCCACTGTCGGCGGCGGGGCCGACACGACAGCCCCGGTGTCACCCACGCCCTCGGCGCCGCCAGGACCGGGTCGTTATCGATTGACGTTCGACACCCGGGCGTGGTTCGCGGCCGACGGGCGGTCGGCGTTCTATCCCGAGGTGACCGTCGTGTTCGAGGTCACCGACACCCGCCACCACCATGTGCCGCTGCTACTGGCACCGTTTGGGTACTCCACCTACCGGGGCAGCTGACCATCGGGCTGTCGACCAGCGAGAGGAACTGGGCATGGCGATCGTTCTCGGACCCAACCAGTACGGCAAGGCCGAGGTGCGCCTGGTCCGGGTGGACCGGTCCAGCCCACAGCACTCGATCACCGACCTCACGGTGACCACTCAGCTGCGGGGGGATTTCACGGCCTGTCACACCACCGGGGACAACGCTGCGGTGCTGCCGACCGACAGCCAGAAGAACACCGTGTACGCCTTCGCCCGCGACGGCGTCGGCCAACCCGAGGAGTTCGCGCTTCGACTCGGGCGGCACTTCGTGGCCTCGGCCGACGCCGCCACCGGTGCCCGGATCGCGGTCGACGAGCACCCGTGGGCACGCATCACCGTCGACGGGGTCGGACACGACCACGCCTTCACGCGGGCGGCGTCGTTGCGGCGGACCACGGTGGTGAGCATCGAGGACGACCGGGCCTGGGTGGTGTCCGGTGTGTCCGACCTGGTGGTCCTGAAATCGACCGGCTCGGAGTTCCACGGCTACCCACACGATCGGTACACGACGCTGGCCGAGACCACCGAGCGGATCCTGGCCACAGCGGTCACCGCGCGGTGGCGCTATACCGATGAGGCGCTCGCTGCGGGGTTCGACTTCGGTGCGGCGCATGCCGGTGCGATGCGCGCGATGACCGAAACCTTCGCCACGCATCACAGTCTGGCGCTGCAGCAGACGCTGTTCGCCATGGGCAGTGCCGTGCTGGAGCAGGTTCCCGCGGCGGTCGAGGTGAGGCTCTCGATGCCGAACAAGCATCACTTCCTGGTCGACCTCGCCCCGTTCGGCCTCGACAACCCCAACGAGGTCTATTTCGCGGCCGACCGCCCGTACGGCCTCATCGAGGCCAGCGTCGCGCGTGACGATGGTCCCAAACCGGGCCCAGCATGGGACTTCGTCGCGGGTTTCTGCTGAGCTAGAGCCATGGTCGCCATTGCCGTCGCCACCGATGCCCCCGATGTCGTGGGATCCGCCGAGATCCTCACGCCCGATGCCCTCGCGCTCGTCGCCGAGCTACACGAACGCTTCGCCGATCGTCGTGACGAGTTGCTCACCGCCCGGGTGCGCCGTCGCGACGAGATCGGGAGTCGGGGTACGGCAGATTTCCTGCCGGCGACAAGGGCGGTGCGCGAGGACCCGACCTGGCGGGTGGCCGTCGCACCGCCTGCACTGAGTGACCGGCGGGTCGAGATCACGGGCCCGACCGAGCCCAAGATGGCGATCAATGCCATGAACTCCGGAGCCAAGGTGTGGCTGGCCGACCTGGAGGACGCCAATACGCCGCATTGGCGCAATGTCATTCAAGGACAACAGGTATTGCGTGATGCCGCGCGAGGCACCCTGGCCTTCACCTCGCCTGAGGGGAAGGCCTACGCGTTGCGGACCGACGCTCCCACCGCCGTTCCGGTGGTGCGTCCGCGGGGCTGGCACCTCGACGAACGGCACCTGGTCGTGGCAGGGCGAGACGCCGCCGTCGGCGCGCTGGTCGACGTCGGCCTGCACGCTTTTCACAACGCGGTCCACCTGGCGGCCACCGGTAACGGGCCCTTCTACTACCTGCCCAAGACCGAGAGTCATCTGGAGGCGCGGCTGTGGAACGACGTGTTCACCCTCGTCGAGGAGCGGACCGGAATCCCATACGGAACCATTCGCGCCACCGTCCTCATCGAAACGCTGCCGGCCGCATTCGAGATGGAGGAGATCCTCTACGAATTGCGTGACCACGCGTCCGGCCTGAACGCCGGCCGGTGGGACTACCTGTTCTCGGCCATCAAGACCTTGCGAGACGCGGGTGAGGGGTTCGTGTTACCGGATCGGAACTCGGTCACGATGACGGCGCCCTTCCTGCGCGCCTATACCGAACTCCTGGTGTCCACCTGTCACCAGCGTGGTGCCTACGCGATCGGTGGGATGTCCGCGTTCATCCCGTCGCGTCGTGACGCCGACGTCAATGCGTGGGCGCTGGACAAGGTTCGCGGCGACAAGCTGCGTGAGGCCGGCGACGGTTTCGACGGGTCGTGGGTGGCCCACCCCGACCTGGTCGGCGTGTGCCGCGAGGTGTTCGACGAGGCGCTGGGTGCGCGGTCGAACCAGCTCGACCGGTTGCGCGAGGACGTGTCGGTGACCGCCTCGGACCTCCTCGACCTGGGCGCCACACCCGGCGAACCCACCGAGGCGGGCCTGCGCACCAACGTGGACGTGGCCCTGCGGTATCTCGCTGCGTGGTTGGGCGGGTCGGGGGCGGTTGCCATCCACTCGCTGATGGAAGACGCCGCCACGGCCGAGATCTCGCGCTCGCAGGTGTGGCACTGGGTCCGCTACGGCGTCACCCTGGACACCGGTGAGCGGGTGACCCCGGAACTGGTCGAGCGGATCATCGCCGAAGAGACCTCGGCGATCGGCGACGAGGTCCCTGCGGCCCGCCTCGACCAGGCCCGCGCGCTGTTCACCCGGCTGGCCTTGGACGACGAGTTCGTGGACTTCCTCACCGTGCCCGCCTATGCCCTGGTCGACGGCTGACGGATGACCGAACCAGGGCCCACCGGCGTCGAGTCGCTGAACAAGCTACTGGATTTCCGGCTGTCCGACGACGACGACAGGTGGGCCGCGGCCTATCCCGGTGACGCGGTCTCTCGGCAACCGGTCCACACCTGCTACGTCCCCGCCGACCTTGTCGCGGCGGACACCCCACAGCAGTGGGGCGAGGCCGCGCTCGCCCTCGTGGACGAGCACGGCCCGACGCCGGCCGCGATGGCCGGCGTCCTGTGGCCCTCGCTGGGCGCCACCGTGACGGAGATGAGCGAGGTGCTGCCTCGGGTCCGGCTGGCTCTGGCCACCCTGCCCGTGGAAGACCTGAGGATCGACCTCGAAGACGGCTACGGCCTGCGACCCGACGCCGAAGAGGATGCCGCCGCCCTGGCCGCCGGTCGCATCCTCGGGGGGTGGGCAGGGCGCACCGGTGCCCCTCTCGTCTCGGGGGTGCGAATCAAGTCGTTGTGGCCCACCACCCGCGCCCGGGCGATCCGCTCGCTGGACCTCGTGCTGGCAGCGGCCGCAGCGGCCGGAGGACTGCCACCAGGGTTCGTGGTGACCCTGCCCAAGGTGGCTGCTGTCACGCATGTGGCAGCGATGGTCGAGATGTGCGAGGCGCTGGAGGCCGGTCACGGGTTGTCCCCCGGGAGCATTCGCCTCGAACTCCAGATCGAGGTGCCGCAGGCCGTGATCGGAGCCGACGGCAGCTCGCCGGTCCCCGCGATGATCGTCGCCGCAGCCGGGCGCTGCATCGGCCTGCACTACGGCACGTACGACTTCAGTGCGGCGATGAGGGTGAGTGGGCGCTTCCAAGCCCTCGACCATCCATTGGCCGACGCCGCCAAGGCGGTCATGCAGTTGGCAGCAGCCGGAACCGGTGTGCGGGTCAGCGACGGGTCGACCAACGTGATGCCACAGGGTTCGCGAGCCGAGGTCCACGCGGCGTGGGCGTTGCACGCCCGACTGGTGCGGCGCCAGTACGAACGGGCCCTCTATCAGGGGTGGGACATGCATCCCGGCCACCTGGTCACCCGACATCTGACCAGTCACGTGATGTTGCGCCGTGAACTGCCGGTGGCGGCGGCTCGGCTTCGCGCGTATCTGGATCGGTCGGCCACCGGGACCGTCGACGAGCCCGCGACCGCCAAGGCGCTGTCGTCGGCGCTGGTTCGTGCGGTCGACTGTGGAGCAGTCGACGTCGCCGAGGTCAGCGAGACCTCAGGGCTCGACATGGCGACGATCCGGCTACTGACCCGCTGAATCGGGTCCACCTACGGCATCACGGTGTAGCCCGCGGCTGCGAGGCGGGCCAACACTTCGAGGCGGTGGGCCGCGCCTCTGGTCTCCAACTGCAACCCCACCTCCACCTCGCCCAGGTCGAGGGTGGCGTCCGTTCGTCGATGCTCGACCTCGATGAGGTTCGCGTCCGCTGCCGCAACCGTTTCGAGGACGGCGACCAAGCCACCTGGGCGATCCGGGATGCGAATCCGAACGTCCAGGTATCGTCCCGCTGCCGCCAGCCCGTGACGCAACACCCGATGGAGTACCAGGGGGTCGACGTTGCCGCCGGACAGCACGGCGACGACGGGCGCCTCGAACGCTCGTGGAGTTGCCAGGAGTGCCGCCACGGCCGCGGCTCCGGCGGGCTCGACGACCAGTTTCGCGCGTTCCAACAGCAGCAGGAGTGCCTGCGACAGGTGCTCTTCGGCGACCGTGACGATCCGTCGGACGTGTGCGGTCACCACGGCGAAGGGCACGTCTCCTGGTCGAGCGACGGCGATGCCGTCGGCCATCGTGGACATCGCCTGCAACGACACCGGATGTCCGAGCGCCAAGGACGGGGGCCACGCCGCCGCTTCGGCTGCCTGCACACCGACGACCTCGACTCGGGAGTCGTCCGCTTCGTGCGCCACAGCGAGGGCGACTCCGGCCAGTAGGCCGCCTCCTCCGGTGCACACGAGGATCGTGCGGACATCGGGCACCTGCTCGAGGATCTCACTCCCGAGGCTCGCCTGACCTGCAACGATGTCCGGATGATCGAATGGGTGGACCAGCACCGCACCCGTGGCGTCGGCGAATGACCGGGCCGCCACCAGCGCCTCGTCGACCGTTCGCCCGGCATGGCGGACCTCGGCGCCGTACCAGCGGGTGGCCGCGACCTTCGGCAGGGCTGCGCCGACAGGCATGAACACCGTGGCGGCGATGCCGAGGCGGGCCGCCGCCAGTGCCACGCCTTGGGCGTGGTTTCCGGCGCTGGCTGCCACCACCCCCCGGGACCGCTCGTCGTGGTCCAGCCGCGACATCCGGGTGTAGGCGCCGCGGATCTTGAAGGAGCCGGCGCGCTGCAGGTTCTCGCACTTCAGCCAGACCTCGCCGCCGACCACATCGGTGAGGGCACGACTGCGAACCACCGGGGTGACCCGCGTGACCGTCCGCAGCGCCTGCCTGGCCTGGGCGCACGCCTCGGCGTCGGGAATCGAATCGGCCATGACGACACACTGGCAGGCACGGCATCAGTGCATTACTGCCAGGTGTCCTGCGGTGTGTCTTTCCGTCGGGTCGGCCGGGTACGGCTCACCGCGATAGCCGCGATGGCACCCGCCACGACGAACAGCGCGGCCACTGCCAGCAAGCCCCAACGCAGTGGACCGGTGACCGCGTCGGCAGTCGGCGCAGTCGCCGACATCGGCTCACCGTCGGGCACACCCCCGCCCGGCAGCGACTGATCCGGGTCGCCGCCGGATGCCGGCTCGGACGCAGCCGCGGACGCGGTACTGGCCGTCGCGGGTTGGTCGACGTCGTCGGCGGCCAGTCGCCCGGCATCGACCTCGATCGTCGGCACGACACTCAGCCCCAGTTGCGTCACGGCACTGTCCCAGGGCGACGACACCGTCGCGGCGAGCCGCACGACCGTGGTGGCGGGTCTAGCCGTGCCCGCCCCCGAGGTGGCCGTCGACTCCGGTGGCGTCGCCCAGGTTGCCCGTGGCCGTAGGACTATCGAGCCGCCCGGATCCAGGGTGACCGAGCTGGGGAGCCCCCGGACGTCGATGTCGGCATCCGGCGTGTCCAGCCGCAGATCGGTGAGGACGTAGGGGACGAACTGGGCGGTCGACGTCAGGGTGATCTGCCATGGCGCGCGCTGCGTGTCGATGGTGATCGTGCGGTCGAGGTCCGCCGTCAGGGCCGTCGCCGCCCGCTGGGTACGCACCGCGTCGATGGTCCGAGCCAGGACACCACTGATCTCGGCGGGTGCGGCGACCTGCAGGATGTCAGGGGAGGCGAAGGCGTAGCCGAGGATCTCTGCGCTCGCGGTCGAGCCGAGCAACGGCAGGGCGAAGGCCTCGACGCTCGGAACGGTGGCGGCTCGGGCGGCAAGGTCTCGCCAGGCAGGGTTGTCGACGACCCCCTCGCGCGGGTACGGGCTGCCCGGTGCCGGGTCCTGTTCGCCGTCGCTCATCAGGACGACCGACTTCACCGCGGCGTCAGTGGCGGACAGGGCGGACAGCCCGGCGTCGATCGCGCGGCCGAAGTCCGTGTAGTCGCCGGTGGGGGTGGCTGGAAGGCAGGCGGCGAGCGCGGCGACGTCGGCTGCGGGAATGACGCCGGCGCCACATTGGCGGGGCGCAACGTCGAACGCGATGATCGACACCAGATCGGTCGGCGGTAGGGCCGCCACCAGGGAGTTGACGGCGACCACCACCTGCTCGTAGGCGCCGGACGTGGCCATGGACCCGGACGTGTCGACGAGGAGTACGTAGTGAGCTACGACGTTCTGGTCGATGCCCGCGGTTGTCAGCACCTCTGTCAGGGGGGTCTGAGCTGGGGGCTGCACACCGGCGTGCGCGGCTGGGCCCGCCGTCAGGGCATGGACGGTAACCAGGATCAGTGCGGTTGCGGTCGCCGACCGGGCCGCCCGGTGTAGCCACGACGTGCTGCCGGTCACCTGCGTCCCGCGAGGAGGCTGTCTGTTGCCGACAGGGCGACCGGCTCGTGCTGGGCGTCGTCCAGAGACATCGTCAGTAGGTCCACCTCTGGTCGATCCGATCCTCGCCGCTCCGCAGCGAGGCGGTCTGCGTCCAACCGGTCGAGCACGTCGGGGGGCTCGGCTGTTGCGGCCTCGCCGCGAAGGGCGGCGCGACCGCCGATGAACAGCAACAACCCCAGCCCCACCTTGTTGACCAGGTCAGCCACGTTGTAGATCAGTTCTCGCATGTCGGGACTGAAGCCCAGGGCGGGCTGCAGATATCCGAGCGGGTAGACCGCCCACCCCACCAGCACCAGGACGGTCATCGCCCGCACGGTACGAGCCACGTCGGGTGGGGTCGTCGCGGGCATTGCCCGTAGCGCGATGACCAGGGGGACGAAGATGGCCACGCCGAAACCGCAGCCGACCAGCCACAGTCCGAGGTGGAGCGTCGGGTCGTCCGCGTTGATCTCGCCGAGGTACCCGGCGGCCAGCATCAACAGCGAGCAGCCGATGAGCCAGACCATGAACATGCGGCCTCGGCGCCCCATTCCGAGGTGGAGCGGGAATTGGGCCAGCATCAGCGGAACGGTCAGGAACCAGTCGATGTAGCGGAACTCCGTGGGAAACACCCCGGTACCGCTGACCGCGCCCGCCACATACAACTCGCGCATGTAGAAGTAGTTTCCGGCCGCGATTGCGCAGATAAGTCCGGCGAGGGAAACGGATATGCGGTAACTGGGCGCCACCTGTGACCGCTCGACGATGAGATAGCCGGCTGCCGCCGCCATGCCGAAGAAGGTCAGCAGAAACGTGAAGGCAACGACCTGCTGCATTCCGCCAAGATCCGTGATCATGCTAACCCCAAACCTCGTCGCGTCGCCTCGAGCGCCGCCCCGGTGCCGGGTGCGCGGTTGCGCCCGGGTATTGCGTCATGTGCTGTGGTTCACGAATCGCGCTGAGGACAGGGGCCGATACACGCGTCGCCGTCCGGACGACGGAGGTCTGAGTAGTCGGATCACCCAAGACGATCAGCAGGTTGTCACCGACCTGGGTGTTGAAAATCGTCAGCCGCTCGAACCGCAGGACGACCTGATCCGAGCCGGGCATCGGCAACTGGACGGCGCTCAGCGCTGCCCGCCCTCGTCGTCCCACGCTCAGCAGGAGGTCGTCGGCCACGCCTGGTGGCACGTCCCGGATGAGCAGGGTTCCACCCGCGTCCATCAGGCACGATCCGGCCACCCCCGGAACATCGCGGAACAGGGCCATCACCTCGTGCGCCTTCACGACTGCCCGCCGGGGGTGCCGCGCGCGGCGGTGACGGCGGCCCGTAGGTCCTCGGTCGGGCTACCGGCGATGTCCAGCAGGCCCTGCACCGTCGTCCGGCCCGACGCGTCCGTCTCGATTGCGGCGTATGCCGCAGCTCGACCCGTGACCTCCACCGCGGTCAGTGCGCCCGCGCCCAGGCCGTGACCCACTGCTTCGGCGAGACGTGCGATATAGAGAATGGATTCGGCCGCCTCGTGGGCGTTATCGGTGTCCGCCTGAATGCGCGCGTCACCGGACACCGAAAACGAGTGCGCCACCCCTATGGCCGGTGGCGCGACGATGATGGGTGTCGCCGCCCTGAATCCGCGATTCACCAAGAGTGACGGTCGCGCCGAGGGGGCAGTCGCCGGTGCCCCTTCGGACCACATTGGCGCCCCGGTATTCGCTTGAGGTTCGGGAGCCGTACTCATGGATGACCTTCGATCGTGTCGTCGGTTCTCGGGTGGACGCGGCCCGAATAGTCACCTGTTTGAGCGAGATGCTGCTAGGTAGTTGCCTGACACGTTATTCGATTGTTACTCGTTGTGCCCGAAAGGTCACTTCGTGCGCACGGCCCTCAGGTGCTCCATGGTGAACGATCGAGCGGCGCTGTCTCGGCTCGCAGAACACGACAAGCGTGCTGGTGGCGCCCATCGACTGCTGATCGTCGCGACGTAGGCGACGCCCCCGGCAACGGCCGCCACCTCCCACCGTTGGTCGGGGCCATGGCCGTTGCCCTGATGGTCCTCCGAGTCGGGAGCATTGTCGGTCGCCGCCACCTGACGGGACGGTCCGACGATGACGCCGCCGCGCTGCTCGATCGCCAGATCCTGACCCACCAGGTGTGCCGTCGCCTGTTCGAGGACCGGTACGCCGCACCGACCGCGGTGGTGGCGAGGGTCCAACCGGCCGGCGGCGCTGTCGGCCAAGACCGTCGGCGCGACATCCGGGTCGAGGCGGCCGAACATGTCTCCGGTCGGCAGCACCAGCACGTTGGCAGCGAATCGGTCACCGCCGAGGTGAGTGGTCTCCCACACGTCCCACCCGGGGCTGGACCGGATGGCATCCAGCACCGGCCGACCCCGAACCGCGCAGCACACGTCCCGGGTGCCGTGGGTACAGACCAGGGCGACCTGTTGAGGTCCGGTACGTGGCGCGGACGACGGGTCGACGGTAACGGTCACGTCGATGCTGGACAGGTGTTCGTCGTCGAGGTAGCGGCCCCACCGAACGGCCTCGACGTTCGGCCGGACGTCGGCCAGAGCCCATTGCAGGCCGTCCGGGTGGGGGACAGCCGGGTGTCGACCGGGTCGGCGGATCAGCAGCAATCGCGCGCCGGCTGCCTCCGCCGCCGTGCTCAGTCTGCCGGCCACCGCCGGATGGATCCGTGACCGTTGCAACGGCGACCGCGGCCACGGGCCGGGGACCTCGACCAGCAAGAACCGCTGCGCGGGGATCGCAGTGGCCATGAGTGGATCCACCCGTTCGCGGGCGCCGTCAGAGCATCGAGACCCCAGGTCCGGGTGGCGGCTGAGCGACGGACTGGTGCTCACGCGTCCGCCAGGACGGCTATGGCCTGACCGACCAGGGTTCGTGCCACGGTGTCGTCGTCGCCGTGGCCGGCCACAGCCAGGTCGCCCGCCGCCACCAGGTCGCCCGCCAGCAGTCGCCGGACCGTTTCGAGGTTGGCGCCGCGGATCGTGACGCTCACCTCTGACGTCGTGACCAGCGCATCATGGGCGTCGATCGGGTCACCGCCGTCGAGGGCGCTCACCGACGCTGCCAGGCCACGCCGTACCCGCAGCACGGATTTTGCTGTCAGCGCGGCGAGATCTCGTGCCTGGGCCAGTGGTCCGACCGGTTCGGCGCGAGTGGCTGTGCCGGCGGCTCGACGCAGCCGAGTGGCCATATCTGCCGGTGATATCCCGGTGTCCTGGAGGTGCCTCTGCATAGCGGCAAGGGTCGCTGACAGCTCGGACGCCACAGCAGCAGGGTCGTTCAGGTCGACGCCGAGGGGGAGGGGGGTACGCAGGGCGACCTCGTCGGCGAAGGTCGCGGCGAGTTGCTCGACGAGGTGCATCCGAGTCCATGGGTGGACACCCACCGTCACGTGAGCACTGACACCGCCGAGTGCGGTTGCGGCATGCAGGTAACCACGGGGCAGGTAGAGCGCATCGCCGGGGTGCAGCACGACGTCCAACTGCGGTTCTGTCGTCGCTGCCAGCTGCACGGCCTCGCGCCGGTCCGTCCAGGGCTGAGTCCTGGTCGGATGAACGACTACAGGGTCGTGGATCACCCAGCGCTTGTCGCCTGCAACCTGCAGCACGAAGACGTCGTGCACGTCGTAGTGAGCCGAGAATCCCTGTGACTGCGGCGGCGTGATGTAGGCGTTGATCTGCACCGGATGCCCCAGGTCCCGGGACAGCGACTGGGCGAAATCGACCAGTGGCGGGTGCGTCCGGTGCAAGCCCTGGGCGACGATCGTCGCGCCGCCGATGAAGAGTCGGGCCAGTTGGTCGTCGGCCACCTGATCGTTGATCGCGGCCCCGACACCGCCGCCACGCGTGAAGCGTGACGCGTCGATCGCCGCACCGTCCTGCGCTACGCGAAGGAACGGGGTTCGGAGGCCGTGACGTGAGACCAGCGCGTCGACGTCGTCGAGGGTCAGCAAATCTGTGAATCCCGCGCCGCCGAGGTCCTGCGACCGGCTGAGGGACGCCGCCCTACCCCACACGTTGGCGCCGAACCACGCTGGGTCGAGCGCTGTGCACCTGCGCAGAGCCGCAGCCTCGGGGGTGAAGGCGAGGCCACCACCCCCGAGCTCACGGCTGAGCTCAGGCGCTTGCGCCGCCATCTGCTCCGCCGTCGCTGCCTGCTCCGCCATCGAGAGGAGCGTTGGGGTCGATCGGGGTTTCTGTCATCTGAGCCTCCAGTCGAATCCCGCGTCGCCCTGCGCCGTGCCGGGTGGGGGCGCAATCCGAAGCGACCCGGGATGGCTAGCCAAGCACGCCCTCCCAGTGCCCGCATCACCAGAAAGTCATGCATCAGCCCAGCCGATCGCCGCATCGCGAGCATCGCGAACCCAGCAGGCCGGAAGCGGGGTCGCGGCATACCCGCCACCGATGGCCGACGATCGCGCACGCCCATAGTGGCCACTCACCGCACTGACTGGATGCCCGCTCCATGCCCATGAATCGAACATACGTTCGATACCGGGACGCGATGCCCTCGACCCGGTGTGCTGTGGATGGGCGCTAGCGCAGCGGCCTGTGGATACTCGCCAGGGCAGCAATGTCCTCTGGCCCGACCCGGCAACAACCACCCACAAGGCGAGCCCCGGCGGTCACCCAGGCGAGCGACTCGGGTCGTGCTGGGGCGGCGCCCCGGTGCCAGACACGCTCACGCGCGTCCCACACCTCTCCACTGTTGGGGTAGGCGACCCCCGGGAGACCGGCGCTCTCGATCGCGACACCGACAGCTGCGGCGACACCCCGCGGATCCACGCAGTTCACCCCCACAGCGATGACGTGGGGTGACTCGCCCAGCATCGTGAAGGCCTCCCGGGCGTCCTCGCCGCGGCAGGTCCTCACCACGCCCGCACCATCAAGCGACGTGGTCAGTGACACCCACGAGGGCAGACCGACCTCGTCGAGTGCCGTCACCACCGCCTCGACCTCCGCAAGAGCGGGAATGGTCTCGACGGCGAATACGTCCGGACCCGCGGCGGCCAGCGCGGACATCCGGGAAACGTGGAAGTCCACCAGTTCCGCCACGGTCAATCCGCCGCCACGCCGACCGGACCACTGTGGATCGGTGTAAGCACCGGTGTACTCCTCGCCCCCCGCCAGGATCGCTCCGTAGGGGCCGACGGAAGCCGCGACCCAGCGTCGATCCTGGTTGCGCACGCGCTCGGCGGCCTCGCGGGCCATCGCGACCGAGCGGCGGAGCAGACCTGTCGCCTGGACCCGGTCCAGGCCCAGGGCGGCGAAACCCTCGAAACTGGCCTGGTAGCTGGCCGTTGTCGCGACCTGGGCGCCGGCCTCGAAGAACGCGCCATGAGCTGCGGTAACCGCCGCCGGATCGTCGTACAGCATTCGCGCCGACCACAGCCGTCCCGAAATGTCGTGACCCATCGCCTCCAGTTGGGTCGACAGGCCACCGTCGAGGATGACAACACCCTCGGACAAGGCGTCGGCCAGGGATTCGCCCCCGATGGGCGCGGGGGCTGCCGGTGATGCGATGCCCGACCATACGTCGACGGACACGGATCGTCGATCATGTGGGCGGCATCTCGATCGATCGGGCCAGGGGGCTCCGTCGCGCCATCGACGTGGGGTTGGGATGCAGTGCCCGAGGCGCGATCCATCGCGGCGTGGGCGCAACGGCTGCCAAGCTGACCCCGTGAAGCAGTTCGACACGGCTGTCCGAGCACAACGGGTCGTCCTGCCCGACGGGCAACGACCCGCCACCATCGGCATTCGCGACGGCAGGATCACCGAGGTCGCGACATCGGAGGAGGCCGCAGCCCGACTCGTCGGCGCGGCCGAGTTCCTGATCGACATCGACGCCGATTTCGAGACAGATTTCGGTGCCGGTGCCGGTGCCGGTGCCGGTGCCGTCGTGCTGCCCGGCTTGGTCGACACCCATGTCCACGTCAACGAGCCGGGACGCACCGAGTGGGAGGGATTCGATTCCGCCACCCGCGCCGCTGCTGCCGGCGGCATCACGACGCTGCTGGACATGCCACTCAACAGTGTTCCGCCCACGACGACGGTCGCCGCCCTCGACGCCAAGCGATCCGCAGCTCAAGGCCGGGTCCACGTCGACGTGGGTTTTTGGGGCGGCGCAGTGCCGGGCAACATCGAGGATCTCGGTCCCCTGGCAGAGGCCGGTGTCTTCGGGTTCAAGTGCTTCCTGCTGCCGTCCGGTGTCCCCGAATTCGGTCACCTCGACGACGCGGGTCTGCGCGCCGCGATGACTCGTCTGGCCGCCCTCGACGGCGTGCTGCTGGTGCACGCCGAAGACGAGGAGTTGCTTCGGGCCGCGGCGGCTCCGGCGGGTCGTAGCTTCGCTCGTTTCGTTGCCGGGCGCCCGGGTTCGGCAGAGGTCACCGCCGTGTCCCGGGTGGTGGCTGCGGCCGCGGACACCGGAGCCCGGGCGCACATCGTTCACGTAGCCGAAGCCGATGTGATCGATGTCCTGGTCGAGGCGCGCGAGGGCGGGGTGCGGATCACCGGTGAGACGTGCCCGCACTACCTGACGTTCGCGGCCGAGGACGTGCCCGACGCCTCCCCCCAGTTCAAGTGCTGCCCCCCGATTCGCGACCGCGCCAACCGTGACCGGTTGTGGGCCGCCGTAGCTGGCGGGCAGCTCGATGCCGTGGTGAGTGACCACTCGCCCTGCACTCCCGAGCTGAAACGGTTCGACACCGGAGACCTCGACCAGGCCTGGGGTGGGATCGCCTCGGTACAGGTCTCGCTGCCGGCCGTGTGGACCATGGCCCGGGCACGCGGACACTCACTGACCGACGTGGCGCAGTGGATGGCGACCGGACCGGCGGCTCTCGCCGGATTGACCAGAAAGGGTTCGATAGCGGTCGGCTACGACGCCGATCTGTGTGTGTTCGACCCGGACGGCTCGACCCCGGTGCGGGCCACCGAACTGTTGCACCGCAACCCGGTGAGTGCCTATGACGGGATGACCCTCAGCGGGGCGGTCCGGCGGGTGTACCTCAGAGGTCAGTACGTTGACGGCCACACACCGATCGGCCAGCTGCTGCGGAAGGGGTCGCCATGAGCGCGGAGCAGCGCCACCCAGACGGTGCGGGGCACGCTCTCGACCTGGCGTCGCGCGCCCTGGGCGCCCAGGTCATCCACGCCACCGACGAGTTGTTCGCCGATCGCCGCCACCTCATCGATCCTGTTCCGTCCGCCTGGTCACCCGCGACATTCGGCAAGGACGGCCAGATCTACGACGGGTGGGAGACCCGCCGCAGCCGGGAGAGGCCGGGGCTCGCTGATGTCGATCATGCGGTGATCCGCCTGGGTGCTCCAGGGCGGATCGACCGGATCGTGGTCGACACTGCTCACTTCACCGGCAACTTCCCCGAGTACGCCTCTGTCGAGGCATCGATGGTGGACGGGTACCCGCCACTGGACGACGTGATCGCCGGTCCGTGGACGACCATCGTGGGAAAGAGCGCCCTCGTCGGGGATGCCCTGAACTCGTTCGACGTGACTGATCAGCGTCGATGGACCCACGTCCGATTGAGCATCTACCCGGACGGTGGCGTCGCGCGATTGCGGGTGCTCGGGGAGGCGTTGCCGGATCCCAGATTCTTGACCGGCACCGTGGACGTGGCCGCTGCAGTCAACGGCGGAAGGATCGCCGACGCGTCCAATCGGTTCTACTCCTCGCCGGCCAATCTTCTGCTGCCCGGCCGTCACGCGACGATCGGCGAGGGGTGGGAGACCGCTCGGCGGCGTGCGCCCGGCAACGAGTGGGTGGTGATCGCACTCGCCGGGCTTGCCGACGTCGACATCATCGAGGTCGACACCACGCACTTCACCGGAAACGCGCCCGGTGCGGTGCGGGTTCGGGGTGCCATGGTCGCTGAGCCGAGCACGACGAACTGGGCCGATGACGAGTGGGTGTCGCGTGAGTGGGTGGACCTCGTGGCCCACACCGGGCTGCTGCCCGACACCGCCCACCGCTTTCTTGTGGTGGACGGTGTCGGGCCGATCAGCCATGTCCGAGTCGATATCTACCCTGATGGCGGCGTGGGACGCGTCCACTGCCTCGGCCGCCTGACCAGTCATGCCCTGGCCGAGCTTCGCAGTGTCGTGCGTGCACCCCTGGACCAGTCGCGCCCTCATGGTGCACCGGAGCGATTGAGCTAGGCAGCCTCACCTCAGGTCGGCGGCAGGGCTCAGCCGAGGGCCGCCACCAATCGCCGCTGCGTGGCCGCTTCGCCGTGGCGGGACAGGCGGGCGAGGGTGCGGGCCAGCGCCTCGCGGGCATAGGCGTCGTCCGGGAACTCCTCGACCAGAGCCCGGAACACCGCCTCCGCCCGAGCCAGCTGGGCGCGGGCGAAGTACGCGCGGCCCAGCAGCTCACGGACACACCGTTCGGACCCGCGCGCCCTGAGGGGTTCGAGCAGACTGACGACCTCGCCCCATTGGCCCTGGGTAGCCAGGTCAGCGGCGAATCTGAAGGTCTGGACGTCGTCCATGTCGGTGCCTGGAACCAACTCGACATCGGCCAGGCGGACGTCGGCGAGGGACAGGACGAGGGGCGATCGTGTGGGTCCGACGGTGTTCATGGCCGCACAAACCATCGTGCGTCAGACTTGATTCCCCTAGGCTCAATTCGGCCACTCGCACCCCGGTTCAGGCGGCGATCCGATCCGCGCCGGTCGTCGGACTCGGACTGGCCTGCCCACCGGTGTCGGCAGCGGCGATCGGTTCGAGGGCGAGGTCGATCACCTCGGACACGTCTGCCGCCAGGTGGATTCGAAGCCCGGCACGGACCTCGGCCGCGACGTCGTCCAGGTCCGGCTCGTTGCGCGCCGGGATGATGACGTCGGTCAACCCGGCCCGGTGCGCCGCCAGCAGCTTCTGCTTGACACCGCCGATCGGCAGCACGCGACCCGTCAGCGACACCTCACCGGTCATCCCGACGTCGGCCCTCACCAGGCGTCCGGTCAACAGGGACGCCAGCGCGGTTGTCATGGTCACGCCGGCCGAGGGACCGTCCTTGGGGACGGCGCCTGCGGGAAAGTGGACGTGGACCCGATTGCCGGCCAACGCCTCGACGTCGATACCCAGCCGAGGACCATTGGCCCGCAGATACCCGAGGGCGATAGCCGCCGACTCCTTCATCACGTCGCCGAGTTGACCGGTGAGCGTCAGGCCCGGCTCGCCCGGCATGATCGACGCCTCGACGAACAGCACGTCACCACCGGCGCCGGTGACCGCCAGTCCGGTCGCGACGCCCGGCACCGCGGTGCGCTCGGCGGACTCCGGAGTGAACCGCGGCCGACCCAGGTAGGTGGTGACCGTTGCTGCGGACACCGCCACCGGGGCGGGGTCCTCGACGCCGGCCAACTGGGTGGCGACCTTGCGGAGGATCTTGGCGAGGGCGCGTTCGAGTTGGCGGACGCCAGCCTCGCGGGTGTGCTCGGCCGCGACGACACCGAGCGCCGAGTCGTCCATGGACACCTCGTCGGCAGTCAGTCCGGCCCGCTCCAGCTGCCGGGGGAGCAGGTGGTCGCGAGCGATGGCCACCTTCTCGGACTCGGTGTAGCCGTCGAGGGTCACGACCTCCATCCGGTCGAGCAGCGGTCCGGGGATGGTGTCCAGCACGTTGGCCGTGGCGAGGAACACCACGTCGGAGAGGTCGAGGTCGATGTCGAGGTAGTGGTCACGGAACGTGTGGTTCTGCGCCGGGTCGAGGACTTCGAGCAGGGCCGCCGCGGGGTCGCCCCGGTAGTCGGACCCGACCTTGTCGATCTCGTCCAGCAGGATGACCGGATTCATCGTGCCGGCCTCCTTGAGGGCGCGAACGATTCGCCCGGGCAAGGCACCGACGTAGGTCCGGCGGTGGCCGCGGATCTCGGCCTCGTCGCGGACGCCACCCAGGGCGACCCTGACGAACGACCGGCCCAGTGTCCTGGCGACCGACTCACCGAGGGAGGTCTTGCCGACTCCGGGCGGACCGACGAGGGCGAGAACGGCGCCCGACCCTCGGCCGCCGACCACGGACATGCCGCGGTTGGCGCGCCGGGCCCGGACCGCCAAGAACTCGACGATCCGGTCCTTGACGTCGTCGAGACCGGTGTGGTCGGCGTCCAACACGCTGCGGGCCGCGCCGACATCGGTGGAGTCCTCGGTCCGCGTCGTCCAGGGGAGGTCGAGGACGGTGTCGAGCCAGGTGCGAATCCACCCGGTCTCGGGGGAGGCGTCGGCTGTGCGCTCCAGCCGGGCCGCCTCGGCCAGCGCGGCCTCGCGAACCTTGTCGGGCAGGTCGGCTGCCTCGATGCGGGTGCGGTAGTCGTCGGGCGAGTTCGCGTCGTCCTCACCGAGCTCTTTGCGGATGGCCGCCAGCTGCTGGCGCAACAGGTACTCGCGCTGGGTCTTCTCCATTCCCTCGCGCACGTCGGTGCTGATCTTGTCGGCCACCTCGGATTCGGCGAGGTGATCGGTGGCCAGGGTGGTGAGGGTCCGCAGCCGCTCGGTGACATCGGCGGTTTCGAGCAGCCGCACCTTTGCGGGCACGTCGATCCACGAGGCGTATCCGGCGGCGTCGGCCAGTTCTTCCGGGTCGGTCATCCGTTGAACGGTGTCGATGACCTGCCAGGCGTTGCGGTGCTGCAGGATCGCCAGCAGCACCTTCTTGTAGTCGCCCGCCAGTGCGGTCGCCTCGGCCGTGGCCGGCGCGGGGGTCAGCGGCTCCGCCTCGACCCACAGTGCGGCGCCCGGGCCGGTGATGCCGCGGCCGATGCGGGCACGCTGTAGCGCCCTCAGCACGGCGCCGGGTTCGCCGGAAGGCAGGCGTCCCAGCTGGGTGATCTCGGCCACCGTTCCCATGACGCCCGACGAGCCGTCGACCCGCGGGACGAGTAGCAGCCGGAGGTTGCCATCCGAGGTGCCGTGGTCGGCGCGGGCGGCGTCGACCGCAGCTTGGGCGGCATCCCCGAGCTGGATCGGCACCACCATGCCGGGCAGTACGACGATGTCATCGAGGAAGAGCACGGGGAAGTTCTGCGTGGTCACGCTGTCGGTAACAGCCCTCCCGGCGAGGTTGATCCCAGGGCGCTCAGGTTTCAGCTCACGGCGGAGTGCGCTTGCTCCGGGCTCCAACGCACAACGCGAGCAAGCAAGAGCAGGTCCCAACTTTGGAACCAGAGCCGCGCTATCGATCGAGCGGCTGTCCTTCGGGCAGTTCACCGGTTCCGGGCCTGAAGTCTTCGAGGGTTGCGTCTTGAAATACCTCACCCTCGAGGATGCTGAAGACCATGCCGTCTTCTTCGATATACAGGTCTTGCGGCCCAACCACGAACAGGGGGTAGCCCGTGGGGCGCCCCGCGGTTTCGTCAATAAGGATCGGATCACTTACTTTCGTGCTTGCAGGCGAGAGGTAGAGGAGCGCCGACTTACCCACGGGCAGGGTCTGGGCAATGTCGGAGGATGCGAATCCTCCTGTCACGCTCATCTCGATGAAGACACGATCGCTGGCTTCCTTCGTCAATTCCCCGCTGAGTAATTCAGTGACCTGATATTCAACAACGGCGGTGACATACGGATCAGAGTTGTCAGCGTTAATGTTATAGGATCTGCCCTCGCTAACTGACACGGGAACGGCGGCGACCACCGCGAAGGCCCGTTCCGCAAGAATATCTGCTGACTGCACCTCATCATAGTCAGCCTGGTACCCCCGGAACGTCTGAGCGAACTCTCGTGCCGAACCAGAAGTTTCGTCGTCGGAGCTAGTCGAGCAGCCACTATATGAAACAATGACCCCTGCGACGGCTATCGTCGTGACTATTCCCAGTCTCATGTTTATCCTCGGTTGTTGATGTGACCTATATGATGAGTGGAGTAGGTTGATGTAGCTGTCGTGACGGCCCCGTTCCGCATGCAGTCAGCTGTTCCACCATGAGTGAGTCCATTCGTGTGACCCAGTTCGTGACACGCCGTCTTGCGTCGATTATTGACGTCGGTAAGCTCGTTGGGATCTAGGCGCACTTGAAAAGAGTTGCAATTTCCAGTGGAGGTGGTGGCCGTGCATGTGGCGTCACCTCGCACTCCGCTGGTGGGAATATCCACAACTCGCCATCTGACATCGGTGTTCGCCGTGCACCCACTTCCAACCTGCTGAACGGTGACGTTGGTTGCCGAATCCAAGTAGGTCATGCTGGCCGTTATGACGCTGGTGTATGCGGAGCTGGGTACCGAGATGTAACACCAATCGTGTACCGCGCCATCAGACGGTAAACCACCATCGGGAGGCCCGGCACCATATGGATCAGCGTTGGCGGGCGACATCACGACCAGTGCGCCGCTGGCCGCGATGACACTTGCTAGCCAGCGAACGCCGTGCGACCTCCAGCCTCTTCTGAACGGCTGACGTGATCCTCCGCGCGAGCGAACCTCAGGCATGAAATAACGGTACCCCCCGTGTGACAAACGGCAATAGTCCCAGTGCGCCTTTCGCGGAATGTGTGCGACCGCCGATCTTGGTTCGATGATCAACGAAGTCCATTCGAACCGTGTGCGCACCGGCTTAGCGATACGGTCCATGGGTGAGTACAGACCGATACGGCCGGGACGTGTTGGCGGCGAAGGTGTCCGTGGCGCCGCGGACCACGGACGTCGCGATCGAACCGGGCATGGTGGTCGAGGACGTGACGACCGGGTGGTGCGGTGCCGTCGTGGCTACCGAGGTGAGCGGCGGGATGCGCGTCGTCACCCTCGAGGACCGTTACGGCCGGACCCGCACCTTTCCCCTCGGCCCGGGCTTCCTGCTGGAGGGCCGACCGGTACGCCTGCTCCCGCCTCGTGCCGCCACGGGCCGCGCCGGACCGGCTCCGAGGAGCGCCAGTGGCTCGATCGCGGTCACTCGGCAGCGTGCCCGGGTGGCGCGGGCGTCGCGACTGTTGGTCGAGGGACAGCACGACGCCGAGCTGGTCGAGAAGGTGTGGGGCCACGACCTGCGCGTCGAGGGCGTGGTCGTCGAGCCGCTGCACGGGGTGGACGACCTCGCTGCCGCGTTGGGCGGTTTCGAGCCGGGACCGGGGCGCCGGATCGGGGTGTTGGTGGATCACCTGGTCTCGGGCTCGAAGGAGTGGCGCGAGGCCGCCGCGGTCGCCGCCTCGCCGCAGCTGCGCGGCCACGTCCTGGTTGTCGGTCACCCGTTCGTCGACATCTGGGCGGCCGTCCTGCCCGAACGCGTGGGCCTCGCCCGGTGGCCCGACATCCCGAAGCCCCGCCCGTGGAAGGAGGGCGTGCTGGCGGCCATGGGTCTGCCGCATCGCAGCGCAGAAGACGTCGGGCTGGGCTGGCAGCGAATCCTCTCGACCGTGCGTACCTGGACCGACCTCGAACCTGCACTGCTGGGACGGGTGGAAGAACTCATCGACTTCGTCACGACGGACCCGACCGACCGCTGATGACAGACAGCTCCCGAGATCCCGAATCGGTTCGAACCGCGAGAGCAAATAGTCAAGAGTCCTCCGACGCACCGCTCAACAGGGTTGCCTCAGCCGACCGATTCGCCGACATCCGTGCGGCCATGCAGGCGACGAGTGAGGCAGATCTCGCAACGTACGAAGCGGAGAACGCCGAGTGGGCGGTCACGGACATAGACGGTTCAGACCGACGATGACGTCGGACATCGACGTGTATCTGCGAGATTTCCTGGCGGTTCCGCTGTCCACGTAGCCCCGCCGCCCGGCACGACACTCCGTCGGAGACCCTGGAGTCATGGCGGAGGACATCTGGGACCTCATCGTGGTCGGCGCCGGTCCGGCGGGGTCGAGCGCCGCGCTCGCTGCAGTCCGCACCCGACCGGACGCTCGGGTGCTGCTGCTGGACCGGGCGGACTTTCCCCGCGACAAGTCGTGTGGTGACGGGATCGCGCCCCACGCCCTCGACGTCCTCACCGGGTTGGGGGCGAGCGAGGTCAGTCGCGGATACGCGCCTGTCGCCTCGTTGCACCTCGGGTATCGCTCGGGGGGCGCGGTGCACGGTGACATGGCACGCCCCGCCCATGTGATTCCTCGTCGAGTATTCGACGCCCGGCTGGTCACTGCCGCCCGCCAGGCCGGAGCCGAGTGGGCACGCCATCGGGTTCGGACGGTGCGCCAGCACGACGAATACGTCTACGTCGACGAGACCTGGCGCGCCCGAGTGGTGGTTGCCGCGGACGGCGCGGAGTCTGCGGTCCGCCGCGGGCTGGGGCTGGCTCGCAACGGTGACGGCCACCTGGCGATGGCGATCCGCGGGTACGCGCCGGTGCGTACGGACTTGGCGACTCAGCAACGCATCGTGTTCGCCGACCGCGACTGGCCCGCGTACGCCTGGTCGTTCCCCATCGGCGACGGCCGAGCCAATGTGGGCTACGGCGAGGTGCTTCGTGCCGGACGCTCGCCCACGCGGGTGCAGCTGATGGAGCGGCTGGACGCGCTGATTCCGGGCTCGGGCGACGGCGCCACCGACTGGCGCGGCCACCACCTGCCGCTGTCATCCCAACGCCCTCGTCCCGATCATGGCCGGGTGCTACTGGTCGGCGACGCGTTGTCGCTCATCAATCCGATGACGGGCGAGGGCATCTACTACGCCGTTCTCTCCGGGATGTTGGCCGGGCGTGCCGCTGTCGTCGCGGGTCCGACGAGACCGGGGCCTGGACCTCGCTACCGCGCCGAACTGCGACGTGAGCTCGGCACTCATTTGCGACACACCACCGTCGCCACCCGGCTGGCGCGAGAGCCGCGGATCGTCAAGGCCGGCCTGCGTGCGGCCGATCGCAATCCGATGGTGTTCGACGCGCTGGTCGAACTGGGCCTGGGTCGGGGGCTACTCACCGCTCGCACGGTGGGGGCAGTGGCCCTCGGCCTGTCGGGGTAGCCCCAGCGAAACCTCAGGCGCTCCGGGTTACCGTCGAGTCATGTCTCGCTACCGGAGCTGGCTCGTCCCGACTGCCGCTGTCGTCCTGATCGGTGGGAGCGTCGCGGCGTCCGCTTCTGCCTCGTCACGCACCCCCGACCTCGCTGAACGTAGCCCTGCTGATCTCTTGGCGGCGATCGCGGTCACCGACGTCACGGCGTTGTCCGGCACCATTCGAACCGAGGCCGACCTGGGTTTCCCGCAGTTGCCCACCATGGGTGGCGCGACCGCGGCGTCGGATCCGCAGGCGGTCCTCACCCGGTTGTTGGCCGGCGACAACACCATTCGGGTGTGGGTGGACGGTGAGGCCGAATCCTTCCGCGCCGCCCTGGTCGACGACTTCTCCGAACTGGAGGTCGTCGGCGACGGCAGCGAGGTGTGGACGTACTCGTCGTCCGAGGGCGTTGCCACCCGCTACGAACTGCCCACCGGCGACGGCCCGGGAGATCGCACCAGTGATCTGCAGGACGTCACACCGCAGGACGTCACACCGCAGGCGATGGCAGCGAAGGCGCTCGAGAGCATCGACGAGACCACCGAGGTCACCGTCGGCGCACCCCAGATCGTCGCTGGTCGCGATGCCTACACGCTGGTCGTGGAACCACGGACGACCGCGACGCTGGTCGAGTCGATCGAGATCGCCGTCGACGCTGACACGTCGGTGCCGCTTCAGGTACAGGTCCTCGCCCGAGGCCAGGAGAACCCGGCCTTCTCCACCGGCTTCACCGCCGTCGACTTCACCACCCCCGAGGCCGACATCTTCGATTTCACCCCGCCCGCGGGTGCGGACGTGGTCGAGGGTGACCTGTTCACGCCGCCCACCGAGGGCGCCGATCGGAGCGAGGGTCCGGAGTTCACCGGTAAGCCCGAGGTGCTGGGGTCCGGGTGGGCGACGATCGTCGAGCTTCCCAGCCAGTCGCCCGGCGCTGACGGGCAGGACTCCGCCCCCGGCGAGAGCGATGACGCCGACACCGCGGCAGCGCTGCTGGATCAACTCACCGAACCGGTCGAGGGCGGTCGCGCGGTCAGCACGTCACTGCTCAGCATCCTGTTCACAGACGACGGGCGCGTGCTCGTCGGATCGGTGCCGGTCGACGCCCTCGTCACCGCCGCACGGTGACCGACCTCGCGATCCACACCCGCTCCCTCACCAAGCGGTACGGCTCGCAGACGGCGGTCAATGCCATCGATCTGGCCGTGCCGACCGGCGCCGTCTACGGCTTCCTCGGCCCTAACGGCTCGGGCAAGACGACCACCATCCGGGTGTTGCTGGGCCTGGCCGGGGCCACCAGTGGTGACGCGGAACTCCTCGGCAGTGCCATGCCCCGTGGCGCGCGTGCCGTGCTGCCCCGGGTGGGTGCCCTCGTCGAGGGTCCGGCGTTCTACCCGTTCCTGTCGGGCACGGCCAATCTCGCCCGGTTGGACGCGGCCAACCCCGGCGCCCCCACCCGCACCCGCCGGACGCGGATCAGGACCGCTCTCGAACGGGTGGGTCTGTCGAACGCCGCGAACAAGCGCGTCAAGGCGTACTCGTTGGGGATGAAGCAGCGTCTCGGCCTGGCCGCTGCCCTGCTCATGCCCCGCGACCTGCTGGTTCTGGACGAGCCCACCAACGGACTGGACCCGCAGGGCACACGAGAGGTGCGTGGCCTCATCCGCGGTCTGGCCGGAGACGGCGCGACGATCTTCGTGTCGTCACACCTGCTGGCCGAAATCGAACAGGTCTGCACGCATGTCGGGGTGATGTCGGCGGGGCGCCTGGTCGCACAGGGCACGCTGGCGTCGCTGGGCGGAGAGGGTGGGCGAGTGCGTGTCGACACCCCGGATGCCCGGGGTGCGGCGGCGGTGCTGTCCGGCCTGGGCTTGGGCGACCCCCGGGTCGAGGCCGACGTCGTGCACGTGACCACTGAGCGCCTGGGGTCGGCGACCGACGGGGGCGTGGCTGCCGAGGACATCGTCGCCGCCCTGGTCGCGGCCGGGGTGCGAGTCCGCGGCTTCACCGTCGAGCATGCGAGCCTCGAGGACCGGTTCGTCGAGCTGACCGGCGAGGGGTTCGATGTCGTCCGTTAGCGCACCCAGCCTCTTCCTCAGTGAGATTCGTACGATCTTTCGACGGTGGCGGCACCTCTCGATCCTTGCGGTTCTGGCAGGCGTGCCGATTCTGTTGGCGGTCGCGGTTCGGCTGACCACCAGCCCGGAAAGCGGGCAGGGGCCACCCCTGCTCGACCAGGTGACCAACAACGGGCTGTTCGTCGGACTCAGCGCGCTGGTCATCTGCATTCCGTTCTTCCTGCCACTGTCAATCGGGGTCGTCGCGGGCGACACCATCGCCGGTGAGGCCAGCCTGGGCACGATTCGCTACCTCTTGGTCGCCCCATCCGGGCGGTCTCGGCTGCTGCTGATCAAGTACCTCTCGACAGTCGTCTTCTGCCTGGTCGCCACCCTGACCGTCGTCGTGGTGGGTGCCCTCGTCGGTTGGGCCCTGTTCGGTGCCGAAGACGTCGTATTGCTGTCCGGGGACACCATCACCACCGCCGACGCCGTGGTGCGGGCGGTGCTCATGGCGGGCTACGTGACCGTGTCACTGGCCGGGTTCGCCGCCATAGGGCTCTTCGTCTCGACGATCACCGAGGTGCCTGTCGGTGCCATGGCGGCCACCGTCACGACGGCCATCGCCGCCCAGGTCGCAGGCTCGATCCCGCAGCTGTCGTGGCTGCATCCGTGGCTCTTCACCGACAAGTGGCTGGACGTGGCCGACCTGCTGCGCAACCCCATCGCGTGGGCGTCGTTCGGCGACAACCTGCTACTTCAGGGCGGCTACATCCTGGTTTTCGGGGCACTCGCGTGGGCCAGGTTCACCACTAAGGATGTCTTGGCCTGACCCCGGCGCAACAATGGCGGGCATGCCCTCTGATCGTGCGAATGCCGGTCGCAACCAATTGGTCGCGATGGAACGTCTCGCGCAGATCCTCTTCGTACTCAGTCGATCGACGGACACGACCTCCTCGGTCGAGTCGTTGTTGAACGTCGTCCACTACGGCTCCGAGGAGATCGACAATCGCCGTCGCCAACTGGTGCGCGATATCGACCAACTTCGGGCAGCGGGCTGGGACATTCGCAATACCGGAGCGCCAGGAGAGGAGGCCCGCTACCGGTTGGTCGCCGGAGACCTGCGATTACGGGTCGCTTTCGCCGCTGACGAGCAGGCCGAACTGCAGCGCGTCGCCCGGCTGATCAGTCTGAGCGACGGGGATTCGGACGAAGCGGGGATGGTCCAGGTGGTGGCTGCGCCGCCCGCGCTCGACCTGGTGTTGCACGCGGTTCAACGTCGGTGCCTCCTGCGTTTCGAGTACCGCGGATCCCGGCGCGTGGTGCACCCGCAGCATGTCCACTCGCGCTCGGCCGGGTGGTATCTCAGCGCCCGTGAGGTGGGCGGCGATACGGCCAAAGCGTTCCGGATCGACCGGATGATCGATGCCCAGGCGCAGGATCCGGGAACGGCGGACCCGATCTCGGAGGTCGTGCGGCTGTCGCTGGATCCGATGGCGTGGCAGGTCGACCCGCCGCTCGACGCCCTGGTCCAGACCACCGCCGAACACCTCGACCACGTCACCGATCTGCTGGACACGGCCGAGCGCGTGCCCTCGACCGGGGACGAGATCCAGCTCCGCGTGCCTGTGACCAATCGAGCCGCATTCCGGGCTCGACTCTACGAATTGGGTGAGCGCGTCCGCCTGCTCGGCCCGGCCGAGTTGCGACACGAACTCCGGGCAGAGCTGCTGGCGGTCGCCGGGGCGGGCCGCCCATGACGAAGCTGATGGCGTATGCCGCGCGCTTCGCCAACGTGCCCCGGGCGATCGACGTGCTCCGTCACCACCCCGAGGGGCTGAGCGTCGACCAATTGGCGGCCGAGATCGCCGTTCACCCGGCACGGCTGCGGGAGGAGCTGACCACGTTCTACGTGGCCGACGTGGTGGACAGTTCGGTGGGCATCCGCCTGGCGTCGATAGAGTTCGTCGGGTCCGACGGCGACGTGTCGGATGCGGTGGGCGCGGTGCGGGTTCGACTGGCCGGAACGGGCCCACTCAGTGAGTTGGGTGTCGAGCTTCTCGATGTGTCCCAGCTGGCGAGGCTGTATCGCGGCGCCTGGGAACTGTCCACCCTGGAGCCGGACAACGCCGTCTTGGCGCGAACCGTCCAACGCCTGGGCGCCACGCTGGTACCGACGGCCGACGACCGGCCTGATCCGGGGGCTGTGGTCGCCGGCCGGCTCCGACTCGCCATCCAGCAGCGTCGTCGGGTCGAACTGGTCTACTCCCGCACCTGGCAACCCGGTGTCACGACCCGAGTGATAGAGCCTTATCGCCTGGTCAGCAGCCGCCGCGGCTACGAGGTCGATGCGGCCGCGCTTGACCGCCAGGGTGAGCTGCGCACCTTCTTGGTCAGCGGAATCCGCCAGGTCCGAGTGCTGGACGACACATTCGTCCGCCCCTCCGATGTCGACCGGCGGATCGCCGACAACCGGCGAACCACAGAGGTCACGTTCGTCGTCCCCGTCGATCGCGCATGGGTGATCGAGCGGTTGAGCGAAACGGTCGAGGTGGGCCGAGGTGACGCCGACGACGTCGAGGTGGTCGCGCACGTCGTCGCCCCGGTGGCCGAGCGTGTCGGTCTCATGGTGGCGATCGCCGGTCCGGGGACGTTCGTCGCGTCGCCCCGGCACTTGGTCGATGCCGGTGAGCAGGCGGCGCGACGCCTACTCACCCACCACGGCCTCGATGGACCTTCCGTCAGCGACGTCGTCTCGTGAGGTGAGGGTCACGCAGTGACGCTGGGCGCCCGGTCCTTCTTGGTGACCGGCAGCGCCTGGCCCAGGAAGTACATCAGGGGAACCGCCACGGCGACGTGCATCACACACAACCAGATGCCGGCGGCAACCGTGTCGGTTGCTGTGAACGGCTGGATGAAGGACAGCACCAAGACCACGACTGCGACGATCAGGAACGTCTGGCGGGGTTTGGCCACCCGGCGCAGCAAGAGCGCGACCAGCAAGGCTCCGACGGCGCCGACGATCGTGGCGAAGGCGATCGCCACTGGTGGGACGGCCACGGGTTCACCACCGCCGGCCGCCACCACGATCTCCTCACCCGTAGCGCGAGCGACGCCGTACACGACGTAGGCGGCGACGATGGCAACCACCAGGCCCAGTAGCCAGCGCTTGATCATGGATCCTCCAATGAGTTGAACTGTCAAGTTACGGCTCCATCAAAGCGCACGATCTGCAAATGCGCCAGCATCGAGTCATGGCTCTCACGCTGCTCGACTGGCGCCGACGAATCTCCGCGCTGTATGCCGAGGTCCGCAACGCCTCCGACCCGGCCCTCGCGCATGCCGCCTGGGTCGCCGGTCGCAACGATCTCTTGCGCTCGCACCCGCAGTCTCCCGTCCCCGCGAGCGAGCGGGCGGGGTATCGCGGAGCCCCCGTCGCGGCCTACGACCCGACGTTGCGCTTCGACGTCCTCGTGGATTCGGACGTGCCGCCGCTGACCTGGGAGTACCCCACAGCATCGGACGGGGTGGTGGCCTTCCGTCGGATCGGAGTCGCTGCCCTTCCCGACGTCGGCGCGATCGACGTGTGGTGGCTGGAGTCCTACGGAGGAGGGATCTTCCTGCCCCTCAAGGATCCCTCGCCGGACACCTACGGCGGCGGGCGCTACGTCCTCGACACGGTCAAGGGAGCCGACCTGGGCGGGAATGCCCTGGCGGGGCGGCTCACGATAGACCTCAACTTCGCTTACAACCCGTCGTGCGCGTACAACCCTGAGTGGACGTGTCCGCTGGCCCCGGCCGGCAACACCGTGACCGTGTCAGTCGGTGGCGGCGAGCGCGTCCTCGCGTGAGTGTCATCGACGACTTCTCGATCCTGGCTCTGGTCGCGCTGGTGGTCGCCGCCGTCCTGATCGGGGTCGCCAAGACGGCGATCAGCGGTATCGGGTCGTTGAGTGTCGCGCTGTTCGCCGCTGTCCTACCGGCGCGGGAATCCACCGGGGCGATTCTGCCGCTGCTGATCGTCGGGGATGTCATCGGCGTGGCGATGTACCGCAACCACGCAGACTGGCCTCGCCTCGCGCGCATCCTGCCGACAGTCGCCGCCGGGGTACTGCTGGGGGTGTGGTTCGTCGCGATCGCCGACGACACCGTGATGCGGCGCACCATCGGCGTCATCCTGTTGGCCCTGGTTGCCGTCCATCTGTGGTCACGTCGACGTGACGCGCGGGCCCAGGTGCTCGTGGACGGCGAGAGTGAGCAGGCCGAGGGATCCGCTCAGACCGAGGGGCCGCCCACGATAAGCCGCTCCCGAGTAGCTGCCGCGATATATGGCGGCCTCACTGGCTTCACCACCATGGTCGCCAACGCGGCCGGGCCCGTCATGTCCCTCTACCTGCTGGCGGCCAGACTGGAGATGAAGACATTCCTTGGCACGGTCGCTTGGGTGTTTGCTCTGGTCAACCTGTTCAAGCTCCCTTTCAGTATCGGGCTCGGCTTGATCACCCGGGAATCCCTGATCCTGAACGCCGCCCTGGTCCCCGCGGTCCTGATCGGGGCCCTCATCGGACGATGGATCATCCAGCGAATTGATCAACGTCTCTTCGAGCGTCTCGTCCTGGCGTTCACCGTGCTGGCAGGTCTCAATCTCGTCCGTTGACGAGTGACGGAGAGGTGTCTTCGGCGTGTCGTTCCGGGCCGACCTCGTCTTCACCATCTCCGAGGGCCGTGTGGTTCACATCGAGATCCAGCAGCGGCCCGATCCGAATATGGCACGCCGAATGCTGGAATATGCTGGGCGGCTGTATGCACGTCACCCCGCCGGGGCGCTGCGTCCAGGAGGCTTGATTCAGGTCGTGGTGCAGGTGACGGGCTCGCCGATGCCGGGATATCTCCACACGGATATGCTCGACTGCCGGTTCAATGTGGTGCACGGGCCAACCGTTCCCTCCGCACTGTTGCTGGCGGATGCGGGCACCGCATCAGGTCGTCGAGGCGATGGCCGTTCGGCTCATTGCCGACCACGGCGCGCACGCGGCCCGTGTTGCGTTGACGCTCGTCACTGTCGACCAGTAGCCGACGGCCACGCTTGGCAGGTGACCAGCGCCGCCCTCATCGGCTGAGCGACTGCTCCGACTGCCAGGCGTCGGCGACGGCACCCGCAACAGCAGTGGCGACGCGGGGGTCGAACACGGACGGAACCAGGTTGTTCGCCGGGTCATTGGGATCTGCGAGGTCGCGGATGGCGAAAGCTGCGGCCAGTTTCATGCCCTGCGTGATCTGCCTCGCACCGCAGTCCAGCGCGCCACGGAAGATGCCCGGGAAGGCAAGGACGTTGTTGATCTGATTCGGTCGATCACTACGCCCGGTGGCGACGACGCGCGAGAACCGCCAGGCAACGTCGTTGTCTATTTCGGGCGTCGGGTTGGCGAGAGCGAACAGAATGGGATCAGGTGCCATGGCGACCACTGTGGATTCTGCGACCGTCCCACCAGACAGCCCGATGAACACGTGGGCACCTGTCATTGCCGAAGCTAGATCCCCCGTCACGCCGCGGGGGTTGGTCCGCTCGGCCAATCGGCACTTGCTGTCTGTCAACCCACGGCGTCCGGTGTGAACGACACCGGATCGATCGGTGACGACGATATCCGGAGCACCGGCGACGCTCAGCAGATCGGTGACCGCGACGCCGGCCGCGCCTGCGCCGCACACCACGATTCGAAGCTCGGACAGGGTCCGGCCAGTCATCTGCGCGGCATTGAGCAGCGCGGCGAGCACCACCACGGCGGTGCCGTGCTGATCATCGTGGAAGACGGGGATATCCAGGCGCTCGATCAGTCGCCGCTCGATCTCGAAACATCGGGGCGCTGAGATGTCCTCGAGGTTGATGCCCCCGAAACTGGGTGCCAGGCGCGCAACCGTATCCACGATCTCGTCGGTGTCCGTCGTGTTCAGGCACAGCGGAATCGCGTCGATTCCACCGAACTGCTTGAATAGTAATGCCTTGCCTTCCATCACGGGCAAGGCGGCAGCGGGTCCGACATCGCCCAACCCCAAAACGGCAGTGCCGTCGGTGATCACTGCAACGGTGTTTCGCCGCCAGGTATAGACATCCGCCAGCGGCTCGTCGGCGGCGATGGCCAGACACACGTCTGCCACTCCGGGCGTGTAAGCCAGCGAGAGGTCCGAGGTATCACGAAGTGGCACTGTGGCTCGCATTTCAATTTTGCCACCGCGGTGCAGTGTCATGACAGGACTGTCCACCGAATCCTCGGTGGTGAGTGTCGGCGAGGCAGGGTCGAGAACAGGGCGCATGAGGGAGTCCAATCGTGGCGGGTCCGGAAATGTGGCCATCGACTGCTGCGAGACGGGTGCCGAGTGGGAGGACCACATGACGATGGCGACCGGACGGCTGATGCGCACGAACCTGGCTGCCTCGGGCCGACCGGAGGGTGTCCTATCAGGCCCAAATGCAAGGTAGCACGGTTGATTTCACACGAACCAGCCGCGGCCTACCGTAGGGACGTGCACACTCTCGCGGATTTCGATGCGCTCAGCTTCGACTGCTACGGCACCTTGATCGACTGGGAGGCAGGCTTGAGCGACGTCCTGGTCCCGTGGGCACGTGAGCAGGGCCTCTCGCTGGATGCCGAAGCGCTGTTGGCCGGGTATGCCGGACACGAAGCGCGCGTCGAGGCCGAACATCCCGACCTGCTGTACCCCGATGTACTGGCCACGAGCCTCGCCGCCTTGGGCGAGCAATTGGGCGCTCCTGTCAGCCAGGCTGCTGCGGCCGACCTGGGGTCGTCGGTGGGGGCGTGGCCGGCCTTCGTGGACTCACCTCCGGCATTGGCCCGGCTTGCCGAGAACTACAAGCTGATCATCCTGTCCAACGTCGACCCGGTGTCGTTCGCGGCCAGCAACGCCCGCCTGGGGGTGACGTTCGACCTCGTCCTGACTGCGGCCGAGATCGGCTCGTACAAACCAGCACCACGAAACTTCGAGGTGCTGTTGGCGCGCACGCTGGACCTCGGTATCGCCCCCGGGCGTCTATTGCACGTCGCACAGAGCCTGTTCCATGACCACGTCCCCGCCCAGGCTGCGGGGCTCGAAACGGTGTGGATCGATCGACGTCACGACCGCCACGGATCCGGCGCGACGCCCGTGCCGACGGTCGAGGTGACCCCGACCTGGCGGTTCGAATCAATGGAGGCTTTCGCCTCGGCAGCCGCCGAGGACATGCGCCGATGAGCCGAAACGAGCCGCGCAGTCACGCACATCCGCACCCCGGCTCGCGGCGCGCGCTGGTCACGGTCCTGGCGATCACGGTGGCGACGTTGGGCGCAGAGATCGTCGGCGCCGTCGTGTCGGGCAGCTTGGCCTTGCTGGCCGATGCCGGGCACGTCCTCACCGACGTCGCCGGCCTGGTGATGGCCCTGACCGCCGCCGGCCTGGCGACGCGACCTGCCACTGATCGGTTGACCTGGGGATATCGGCGAGTAGAGGTATTGGCTGCCGCCACCCAGGCCGTGCTACTGCTTGCCGTCGGGGTGTACATCCTCATCGAAGCCGGGCGTCGATTCGTCGATCCCGCCCCGGTCGAGTCGACGCCCATGTTGGTGTTCGGCTTCGCCGGACTGGCAGGGAACGTAGCCGCGATCGCCGTCCTGCTCCGCCATCGCGCCACCGACCTCAATCTTCGTGCCGCATTCCTGGACGTGGTCGGCGACGCACTCGGGTCGGTGGCGGTCATCGTCGCCGCAGTACTGCTGATCACTACCGGATGGTTGCGAGCCGACGCCCTCGCCTCGGCCACAATCGGGTTACTCATCGTGCCTCGTACCTGGCAGGTGCTCCGCGAGGCCGTCCATGTGTTGTTGGAGGCGACCCCACGAGGAGTGGACCTGGCTGCGGTAAGGAGTCACCTGCTCGATGTCCCGCACGTTCGTGCCGTTCACGACCTGCACGCCTCGACGGTCGCCACCGGGCTACCGGTGCTCACCGCACACGTCGTGGTCGACGACGACTGCTTTCACGACGGGCACCTGGTGGAAATGCTCGATGACGTGCAACGGTGCCTGGCGGGTCACTTCGACGTCGCTCACTCGACGTTTCAATTCGAACCGGCGTCGCACCGCGACCACGAGCACGCAGCGCACGTATGAGGGTCGGTCACAGTGATCGCCGAGGTTCGGGAATGCGCCCGTATGTCAATCGCCGCAGCACGGCCTCGGCTGGGCCTCGCCGCCCTGCAAGTGCCAGCGCAACGGCAATGGCAACGGTCACCAGGTAGACACCGATCGCTATCAGGTATGCGGTGGCCGTGCCGAGCTGATCGCCCACACCGAAACCCCATGGCGCCATCAGCGGCGCCAAGAGGAGGGATTGGAGTAGGTAGCAGGTCAGCGAGGCCCGCCCGACAGAGGCGAGGACCCAGGGGACACCACGCATTCCTGGTCCTCTGGTATCTGTCAACCACGCGGTCGTGAGCCCGGCCAACGCGACGTAGCCGCATCCTGCTGCGACGCCCGACAGCGCGTGGAGGCCACTCAACAGGACGGCGAGGGCCACCGGAGGCTGCCACACCTCGGCGACGACCAGGGCGAACGGTAGACCGCCAACCAGATTGGCGAGCAGGCCGCCGAGAACGACCAGGCGCAGCCCGCACACATGGGCGCGCGGTCGGTCCAGCCACCCGGCCCTGGACAACCAGACACCGATGATCATGGGTGCCAGCAATGCCGTGGACGCGCCGACAGCGGCCGTCCCGACCAGCCATTCGACTAACCGGGTGGCAGCGGCCATCACGTAGTTCGAAGACTCTGCCGGCACGTCTGACGGGATGGCCGCGACCGCGAAGAACGCTGTCAGGATCGTCACACTCACCCCCAGCCACCACCGGTGGATCAGCGCGGAGGAATACAGGACGAGAGTCAGCAGCAGGCCGGTGACGGCATAGGGCCCCAGAATATCGCCGGAGAACAGCACGGTGGCGTGGATCGCCCCGAAAGCCGATAGCCACAGATTGCGTCGAATGAGAATACGCGTCGCTGTCGGCGCCAGGCGGCGAGCCATGGTGGCCATTCCGTAGCCGAAAAGGATGGCGAACATCGGATACGAGCGTTGGTCGACGACGAGCGAGACGATGAAGTCCGTCGTGCGATCCAGGCTACTGCCGCCAACCGGCCGAGAACCCTGACCGGTGGGCTGCCCGTACAGGTAGGAGACGACATTGGCCAGGGCGATGAAGGCGAGTACCGCACCTCGCGCCAGATCGGGCGCGGCCGACCGTTCGCTGTCTGGAATGGGCACCGGAGGAGTGTCGGCAACCGTCACTGCGCGAATGCTGCCATTGGTGGCACCGGGTCCACCAATGTCACGGGCCGGGTGTCAGGAGGTTGTCGGCCAATTCGGCGAGCTGCGTCTGCACGTAGTCGGTCGGATCGTGCAGTGCCCACCCCAGTTGACCGGTGACCTCGACAGACACGATGCCGAGCATTCGTTGCAGCCCCACCACCACGGGAAACATATTGGCCGCGTCCAACCCCCAGTGCTCACCCGCATCGCGTAGCTGGCTGCGCAACCGGGGAGTCAGATCCTCCTGCGGGTTGGTGCGAAGTCGACCGACGTCCCGCGCCTCGACGAATATCGTGATGAACGCCGCTCCGAAGCGGGCGTAGCCGCCGTCCGGACCGGCATCCGCGGGTGAGGGAGACACCGGCCGCGGGTTGGCGAACAGGAGGGCGAACTCGGCCGGGTGGGCGATCGCCCAGTTCCGTAGTGCCTCGGTGGCGGCCGCGAGCCTGGCACGAGGTCGCCCGTACGGGATCGAATCCCGTGCTTGGGCACATCTCTCGGCGAGTTCGGCGAAACACGACGCCACCAGATGACTCAGTAGCTCGTCGCGCCCCGAGACGTGCTTGTACATCGCCGACGGAGCGACTGACAGGGCGCGCGCGACCTCGCGAACCACGACGGCCTCGGTGCCGCCCTGGACGAGGAGGCGTCGGGCGGCAGCGACGAGGCGGTCGACGGTGAGTCGGGGGGATACCTCAGTCGTGGTCACCGGGCGCCTCCCTTGCTGACGTGAACATTGTTCACTACCATATCGGAGAACACCGTTCACCACCCAGGGAGGTCCTC
>JANNOG010000057.1:0-3082 GCA_031398915.1 Micrococcales bacterium | reverse complement strand
CCGACGTCGTGGCCCACTCGCGGTGCACGGCGACGCGCCGAACACGTCGCATTGGCGCCACATAGTCGCGGTCGCCGTGCAGGAGGTCGAGACCACGATCGTCCCGGTGGTGGCCATCGCCCTGGCCGGCACCGGGATCTGGCCGGTGCGGACCGGGCTGGTCATCGCCGCGACTGCGCTGGCGCTGGCCCTGACTGTGATCGCCGTCTGGGCCGTCCGCCGCATGACCATCAGCGTCGGCAGGCGCGCCCTCATCGTCGTGGCCGAGATGCTCCTCGGAACGCTCGTCATCGGCATCAAGCTGCTGGCCCACTGAACGGGCCTGCGACGTACGGGAGTGGGTGGACACGAGATGAAGCAATCGGTGATCTTGACCGTGGAAGGGGCCGGCTCGCTCGGCGAGGTGGCGGCGGATCTGGGTCTGCACCTCGTCGACGCGCCGGGCGGGGGCGGGAAGGCACTTCGCCCATGGGTCGTCGTGGACGGCGGCGAGGTCGGCATGTGCGTCGTGGCCTGTGTCGCCGGAACCCCGTCGATTCATGTCGAGTCGGTGCCGGTGCGGATGATCGCGGGGCCGGCCGGAATAGTCGTCGTCGCACCCGATCCCGTCCTGGACGACGTCCGCCGGGTCGTGGAGGAAGCCGAGGATTCGCTGCTCGCGTGCGCCGACGTGCTGGTGTTGCTGGCCGCGGGCTGGGAGGAAGCGCTGGAGGATCTCGTGGAACTGGCCGAGGAGCTCAGCGGATCCCTTCGCGGTCTCCGCTCATCGGGCCCCCGCGCGCGGATCGCGCAGCTGCGGGCCCAGCTGTTCGCCATCCGGCACCGGATGATCGGGCAAGCCCGGATGCTGGAACCCGGCGGGGAGCTGTCCGAAGCCCTGCCAGTGTCGGCGCGCCGCCGTGCCACGCGGGCCCGGCTCGCCTTCGAGTCCGCCGGCTCGACCGCTACCCAGACTTACCAGATGCTCGGTGACGCCCTCACCCGCCAGGCGACGACGGTCAACGAGCGGCTCACCCTCGCCACGGTCGTCTTCCTGCCATTGACGGCGATCAGCGGGGTCTTCGGGATGAACTTCGGCTGGCTGGTCGACAACCTCACGACGCCCACGTCCTTCTGGGTCCTGGGGGTTGCCCTCCCGTGCCTCGTCGTTCTTGCGATCCTGCTGGCAGTGCGCCGGATCGACGCCGACGACAAGGCGGACCGTGAGTGATCGGTCGGCGTTCCCTTCTCGGCGGGGTGAGCCACTAGAACTCGTTGGCCGGGTGACGTTCGGTCGTCGCTCCCGCTTCCGCGGCGATGCGGTCGACGGCAGCGGTGTCGTGCTCGGTCACCTCGGCGACGGCGGCGTACCGATTGGGTGGCAACAACCTGGCAAAGCGCTCGATGGCCGCCCGGTCCGACGCCGGCGCCGCGCCGGTGACGGACATGAGTGAGTTCCCGAGGACGAACGCGTCGACGAACCCCACGACGAGCGAGAGCAGGGCAGCCAGACCGGTGGGTTCCACCGGAGTCTCCGCGACCTCCACCCCGTTCTCGCGGTAGTCGCCCACGCTGATCCGACCGTCGGCGGCGCGGTGTACCAGGGCGGTGGCGTGCAGTTCCGCACCGCCTTCCATACGGGCGAGCGCGTCGAGTGCTCGTTCGGCGGCTGCCCGGTCGGCGACGGCGATCGTGATGACGGTGCGGGTTGACATCGCTTCTCCTCAGATCTGCGCCGGGCGCGCCGTGGCAGCACATGTCAGGCGGCGAACAGTTGGGTTGTAGGTCGGCGGGGCCGGGCGCGGGACCTTCGCGTAGCGGCGAGGGCCGGGCCGGGGGCGCGGTCGAGGTGCAGGATGCAGCCGGCGGCGCGGGCTGTCGACCCGGGCCGGCCGGCGACAGAGGGCCGGGTCATTCGGCGCCTGGTCGTGGGGCGGCGGAGCCGAGGCGTTGCAGGGTGAGGACCTGAGCGGTGATCATCTTCGCGATCTCGGTCGGATCGACGCTCTCGTTGGAGGCGTGGATGCGGGACAGGGCGACGTCCTCGGCGCCCCACAGGATGACCTCGGCCCGCGGGCAGGCCCGCTGCAAAGAGTTAATCAGCGGAATGGACCCGCCGGACCCGATGGTCTCGACCTCACGCCCGAACGCCTCCCGCAGACCGTCTTCCGCCGCTCGGACAGCGGGCCCACTCATGTCGACGGCGAACGGCCAACCCGCCTTGACCTTGGTGACCGACACCTCCACGTTCCACGGTGCCTGCGCCTGCAGATGGTTCATCAGGAGTTCCAGTTGGCGATCGGCATCGGAGCCCGGAGCGATGCGCATCGAGATCTTCGCGGTCGCCTCGGGGATGAGGATGTTCGCTGCTTCCCTGACGTTCGGTGCGTCGATGCCGATCACGGTCGCTGACGGCTTGGCCCAGAGCCGGGAGGCCAGGGTTCCGCTGCCGAGCAGGTCGACGCCGTCGAGGACGCCCGAGCTCGTCCGGTAGCCGGCCTCGTCGACGTCGGCGCCGTCCCAACTGCCGGAGTCGACGCCTGGGACGACGGTGTTGCCCTCGTCGTCGTGCAGCGTCGCCAGGATCTTGATCAGCGCGATCAGCGCGTCCGGTGCGGCTCCGCCGAAGAGTCCGGAGTGGACCGGGAAGGCGAGGGTGCGGACGGTGACGGTGCAGGAGACGTCGCCGCGGAGCGCGATGGTCAGGGCGGGCCGGCCGACGGCCTGGTTGCCCATGTCGGCGATCACGAAGGCGTCGCAGTCGAACATCTGCGGGTGGGCGTCGACGAAGGCCTCGAGGTGGCTGTCGGTCTCTTCCTCGCCCTCGATGAGGATCTTGATCCCGGTCGGCAGGTTGTCGCCGAGGACCTGGAGGGTGCCGGCGTGGATGATCAGTCCGGACTTGTCGTCGGCCGCCCCGCGACCGTAGATCCGTCCGTCTGCGCCGGGTGTGGCCACGAACGGTTCGGTGTCCCAGCCCTGATCCTCGGGTGCGGGTTGGACGTCGTAGTGGGCGTACAGGGTGACGGTCGGCGCACCGGCGGGCGCCGGAATCTCTGCCCAGACGGCTGGGTGGCCGCCCGGGATGGGCAGCAGCCGGGCG
>JANNOG010000054.1:0-31997 GCA_031398915.1 Micrococcales bacterium | reverse complement strand
GCGGCGGTCCTGCTGCGCAACCCGGTGGCCAGGGCGACGTATGAATCGATCGTGTCCGTCACCCAGTCCTCCGTCGTGTCGTGGACCGTGGTCGAGGGCGCTCAGGCACCGATGATGTTCGAAGAGTTCATGTCGTGCGAGGCCATCGTTCGAGACGATCCGCACTGGCAGGCCGCGATGCGAGCGCGAGGTGTGGAGGACTTCTCGCTGGCCATGATCGACCCGTGGGCGTCGGGATACACCGGCCCCGAGGATTCTCCGGCACTGCGTCGGCTGGCACGTCCGCTGACCTTCCTCCGGTCCGGTCCCGACGACAACGGGTACGCCCGCCCGGTCGAAGGGCTGGTCGTCACGTTCGATCTCGACGCCATGAGGGTCGTCGAGGTGGTCGACCACGGCAGCGTGCCGGTTCCCACCCAGCCCGGCAACTACTCCGCCGAACTCCTCACCACCCCAGGCAACGTGCCCGCGTTCAGTCAGGTACGCGAGCCGCTCAAGCCGATCGTCATCACGCAGCCCGAGGGGCCGTCGTTCGTGGTGGACGGTCATGCCGTCGAGTGGGCGAACTGGCGGCTGCGAATCGGCTTCAATCCACGCGAGGGACTGGTACTGCACGACGTCAACTACGTGGACAGGGGAATACCGCGCCCCGTGCTGTATCGGGGATCGTTGTCGGAGATGTACGTGCCCTACGGGGACCCGTCGCCGACACACTGGAACAAGAATGTGTTCGACATGGGTGAATACGGCATGGGGTGGCTGGCCAACTCGCTGGAACTGGGTTGCGACTGCCTGGGTGAGATCCAGTACTTCGACGCCGTCGTCAACGACCAGGACGGCAGCCCTGTCGTCCTCAAGAATGCGATCTGCATGCACGAGGAGGACGCCTCGATCGCGTGGAAGCACACCGACTTCCGGACCGAGCGGGGAGAGGTTCGCCGCAACCGGCGCCTCGTCATATCTTTCATCGCCACCGTCGGCAACTACGAATACGGGTTCTACTGGCACCTCTATCTCGACGGCAACATCGAGCTGGAGATCAAACTGACCGGTGTACTGTCGACCGGCGCGATCGAGCCGGGGGCCACTCCCGAATTCGGAACGTTGTTGGCACCCGGCCTGTTCGCGCCCAACCACGAGCACTACTTCAGCGTCCGCCTCGATATGCGCGTCGATTCTGATCGGAACAATCTCTACGAGGTGGACTCGGTAGCCGAACCTGCCGGACCCACCAACCCTCACGGCAATGCATGGCGTGTCCGGAAGAGGCACCTACAGAGCGAGTCGCAGGCACAACGCCTGCCCGACCCGCTCACGGGCAGGACCTGGCTGGTCTCCAGTGCCGACACCACGACCGCCCTGGGTACGGCGCCCGCCTACAAGATCGTTCCGGGTGCCTACACCGTCCCGCTGTGGCAGGAGGGCTCCGAGCAGGCCGAGCGCGGTGGCTTCGCGACTCGCCAGTTGTGGGCCACGCCGTACGACGCGACACAGCGATTCGCCGCTGGGACCTATGTCGCGCAGAACCCCGGCCCGGACGGCCTCGTGACGTACGCCAGCGGCGATCGCTCGCTCGTCGATGCTGACCTGGTGATCTGGTACACGGTCGGTGCCCATCACATTCCGAGGCCCGAGGACTGGCCCGTCATGCCGGTCGCCCGCGTCGGATTCCACATGATGCCGTTCGGATTCTTCGACGGCAGCCCCGTCCTCGACCTCCCGGCCGAGGTGGCCGCGTGCCACTGCGCGGCAGGCACCTGTCACTGCGCCCACGAGGAGTCCTGATGACCACGACCGATCCTTCGCCCGCCAAGCCGGGGCTCGCCGCCTCGTCGATGTCCGGCTTCGAGGTCCTGGCTCAATCGGTCGCAGCCATCGCGCCGAGTGCGGTGATGGCCACCGGCCCGGCGCTGGTCGCCCTCAACGCCGGGTCGTCGATCATGTACTCGTACCTGGCGTCGACCGCCATCCTGATCATGGTGGGCTGGTGTGTCACCCAGTTCACGAAGACGCAGGGCACCGGAACGATGCTGTCGTACATCACCTCGGCGCTCGGACCCACCGCAGGCTTCCTCGGCTCGGTCGGGTTGGCTTTCGGCTACCTGTTCATCTCGGTGTCCTGCCTGGCTGGTTTCACGTTGTACGTGAGCCCGCTGCTGACTGCGGTGGGGGTGCCGGGTGTGGACAGCCTGGGAATGTCCCTGTTCTTGATGATCGCCTGCGTCAGTGTCGCCGGTGTCGCCATGACCCGGGGTATCCAACTGTCGACTCGAATCGGCATGGTGTTGGAGATCGCCTCGATTCTGGCCATCGTCGTCGTCGTGGCCGCTGTTCTGGGTCAGAACGGCCTCTCGTTGGCGCCATTGCGACCGGAGGGCCTGGGTATCGGCAGTATCACCGGGGGAATGGTCCTCGCAATCCTCGGTTACGTGGGATTCGAGTCCGCGGCCAATATGGGTACCGAGGCCAAGGCCGCGGTACGAACCATTCCGCGGGCTGTGATGCTCAGCGTCGCGATCGCCGGGCTCCTCTACCTGCTGTCGTCGTATGCCCAACTGGTGGGATTCGGTGACGGTGCCAGCATCGCGGCGAGTGCCACGCCGTTCAACGATCTGGCCGCCGGCGCCGGAGTGGGCACCCTCGGGTACCTCATCGACTTCGGCGCCGCTGCGTCGTTCTTCGCCTGTGTCACCGGATCTCTCAATGCCGCCGCCCGCCTGTTGTTCCAGATGGGTGGGTCGAGTGTGTTGCACACCGCGGTGGGGTCGGCTCACCACAAGTGGCAGACGCCGCACATCGCCATCGGTGCGCTCAGCGTGGTCGCCGGCCTGATCGCCGTCGGCATGCGACTGGCCGGCAACGAGACGGTCGCGGTGTTCGCCATCGCCGGCACGATCGGCACCTATGGCTACATGGTGGCCTACATCCTGATCGCGATCGGGGTGGCGATCTACCTGCGCACGATCGGCTCGCCGTTCGTGACAGCAGCCGTGATCGGTGGTGTGGCAGCCCTCGGCATGCTGTTCGTCCTGTGGCGCAACGTGTATCCGGTGCCACCGGCGCCGTACAACACCCTGCCGTGGATCTTCCTGGCGGTCCTGCTGGTGGCGGGTGCGTGGTACGCCTTCGCTACCCTGCGCGATCGGTCGGGGGTGGTCGACCTCACCGATCTCGACGACGGCACCGCCAGTGCAGCGCCGGCCGAGGAGTCCATCGCGGCCGAGTCCTCGCACACCACCGCTACCGAAGCCGTGGCCGAAGCCGAAGCCGAGGTGGCGGGGCCGGCCGAGGACACGACCAAGGTGAAAGAGGGCGCTCCGATCGGCTGACCGTCGCGTGGCCACCCGCCCGGACCACGAGACCGGGCGGGTGGCTGGGCCACGATGGCCACATGCACATCCTCCACATTGCCTCGCAGACCGAATGGGCGGCGGCCCAGGTCGCCGGCGACTATCGGCGCAGTACGGCGGACGCGAGCCTGGCTGAGGTCGGCTTCATCCATTGCTGTACCGAGGATCAGTTGGCCGGGGTGTTGACGCGGTTCTATGCAGACGACCCGCTGGACGGGCGCGTGCTGCTGATCGTCGACGTCGAGGCGTGCGAGTCAGCAGGGTCGCGGGTCACGTGGGAGGGCAATTCGGATCTCTTCCCGCATGTGTACGGGCCGATCCCTCTCTCCGCGGTGGTGGATACCCGGGCGTTGACCAGGTAACACGCCTCGTGCCGCGGGCGGGCGGTCGCGGGCATGACACCATGAGTCGTGCCCCTCGCAACCACTCCGCTGCCGGTCAGCGCCACGCCGCCCGAGCGGATCCGGAACTTCTGCATCATCGCTCACATCGACCATGGCAAGTCCACCCTGGCCGACCGGATGTTGCAGATCACGGGCATCGTCGAGGCTCGCCAGATGCGCGCGCAGTACCTCGACCGGATGGACATCGAGCGTGAACGCGGCATCACCATCAAGTCCCAGGCGGTGCGGATGCCGTGGGCCACCGACGCTGGCACCTGGGCGCTCAACATGATCGACACGCCTGGCCACGTGGACTTCTCGTACGAGGTGTCGCGATCGCTGGCCGCCTGCGAGGGGGCGGTGCTGCTGGTGGACGCGGCGCAGGGCATCGAGGCGCAGACGTTGGCCAACCTCTACATGGCGATGGAGAACGACCTGGCCATCGTGCCGGTCCTCAACAAGATCGACCTTCCGGCCGCCCAGCCCGAGAAGTACGCCGAAGAACTCGGGCGACTGATCGGCGTGGACCCGGCCGAATGCCTTCACGTCTCCGGCAAGACCGGTGCGGGCGTGGCGGAGTTGCTGGATCGCATCGTCGACGTGGTGCCGCCTCCGACCGGCGACCCGGAGGCACCGTGCCGGGCGATGATCTTCGACTCGGTCTACGACTCCTACCGGGGTGTCGTGACGTACGTCCGGGTCGTCGACGGTCACCTCAATGCCCGCGAACGTATCGCCATGATGTCGACGCGCGCGGTTCACGATCTGCTGGAGATCGGCGTGATCTCGCCCGAGCCCGAGCCGTCGAAGGGGTTGGGGGTCGGCGAGGTCGGCTACCTGATCACCGGGGTGAAGGACGTCCGCCAATCCAAGGTGGGGGACACCGTGACCCTGCAGGCACGCCCGGCGACTGTGGCGCTGGAGGGGTACGGCGACCCGAAGCCCATGGTGTTCTCCGGGTTGTACCCCCTCGACGGGTCGGACTATCCGGACCTGCGCGACGCCCTGGACAAGCTCAAGCTGAACGACGCGGCCCTGACGTTCGAACCCGAGACGTCGGCGGCGCTGGGATTCGGCTTTCGCTGTGGCTTCCTCGGCCTGCTGCACCTGGAGATCGTGCGGGAGAGGTTGGAGCGCGAGTTCGACCTCGACCTCATCTCCACCGCACCCAACGTGGTGTACCGGGTGACGATGGAGGACCGGAGCGAGCGCGTCGTGATGAACCCGTCGGAGTTCCCGACCGGTGGCAAGGTGTCGGACGTCCACGAGCCGATAGTCAAGGCGACGGTCATCGCGCCCAGCGAATTCATCGGGGCCATCATGGAGCTGTGCCAGGGTCGGCGGGGAACCCTTCTGGGAATGGACTACCTGTCCGAGGAGCGCGTCGAGTTGCGGTACATGCTGCCCCTCGCCGAGATCGTCTTCGACTTCTTCGACGTCCTCAAGTCGCGGACCCGTGGCTACGCCTCCTTCGACTACGAGCTGTCCGGTGAACAGACGGCGGACCTGGTCAAGGTGGACATCCTGCTGCAGGGCGAGGCGGTCGACGCATTCAGTTCGATCGTGCACCGCGACAAGGCCTATGCCTACGGCGTGATGATGGCGGGCAAGCTCAAGGACCTCATCCCGCGCCAGCAGTTCGAGGTGCCGATCCAGGCGGCCATCGGAGCCCGAGTGATCGCGCGTGAGAACATCCGCGCCATCCGCAAGGACGTCCTGGCGAAATGCTACGGCGGCGACATCACCCGGAAGCGCAAACTGCTGGAGAAGCAGAAGGAGGGCAAGAAGCGAATGAAGATGGTGGGACGGGTCGAGGTACCCCAGGAGGCGTTCATCGCGGCGCTGACCTCTGATGGAGCGGGCGCGACGCCGGGTCGGGCCGAGAAGGCCGAGGCGAAACGATGACCACGCCGGGCGGGGCGGCGACGGTGACGGCGGTCTGCGTCACCCACGCGGTACTCGATTTCGGTGAGCGCCTCGGGGACACCGGTATCGACAAGCGGGCGGTCGACGCATCGGTGGCGGTGGGCCCCCTCGGCCTGGCCGGTGACGAGATCGTCAACACCGAGGTGCACGGCGGTCTCGACCAGGCGGTGTACGCGTATGGCGACAGTGACGCCGACGTCTGGGTGGCTGAACTGGGTCACGCGATCCCCCCGGGAGCTTTCGGCGAGAACCTCCGTATCGGGGGTATGGCCGTCTCGGATGCCGTCATCGGCGAACGCTGGCAGGTCGGGGTGCCCAGTGAGGGACCCGTCCTCGAAGTCACGAGCCCGCGCACTCCGTGTGCGAAGTTTCAACGTCACACCGGCGAGGCTCACTGGGTGAAGCGGTTCAGCCAGGTCGGGCTGACCGGGACGTATCTGCGGGTGGTCGAGGGCGGGACCGTGGCGGCCGGCGATGCGGTGGTCGTCGTCTCCCGGCCCGAACACGGCGTGAGCATCCGACGGTGGTATACCGAGCACAGCGCCGCCGACGCCGTGGCCCTGCGCTCGGCCGAGCGGGCGGGTGAGGTGCGGCTACAGGACGTGATGCAATTCGAGGTCGAGAAGGTCCTGGCACGAACCCGCTGATGCCCGTACTGACGCCCGAGGGCGACCCGGCACCCGTGGACGGCGCGCTGCCCGCCTCCGCGGCCGACGGCGCCCTGGACCGGCTGTTCGGCGTCTACGTCCATGTGCCCTATTGCCGGGTGCGGTGCGGATACTGCGATTTCACGACGTACACCGCCGACGAGCTGGGTCCGTACGCGGGCGCCAGTCGGGCGGGCTACGTCGACGCTGCCTTGACCGAGGCCGACTTCGCCGTCGACGCGCTCGCCCGGTCGGGAGTACCCGCCCGCCCGGCGTCGACGATCTTCGTCGGTGGTGGCACCCCGACCCTGCTGCCCACCGGCGACCTGGTGCGCGTCGTGCGGGGGATTCGTGACAGATTCGGGCTGGCGCCCGACGTCGAGGTGACGACCGAGGCCAATCCCGACTCGGTGACCGAGCGGTCGCTGGCTGACCTCGCCGCCGGTGGCTTCACCCGGGTGTCCTTCGGGATGCAGTCGGCGGTGCCGCACGTGCTCAAGACGCTGGACCGCACACACGACCCGGACCGCATCCCGGACGTCGTTCGATGGGCCCGAAACGCGGGCCTGTCCGTCAGCCTGGACCTCATCTACGGCACACCGGGGGAGTCGGTGGCCGACTGGCGGGTCAGTGTCGCCGCGGCGGTGGCCGCCGGTCCCGACCACGTGTCCGCCTACGCCCTGGTCGTCGAGGCCGGGACCCGACTGGCCGCTCAGGTGCGCCGGGGTGAGGTGGCCCTGCCGGACGACGACGACGCGGCGGACAAGTACGAGGTGGCCGACGACGTCTTGGCCGCCGCGGGTTACACCTGGTACGAGGTGAGCAACTGGTCACGCGAGGCGGCAGGGGTCTGTCGACACAATCTGGGCTACTGGCGCGGCGACGACTGGTGGGGTGTCGGCCCGGGCGCGCACAGCCACGTCGGCGGTGTCCGCTGGTGGAACGTTCGCCACCCTCGGGCGTGGGCGGCAGCTCTGGAGAGCGGTCATAGCCCTGCGCAGGCGCGAGAGGTACTCGATGCCGACAGCCGCCGTCTCGAAGACGTGCTGCTGCGATCGCGGCTGGCCGAGGGTATGCCGGTCGGCGACCTCGCTCCCGGCGCCGAGGCGGCCCTGGCATCACTGAGCCACGACGGGCTGCTGGACGCCACCGCCGCCAGCGCCGGGTGGGTGGTTCCGACCCGGCGCGGGCGACTACTGGCCGATGTGATCGCGCGTCAGCTCACCGCCTGAGTGGCGGCGAGCGGCGCGTCACTTCACGAAGCGGATCGCGAACGGGTAGCGGTAGTTCTCGTGCTTGTTCGCGGCCAGGCCGGCAAGGATGCCGAAGACGACGGCCACGATGGCGATGGCCACGTACGTGACGAAGCCGATCACGATGACCGTCAGGATTCCGGACACCACGAGCCCGATGAGAATGGTCAGCTGGAAGTTGAGCGCCTCGGCGCCCTGCTGCTTCAGGTACTGCGACCGGTCCTTGTAGATCAGGTACACGATCAGACCCGAGATGAATCCGATGAGGATGCCGCCCAGGTGGGCGAGCATTCCCCACAGCCGCTCGTCAGCATCGCTGACCGGAGCGCCCACGGGGGCGCCGCCGTAGGCGGGCTGTTGAGGGGCGCCGTACCCGCCGGGCGGCGGAGGTGGCGGAGTGGAGTAGCCGCTCGAGGGCGGAACGTCGGGAGTGGGTGGGTGGATGGGTTCGCTCACTGTGGTCCTCCTGTCCAGGATGCGAGTCCGAAGGCTAGTGGCCCGGCGCCCGCTTCGGTGGGTCCTGAGACCACCAATCTCACACAAGTTGCATTCGTCGTCGGTAGTGGTAGCCGTACGGCTACTCTCCGGCCCGCACCCCAGCACGTACGATCTCGTCTCAGGAGGCGGTGATCGATGAGTGACGAGCGGCGCTTGGCCGTGCTGCGGGCGATCGTCGAGGACTTCGTCGCGACTCACGAGCCGGTGGGATCACGAGCCCTGGTCGAGCGACACAGCCTGGGGGTCAGCCCCGCCACCGTCCGCAACGACATGGCGGTCCTCGAAGAACAGGGCTACATCGTCGCGCCACACACCAGCGCCGGGCGGATCCCGACGGACAAGGGCTACCGCCTGTTCGTCGATCGGCTGTCGGCCGTGCGTCCGCTGTCCGCCGCCGAGCGGCGCGCCATCCAGGCATTCCTCGACGGCGCCGTCGGCCTGGACGATGTGCTGGAGCGCACCGGCAGGCTGCTCAGCCAACTCACCCGCCAGACCGCCGTCGTGCAATACCCCTCGACGTCGCTGTCGTCGGTGCGCCACATCGAGTTGGTGCCGGTCGGCGACACCCAGGCCCTCATCATCCTCATCGTGTCGTCCGGTCGGGTCGAACAGCGTGTCGTCGACCTCGGCGAACGGATCGGTGCGGAGCGCCTCACCGACTGGCGCGCCCGGATCAACGCCGCCGTCGAGGGCAAGCGGCTCGGCGAGGCGGCGATCGCGCTGGACGCCGACCACGGGCCGGTCGACCAGCCCGTCCTGGTGCGCGCCGTCGTCGACCTCCTCCGGGAAGAGCGCGAGGCCAGGATCGTCGTGGTCGGGACCTCGCATCTGGTTCGCGGCGGAACGGAGTTCACCACGGAACTAGGCGGCGTGCTGGAGGCGTTGGAGGAGCAGGTCGTGCTCTTGCGGCTGCTTCATGACATGGCCCAGGAGGACTCGGATGTGACCGTGCGCATCGGCCACGAGAACGCACATGACAGCCTGTCCCAGACGGCCATCGTGTCCAGCGGATACTTCTCCGCGGGGCAGGTCAGCGCTCGCCTCGGCGTCCTCGGCCCGACCCGGATGAACTATCCGACCACCATGGCCGCGGTGCGTGCCGTGGCCCGCTACGTGACCCGGGTCCTCGAAACATGATGTCCGAACCGTTACAGAAGGGGTTTCGACCCACGTGAGTGATCACTACACCACCCTCGGCGTGGCGCGCGACGCTGCACCCGAGGACGTCAAGCGGGCCTATCGCAAGCTGGCGCGGACCCTGCACCCGGACGTGAACCCCGGAGCGGATGCTGAGGACCGGTTCAAGGAGGTCTCGCACGCCTACGAGGTCCTCAGCAACGCCGAGCGTCGTGCCGCCTACGACGCGACCGGGTCGGACAACGGGACCGGGTTCGCGGCGGGCGGTTTCGGCTTCGGCGACATCTTCGAGACCTTCTTCGGGCAGACCGCGTCGGCACGGGGCCCCGTCTCGCGGTCCCGGCGTGGCCAGGACGCGCTGGTCCGTCTCGACGTCGAGCTGGAGGAGGCCGTCTTCGGCGCGACCCGGGAGATCAGGGTCGAGAGCGCCGAGACCTGCTCCCGATGCAGCGGCAGCTGCTGCGAGCCCGGCACCAGCGTCGAGACCTGCGACGTCTGCGGCGGTCGCGGCCAGGTGCAACGGGTGGCTCGCTCGTTCCTGGGTCAGGTGATGACGACCAGCCCGTGCCCGCGCTGTGGCGGCTTCGGCACCGTAGTCCCGAGCCCCTGCCACGAATGCTCGGGTGAGGGACGGGTACGCACCCGGCGCACCCTCACGATCAAGATCCCACCTGGCGTCGAGACCGGAACTCGGATCCAACTGGCCGCGCAGGGCGAGGTCGGTCCCGGCGGCGGGCCCGCGGGCGACCTCTACGTCGAGGTGTTCCAGCGCGGCCACGCCACATTGCGTCGCGAGGGTGACGACCTGCACGCCGTCATCGAGGTACCGATGACGGCGGCCGCGTTGGGCGCGAGCATCGGCGTGGACACCCTGGACGGCCCCAAGTTCATCGACGTCAAACCCGGAACCCAGCCGGGCGAGGTGGTCAGTCTGTACGGCCTGGGCGTCACGCACCTGCGCGGCTCAGGCCGCGGCGACCTGCACGTCCACCTCGACGTGACAGTTCCCCGAGGCCTCGACGACGAACAGGCCCAGTTGCTCACCGACCTGGCCAAGCTGCGCGGTGAGGATCGCCCGGCAGGTCGGATGACCGCGGCATCGGCCTCGGGCGGGTTCTTCGGCCGGTTGAAGGAGAGATTGGCTGGTGGGTGAGACCCAGGTGGGCGCTACCGTCTCTGGTGTGACCTCTGGTGCCACCGACTCCGCACCCGATCGTGCGGCGCCGACCGGGGCGGCATGTCTGTTCTGTCGCATCGTGGCGGGCCAGGTTCCGGCCCGGATGGTCTTCGACACCGGGTCCGTCGTCGCGTTCCACGACGTCGCCCCCAAGGCTGACGTCCACGTGCTGGTGGTACCCAAGACTCACCGCCGCGACGTCGTCGACCTGGCCACCGCACCCGCGGACCTGGCCGACCTCGTCGCGGCCGCCGAGCGGGTGGGGGCCGAACTGGCTCCCAGCGGGCACTTCCGGCTCATCTTCAACACCGGTGCGCAGGCCGGCCAGACCGTTTTCCACGTCCACGGTCACGTTCTCGCGGGCAGCGGCCCGGCAATGAGCGTGTGATCAGGTGACGGCTACGGCACGGGGCGTACGGCGCACCGTCGTGCTGGACGGGGCGACGACCTCGATGGTGGCGTTGCTCGGCCCACGTGACGAGCATCTGCGCACCATCGAGCGGGCGTTGCCGCGGGTCGACGTGCTGGCTCGGGGCAACGAGGTGACGTTCGAGGGACCGGAGGCCGACGTCGCCCTGGCCGAACGCCTGGTCACCGAACTGACGGCGGTGTTGCGGGCGGGACAGTCCCTGACGCCCGAGACCGTCGAACGATCGCTGACCATGCTGCGGGCCGCCGAAACCGGTGCCGGAGCCCGTCCGGTCGACGTCCTGACGGCGAACATCCTGTCCTCGCGCGGCCGCACCATCAGACCCAAGACGGTCAACCAGAAGCACTACGTCGACGCCATCGACACACACACGATCGTATTCGGCATCGGCCCCGCCGGAACCGGCAAGACCTACCTGGCGATGGCGAAGGCCGTACAGGCGTTGCAGGCGAAGCAGGTCAACCGGATCGTGCTCACCCGCCCCGCAGTCGAAGCCGGTGAGCGCCTCGGATTCCTGCCCGGCACGCTCAATGACAAGATCGACCCCTACCTCCGGCCGCTGTACGACGCCCTGCACGACATGGTCGATCCCGAATCGATCCCGCGGCTCATGTCGACCGGCACCATCGAGGTGGCGCCACTGGCCTACATGCGGGGCCGGACCCTCAACGACGCCTTCGTCATCCTCGACGAGGCCCAGAACACCTCACCCGAGCAGATGAAGATGTTCCTCACCCGGCTGGGGTTCGGGTCGAGGATGGTGGTGACAGGTGACGTCACCCAGGTCGATCTGCCCACCGGTACGCCGTCCGGCCTGCGCGTGGTGTCGGGGATCCTCGAGGGCATCGACGACGTCGCCTTCTGTCATCTCACCGCCGACGACGTCGTCCGTCACCGGCTGATCGCCGAGATCGTCGGGGCGTACGGGCGATGGGACGAGGCGCAGGAGCGGGCGAAGGCCGGCAGATGATCGACGTCGCGAACGAGTCGGGGGTGGCCCTCGACGGTCTGGACGAGGGCGAGGTCGCGTCGTGCGCCCGCTACGTCCTCGATCAGCAACGGGTCCACCCTGACGCCGAGCTGTCGGTGCTGTTGGTCGACCCAGCGACGATCACCGCGCTGCATGCCAAGTGGTTGGACGACCCGACGCCGACCGATGTGATGAGCTTTCCCATGGACGAGCTACGCCCCGGGCCACCTGGGTCGACGTCCGCACCGGGCCTGCTGGGTGATGTCGTGGTCTGCCCGCAGGTGGCCGCCACGCAGGCGGCAGTCGCCGGACATGCCACAGCAGAAGAGATCCTGCTGCTGACGATCCACGGCATCCTGCACCTACTGGGATACGACCACGCCGAACCCGAGGAGGAGAAGGCGATGTTCACGCTGCAGCGGACGCTGTTGTTGACGTTCATCGCTGAACACCGATGACACCCGACCAACCCGAGCCGGCCCGACGAACCCCTGGATGGCGACCGTGAACCCGCCCATCGGGATCCTGCTCGTCGCCGCCGGCCTCCTGCTCGTCTTCGCCGGTGTCCTGTCTGCAGTCGAGGCGGCCTTTGCCCGGGTCAGTCGTACCCGGGTCCGCCAGCTGGTCGAGGCGCGCCGCAACGGTGCGGCCGGCCTGGCGCGGCTGTCCGCCGAACCGGCCCGCACGCTCGCCGTGTCGACGCTGGCTCGTGTCACCGCCGACACCGTCGCCGTGGTCGCCATCACCGTGGTGGTCGCCGCCTGGCGCGGAGAATGGTGGCAGACCCTGCTGATCTCGGGCCTCGGCCTCGCCCTGGTGTCGTTCGTCGCCATCGGTGTCCTTCCTCGAGCCGTCGGTCAGCGTTACCCCGAGGCGGTCGCGCTCCTGGGATCTCCGCTACTGCGGGTACTGACGTCGGTGCTCGGCCCCCTGGCCACGGCACTCGCCTGGGGTGCGACGGCGGTCGCGGGCCGGGGGACCCTGCCGACGGGCCCGTTCGCCACCGAGGCCGAGCTTCGTGACCTGCTGGAGCAGGCGGAAGAGTCCGCAGTGATCGACCGGGACGAGAACCTCATGGCCCAGCGGGTGCTGACCCTGGGCAGTCTGTCCGCACGAGAGGTCATGGTGCCCCGCACGGACATGGTGACCATCAACCGGACCATCGACCTGCTGGACGCCATGGACGTGTTCCTCAAGTCGGGGTTCTCGCGGTTGCCCGTCGTCGGCGTGGATCCCGACGACGTCGTGGGCGTCTGTTACGTCAAGGACGTCGCGGCCAAGCTTCATCCTCACGCCGGCTACATATCGTCCACCGGAGACCTGGTCGAGGGCCTGACAGTCGCCGAGATCATGCGCCCCGTGCTCTTCGTCCCCGAGAGCAAACCGGCCGACGACCTGCTGCGCGAGCTCCAGGCCGCCTCGGTGCACCTGGCGGTCGTGGTCGACGAGTACGGCGGGGTGGCCGGCCTGGCGACGATCGAGGACCTTCTGGAGGAGATCGTCGGACCGATTTCGGACGAGTACGACCAGGAGGCACCCGAGGCCGAACATCTCGCGCCCGGACTGTGGCGAGTCAGCGCTCGGATGCACCTGCATTCGCTCTCCGAACTCGTCGATCTGGACCTCGACGACGAAGAGGTCGACACGGTGGGCGGCCTGCTGGCCAAGCACCTCGGTCAGGTGCCGCTGCCAGGCGCCAGCGCCCACGTGGACGGTCTGGTGATCACAGCCGACAGTCGCGAGGGCCGCAAGAACCGGCTTCGAACCGTCCTGGTCGAGCTGCAACCGCAGGCATCGCCACTCGCTCGTACTGTGGACAACGCCGTACCTGAGGGATCGCAGGAGGAGGGCGCTCGTGTCTGAGGATGCCGAGGACGAGAAGCTGATCGTGTTGGCGCGCTCGGCGGCGTCGCGGGGCAACGGAGTGGGCGCGGCGGTACGCGACGACATCGGACGGACCTATCTCGCCGGGTCGGTGGCGCTGGCGTCCCTGCGGTTGAGCGCCGTTCAAGCGGCACTGGCCGCCGCGGTGTCCAGCGGCGCGACGGTGTTCGAGGCGGTGGCGATCGTCGGAGGCGAGCTCAGTGACGACGACGCCGACTTGCTGACGCAGATCGGCTCACCCCGGGTCTTGCGCGAGTGACACCGTGACCGCCGCCGCCGCCGCCGCCGCGTTTCGGTCGGGCTTCGCCTGCTTGGTCGGTCGGCCCAATGTCGGCAAGTCGACCCTGCTCAACTCGCTGGTCGGAGCCAAGGTGGCGATCACCAGCCCGCAACCGCAGACCACCCGCCGAGTACTGCGTGGCCTGGTCCATCGACCGGACGCGCAATTGGTGCTGGTGGACACCCCGGGGGTGCACCGGCCCCGGACCCTACTCGGACAGCGGCTCAACGACCTGACCCGCGACGCGGTGGCCGAGGTCGACGTCGTCACGCTGTGCCTGCCCGCCGACGGTGCCGTCGGACCGGGTGACCGGATGTTGGCCACTCAGATCGCGAGTGCCGGCTCGCCGCGGCGTCGCCCTGCTGTCGTCATCTCGGTCACCCGCATCGACCTGGTGTCGCGCGACCAGGTGGCGGTGGCCCTGCTGGCCGCCCAACAGCTCGCCGCCACCACCGGCTTGGACGTCGCCGACTTCGTGCCCACCTCGGCCACCGACGGTGAGGGGGTCGCAGCACTTCGCGATGCGCTGCTCGCCCTGATGCCACCGGGGCCGCCGATGTTCGCCTCGGACGAGGTGCACGACGCGCCGCTGGACGTACTGATCGCCGAACTGGTCCGCGAGGCTGCGCTGGACGGGGTGCGCGACGAGCTGCCGCATTCGATCGCCGTCGTCACAGAGGAGATCGAGGCGCGCGAGGATCGCGACGCGAGCGATCCGCTGACCGACGTACGGGTCTGGTTGTTCGTCGAGCGTGACAGTCAGAAGGGGATCGTCATCGGCAAGGGTGGTGAGCGGCTGCGTGATGTCGGCACGCGCGCCCGGCGGGGGATCGAGGGCCTCGTCGGGACCCGGGTCCACCTCGATATCCGGGTGAAGGTGGCCAAGGACTGGCAGCGCGACCCGGCTGCCCTCAACCGGATGGGGTTCTAGCCGGCGGCAGGCACTGCCGGGTGACCGGCGGTCGGTGCCCCAAGAGTCGACCCCGGGGGAGCGGTGTCGTGTGTCGGCGCCAGGGCCAGATAGTCGTCCAGTGTCGCCACCTGGGCCCTGATGCGGTCGGCCTGGTCGTCGAGCCGGTCACGGACGGTCCGCATCCGGTCGAAGACGGCAGAGCAGGCCTCCGGCTGTTCTGCAGGTTCGGCCGTGCACACCAGGACGTCTCGAATGATGGGCATCGGCAGCCCGACCTCGAGCAGTGTGCGGATCATGGCGACCCGAGCCGTGGTGTCGGCGCCGTACTCGCGGTAGCCGTTGGTCGACCGCGTCGCCTCGAGCACCCCGTGCTCCTCGTAGTAGCGAAGCGACCGCGGGCTCGCCCCCGTGCGACGACTGAGCTCACCGATCCGCATGCTGCCCTCCCGCTCACACTTCCGAGACCCGTTGGGCGTAACGGGCTTGACGTTGACACTGACGTCAGACTTTAGCGTGCGGGAATGACGTCTACGCCCTCCTTGACCAGCCGGCTGCTGCTCGCGGTCGTGTCCGCCTCACGCATCAAGTACCGCCAGTTCGACCCCCAACGGTTCACCGGGCCCGGCGCCACACCCCGCCGGCCCGGGGCATACCTCCCGCCGCGGCGCCTCGGCGGGGTCGATGTGGCGCGGGTCGACCGTCGTGGCTGGCCGAGTTTCGACGTCCGGCCGCACGGCACGAATCAGCCACCGAGCGTCCTCTACCTGCACGGCGGTGGCCACGCCGCGGAGATCCAGTCCGCGCACTGGCGCTACGTCGCCAAACTGGCCGTGGCGACCGGACGAGGCGTGACCGTGCCGATCTATCCGCTGGCGCCGGAGCACACCTATCGCGACGTCGAACCCACCCTCGTCGAGATCTACGCCGAGATCTGCGCCGAGGTTCTGGCTGCGGGTGGCGAGCCGCCGGTGGTGATGGGCGACTCGGCCGGCGCCAGCCTCGCGATGTCACTCGTGCAGGCCCTTCCCGGCGACCTGACCGCCCCGAATCTGGTGGTCCTCAACTCCGGTTCCGGCGACGCCACGCTGGACAACCCGGCCATCGCGACCACGCAGGCCTCGGACCCGCTGCTGCACCCCGATCACCTGCGAGAACTCGTCCGGCTGTACGCCGACGACCTGCCACTGAGCCATCCTCGGATCAGTCCGATCAACGGGCGACTCGACCGGTTCCGTCGCGTCGCCATCTACATCGGCTCGCGCGACATTCTCGTTCACGATGCGGAACGGCTACGCGACGCGCTCACCGCGGCAGGCGCCGAGGTCGTCTTCGAGCGTTACGAGGGCATGCCGCACGACTGGATGCTCATGCCGATCCCGGAGGCGCAGCGTCAACTCAGGCACGTCGCAGCGCTTCTGACGTCGCCTCCGGATCGCGCCGATGATCCGCGGTAGGTGTACGGTCTGGTCGCATGTGCGCGGTGAGCCTCCTCCTCGGCTGCCGCGACGGGTCTCGCCAGGTCGGCTGACTCGTCGCGGAGGTCCTGCCTGCCGACCGCCACCCGCAGCGACCCAGTCGCAGTGATCCAGAGTCGCAGTGACCAGAGTCGCGGTGACCAGAGCAGAGGCGAACCCCATGCGTGACCCCCAACGGAACTCCGGCATGCCCACCAGCCGGTACCGGCCATTCCACCAGCAGATCACCGTCGACCTGCCCGATCGCACCTGGCCCGACGTGCGCATGACCACGGCACCACGGTGGTGCGCGGTCGACCTACGCGACGGGAACCAAGCCCTCATCGATCCGATGGACATCGAACGCAAGCGGCGGATGTTCGACCTGCTGGTTCGCATGGGATACAAGGAGATCGAGGTCGGATTTCCCTCTGCCAGCCAGACGGACTTCGACTTCGTCCGCTCACTGATCGAGGGCGATCTGATCCCGGACGACGTGACTATCCAGGTCCTCACCCAGGCGCGTGAACACCTGATCGAGCGAACCTACGAGTCCATCCGCGGCGCCGACAAAGCCATCGTCCACCTGTACAACTCGACCTCGGTGTTGCAGCGGCGGGTGGTCTTCGGCCTCGACACCGACGGGATCGCGGACATCGCCACCACGGGTGCGCGGCTGTGCCTCAAGTACGCAGACGAGCTACGCGATACCCAGGTGTTCTTCGAGTACTCACCGGAATCGTTCACCGGTACCGAGCTCGAATTCGCCGCGCGGGTGTGCAACGAGGTCATCGAGGTGTTCGAGGCCAGCCCGGATCGTCCCGTCATCATCAACCTGCCGGCCACCGTCGAGATGGCCACCCCCAACATCTATGCCGACTCGATCGAGTGGATGCACCGTCACCTTGCCCGCCGCCCGTCGGTCGTCCTGAGCCTGCACCCACACAACGACCGCGGCACTGCGGTGGCGGCCGCCGAACTCGGTTACCAGGCGGGGGCGGACCGGATAGAGGGTTGCCTGTTCGGCAACGGCGAGCGCACCGGCAACGTGTGCCTGGTCACCCTGGCCGGCAACCTGCTCACCCAGGGCATCGATCCGCAGGTGGACCTCTCGGATATCGACGAAGTACGCCGCACGGTCGAGTACTGCAACCAGTTGCCCGTCCACCCCCGCCACCCCTACGGCGGGGATCTGGTGTTCACGGCGTTCTCCGGGTCGCACCAGGACGCGATCAAGAAGGGCTTCGACCGGTTGGAGCGCGATGCCGCCGCCGCGGGTGTACCGGTCGAGGCATTCACCTGGGCGGTGCCGTACCTGCCGCTGGATCCCAAGGACCTGGGCCGCAGCTACGAGGCGGTGATCCGGGTCAACAGCCAGTCCGGCAAGGGTGGCGTCGCCTACCTGATGAAGACCGAGCGTCACCTCGACCTGCCTCGTCGGTTGCAGATCGAGTTGAGCGGCGTCGTCCAGCGTCACGCCGACAGCAGCGGTGGCGAGGTGACCGCGGCTCGGTTGTGGCAGATCTTCGCCGACGAGTACCTCCCGGTCGGTGGCGAGGCGTCCGTCCCGGGCGAGGTATGGGGCCGGTTCGAGCTGCGTGGCCTGGAGCAGTCGTCGACCGTCGACGCGTCGGACCGACTGCGCGTGGACCTCCGCGACGGTGAGCAGACGGTCAGCCTCAATGCGGTCGGGAACGGACCGATCGCCGCATTCTGCGCCGCCATGGCCGACCACGGCGTCGACGTGCGGGTACTGGACTATGCCGAGCACGCGATGTCAGCGGGCGGCGACGCGAACGCTGCCGCGTACGTCGAGTGCGCCGTCGGGTCGAGCGTGCTCTGGGGCGTGGGCATCGATCCGAACATCGTGACCGCCTCGCTCAAGGCGGTGGTGTCGGCGGTCAACCGGGCGCTGCGCTGATTTCGGGCAGTCAGGGAGCAGACTGGGGACATGGGTCTCTATCGCGACAGCGGTGTCGTGCTGCGGACCCACAAACTCGGCGAAGCGGACCGGATCATCACGGTGTTCACCCGTGACACCGGTCTGGTCCGCGCGGTCGCCAAGGGGGTACGGCGGACGTCGTCGCGCTTCGGCGCACGTCTCGAACCGTTCAGCCATGTCGACCTGCAACTGCACACCGGGCGCAACCTGGACATCGTCACCCAGGCCGAGACCGTCGCTGCCTACGGCGAGCGGCTGTCCGGCAGCTACGCCCGGTACACCTCGGGTACGGCGATGCTGGAAACCACGCTCAAGCTGCTGCCCGTCGAGCGTGAACCCACCCCGGCATTGCTGTCTCTGCTGGTCGGCGGTCTCCATGCGCTCGCAGTGACCGGTCGTGACCCGGGTTTGGTGCTCGACTCGTTCGTCCTGCGGGCACTGGCGACGGCCGGGTACGCGCCCACGTTCGACGACTGTGCCCGCTGCGGCGAGCCCGGCCCTCACGGTGCTGTCGCCATCTCCTCCGGCGGAGCGCTGTGCCCGTCGTGCCGTTCGGCGATGCCCGGTGCCGTCGTTGCGGTGGATCCCGACACCATGGGCTTGCTGGCTGCGTTGTTGTCCGGGGACTGGGCGGGCGCTGACGCCTGCGCGGACTGGTGCCGACGCCAGGGGGCAGGCGTGGTGGCGGCGCTGTTGCACTGGAACATCGAGTCCGGCCTGCGGTCGCTGCGCCTGGTCGAGCGGCCGATGAGCGCGTGAGTGATCCGAGCGCCCGGCGGCGCCGCTGGCCGTTCGGTGACCGGAACGGCGCCACCGTCACCGGTCGCGAGGTCGCAGCCGCGAACGCCCCGCGACCGGCGCCGGTCGTCGCCCCGCCGCGCCACTCGTCCGGTGCCACCCCGCCGGTGCTGGCGCCCGAGGTGGTTCCACAGCATGTCGCCGTCGTCATGGACGGCAACGGGAGGTGGGCGAACGCCCGTGGCCTGCCGCGCAACGAGGGACATGCAATGGGCGAGGCATCGCTGATCGACGTGGTGGCGGGTGCCATCGAACTCGGAATCGGGCACGTCAGCGCCTATGCCTTCAGTACCGAGAACTGGAAGCGATCGCCTGACGAGGTTCGGTACCTGATGAACTTCAACCGGGACGTGATCCGCCGCCGTCGCGACGAGATGAGCGCCTGGGGAGTCCGGATCCGCTGGGCCGGCCGCCGACCGCGGTTGTGGCCGGGCGTTGTGGAGGAACTGGAGCTGGCGCAGCGGATGACGGCCCACAACACGGTGTGCACCTTGACGATGTGCGTCAACTACGGCGGGCGCGCCGAGATCGCCGACGCGGCAGCGGCCATGGCGGTCGATGTCCGGGCTGGGCGGCTGGACCCGTCGTCGATCGACGAGTGGACGGTGGCCCGTTACCTCAACGACCCGGACATGCCAGATGTCGACATGTTCTGGCGGGTGTCGGGTGAACGGCGGATCTCCAACTTCCTGCTGTGGCAGTCCGCGTACGCTGAAATGGTGTTCACGGACGAGTTGTGGCCCGACGTCGATCGGCTCGACCTGTGGTCGGCCGTGCAGGAGTACGCCCGCCGCGACCGTCGATACGGCGGCGCAGTCGATCGTTCGTCCTCGTGAGCTCGACCAGCGAGGCCTCGACAGCGGTGTCGTCGGGAGACCAGCCCGCACTGCCGACACCGCCCGCACTGCCGACACCGCCCGCGCGGTCCCTACTGGCCCGTACGCTGCGCGACCCGCTGGTCGGTCCGGCCGTCCTGGCCGTCGTCCTGTTGTCCGTCCTGCTCGGGCGGGGCTGGTTGGCCGATCGGTTCGGTGCCCCGGGGCTCGCGACGTGGTCGACGGTGTTCGTCGCCATCGTGGTCCAGGCGCTGCCCTTCCTCGTGCTGGGCGTGTTGTTGTCGGCGGTGCTGACGGTCTACGTCCCGTCCCGGTGGATCACCAACGCCCTGCCCCGCAATCGGTTCGCCGCAGTCGGGGTGGCCGGGTTGTCGGGCGCCGTCCTGCCCGGTTGCGAATGCGCGTCGGTACCGCTGGCCGGGGGTTTCCTGCGGCAAGGCGTGCCGCAGGCCGCCGCGCTGGCCTTCCTGTTGTCGGCGCCCGCCATCAACCCGGTGGTGCTCATCGCCACCGCCGTCGCATTTCCGGGTCGCCCGGAGATGGTGCTCGGGCGTTTCGTGGCGTCCCTGGCCGTGGCCTGCACCGTTGCGCTGCTGTGGTCCCGCTTCGCCCCGCCCGGCCTGTTGCGACTACCCGAATGGCATCCGGGTGAGGGATCGCGCGCCGAGCGGTTGCGCACGACCGCCGAGCACGACCTGCTGCACGCGGGTGGATTCTTGGTGGTCGGGGCCGCCATTGCCGCCACGGTCAACGTCGCCGTTCCCGTGGGCATCATCGACGCGGTTGCCTCGCAACCGGTACTGGCCGTCCTCGTGCTGGCCCTGCTGGCCGTGGTCATCGCCATCTGCTCGGAGGCGGACGCCTTCGTGGCGGCGAGCTTCTCGGCGTTCTCACCCACCGCGCAGTTGGCCTTCATGGTCGTCGGGCCCATGGTCGACGTGAAGCTGATCTCTATGCAGGCGGGGTGGTTCGGCCCGCGCTTCGCCGCCCGGTTCGCCCCACTGACGTTCGTCGTCGCGGTGGGCGGCGCAGTCGCGATCGGCACGGTGCTGCTGTGAGGCGGGCACTGGCGGCGACGCTGCTGCTGCTGGTCGGTGGGGCGCTCATCCGACTGTTCGTCAGTGGTGAGTACCTGCGGTACACGAAGGACACCATGGCCCTGCCGATCCTCTTGGCCGGGGCGGCGATCTGTGTCCTCGGCTTCGCCGGTTGGTGGTTGGCAACCAGCAGCAGTACGCCACGCCCGGCTGGGTCGGCAGCCGCCGTCCCGGGTGGCCACGACCACGGGGCGCACCTGCCCGCGGTGGCGTGGCTGCTGCTGCTTCCCGTGCTGGCCGTGTACCTCGCTCCGCCACCGGCGCTGGGTGCCGACGCGGTGCTGCGCGAATCGACCCGAGCCGTCGGGCCCGCCTCGGAGTTGTTCGAGCCGCTACCGGCAGGCGACCCGCTCATCCTGGCGCCTCGCGACGCGGTCGAGCGGGTGTTGTACGACCCCCAATCGGGGATCCTCGACCGAGAGGTGCGCGTCGACGGATTCGCCGTCCCGTTGGAGGGTGAAGACGGTTGGTACGTCGCTCGCATCTCATTGGCGTGCTGCGCCGCAGACGGGGTGGCCTATCGAGTGCTGGTGAGTGGCGTTCCCGCGCCGGGCGCAGACGAGTGGATCAGCGTGACAGGTCGCTTGTCACCGCCCGGCGAGACCACCGAGGGGCTGCCGATTCCTCGTCTCGCGGCAACGTCGGTGGCGCCGTACACCGTTCCGGAGAACCCCTACGACTGAGTGATGTGCTGTGCCGTCGTCTGCGCTCGGGTACACGTGTCGCAACGCCCGAACAGCTCGAAGACGTGCTCGACGTCGGAGTAGCCGTGCGCGACGGCCATCTGCCGGGCCCAGGACTCGGCAGCAGCACCATCGATCTCGACGGTACTGCCGCAGTCACGACAGGTGAGGTGATGGTGGTGACCCTCGCTGCAGCGGCGGTAGGTCGCCTCACCGTCGGCGTTGCGGACCACGTCGACGTCGCCCTCGTCGGCCATCAACTGCAGTGACCGGTACACCGTGGCCAGGCCCACGCGTTCGCCCGCAGCACTCAGCCTGGCGTGCAACTGCTGAGCGGAGACGAAGTCGCTGGAGCTGCGCAGCGCCGCAGCCACCGCCGCGCGCTGCCAGGTGCGACGCCGGATAGCCGGGTCACCGACGGTCGCGGGGTGGGTCTCAGTGTTCGTCGTAGTCCACTCCAGACCTCGTGAGACGGGGCGCATGCCGATGACCATCATGCACGTAGTCGACATGGTCCGCGTGGTGGACGGCCGGGTGTTCGCAGTCGGGACCCCCGTGCCTGTGGTCGTGGGTGACGGGGTGGGTGTGACGGCGTCGCATCGCCGACAGCCGGCGGGCACCAGCCCGGCCGGCGGCCGTGATCAGGAACACCAGGACGGCCAACACCACGATGGTGCCGCCCGGAGGGGTGTCGATGTAGTAGCTCGTCCCGGTACCCGCCACCGCGAGCGCCGCGCCGATCACCGAGGCGGTCGCGACCGTGGCGGCGAATGATCGTGACACCTGCCGGGCGGTGGCGACCGGGACCACCATCAGGGCACTGATCAGGAGCAGCCCGACGACTCGCATGGACAGCACCACCGTGGTGGCGACCAGGATCAGCAGCAGCGTGTTGACGAGTTGCACCGGCAGGCCGATGGCTCGGGCGAACTCCTCGTCCTCGCTGACCGCGAACAACAACCGCCCCGCGACCGCCAGGACGGCGACGATGACCAGCGCCAGCACCGCGAACACCGCCAGGTCGGACCAGGTGGTCGTGGTCACCGAGCCGAACAGGTAGGCCACCAGATTCGCGGCGCCACCGTTGGGCGTGAAGCTGACCAACACCACACCGCCGGCGATGCCGCCGTAGAACAGCATGGCCAGGGCCAGGTCCGCACCGGTGCGGGCGACGGCGCGGATCACCTCCAGGAGGACTGCCGCTGCGACTGCGGCGACGAGCGCGGCCCAGACGGGTGAGTTGCCCGTCAGCAATCCCACGGCGACTCCGGTGAGGGCGACGTGACCCACTCCGTCGCCGACCAGCGCCAGGCGACGTTGCACGACGAAGACGCCGACCAGCGGCGCGACCGCTCCCACCAGCAGGGCGGCCACGAGAGCGCGGCGCATGAAGTCGTAGTCGAGGAGATCGAGCATCAGTGGCTTCCCGTCGGGTCGTCGGGTCTGGGCGGTCCGGCGCTCAGGTGTCCGTCCACCATGGTGGCCACCCGGTCGACGACCGAGCTGAACGCCCCCACGTCGTGTGTCACCACCAACAGCGTCCGCCCGGCGGCCTTGAGATCGGTGAGGGCGGCCACCAGCGATGCGACGCCGGCCCGGTCGACGCCTGCCGTGGGTTCGTCCAGCAGGAGGATCTGCGGATCGGCGACCAGTGCCCGCGCGATGAGTACCCGTCGCTGCTGTCCACCCGACAGTTCCTCCACCGGGGTGGCCGCCAGGTGGGCCAACCCGATCTCACCCAGGGCCGCCCGGATCCGGGTCCGGGAGTGGCGGGTCCACCAGTGCCCACCTGCCAGGAGGCCGCTGGCCACCACCTCCGCCGCGGTCGTCGGGATCCCGGCGACCGCGGTGAGGCGTTGCGGGACGTAGCCGACCCTGGCGTCGGTCCGCGCGGATCGATTCGACACCGTGGTACCCGAGACCTCGACCGCTCCGTGGAGCACCTCCGCGAGTCCCACCAGGCCGCGAACCAGTGTCGTCTTGCCGGAGCCGTTGGCACCGAGCAGGGCGACGACCTCACCGTGGTGGACGACCAGGTCCGCATCGAAGACGACGGGTCGTCCGTTGTATCCGAGCGTGGCCTGACGCAGGGCGAGGGCGGGCGGACCGACCGGGGTCGATGCGATGGGCGGTGGCGAAACGGTGCCGGTCATCACCCGCAATCTTGGCCCGCCGCGACGGTGTCGATGTTCGCCTTCATCACCTCGAGGTACGTGGTGCCCGCGGATTCGTCGGTGATGCCCTCCAGCGGGTCGAGGACAGCAGTGGTGGCTCCGGTCTCGGCGGCGACCGTCTCGGCGATCTCGGGCGACACCAGGGTCTCGGTATAGATGGTGCTGACGCCGTCCGCCGTGACGATGTCGGTCACCGCGGCCAGATCGGCCGGCGACGGCTCTGCCTCCGGGCTGATCCCCGCGATGGCGACCGGGGTGAAGCCGTACCGCTCGGCGAAGTACCCGAACGCGTCGTGGGCGGTGACCATTTTGTCGATCGCGCAGTTCGCCAGGGCTTCCTCGGCGTCGCCGTCCAGGGCGAGGAGGGCGTCGGTCAGCGTCTGCGCGTTCGCCCGGTACGTCTCGGCGCCGTCGGGATCCGCCTCGGCCAGGGCATCGGCGACCAGGCCCGCGGCCTCGGCGTACAGCGTCGGGTCGTTCCAGAAGTGGGGGTCGACCAGGCCGGCCTCGTCGGCGTCGCTCTGCGAGCCCTCCGGGTCGAAGACGCGGGTGGCCAGCGCGGACACGTCGAGCGTGGCAGCGTCCCGTTCGGTCAGGGCGTCGTCGACGGCCGGTTGGAACCCGGCCTCGTAGACCACCAGGTCGGCGTCGGTGAGCGTGATGAGGGCCTGCGGCGTGAGTTCGATGTCGTGCGGCTCGCTGCCGGGAGGCGTGAGCGGGCTCAGCGTGACGCGGTCTCCGCCGACCTGCTCGACCAGGAACTCCAACGGGTAGAAGCCCGCCGCGACCAGCAGACCGGTCGATGCGTCACTCGCATCCCCAGCCGATGTGGTGTCGGTGTCGGACCCGCAGGCCGCCAGGATGAGTGACGCGGCAACGATGGCGGGGGGGAGTGCCAGGTTGTTCATGAGACTGATTATCACTGTTATTCGCCGGCGAAGGCAAGCGGGCTTACGGTTGCGGGGTGCTGGCTGCCGTTCGATTCCACGTCGCGAGCGATGATCGGGACGCCTTCCTGGACCGGGCGCGCACGGCCGTCCGGATCCTGGCCGCCTGCCGCGGTTTCGTCTCGGCGTCGATCGGCTCGGCCACCGACGATCCCGGCGTCTGGGTTCTGGTGAGCAGGTGGGACGGGGTGGGTGATTACCGCCGGGCGTTGTCGTCCTACGACGTCAAGGTGCACGTCCACCCGCTGCTGTACGAGGCGGTGGACGAACCCAGCGCATTCGAAGAGCTGCTGGTGGTCGACCACCGTGGCGTGGTGGTCGAGACGGGCACGGATCGCGCCGCCGACGCTGCCGTCGCGGGACCAGGGGCGCAGTAGTCTCTCAGGGCTCGCCGACAGCCCAGCCGGACGGAGACCACCGTGGCCAGCGTCAAGACCAGTTCCAACTCTGCCAAGATCGACACCGTCGTCGCGTTGTGCAAGCGCCGTGGGTTCGTGTTTCCCAGCGGTGACATCTATGGCGGCACTCGATCTGCCTGGGACTACGGCCCCCTGGGCGTGGAGCTGAAGGACAACATCAAGCGGCAGTGGTGGAAGTACATGGTCACCAGCCGCGAGGACGTCGTCGGACTGGATTCGTCGATCATCCTGCCGCGTCAGGTGTGGGTGGCGTCCGGTCACGTCGGCGCGTTCAGCGATCCGCTCACCGAGTGCCTGTCGTGCCACAAACGTTTCCGCGCCGACCACCTGGTCGAAGAATTCGAGGCCAAGAAGGGCCGCGCCCCCGAAGGCGGGCTGGCGGACATCGCCTGCGCCAACTGCGGCACCCGCGGGCAGTGGACCGAACCACGCGACTTCAACGGACTGCTCAAGACGCACCTCGGTCCCGTCGACGACGACTCCGGTCTGCATTACCTACGACCGGAGACCGCCCAGGGAATCTTCGTCAACTTCGCCAACGTCATGGGCTCGGCCCGACGAAAGCCCCCGTTCGGCATCGGGCAGATCGGCAAGAGTTTTCGCAACGAGATCACCCCTGGCAACTTCATCTTCAGGACCCGAGAGTTCGAGCAGATGGAGATGGAGTTCTTCGTCGCACCCGGGACCGACGAAGAATGGCACCAGTACTGGATCGACCAGCGTGTCGGTTGGTACACCGGGCTTGGGATCGCCGCCGACAACCTGCGTGAGTACGACCACCCGGCCGAGAAGCTCTCGCACTACTCGAAGCGAACGGTGGATATCGAGTACCGCTTCGGCTTCTCCGGCAGCGAATGGGGTGAGCTGGAAGGTATCGCCAACCGCACCGATTTCGACCTGACCACCCACGCCCAGCACTCCGGGGTCGACCTCACCTACTTCGACCAGGACACGAACGAGCGGTGGACGCCGTACGTCATCGAACCGGCCGCCGGGGTCGGGCGCCCGATGATGGCCTTCCTGCTGGAGGCCTACGCCGAGGACACGGCCCCCAACGCCAAGGGCGGTCAGGACACCCGAATCGTTCTGCGCCTGGACCGACGGCTCGCGCCCGTCAAGGCCGCGGTGCTCCCGCTGTCGCGTCACGCCGACCTGTCACCGAAGGCCCGCGACCTGGCGGCGGCGCTTCGGCGCAACTGGAACGTCGAATTCGACGACGCCGGGGCGATCGGCAGGCGCTATCGACGCCAGGACGAGATCGGTACGCCGTTCTGTCTGACGATCGACTTCGAGACTCTCGACGATCAGGCGGTCACGATTCGTGAGCGCGACACCATGACACAGGAACGCATCGGTCTCGACGCGGTCGAGGGTTGGTTGGCGCAGCGCCTCGTCGGCTGCTGACGGCAGCCCTCGTGGTCGCCCCGATCGACCGTCCGCGTGTCGGACTGCCGTACGCCAAGGCGTCCGCTCTCGCCGCGTCTCTGGGCCGGGGTGACGATCTGCTGGCGTGGCACGCGCTCGTCGCCGGTCGGGACGACGACCCTGCGTGGCACGGCTACGACGCGTTGCTCACCGATGACAGCCTGCTGGACGATTGGTTGGACGAGGTCGCCGAACGATTCGCCGCGCCACCGCGGACCGCCGCGTCGTACCTGCTCGGCTGGGTGACCACCGGCCTCGCCGCTGCGGGTGCGGCGTTGCTGGTGGCCGAACGTCGGGTCCCCGTCCTGGATGCCCGATCGACCTGGCTGCGACGGACTGCCGGCCAATGGGTGGACGCCACCGCCCTGGACCCGCAGCTGACTCGGTTGGCCGTGCTGGGCGACGATCCCATCGCCACAGCCGACGGTGTCGACGTCGTGGACACCGTCGACGACCTGCGGCGGCGATACATCGAGGGTCTGACCACACAGGTCAGCGGCTTCGTCGAGGCGATCGGGCGCCGGTCGCGACTGGGTCGACGGGTTCGCTGGACTCTGGTCGCAGACGCGGTGGCCGACACGATCGTCGAGGTGGGGCGCGGCCTGAACGACCCCCTGCTGGGTCGCGACGAGGCCGACGCGGTGTTCGCCGTCGCCCCCGCCGCGCTGGGCGCACCCACCTGGGTGGTGGTGCGCCATGGCGGCGCAGACCACGTGTTCTGCCGTCGAGGAGCCTGTTGCCTTGCGTACACGACGCCGACCAGCTCGTACTGCACGTTGTGCCCGATCACGACGGACGACGAGCGAGAACGCAGGATCGGCGAGTACCTCGACCGCGTGCGCGCCACCCAACCCCTCAGTGAGGAGCAGCGGTAAGCGCCGGACCCGAGCCGAGCAGGGATATGGCACCCGCGGCCGCACCCCTAGGGTGTGAACCATGCAGGTAGAACCCCGCCACCAGCCCTCGTTCGCCACCGCCAGGGTCCACCTCGCACCGGGTGAGTCCTTCCAGGCCGAATCCGGTGCGATGGCCGCCCATTCGTTCGGGATCCAGGTCCAGGCGCAGATGCAGGGCGGCTTCATGAAGGCGCTGAGCCGCAGCATGCTGGGCGGAGAATCGCTGTTCATCACCACGTACACCGCTCATCCCGAGCACCCGGGATGGGTCGACCTGGCCGCCCGGCTGCCCGGTGACGTCGTCGTCTTCGATGTCACACCCGGCATGGGCCTCGTGCTGACGCGAGGGTCGTGGCTCGGCTCGGCGGCCGGCGTCACCCTGGACACCAAGTGGGGTGGCTCGGCGGGGATGTTCGGCGGCGAGGGTGGATTCATCGTTCACGCCACCGGCCAGGGACCGGTCGTCGCCGCCTGTTACGGCGCGGTCGATCGCCACGATCTTCCCGAGGGTGGCGGCTTCACCGTCGACACCGGCCACGTCGTCGCCTACGAGGAGCGGATCCAGCGCCCGGCGCTGCGGCGGGTGTCCCAGGGGATCATGGCGACCATGAAGTCCGGCGAGGGCCTGGTGTTCGATTTCGTCGGCCCCGGAACGGTATGGACCCAGACTCGCAACCCCACCGAGTTCGTCGGCTGGCTCTCGCAGATGCTGCCGCCGCGCCAATAGGCCCTGACATACCCTGGAATGTGATCGCCCAGACGTCTCTCGCCCCCCTTCGTCTGGGCCGTCACGTCCTCACGGCTCCGGTGGTCCTGGCGCCGATGGCGGGAATCACCAACGCCGCGTTCCGCCGGCTGTGCCGCGAGCTGGGTGGGGGGGCGGGGCTCTACGTGTCCGAGATGGTGACCTCGCGGGCGCTGGTCGAGCGCACTCCCGAGTCGTTGCGCCTCACCGAACACCACCCGGACGAGCCGATCAAGAGCGTCCAGCTGTACGCCACCGACCCGGCCACTGCCGCCTCGGCAGTTCGACTGCTGCTGACCGAGGGGCGCGCCGAACACATCGACCTCAACTTCGGCTGCCCGGTACCCAAGGTGACCCGCAAGGGGGGCGGGTCCGCCCTGCCGTGGAAACTCGACCTGTTCCGCGCGATCGTCACCGCCGTCGTCGGGGCGGCATCGCCCGACGCCGTGCCGGTCACGGTCAAGATGCGCAAGGGGATCGACGACGACGACCACCTGACGTATCTCGACGCGGGCCGCGCCGCCGCCGAGGCCGGGGTCGCCTGGGTGGCGTTGCACGGGCGGACCGCGGCCCAGTTGTACGCCCCCGTCGCCGACTGGGATGCGATCGCCCGGCTGCGCGACGCCCTGCCCGCCGACATCCCGGTCCTGGGCAACGGTGACATCTTCGCCGCCGAGGACGCCGTGGCCATGGTCGAGCGCACCGGCTGCGACGGTGTGGTCGTCGGCCGGGGCTGTCTGGGTCGGCCGTGGCTGTTCCGCGACATCGCCGCCGAGCTCGCCGGTGACCAGGTGCGCACCCACCCTGATCTGGGTCAGGTGATGGCCGCGTTCCGTCGCCATGCGGTGCTGCTCGCCGAGCACATGGCGGACGAGGATCGTGCCTGCCGCGACCTGCGCAAGCACGTCGCCTGGTACCTCAAGGGATATCCGGTGGGACACCAGACCCGCGTGGCGCTGGCGATGGTGTCCGCGATCGCCGACATCGACCGCATCACCGCGACGATGGATCTGGCCGCGCCGTACCCCGGCCCGGCGGCCGAGGGGCAACGCGGGCGGGCCGGTGGTGCCCGGCCGGTGTCGCTGCCTGACGGATGGTTGTCGTCGCGCACCCTCAACGCCTCGACCGCGGCCGCCCTCGCCCTGGCCGAGGCGTCCGTTTCGGGTGGGTAGCGAGCCCGTGCCGATCGAGGCGCCGCTCGAGCCTCCTAACGATCATTGCCCGGGGTACTGCTGACACACTGTGGCCGATGACAACCCTTCACAGCGGGCCGACGAGCCGGGGACTGCGACCCGTGACGGTTCTGGTCGCGCTCGCGATGTGCGTGCCGCTCGTGGTGGGGGGTCGGGTCGTCATGGTGGCCACCCGCGACGAGCGCCCGCCGGCCGATGCCCTCATCGTGTTGGGAGCTGCAGCATCCGGCGGGGTACCCGGTCGCGTACTCGAGTCGCGGTTGGACCACGCGCGTGAGCTGTACGAGGCCGGCGTGGCGCCGGTCATCGTGACCGCCGGCGGGACCGGTGACGGACAGCCACTCAGCGAGGCACAGGCCGGCGCCGACTGGCTGATCGACCACGGCGTCCCGGCCGAGGCGGTCATCGTCGTCGGGTCCGGCGCCGACACCCTGACCAGCCTGGAGGCCGTCAACCGTGACACCCGGTCGTTCGGCTGGTCGGCGGTGGTGCTGGTCAGCGACCCCTGGCACTCCTACCGGGCCCGGGCAATGGCGACCGACGTCGGCCTGCCCGTGGTGGGGACCAGTCCCACGTCCAACGGCCCGAACGTCACCTCAGGCAAGCGAATCGCGTTCAACCTGGTTCGTGAAACAGTCGCCTTCATCGTCTACCGGGTCGACACCGTGACCTCCGCCCTCCGCTGATCGGCCTGACGCATGGCGACCGGATACACCGACGCAGACACGTCCCGATGGGTGTCCGAGCCGCCGAAGAGCAGCGCGCGGACCGCCTTCGCGCGCGACCGCGCCCGGGTGCTGCACTCGTCCGCCCTGCGCCGACTCGCCGCAAAGACCCAGGTGGTGGCCCCCGGCAGCAACGACTTCGGCCGGACCCGGCTGACTCACTCGCTCGAGGTGGCCCAGGTCGGGCGCGACCTGGCCGCGCTGCTCGGATGCGACCCGGATGTCGTGGACACCGCGTGCCTCGCCCACGACCTGGGGCATCCGCCGTTCGGACACAACGGTGAGGCCGTGCTCGACCTGCTGGCGGCGGATATCGGTGGGTTCGAGGGCAACGCGCAGACGCTGCGACTGCTCACCCGACTCGAACCCAAGGTGATGGATCCGGTCACGGGACGACCGGTCGGGCTCAATCTCACCCGGGCATCGCTGGACGCCGCCACGAAGTACCCGTGGCGTCGGGGCGCCGGTCCGCCCACCGCTGGGGCGAAGTTCGGCGTGTACGACGACGACCTCGACGTGTTCGACTGGTTGAGGGCCGACGCCCCGACTCACGGCACCTGCGTCGAGGCTCAGGTGATGGACCTGGCCGACGACATCGCCTACTCCGTCCACGACACCGAGGACGCCATCGTGGCGGGCCACCTGGACCCGCACGCGCTGACTGATCCTGAGGTAGTTGCCCGGGTCACCCAGACGACGACCGAGTGGTTCCTGCCCGATCTGGAGCCGGCCTCGGCGGCGGCCGCCCTGGAGCGGCTGCGGCGTCTGCCTGGGTGGGTCACCGGGTACGACGGCAGCCATCGCGCACTGGCCGGCCTCAAGGACATGACCAGCCAGCTCATCGGCCGGTTCATCCTGGCGGCGGAGCGGGCCACCCGTGACGGCGTCGGCGACGGACCACTGGCCCGACATGCCGCACAGGTGGTCGTGCCCCCCGACACGGTGGTCGAAATCGCCGTGCTCAAGGCGGTTGCCGTCGTGTTCGTCGTCAATGCCGAGCGACGCCAGGCCGCCTATGCGCGCCAGCGTGAGGTACTGGCGGTCCTGGTCGACGCCCTCGTCGCCTCGGCTCCGGTCGGCTTGGAACGACCGTTCGCCGACCTATGGCAGGCGGCAGCCGACGACCGAGCCCGACGCAGGGTGATCATCGACCAGGTCGCGGGCCTCACCGATGCGTCGGCGCTCGCGTGGCACACCACATTGGCCGAGTGAGGGCCGCAGCCGAGCGTGTCGGCCGCGGCCCCCGGGCCAGGCTGTGATCAGTTCTTGAAGGCGTCCTTGACCTTTTCGCCGGCCTGCTTGATGTCGGCTTCCGACTGCTGAGCTCGCCCCTCGGCCTCGCGCTCCTCGTCTCCGGTCAGCTTGCCCAGGCCTTCCTTGGCCTGGCCCTTCAACTTCTCGACGGTGTTCTCGACCTTGTCATCTGCAGCCACAGGTGTGTCTCCTCGAATGCGTCACGTCGGCGTCCGGTTCCTCGCGCCGCCCACCGAATCGGTGAGGGTTCCAGCGTCACCCGGACATCCGTCGCCCGCCACCGGGAGCGAGTCGGCGGTGATGCCTAGACTCCGGTCGTGGTGGGTGGTGGACGGCTGCGCGACGACGACATTGCTGCCGTACGCGAACGAGCCGCCATCGAAGAGGTCGTCGGCGACCACGTGGCGCTGCGCAAGGCCGGTGTCGGCTCGCTCAAGGGGTTGTGTCCCTTCCACGACGAGAAGACGCCCTCGATCCAGGTACGTCCCCAGGGAGCGCTCATCCACTGTTTCGGGTGCGCTGAGGCCGGGGACGACAACGCCTTCGTAAAGAAGAACGACC
>JANNOG010000041.1:0-42616 GCA_031398915.1 Micrococcales bacterium | reverse complement strand
GGCGAGATCCGCGCCTCCCGGGAGGACGATTTCGTCGAGGTGCGCGTGACCGATCATGGCAACGGAATCCCCGAGATCGAACAGCGGCGGATCTTCGAACGGTTCTATCGAGTGGATCCGGCGCGGTCACGGCAGACGGGTGGAACCGGGTTGGGATTGGCAATCGTCAAGCACATTGCCGAGAACCACGGCGGCGAGGTGACTGTATGGAGTAAACCTGGTCTCGGTTCAACGTTCACCATCCGACTACCGCTGAGTGCCACCGAGGCGCTCAGCCGGACCGGAGTGCCAGTGGTCGCACCCCTCATCGCGCGATCCACCGGCACCTCGGTCGGAGCGAAAGGAGACGCGTGACCCGGATCCTGGTGGTCGAGGACGAGGAGTCCTTCTCGGACGCGCTGTCCTACCTGCTGACCCGTGAGGGTTACGAGGTCGCGCTCACCGGAACCGGGCACGAGGCGCTCGACGAGTTCGATCGCAACGGAGCCGACCTGGTCCTGCTCGACCTCATGCTGCCCGGGATCCCCGGTACCGAGGTGTGTCGCCAGCTGCGGGTGCGGAGCAACGTCCCGGTCATCATGTTGACAGCGAAGGACGGTGAGGTCGACAAGGTGGTCGGGCTCGAGTTGGGCGCCGACGACTACGTCACCAAGCCGTACTCCTCGCGTGAGCTGATCGCCCGCATCCGCGCCGTGTTGCGCCGGCGCGACGACGGCGAGGACCTGATCCAGACCACGATGGAGGCGGGCCCGGTCCGCATCGACATCGACCGGCACAGCGTGTCGGTCACCGGGCGACCCGTTCAGTTGCCACTCAAAGAGTTCGAGCTGCTGGAGTTGTTGATCCGCAATGCCGGGCGGGTGCTGACCCGGGGCCAGATCATCGACCGGGTCTGGGGAGTCGACTACATCGGTGACACCAAGACGCTCGACGTCCATATCAAGCGGCTGCGTACCAAGATCGAACCCGATCCGGCGATCCCGAAGTACATCGTGACTGTCAGGGGCCTCGGCTACAAGTTCGAGGTCGTCTGAGGGGTGGCTCTCGGCTGGTTCGTCGCGCGTGGCGACTGCCTGAGGCGGGCGGGTGGTGCCGCGCCGATTATGGAACGTAGGTCTCGTAGGCGCCTTCGGCTCGCAGGACGGGTGGCTCCAGCGTGATCGTGCCGCCACCGGGGGTGTCGACGTCGATCGCGACCGCACTGCCTGCCAGGACGCCGAGAGGGTCGATCACCACGATGTCGGTGTTCTCGGTCGGGGTGAGGGTGTCGGCGCCGACCAGGGTGAGAGTGGTGTCGGCGGGTACCTGCACGGTCTGGTCGAGTGAGCCGTCGTCGGTGGTCAGAGTGACGCTCAGCTCTGCGTCCGTGAGGTTCAGCAGGGTCGCGGACAGCACTCCCGCGGCCTCGGCGTCGTTGCCGACCACCAGCAGGTTTCGGATCTTGAGGTCGGGTAGGTCGGCGTTGAGGCCATCGGACGGTGCGTAGTTGTCGGCCACGACGTCAGGGGACGTGAACGAGCAGCCTGACGTGATCGCGGTGGCCGTGAGGACACAGACACTCAGCGTGAGCGAGGTCATCCGATGGGCGTAACCACGACCGGGCACGAGAATCACGTTCCCACTCTAGCCACCCACTGTGTCGCCGATCGCAGCCGCCCACACCGCGCGCGTTAGCCCCCCAGGGTCGGTTTGTCAACCGTTCCAGTTGCCTGCATTTGTGCCCTGACCAGGGTGAATACCGAGCCGAAAGGTCTGGTGCGCGCTCAGACGGTGCTAGGCTGATCTCCCGGAAAGGGGCACAACAGCATGGCGTTTACTGTCGGCGAGACTGTCGTCTACCCGCACCACGGAGCGGCCCTCATCGAGGCCGTCGAGACCCGCACCATCAAGGGCGAAGAGAGGCGCTATCTCGTCCTCAAGGTTGCGCAGGGTGACCTGACCGTCCGAGTCCCAGCAGACAATGTCGACCTCGTCGGCGTCCGCGACGTCGTAGGTCGCGAAGGCCTCGACCGGGTGTTCTCGGTTCTGCGGTCTCCCTGCATGGAGGAGCCGACCAACTGGTCGCGCCGGTACAAGGCCAATCTCGAGAAGTTGTCCTCGGGTGACGTCATCAAGGTCGCCGAGGTCGTCCGCGACCTGCACCGACGTGACGGAAACCGCGGTCTGTCCGCGGGTGAGAAGCGACTTCTCGCCAAGGCGCGGCAGATTCTGGTCTCCGAGTTGGCACTGGCCGAGAAGACCGACGAGGTCCGAGCCGAGTCGGTACTGGACGAGGTTCTCGCGTCCTGAGCGGTCATTTCGTGGACCGCGGCGGTGTCAGCAGGCCGCCCAATCGGGCAGTACCCGATCTCGTCATCGAGATCCTGCGGTTCTGCCTGGTGGCGCTACTGGCCGGTGTCGGCGAGCGAGCCGTCGTGTTGGTCGAGTGGTGGTCGGACGAACCGGTGTCGGCCGGTCCGTTCTCGGGCGCCAGCGTGGGCCTTCTCCTCGGTGCCGCCCTGGGTTATGTCGTGGGTGGCGCGCTCGCGCGCTGGCTCGCCCGCGGTGTCACGCACGCAGAGCGTCTCTTTGCCGAGCGCAGCGCCGAGCAGATCCTCGGTGGCATGGTCGGTGCCGTCGTCGCGGTCGTCGTGGCGTCGCTGCTCACCTGGCCCGTGCTCTTCCTGGCCACTCCACTGATCGCGGGTTCGATCTTCGTCTTCGTGGTCGTCCTGTTGGGTACCGTTGGTTATCGGGTCGGCCTTGCGCGTCGGGTGGGAGTGCTGCGACTGATCGGCCGGGTACCCAGCGGCGACGCCGACAACACAGTCATGGTGCTCGACACGTCGGTCGCGATCGACGGGCGCGTGTTGGACGTCGTGCGGATCGGATTCGTCGGCGGCACGCTCCTCGTCCCGCAACCGGTCATCGACGAGATGCAGGGGCTGGCAGATTCTGCTGACGATGCGCGTCGCGGTCGGGGCCGTCGCGGTTTGGACACCCTCAAGGCGCTGCGAGCCGAGCCGGGCGTGGACGTCGAGGTCATCGGCGACGAAGCGGCTGCGGTGGCGCAGGTCGACGCGAAGCTGGTGCGGATCTGCCTGGACCGTGACGTCGCGCTGCTGACGATCGACGGCACGTTGGCCAAGGTCGCCGCGCTGGCGGGCTGCCGGGTGAGGAACCTCCATGCGCTCGCCGTGGCGTTGCGCCCGCCGGTCGTCGTCGGGGACGGTGTCGACGTCGAACTGGTACGTGCGGGCAAGGAGGCAGGTCAGGCCGTCGGCTACCTGGACGACGGCACGATGGTGGTCGTCGAACGCGGCCGGTCACGGATCGGTCATCACGCCCACGTCACCATCACCAGCGTCCTCACGACGGCCAACGGCCGGATGCTGTTCGCTCGCCTCGACGAGGTGCCCCTTCCCCGCAGCAGTGGCGTCCCCTCCTAACCGGCCCGTGAACTCGTCAGTGCTCGGAGTGCTCGGAGTGCTCGTCGTGGCCACCGACGACCCGCTGGCCCCGAGTGGGTGCGCGGCGCTTCGTGACCTGCGCGGCACACCCCTCGTTCGGTGGGCAGTGAGGGCCGTTGTCGACGCGCGACTGTGCGACCGAGTCGTCGTCGTCTGCCCGGCTGCTGCGCTCGATGCGGTGATCGAGGCTGTGACCTTCGGGGCCGGCGGATCGTCGGCGGCGGCGCCCGTGGCTGTGGTGACCGGCGAGGGTGGGGGCCAGCTGGGCGGTGTGATCGAGGCTTTGCAGGCCGCAGGTGGGACGTGGGACCTCATCGTGATGCACGACCCGTTGCACGCCCTGGCCGCGTCAGACCTGGTGCGAGAGGTCGTCGACGCCCTGGTGGAGGCACCGCCCGAGGTGGTGGCCGTCATCCCGGTCCGCCCGGTCACGGACACCCTCAAGTGGGTGGATGACGAGCACGTCGTCCAGTCGACGGTCGACCGCGACGGCTTTCGGATGGTGTACGGCCCGCTGGCCTTTCGGTTCGGCGCCATCGCCGACGAGTTGGGTCGCGCGCCCGCTGCCGAACCGACGACCGCGACCGGCGACCTCCTCACCCTGCTTGTGACTAACGGCGGACACCGGGTGACGACGGTGGCCGCGCCCGGTCAGGTGTTCCGAATCGCGAGCGCGGAGGACGTGGTGCTCGCCGACGCGATGGTGGACGTGGGCGCAGCGAATCCCAGCAGTCACGGCAGGCGATAGTCGTGGAGGGCAAGTAGCCGTTCGGCCAGAACCAGGTCGTGCGGGTACGTCACCTTCACATTGCTCCGCTGTCCCGCCACGACCTGGACGGTGAGGTCCGAGAAGTGCTCGACAGTGCTGGCCGTGTCGGTGCCTCGACGTCCGTCGTGGCGGGCGAGCTCGAAGGCGCTCACCAGCTCTGGGGCCCGGAATGCCTGTGGGGTCTGTACCCGCGCCAGGCTGTGCGTGGACCCGACTGAGCTGCCCGCGGCCGGGTCGCCCGTTGCGCTTACCGCCACGATTCCGATCGCCGGGATGGCCGGGAGCGCACCTCCGGTGACACGGGCACCGTCGACGACCGATCGCCACAACCCCGGACCGGCCAGCGGGCGGGCCCCGTCGTGTACGGCGACCACGTCGATGTCTCCCCGGCGAATGGGCCCGGCCAGGTGATCCAGTGCGGCCTGCTCGGAATCGTGACGCGTGTCACCACCCACCACGAGCCGGATATCGAGACCGGTGTTCTCCGCCGTCACCACGTCCTGCGCCCGGTCGAGATCCGCGGCCCGGACCACCAGGACGAACGTGTCGATCCCGGCAACGGCACGGGCCCAGGTGAACGACCACGAGACGACACAGCGGCCGGCCAGGGGCAGGTAGACCTTGTTCACCGGTGCGCCGAGCCGGGTGCCGCTGCCGCCGGCCAGGATGACGGCCGCAGCTGACATGCGAGCCACCCTAGGTCGTCGTCGTGGACCACGATGATCTGTACCGTCTCGGTGGTGACCGAGGCATCCAGCGAGCGTGCGAGATCACACCCACCCGGGCCGCAGCTGCGCGTCGGGGTGGGCACCGACGTCCACCGGTTCGCCCCTGACAGGCCCTGTCACCTGGCCGGGCTGACGTTCGAGGCCGAACCCGGTCTGGACGGCCACTCCGACGGTGACGTGGCTGCTCACGCGGTCTGTGACGCCCTGTTGGGAGCCGCCGGGCTGGGCGACCTCGGGTCGAACTTCGGCACCGGCGAGGCGCGGTGGGCCGGCGCGTCCGGAGTCGCGCTGCTGGCCGAGACGGCGCGACGCCTAACGGTCGCGGGCTGGGCGGTTCAGAACGTGGCCGTCCAGGTCATCGCCAATCGACCCCGGATCGGGCCCCGTCGCGCGGCGGCCGAGGACGTGCTGAGCAGGGCCGTCGGCGGACCGGTATCGGTGTCGGCGACGACGACCGACGGTTTGGGGCTGACCGGGCGGGGTGAGGGGGCCGCCGCCATCGCCACCGCTCTCATCGCCCGGGTCGGTGATAGCGGGTAACGTGCCGCCCGTGGCCGTGCCCAGCACCAACCCCCGTCTCACTCCCACGATTCGACGACCGTCACGGGGTCAGGTGGTGTGGTGGGTCCTCGGTGGGGTCGTCGCAGTGTCCGCCTTCGTCATGGCGATCGCGTCGCGCTGACTCGCATACTCTGGTCGGTCGTGACGAGTGAGCGGACTGACCAGGAAGGGCTGAGCCTCTACGACAGCCTCTCCCGCACCCAGACCCCCTTTCGCCCGCTTCGGCCGGGTCAGGTGGGCATCTACGTCTGTGGTGCGACCCCGCAGGCCAGTCCACACATCGGCCACCTCCGGGCGCAGGTCGTGTATGACGTGCTGCGGCGGTGGCTGACCTGGTCGGGGTACCGGGTCACCCTGGTCCGCAACGTGACGGACATCGACGACAAGATCCTCACCAAGTCCGTCGAGCAGGACCGTCCGTGGTGGGCGCACGCGTACCACTACGAGCGCGAGTTCAGCGCCGCCTACGACGCGCTGCGGGTGCTGCCGCCGACCTACGAACCCCGCGCGACCGGACATGCCGGCGAGATGATCGACTACATGCAGCGGCTCATCGCGGCAGGTCACGCCTATGTCGTGCCGTGCGATCCCGATGCCGAGGGGCGAGAAACCGCCGATGTGTACTTCGATGTCCGCTCGTGGCCGACGTACGGCGCGTTGACCCGTCAGGGCCTGGGTGACCTGGCGCCGGCCGACGACACCGATCCGGCATTCGCCGGGCGCAAACGTGACCCGCGCGACTTCGCCCTGTGGAAGGCCGCCAAGGCCGACGAGCCGGCGACCGCCTCGTGGCTCACCCCGTGGGGTCGGGGTCGCCCGGGCTGGCACCTCGAATGCTCCGCGATGGCCACTCGCTATCTCGGTGCCGAGTTCGACATCCACGGTGGTGGGATCGACCTGCGGTTTCCGCATCACGAGAACGAATTGGCTCAGTCCAGGGCAGCGGGTGACCCCTTCGCCCGGGTCTGGATGCACAACGCCCTGGTCACGACCGCCGGCGAGAAGATGAGCAAGAGCCTGGGCAACGCGATGCGGGTCGACAACCTGCTGCAGGGCACGCGTCCGGAGGTGCTGCGCTACTACCTCGTCGCGCCCCACTACCGGTCGAACGCCGAGTTCAGTCACGACGCCCTGGCGGAGGCGGCGGTGACCTGGCAGCGGATCGTCTCGTTCGTCGAGCGGGTGGCCGAGCGGACCGGGATGGCGATGCAGGAGATCCCCGAGCAGCGTGCAGCGGCTCCCGCACCCGACTTCGTGTCGGCGATGAACGACGACCTGGCGGTACCGGCCGCGCTGGCAGCGGTTCACGCCAGCGTTCACGAGGGCAACAGCGCCCTGGCATCGGGCGACGATGCCGCCGCGCTGACGGCCGCGACCTCGGTGTGGACGATGTTGGAGATCTTGGGCATCGAACCGGGCGCACCGGTCCGTGACGATCGCACCGCGTCGGTGTTGGATGCGCTGGTCGCCGACCGGCTGGCTGCTCGCGCCGCCGCCCGTGCCCGCCGCGACTTCGCCGAGGCCGACGAGATCCGGCAGCGTTTGGTCGACGCCGGCGTCGGGATCGAGGACACCCCGGATGGCGCCCGGTGGAGTCTGACCGTCGAGGACCGGGTGAACGTCTGATGGCCGGCAACTCACGTCGACGCGGCGCGGTCCGCAAGGAGGGGTCCAAGAAGGGGCCCCGTGTCGGAACCGGCGGCCACAGTCGTCGCCGACTGGAGGGTCGTGGGCCGACTCCACCTGCCGAAGAGCGCACGGGTCACCCGGCATCCCGCCGTGCCGCAGCCGCGGAGCGCCGTGCCGAGGCACCACCCGAATTGCCCACCGGGCGCCCGATCTCGTCGTTGTCCTCACCGTCCTCGCCATCATCGGCGCCGCGGTCTGCTCCGGCGCGGTCTGCTCCGGCCACACGGGCGGGAGCACCCGCTCGTGCTGGTGCTCCGGCGCGGTCGGGTCCCCCCGGGCGTCGACCCGCCCGTGCCGGGACCGGTGCCGAGTACGTCGCCGGCCGCAACCCGGTGGTCGAGGCGTTGCGGGCCGGAGTTCCGGCGACCGCGATCTATCTGATGACCAGGATCGACACCGACGATCGGGTCCGTGAGGCGCTCGCCCTGTCCGGTGAGGCTGGGCTGCCGCTCCTGGAGGCCAGCCGCACGGACTTGGACCGATTGACCGGTCGTGCCGTCCATCAGGGGCTGGCGCTGCAGGTCCCGCCGTATGAGTACGCACACCCGGAGGATCTGCTCAATTTCACCCGCCCCGGGGTCGAACCGCTGGTCGCGGCGCTCGACGGGGTCACCGACCCCCGCAACCTGGGCGCGGTGGTTCGTTCGGTGGCCGCGTTCGGTGGCCAGGGGGTCGTCGTCCCGTCCCGGCGCTCGGCGGGGATGACAGCCGGTGCGTGGAAGGCGAGTGCGGGCGCCGTGGTCCGGGCACCGGTCGCCCGTGCTCCCAATCTGACCCGGGCGTTGCAGGACTACCAGCGGGCGGGCCTCTTGGTCATCGGGCTGGACGCGGACGGCGACGTCGACCTACCGGACCTTCAGGCGCAGTACGCAACTGCGACTCGCGGGGTGTGCCTGGTCGTCGGCGCCGAGGGTGAGGGCCTCGGGCGCCTGGTCCGCGAGACCTGCGACGTGATCGTCAACATCCCGATGGCGCGCGGTACGGAGAGCCTGAACGCGGGCGTCGCCGCCGGGATCGTGCTGTACGCGCTCCGTCGGTAGTCGCTGAGGCGCCGATGATCCAGGACTCTGCGGGATCGGGAAGAACTACGCTTGGCGACACTGCTGAATTGCCTGACCCACTCACCCAGACTGCAAGGAGACCAGGACCATTATGATCAGCCGCGACGCGACCACCCGCTGGACCGGAACCCTCATGGAGGGCAAGGGCGACGTGTCCTTCGACTCGTCCAACGCGGGCACGTTCGCCATCTCGCTCCCCACCAGATCTGCCGAGTCGGCGCCCGACGGCACGACCAGTCCCGAAGAACTCCTGGCGGCGGCCCACTCGGCGTGTCTGGCGATGAGCGTGTCCGCGACGCTCGCCGGCGCGGGGGTCACGGCCGACAGCATCGACGTCAGCTCCGAGGTGTTCTTCGGGCCGGACTCGTCGGGAGGGTTCTCCATCCCCAAGATCGACATCACGGTCAGGGCGCGGATCCCCGGCATGGCCGCCGAAACGTTCGCCGAACTGGCGGCCAAGGCCCACGCGAGCTGCCCGGTCTCGCGGGCCCTCAGTGGCACGACTCTTACCCTGGATGCGGCCCTCGAAGCCTGAGCGACGGCTATTCGACGATGACGACGGGGATGGCCCGGGTGTCGGGGCCCTCGACGATGGCCTTCTCGTCGGGTCGGAACACCAGCACCTGGTCGATGTACCTGCGCACCGCCTCGGGAAGGCCGACGTCACGTCCCGCGCCCTCGGACAGATACCACCGGTGCTCCAGTACCTCGTGGAAGACCTCGGCAGGGGGCAGCTTTCGCCGCAGCGGTAGGGGGACGGCACGCACCACCGGCTCGAAGACGTCGGCCAACCACTGGTGGGCGATGATCTCCTCGTCCTCACCCTGCATGTCCACCGACGCGATGTAGGCGTCCAGGTCGTTCAGTACGCGCCGAGCCTGGTTCTCCTCGGCATCGATTCCGGTGAGTCGCAGCAGCCGTCGGGAATGGTGTCCGGCGTCGACCACCTTGGGTTGGATGCGAACCGTGGTGCCCGTCAGGTCGGTGGTGATCGACAATTCGCCGACATCGAATCCGAGGTCGTTGAGGCGCCGGATCCGGGCGTCCACCCGCCAGCGCTCGCCCCGCTCGAAGGCCTCCTCCTGGGTCAGCTCGACCCATAGCCGTTCGTAGCGCTCGACGATCAGATCGCTGGTGGCGACTGGGTCGAACTCGTCCTCCAGCAGCTCTGCGGCCTGCAGGTCCATCAGCTCGCCCGCGATGTTGACCCGTGCCAGGTCGACGTCGTAGGCCCGCTGACCGTTGCTCAGCCGGTCGTGCAGCTCTCCGGTCTCGGCATCCACCAGGTACGCGGCGAACGAGCCCGCGTCTCGGCGGAACAGCGTGTTGGACAGGGACACGTCGCCCCAGAAGAACCCGACCAGATGCACCCGGACCAGCAGCACGGTCAGGGCGTCGATCAGCCGCGTCGCCGTGTCCGGGCGCAGGGACTGACTGAACAGTGCGCGATACGGCAACGAGAACGGCAGGTGCCGGGTGACCAGACACGATTCGAGGTCCTCGCCGGCCGGGTCGGTCCGCCCGGACACCACGGCGGCAGGCTCCACCGCGGGAATGCCCAGCCGAGCCAACGAACGGAGCATGGCGTACTCACGCCGCGCTACGGTCTCGGTGATCTCCTTCACCGCGTACACGGTCGAGTTGAGCCGGACGAAGCGCACCACGTGTCGTGAGATTCCGCGGGGGAGGGCGGCGATCACGTCGGCGGGCCAGTCCTCCAGGGCGACCTGCCACGGCAGGTCCAGCAACATGCTCTGCGGCAGTGCCGAGGTGATCTCCAACTGACTCGCCACGACGACGAGCCTAGGCCGGATCGGGTGGTCGCAACTCGCCCGATCCGCGACGGATCAGTCGCGTCGGCACCAGCACCGTCTGGGGTGGGGCGCCGTCACCGTCCAAGCGGCGGAACAGCAGGCGCGCGGCCTCGACCCCCATGGCCGTGGGGTCCTGGGCAACCACACTGATACCCGGGACGAGCAGGTCGGCGAGCGGGAAGTCGTCGAACCCCACCATGGCGACCTGATCATGCAGCCCGAGCCGCTGGAGGGCTCGCACCGCACCGGCGGTGAGCACGTTCTGCCCGGTGAAGATCGCGGTCGGCCGACGGGCGGCCGGGCCGGCCATCACGGCGAGGATCGCGGCCTCGGCCCGACTCTCACCGACGACGTCGCGCCGTACCCACTCGGTGTTCTCGATCAGTCCCGCGTCGGCCATGGCGGACTGGTAGCCGGCGTACCTGTCGGCGGCCGTCGTCAGGTGCGCGAGGTGGCCGACGAAGCCGATTCGGCTGTGACCATGGGCAACGAGGTGGTGCACGGCATGCTCGGCGCTCAGCGCGTTGGTCGTGGCAACGATGTCCAGGGTCACCCCACGGGGCCTGCGGTCGATCGCCACCACCGGTGTCTGGCGGTCGATCTCGACGGGCAGGTAGGACAGGTCGCCGGTCGAGGGCATGAGGATGATCCCGTCGACGCGCCGGTCGACGAATGCCGAGAGGACCTTGCGTTCGACGACGGGATCCTCGTCGATGCTGCTGGCGAGCACGACGCTGCGATGGCGGCGGGCGAAATCCTCGACGCCGCGCAGCACTGCGCTGGAGAAGGGGTTGGCGACGTCGTCCACCGCGATGCCGATCGCTCCGGTGCGGCCGTCGGCCCGGCGCAGCGCGGTGGCCCCGACATCGGGGCGGTATCCGAGGTCGTCTATCGCCCGGCGCACCCGCACCGTCGTCGCAGCGGTCACCCCCGGCTCGTCGTTGACGACCCGCGACACGGTCTTCAGGCCCACGCCGGCGAGGCGCGCGACATCGTTCATCGTGGGTCGTGTTCGGCGGCGGGTCCGCTCGGTCGTCACGGCGTGCCCTGCTGCGCCCGCGGCCGGCGCCGACCCCTGGCACAGGGCGGGTACGTCATGGCGAGGCACTCACGGGCGGTTCTCCTCCACCTCGGCGCGGGCGGACCACGGACTCGTCTGCGACGGTGACCTGTCCTGACAACCTTGTCAACCAGCTGTGGCGGCAGTCACAGAAACCATGTCACGGGTTGGTATCGACGCTTGACGCGATCTGTCTGATTGGTGATGGTTGTTGACAACGTTGTCGCACCGGGCGCGACGACGCGAGGTCCAAAGGAGGGCTTCCCATGACCCGACGCGTGATGCGTCCTCACATGATCGTCGCCGCAACTGCTGCGGCACTGATCACCCTCGCCGCCTGTGGCGGGGATTCCGCCACCACCGACTCGTCGGCCGACGCAGCCGCGCCTGCCGGCGACGACACGATCCTGGTCGGCCTGATCACCAAGACCGACACCAACCCCTTCTTCGTCAAGATGAAGGAAGGCGCCCAGGCCAAGGCCGACGAACTGGGCATCACCCTGCAGACCTTCGCCGGAACCAGGGACGGCGACAACGACTCTCAGGTCGCCGCCATCGAAACCCTCATCGCCGCCGGTGCCGACGGCATCCTCATCACGGCATCGGACACCGAGGCGATCGTCCCCGCCGTCCAGCAGGCCCGCGACGCCGGGATCCTGGTGATCGCCCTCGACACGCCACTCGAACCGGTCGATGCGGCCGACGCCACCTTTGCGACCGACAACTTTCGGGCCGGCGAATTGATCGGTGAGTGGGCACTGGCCAAGCTGGGCGACGACGCGGCCAACGCCAAGATCGCCCTGCTGGACCTCAACGCCAACAACGTGACGGTGGACGTGGCCCGCGACCAGGGGTTCCTGACCGGGTTCGGGATCGACACCGCCGATCCGGCGATCAACGGTGACGAGGACGACCCACGAATCGTCGGCAACGACGTCACCGACGGATCCGCCGAGGGCGGCCTGACGGCGATGGAGAACCTGCTGGCCAAGGACCCCGACATCAACCTCGTGTACACGATCAACGAGCCCGCGGCCGAAGGTGCTTACCAGGCGCTGGACGCGGCAGGCAAGGCCGATGACGTGATCATCGTGTCGGTCGACGGCGGCTGCCCGGGTGTCGAGAGCGTGCAGGGCGGCGTCATCGGTGCCACGTCGATGCAGTTCCCGCTGCTGATGGCGTCGCTCGGCGTCGAGGCGGTCAAGGCCTACGCCGACGACGGCACGCTGCCCGAGAACAGCCCCGGATTGGACTTCTTCAACACCGGGGTCAACCTCATCACCGACGAGCCGTTCGACGGAATCGAATCCGAGGACTCCGCCTGGGGCCTCGACAACTGCTGGGGCTGATGTCCGCTCGCCCCGGTACCGCCGCGTGATCGGGTGGGGGTCTGGCGCTCGTCGTCGACCTCCACCCGCCGCCGCCCATAAGCTTGAGTCACGCTCGACAAGGAGGTCCAGCAGATGACTATCCAGGCCGAATCGGCCCCGCCCGCCAGCGCTGCGGAGCCGCGCGTCGGCCTCGGTCGCCGGATCCAGCGCGTGCTCCACGCGCAACCGATCCTCGGACCCGTTCTGGTGCTGGTCGCGGCGCTGCTGGTCTTCTCGATCATCAGCCCCAGCCGGTTCGCGTCGGCCGAGACCGTCATCCTGATCCTGCGTCAGACCGCGCCGATCGCCGTGCTGGCCATCGGTCAGACCATCATCATCCTGACCGCCGGGATCGACCTGTCGGTGGGCGCGATCATGGTGTTGAGCATGATCACGATGGCCAAGCTCAATGCCGAACAGGGCGTACCCGGCCCGCTGGCCCTGCTGATCGGCTTCGTCGTCGGTCTCGCCTGCGGTGCTGTCAACGGCCTCCTCGTAACCAGGTTGCGACTGCCCCCGTTCATCGTCACCTTGGGCACCTTCAGCATCTTCTTCGCGATCAACCTGCTGTATTCGAAGAGCGCAACGATTCGTGGTACCGACATGTCCGGTGTCCTCAACTTCTTGGGTGACGGAGTGGATATCGGCGGGACATTCATCACGTACGGGATAGTCCTCATGCTCGCGCTGTTCGCCCTCATGGCTTATGTATTACGCAACACTCCCTGGGGCAGGCACGTATACGCGGTGGGTGACGACATCGAGGCGGCGCGACTGTCCGGTATCCGGGTGACCCGCGTGCTGCTGTCGGTCTATCTGGTCGCCGGGCTGCTGTGTGCCGTTGCCGCCTGGGTGCTGATCGGTCGGGTGGGCAGTGCCAGCCCCCAGTCGGGCCAGACCGAGAATCTGGCCTCGATCACCGCCGTGGTGCTGGGTGGGACCAGCCTGTTCGGTGGCCGGGGCCTCGTGCTGGGCACGCTGATCGGGGCGCTGGTGGTCACCACGTTCAGTGTCGGCCTGGGCATCGCAGGAGTCGACCAGCAATGGCAGTTGCTGGTCACCGGGCTGTTGGTCATCGGTGCGGTCACCCTCGACCAGTGGATCCGAAGGGTCAAAATATGAGCGCCTCCGTCGTCACCGCCCCGGTCCTCACCGCCCGTGGTCTGGTCAAGCGGTACGGCAGCGTCACCGCGCTGTCCGGAGCGGACTTCGACCTGATGCCGGGCGAGATCCTCGGTGTCATCGGCGACAACGGGGCCGGAAAGTCGACGCTGATCAAGTGCCTGACGGGCGCCGAGATCGCCGACGAGGGCGAGGTCCGGCTGGACGATCAGCCGGTTCGTTTCGCCAATCCGCTCGCGGCCCGCGCCGCCGGGATCGAGACGGTCTATCAGTCCCTCGCCGTCTGCCCGTCGCTGGATATCGCCGCCAACCTCTTCCTCGGGCGCGAACGGCTCAAGAAGGGCGTCCTGGGGACGGTGTTCCGGCAACTGGACCACAAGGGAATGCGAGAGGAGGCAGCCAGCCAACTGTCCTCGCTGGGTGTCCTGACGGTGCAGAACATGAATCAGGCGGTCGAGACCCTGTCCGGTGGTCAACGCCAGGCGGTGGCGGTGTCACGGGCAGGCGCCTTCGGTTCGCGGCTGGTCGTGATGGACGAACCCACCGCCGCCCTCGGCGTGAAGGAGTCCAACCGGGTGCTCGGCCTGATTCGGAGCATCCGCGACCGGGGCATCCCGGTGGTCCTCATCAGCCACAACATGCCGCACGTCTTCGAGGTCGCCGACCGGATCCACATCCAACGGCTGGGGCGTCGCGTCGCGGTGGTCACACCGGCGACACACACCATGTCCGACGCAGTCGCGATCATGACCGGCGCGATGGAGCCACCCACCACCTGACATCACCCGGTGCCCGCGGGCCGGAACGACCGAGGGCCCCCAGGATGCACTCCTGGGGGCCCTCGGTCGCGGGTCGTCGGCCGACCGCGGACGGCTCAGTCGCCGAGGCGCTGGCCGGTGGTGGTGTGGAACAGGTGCACGTTGCCGGCGTTGTTGGGTCGCAGGTAGATCGTCTCGCCGATCTCGGGGGGGTTGCGTCCGTCGGTCCGCGCGATGATCGCCGTCCCGCGTTGGGTGTCCTCGTGGCCCGCCTCGACCTCGTGCCCGGCCTGCGCCGTGCCGTAGATGTAGGCGTCGGCACCGAGTTCTTCCACGACGTCCACCAGCACCGGCAGGCCCTGACCACTCTCGGCCATGTCGAGATCCTCGGGGCGGACCCCGACGGTGACCTCTGCGCCGGCGCTGCTCGCGATGTCGCGCTCGACCGGGATGGTGGCCCCACCGAAGGCGATCCCGGCCTCGTTGACCGGGAAGGCCAGCAGGTTCATCGCCGGTGAGCCGATGAACCCGGCGACGAAGACGTTGTTGGGGTGGTCGTACATCGCCCGCGGGGTGTCCACCTGCTGGAGCTCGCCGAAGTTGAGCACCGCGACACGGTCACCCATGGTCATCGCCTCGACCTGGTCGTGCGTGACGTAGACCGTCGTCACGTTGAGGTCGCGCTGCAACTTGGCGATCTGGGTGCGGGTCTGTACCCGCAACTTAGCGTCGAGGTTGGACAGCGGCTCGTCCTTCAGGAAGACCTGGGTATATCGCACGATCGCGCGACCCATCGCCACGCGCTGACGCTGACCACCCGAGAGTGCCTTCGGCTTGCGCTCGAGGTAGGGCTCGAGGTCGAGAATCTTGGCGGCCTTGACCACGCGCTCGCGGATCTCGGTCTTGTTCACGCCGGCGATCTTGAGCGCGAAGCCCATGTTGTCGGCCACCGACATGTGCGGGTAGAGGGCGTAGTTCTGGAAGACCATCGCGATGTCGCGGTCCTTGGGGGGCATGTCGGTGACGTCGCGAGTCCCGATGAGGATCCGCCCGTCCGTCACCTCTTCCAGCCCGGCGAGCATCCGCAGCGCGGTCGATTTTCCCGACCCCGACGGGCCGACGAGGACGAGGAACTCGCCGTCCCCGACCTCGAGTCGGAGGCTGTCGACCGCGGGTCGGTCGGACCCCGGATAAAGTCGTGATGCCTGGTCGAACGTCACTGTCGCCATGAGGCGTCCCTTCACCGGCAGGTACGTGCCGGACGATCCGTTGTGAAGGTTGCCCGGGTTCCCGGGCAGCCGCGTCCCTCAGGCGCCCCCGGAGCCGCCCGCAGGATCGCAGGGCTGACGGATCAGACGGCGCCGTCCGAACCCGGCCTATCGTGCCTCACCTGAGGGCACACCTCAACACGAACCTCACTCGGCTGCGAGATCCCGGGTGCGGGGCCGCTGTCCCTGGGGATCCGCGGCCGAAGCGATCGCATCCAGCAGCGCCGGCAACTGCGCCGGTGAGTCGATGCGCCAGCGTGCGCCGGTCGGGCCGTCTCCGACCTTGATCGTCACGTCGGCCTCGTCGTCGTCGAGCGCCGCGAAGGCGTGCTCGTCGGTGACGTCGTCACCGACGTAGAGGATCCCTCCGGCGCCCAGGTCGGCGCGCAGTCGATGCAGCGCGAGGCCCTTGTCGACGTCGAGCACGGACATCTCGACCACCTCTTTGCCGGTGGTGGTGCGGATCCCGGCGAGTCGGGCCGGACCGTTGAGGATGGCCGCCGTGGCCGACGCCGCGACCGCACGCTCGGCGTTACGGGTGTGGAGCACGACGCCGGCCGGTTTGACCTCGCAGGTGGTGCCCGGATGGCCGCTGACCACTGCCTGTACGGCCTCGATCACCTCGCCCAACAACTCCGCCTCCGTCTCGCCGAGGATGGGCGGCGCGCCCAGCAGCTCGGCTCCGTGGCTGCCGACCAGGGTGATGCCCGCTGGAGGGCGAGCGATCGTGGTCAGATCCGCCAGTGCGCGGCCCGACACCAGGGCGACTCGGATTCGCGGGGTGCTCACCAGCTTGCGCAGTGCCTCGCGGGTCGGCGCGGGCATCCTGGCCGCCGATGGCACCGAGACGATCGGCGCCAGGACGCCGTCGAAGTCGAGAGCGACCAGGACCATGGCGTCGATGTCGACGAATCGCCGCAATGCCTCGACCAGGCCGTCCGGCAGGCCCGCCGGCTCGGTCCCCACCTCAGTCATGGCCGCCTCCGGCCAGGGCGCCCAGGAACGACTGCGCCCATCTACCGACGTCGTGAGCGGCGACCCGGCGACGCAGTGCCCGCATCCGACGGCGACGTTGCGATGGTGACATTCGGACAGCGTCCACGACCTGCTCCTTCATCCCGTCGATGTCGTGCGGGTTCACCAGCAGCGCCTGCGTCAACTCGTCCGCCGCGCCCGCGAACTCCGACAGGACGAGCACGCCGTCCTCGTCGTGACGAGCGGCAACGTACTCCTTGGCGACCAGGTTCATCCCGTCTCGCAGTGCCGTGACCAGCATGACGTCTGCCGCCAGATATAGCGCGGCCATCTCTGCCCGATCGAACGACTGATGGAGGTAGTGCACGGGTGCCCGCCCGACGACTCCGTGATCGCCGTTGATCCGGCCGACCGTGACCTCGACGTCGTTGCGCAGCGCGCGATAGGCCTCGACCCGTTCTCGCGACGGGCTGGCGACCTGGACGAGCACCGTGTCCGACGCGGAGACCTGACCGTCCTCCAGTAGTTCCTCGAACATCTTGAGCCGTTCCAGGATGCCCTTGGTGTAGTCGAGGCGGTCCACACCCAGCAGCACGGTGGCGGGATCGCCCAGGTCGCTGCGAATCCGGCGGGCCCGGGCCGCCACCTCGGGGGTACGGGCCAGCGCCTCGAACCCGGCGGAATCGATCGAGATCGGGAAGGGAGCAGCCCGCACCACGCGAGTCGCGCCCTCGCCCGTGGGCACGGCGATTCGCTGGCTGCGGGTGGTCAGTCGCGTCGCCCGCCGGCAGGCCCGCAGGAAGTTGGTGGTGTCGGACTGACGCTGGAAGCCGACGAGATCGGCGCCGAGGATGCCCTCGACGATCTGTCGCCGCCAGGGCAACTGACTGAAGATCTCGTAGCCCGGGAACGGGATGTGATTGAAGAATCCGATGCGGAGGTCGGGTCGCAGCTCACGCAGACGGGCGGGGACGAGCTGGAGTTGGTAGTCCTGCACCCAGACCGACGCGCCGGGCGCGGCATGGCGTGCGGCGACCTCGGCGAATCGCCGGTTGACCGCCTCGTAGGCGTCGAACCAGCTGCGATGGAAGATCGGCTGCACGATGACGTCGTGGTAGAGCGGCCACAGCGTGGCGTTCGAGAACCCCTCGTAGAACCGGGTGACCTCTTCGGCCGACAGTCCGACCGGGACGAGCTGGATCCCACCGGACTCGAAAGGTGCCCCCGCATCCCCGGCGACTCCGGGCCACCCGACCCAGGCCCCCCCGGTCGCGCGCATCACGGGTTCGAGGGCGGCGACGAGACCGCCGGGGGAGCGTTCGTAGATCGGCGTGCCGTCGGCCGCGGTCCCGGTCCGGTCGACCGGTAGGCGATTGGCGACCACCAGTAGGTCGCTGGTCGCCGTGTGGGTGGTTGACATGTCGTTGGTCGCTGTGTCGATTGCGGCTGCCCTCGTCGGGTCGGGTGGGGCGAGGCGATCGTCGGTTTCGACCGCTGCGTCCGAATGAGCCGCATTCATAGCAAGACGTTATCTGCCCGTGACTCTCGGCGTCGGCAACCGGGGGCCGATCGGGCGGCGGTTACCGTAACCATCATGACGGCGCCGCCGGGACCTCTCCCGGACTCGATGCGCGGTCCGACTCGGGTGGGGCGCTACCGATTGCTGCGGGTGATCGGTGAGGGCGGCATGGGCGTCGTCCACCTCGGGTTGACCGCCGACGACCGGGTGGCGGCGGTCAAGGTGTTGCGCCCACACGTGGTCGCCGACAGTGACGCCCGTGCCCGATTGGTGCGCGAGGTCGCTGCGTTGCAGCGGCTGCGCCATGCCCGAGTGGCCGAGATCGTGGACGCCGACCTGACCGGACCGACGCCCTTCGTCGCCACCCGGTACATCCCCGGCCCCCCCGTCGAGGCGGTGGTCCGCGAGGGCGGGCCGCTGGGTCAGGCCGCGTTGCGATCGCTGATGTGGGGTCTCAGCGAGGCGATCAACGTGATCCATGCGGCGGGGCTGATCCATCGCGACATCAAGCCCAGCAACGTCCTGCTGCTCGACGGTGAGCCGGTGGTCATCGACTTCGGCATCGCCCGCGCCCTCGACGACTCGTCCATGACCATGACCGGCACCCTGATCGGGACGCCCGGGTATCTCGCACCCGAGTTGCTGTCCGGGGGGCGCCCGGAGCGCTCGGTCGACTGGTGGGGCTGGGCGGCGGTGGCGTCGTTCGCCGCCACCGGTCGGGCGCCCTACGGGCGAGGCCCCGCCGAGGTCGTGATGGATCGGATCCGTCGCGGCGAGGCCGACCTGGCCGGGCTGCCGGACGATCTGGCTGGGCTGTTGCGCGACGCCCTGTCACCTGACGTGGCTCGACGGCCCTCTCCGGACGGGCTCCGGTCGCGACTCGGCGAGGTGCTGGGTGGGCCGGCTCCGGGGTCGACCCTCACCTATCCCGACCACGCACCGACCATGGCCGACGTCGCCGACGGCGGCCCGGCCGCGACCTCACACCTGGTGGTGCCGGCGACCACTCGGCTGCCACAGCCGCCGCCCCAGCCACAGCCGCCGCCCCCGGTGCAGTCGCGGCCGATGTACCCGGTCAGAGCCCAGCCCAGCGGCCCGCCACCGGGGTACCGGTCGCCACCTGCGTACCGACCGCCGTACCAGCCGGTGGCGTATCAGCCACCAGCTGCGCACCCGTCGTACCCGCCGGCGGCTGCGTACCCGCCGGCGGCTGCGTATCCGCCACAGGCGGCGAGCCGGGCGACGCCGTATCAGCCGACGGCCGCCTACCCGCCGCAGGCGCATCAGCCACCGGTCGGGTACCCCGTCCCGCGGGCCACGACTGTCGCGCCGCACCCGATCCTCACCAGTGCGTGGTTGTCGGCTGTGATCGCCGCCATGGTGGTCGCGCCGCAGGGGGTCGGGCTCCTGCTGCTGGTCTGGACGGCGTCCGTGCGAGCCGCGGTGTGGACCCGGACCGACCGTGACGTCCGGCGACTCCGGGCCGGTCCCGCCGGCCTCGACGGTGGCGACCACGTCGGATTGGTTCTGGGTTACCCGTTCCGATGGGTGGGTGCGCTGTTGCTCCAGGCGCTCTACCTGAGCCCGGTCGTCCTGGCCTTGGTGTTCGTCCTGTGGGGTCGGGCTGTGGCGCCCGATGTGGTGACCCTGCGACCGGCCTACATCGCCGCCTCGTCGTGCGTGGCGATCGTGCTGATCTCGTGGTGGGGACCGGGTACGTCCACGGTCCGACACGGGACCCGATTGTTCACGGCCGTACTGACACGCAACCGTCCGATCCGATTGGTGTGGCTGGGCGTGGCCCTGCTCGTGATCGGCTCGGCGCTGGCGACGATCGTCTCGTCCGGCCTTCCAGGGGCATGGTCACCGGCGTGGACCGTACCGGATGGGCTGCGCGCCACCGTTTCGTAGCGGCCCGTCCACTGGGTGGACAGCCGGAAACATTATTGCCGAGTCGGTAGTTGAGGCTTCACGGACGCTGTTTCGCATGACGTCCCGCCAGACCCCGGACCCGCCCGACCCCGGACCCGCCCGACGACCCGTGGAGTACGCATGTCCCGCACCCGCAACCTGCTAGTCACCGTCGCACTGGGCGCCGCCAGCGCCCTCGCGCTCGGTCTCGCCTCCCCGGCGATCGCCCACGACCGCAGCCGCGACCTGCCCACCTCGTACACCCTCGACGGCCAGCTCGTCTTCCCCGAGGGCATCGCCTCGGACGGCCGCAACCTCTACGTCTCGGCCAAGTCCGACGGCACCATCTACAGCGGGTCGCTGACGTCGACCACCCTCGTGCCGTTCCTCGCGGCCGGCCAGGACGGGCGCACGACTGCCACCGGCCTCACCGTGACCCGCGACCGGCTCATCGTCGCGGGCGCCGAGACCGGCCAGGCATGGGTCTACGACCTCCGCAGCGGTGAGCTGGTCGCCAGGTTCGTCGTGCCGAGCAACACGCCCGGCACCACGTTCGTCAACGACGTCGTGGTCGCCAAGGACGGCACCGCCTACCTGACCGACTCGTTCCGGGCCTCGATCTACAAGATCGACCCGGCCGAGATCCGCGGCACGCGCACCGACAGCGACGGCGTGCTCGAGGTGGCCTTCGACACCTCCGCCGCCTCGCTCACCCCCGGTGGGTTCAACGCCAACGGCATCGTCACCACCCCCGACGGGCGTGGCCTGCTGGTCGTCTACTCGGACGCGGGCATCGTCTACCGGGTGGACCTGCGCACCGGTGCGGTCGTCCCGGTGGATCTGGGTGGAGCGACCGTGGTGAACGGCGACGGCCTGGTCCGCGACGGCAAGACCGTGTACGTCGTACAGAACTTCGACAACCTCGTCACCCCGATCCGTCTCGGTGACGGTGGCCGCCGTGGGGTCGTCGGGACCGGCGTCACGTACGACGGTGCCGACGTGCCCACGACCGCTGTCCTGGTCCGCGGCGATCTGTTCGTCGTCAACAGCCAGTTCGACTCCTTCTTCGGCGGAGCCCCGCTGACCAGTGAGACCTTCACCGTCTCGCGGATCGACGCGCCGGAGATCGGTCGCTGACCATCTGGTCCGTCGAGTCGGCCGCCAGGCGACTCGCGTAGCCCCGGCCGGATCGGGCACGGTAGTCGAGTGGTACGACACGCTCGACCCGCCGTCGCCGGCGATCCGGCCGGGGCCGTCCGCATCGACCTCAATGCCGACGTCGGCGAGTCCTTCGGTCGCTGGACGCTGGGCGACGATGCCGCTCTCATTCCGTTGCTGAGCAGCGCGAACATCGCATGCGGCTTCCATGCGGGGGATCCAGCCACGCTGCGTCGCACGTGCGCGATGACGGTCGACCACGGTGTGGCCATCGGTGCGCAGGTGTCGTATCCGGATCTTGCCGGTTTCGGCCGCCGATTCGTCGACGTGGCGCCGGACGACCTGCTCGCTGATGTCGTGTATCAGGTGGGTGCCCTCGACGGGCTGGCACGCTCGGTCGGGGGGAGGGTCGGCTTCGTCAAGCCTCATGGCGCGCTGTATCACGCGATGTCGACGTCGACAGCCCAGGCGGCAGCGGTGGCCCGGGCCGTTTCCGCCATCGACGCGAACCTGACCGTGGTGGCGTTTCCGGGGTCTCATCTGATCCAGGCGTGTACCGAGGTGGGGGTAGCCGTCGTTCTCGAAGGTTTCGCCGACCGCGCGTACGCGAGCGACGGAACGCTGGTCTCCCGATCGGTGCCCGGAGCCGTGCTGGCACAGCCTGACGAGGTGGCGGACCAGGCCGCCCGGCTGGCCCGTTCGGGCAAGATCGCGACGCTGTGCCTGCACGGCGACACCCCCGGAGCAGCCGACCTGGCGCGAGCGGTCCGTCAGCGGTGCGAACGCGACGGCATCACCGTCGCGGCGTTCACCTGATCCTCGCGCGAGTCAGTCAGGTGGTCGACGAGATGGTGCCGACAGTGCGATGGCAGACGTTCGGCGACGTCGGGTGGTTGGGCGACGTGTCGGGCGGGACCGGTGCGGTACTGGCCGTCGCGCGCAGCGTGCGCGCCGCTCGCATCGACGCCGTTGTCGAGGTCGTGCCCGGCGCGGCGACGGTCCTGGTCGTCACTGCAGCCGCCGACCACGATGCCGTCGGGCGGCGGCTGCGGGAGCTGGTGGTCGCCGCGCCGCAGATGCCGGGCGACGCCGCATCGACAGAGGTGGTGTTGCGCGCGGTCTTCGACGGCGTCGACCTGGGGGAGACGGCCGCCGTCCTCGGCCGCGATCCCGAGGACCTGGTGGCCGTCATGGTGCAGACCAGCTGGTCGGTGGCCTTCTGTGGCTTCGCGCCCGGATTCGGTTATCTGGTGGGGGGTGGCCTGGAGGTCCCTCGGCTGGCCGCGCCGAGAGTGTCGGTACCGCCGGGGGCGTTGGCCCTGGCCGGCCCGTACGCAGGCGTCTACCCCCGGTCGAGCCCCGGTGGATGGCGCCTCGTCGGCCGGGTGCTGGATCCGGATCAGCTGTTCGACCCGAGTCGCGAGCCACCCGCCCGGTTGGTGCCGGGTGCGACCGTGCGATTCGAACACCCCTGATGCTGCACGTCGAGCAGGTGGGGTGGGCGACCATCCAGGACCTCGGCCGCCCGGGCCTCGCCCACATCGGGGTGCCGCGCTCGGGGGCCGCCGACCGTTCGGCACTGCGCCTGGCCAACCGGTTGGTCGGCAACGACGAGGGGGCCGCAGCCGTCGAGGTGCTGCTCGGTGGCCTGGTCGTGTCCGCCGATCGTCATATGGGTGTCGCCGTGACCGGGGCGGCTGTGCCGATCACCGGCCTCGGGCCGGATGGCCGGGTGCGCCGGGGGCACGCCGGAGAGCCGATGGTCGTGCTCCCGGGCGAGCGCCTGCGGCTCGGGATGGCAACGCGGGGGGTCCGGGCCTATCTGGCCGTACGTGGTGGCATTGCGGCGCCGAGCGTGTTGGGATCGCAGTCCTACGACACGTTGTCCCGGCTCGGACCGCCACCGTTACGGGTGGGCAGCTCTCTGCCGATCGGGTCGGCCGCGACCGAGTTTCCGGGCGTCGACCTCGTTGCGTCGCCCGAGCCGCTCGACCCGCCGACGGTGCGCATCGTCGAGGGTCCGAGGTGGGACTGGTTCGCCGGATCGGCGTGGTCGGACCTGCTGAGCGGGGCCTGGGTGGTGGATCCGCGGAGCGATCGAGTAGGGACCCGGTTGCTCGGCCCGGTCCTGGCGCGGCGTGAGATCGGTCGTGAACTACCCAGTGAGGGCATGGTGCGCGGTGCCGTCCAGGTACCCCCGAGTGGGCTCCCTGTGATTCTCGGCGCCGATCATCCGGTGACCGGGGGATATCCGGTCATCGGCGTGGTCGTCGATTCCGATATCGACGTGATCTCCCAATTGCGCCCCGGGGACTCGCTCCGATTTCGTCATGTCCCACGGAACCGACTCGCGGCCTCGCTACTGTGAGCGCTCGCTCAGCCACCGAAGGGAGTCAGCTCATGCGGTCCGTCGTTTTCGCGTCGCATATCGCGTACCTCGACGATCTGACCGGATGTGGGTTCTTGGTGCGCCCCAAGCCAGGCGACGACATTCCCTCTCCCTCGGCCGGACCATCACTGCACGAGGCCGATTGGAATGCCATCGTTCGACTGCTGGACGACGAGGGGTGGGAACCGATCGAGGACGCCGACCGCCACGGTGGCCCCTGCGTCGAGGGCTACACCGCCGACGGCAAGCAGGTCATCGTGTTGTCCGGGCGCGACCCGGTGGCGATCGATCTCGACCTGGACGACGTCTCCCGCAGCCTCGACGAACTGCACGAGCTGGTCGGCCTGCGCTGACTGCGCTGACTGCGCTGACTGCGCTGAGCTTGTCGCTGCCGATCAGCCGATCAGCCGGTCAGCCGATCAGCCGATCGACCAGGTCGAGGATCGCCTCCACCCGACGGGCGTCCTCCTCGACGTCTTCGCTGCTGAGTCGCGGCTGGTCCCGCGAGGGATATTCGACCTCGTGGCGGCGGCGCCGAAGCCGATCGAAGGGTCGGATCGTTGCCTCGTGCGCCTCGTCGAGCAGGCTCAGGGTCGCATCGTGGACGACCATGTGTCCGCCCTTCAGTGTGGGGCGCAGGCCGTTGGCCTCCAGCAGCCCGACGAGCCCCTTGCGTGCGGCGTCGTAGGCCAGCGCATATGCGCCTTCGGGGTCGGCCACCGCCAGTGATCGCGCCGAGGCGAGGTGGGTCTCGGCCTGGGTGAGCAGCCGACGGCCCTGAGTGATGCTGGGTGGGACGGCCTGGAGCCGGCCGATGGCCAGCATCCGTTCCAACCCGCCGGTCGGACCGGGCCCGTCGTCACGTCGACTCATCGATCGTCATGCTCGTCGATGAGGTGCAGCCTGACGAGTGGGCGCTGGAGTAGCGACACCAGAAAGGGATCGACCTCACCGGTGGCATCGGCCCGGTCCAGCCAGGCCGAGGGTCGAATCCGGGTGATCGCCACCTCACGACCCAGGGTGTCGCCCGCCGACCGGGCAACGGTGTCCAAGAGGTCCACGTCGGGCAGGCCGACGACGAGGACGTCCACGTCGTTGGGAACGGGGCCCACCTCGCCCGAATACCGCGCAGCCCACGAGCCGTACAGGTAGGCCTCGTCGATGCCCTCGACGGCGGCAAGCGCCTGGGTCAGGATCGGCAGGGGGCCGAAGGTCACTGCCAGCAGATCAGTCAGCGGGCGCGCGACGACCGTGTCGGTGTTCGCTCGCACGAGCCGCAGGTTGCCGTGACGCCGGTCGTGGAGCAACCCGGTCGCCACCAGGCGTTCGACCTCGTGATGGACCGCGCGGACCGACGATGCGGCATGTCGGGCGAGGTCCGTGAGCGTGTATTCGCTCTCCGGGTGAAGGTAGGTCCAGGCCAAGATGTCACCCTGCACGCGCGAGCGCAGCAGCGGCAACAGCGGGGGAGCACTCACGGACACACTAGGTAAAGTACCTTACAAGCTGCGTCATCCGTGGTGTGACGATTGCCGTGTCGCGAACGCTGGCACACTGGGTCATGGCTGGGCTCGCCCCTGGTGGACGGTGCTCGATCACTCCACCAGCTGACGCCTGCCGACGTGGCGCAATTGGTAGCGCACCCGACTTGTAATCGGGCGGTTGTCGGTTCGAGTCCGACCGTCGGCTCACAGGGCTGTGACCGGCAACGATGCGAAGATCGTCACGGGCAGAGGCCGTCGATCCATGCTTTGCCCATGGGAATCGGATCGTCCAGTCTCGATCTTCGGCTGGCGGGAGCGGACTGAGGGTCCTGCGCACGTGCCGGTGCCCGCGGGTGTCATCGGCGAGGTCGGTGAATCCGAACGGTGCCAGGCGTTCGGGGAAGGAGTCCACCGCGCGGTAGTCCGAGGTCGACATGTCGGTGAACCGCTGCTCTCGCCCGATGGCCTGACCGGCGTCACTCCCGATCAGTACGAGGACTTCTTCCGGATCCACGCCACTGGCCCGGACGGAGAGACCGTGCTGATGACCGAGGTCGGCGTCGATTATGAACTGCAGGGCGGCACGCTGCGCGTTGTCGGGCTGTCCGACCTCGGCAAGGCCGAGGGCGATGACGTGCACTACGACCACTGCTACTTCGAGGACAGCGACAACTACATCGACATCGTCCTCGAGGGCGACGAGGAAGCGGCGCGTGGCCTCACGATCCTCGAGATCCCCGCCGGCTCCGACGACGACTACCTCTCTTATTACAACCCGGCGGGCCGGGGCCCGAGCCGCTGCCGGGCGTGCGCTACAACCAGCCCGGCCCCCCGGACCTCGAGCCGATCATCAACGCCCTCGACGACCCGATGCGGGTGTCCTACCCGTGATCGTGGCCGGTGTGGCGCCGCCTTGCGAGCCCTCGACCATCCATCGGCCCATGCGGACGAACGCCTCCAGTGGCTCCTCGCCACCAAGGAGTGGTTGCGGGTCAGGACGTCGAGCGGCGTCGATCTCTGGCGTGGGTAGCGCCTGAGTGATGCCGATCATCAGGACGAATAGCGCCGTGGCCAGCGCGGCCCCCTCGTGGACCGGGCGACCCAGGGCCAGCGCGGTCCGACGACCGGCGACGTCGACGAGTTCCGCGGCGAGGTGCTTGCTCTCGGCGAAGCTCTCGGGAGACACGTTGCCCTCGAGGACGCCGGTCACGTGCGGGGCGATCTCCATGAGGACCGCTCGCCTCGTCGCCGAGGTGAACACGGCGCGCAGGAAGCCCTCCGTCGGCATGCCGGGCTCAGTGATCCCGGCGAGTTCCTCGAGCCAGGCACGCATGTCCTCGAGATACAGCGCGAGGAGGACTTCCTCGCGGGTCGGGAAGTACAGGTAGAGGGTTCCGCGGACGACCCCGGACGCCTTCGCGAGCGGTCCCATCGAGAACCCCTCGAATCCGACGTCGCAGAGGTGCGCTCGGGCGGCCTGCAGGATGTCGCTGCGCCGCTGCTGCTTCTGCGCGTCGGAACGGGCACGCCGGTAGCCGTGATGTGTCGGGTCGACGGCCATGAGCGCTCCGATGGTTGACAACTGACAGTGTGTCAGTAACGGGTGGGCATCGCGTCCGCCACGTAGGTGACGATAGGTCAGCAACGGACGCTGAAGGAGGCGTCATGTCCCTCGACCGTGTCGATCCCGAGTGCCGGCCCGCGCTGGAGGCCTTCCGCGAGACCGCAGGCGGGATGAACGACCTCCCCCTGCCGCAGCGTCGCGCCATGGTGTCGACGTTGGAGGCCCAACTCGCCGCCGGGGTGCCCGTCTCGGACGACGTCGTGGTCGAGGATCGCACGATTCCCGGCCCCACGGGCGGGCCCGAGATCCCCATCCGGATCTACCGTCCCCTGACCACCCAGACTGCTGCCCCCGGCATCTACTACATCCACGGCGGCGCGATGGTCGTGGATGGCCTGGAGACCGGCCACGTGGACTGCCTGCGGTTCTGCAGCGAACTCGGCGCGGTGGTGGTCAACGTCGACTACCGGCTGTCGCCCGAGAACCCCCACCCCGTGCCCGGCGAGGACTGCTACGCCGGGCTAGTAGAGGTCGGGGAGGAGGAGATTCGGTGGCTAGTTGGGCTTCCGTGACGCCGGCTCTGCGGCCCACGTGAGGATCCGTCCAACGAGTGCGTGAGCGTCGGCGTCGGTGAGTCCGTAGGCGGTGAATTCGCGTGTCGGCAGCCGACGGACGGCTTGTAGCGCCTCGGCGAAGCGTCCCGGGTCGAATCCCGGATCGTGTTCGGTGGCGAGCTGGAGAAGTCGCTCGTGGTCGTACGCGCCGGTGTGGACGGCGGCGTCGACGTCGATGTAGTCACGGGCCTGCCCCCGGGAGTACGGGGCGCCCATCTTGTTGGCGACGGCGTCATCGCGGTGCAGGACCGGGCCGATCGCGAGGACAGTGGGAGGGTGCTGTCGCCAGTCGATGGCGAGTTCGACCTTGGACGTCCGGTCGCTGGCAGGGTCGTGGACCGCCAGCCGGGCGAAGCCCGGGGTCTGCAGGAGGGTCTCCACCCTCAGGCCGTCGGCCTCGTAAGCAGCGATCGCTGCACGGACCGCGCTGGGGAAGGCCCGCTCGGCCTGGACGGTGGTGAACAGGTTGACGTCCTCAGACGGGCGTTCGAGAAGGCCGTGGGCCTGGACGGCATAGCCGCCGGCGAGAGCGAACCCGTCGTCGGCGAGGACCGAAAGGCCGATCTGCGCCAGGCGCTCGTGGAGGGGGTCCACCCGCGTGGGTTAGGCCGCGGTCGACATGTCGGTGAACCGCTGTTCCCAAGCCCAACGGACGGCCGGGGGCAGGAACAGGTGCCGCCAGGTTGCCCGGAGCAGCTTCGCGTCGAGGAGCCCTGCGACGGTCCCCGTGGCCAGGGCCTCGACGAGCACGCGCTCGTAGAACACGATCCGGTCGGCGTCGTCGTCGAGGTCGTAGTCGGCGCGCCCGGTCCAGGCCAGGGAGGCGGGGAGCCGAACGACTCCGTGCGCCGGTCCCCGCAGATCGCTCAGCGACTTCGGGATGGCGTACGGCCGACGCTCGGCGTACCCGACCTTGTCCACGCGCCCATTATGGCTCGGGGTGGCCCCCCCGCCCGGAGGTGTGGCTGGGCCGCCTTCGCGTCGAGGGCCGGTCAACGGAGCGAAGTCGACCACCTCTTCCCGCGGGGTCTCTCCGGGTGCCCTTGCTCGCGTGCTCGAACCGTCGAGCCGACTGCCGCGGCGCGAGGAGGAGCCGTACTGCGGACCCGGCGGCCGTCCTCCTGGTGCTGAAAGGAGATCGCTGTCGGATGGGCGGCCATCGGCTCCGGGGCCACGGGACTCATGACGGCTCGGCTTCGGTGCGGTGGTCCGGCCTGGTCGCGATGATCGCCTCGGTGCGGAGGTGCTCCACGAAGACTCCGGAGGGGTCGAGGCGGTCCAGGGCCGCACGGAGGTCCCGCTCGAACGCTGCCCTGGAGCGGCCGAGCTGGGCCGGGCTGCTGTAGCTGTACGACAGCTGCAGGCCCACGACGTCGTCGCGTGTGCGGGTCAGGGTGTGGTCCCAGCTGACGATCTCCAGCCGGGAGAAGGGCGACCGGTTCAGGACTTGCTGGTGCGTCTCTGTCGGATGGGAGTACGTGCCCGACCCGGCACGGCGCTCGGCACCGAGATACCGGGCGCGGATCTCCGCGGCGATCTGGGTCCACGGTGGTGGACCCACGGCACCGGGAGGTGGGCCACCGACGATCACGACCGCGCCGCCCGGCGCCACCATGCGGTCCATGGCCACGAGGACCTGCGTGCGGTCGGTCCAGTGGAAGGACTGGCCCATGACGGCGAGGTGGACGTCCCCCAGGCCCATCCCCTCCAGCTGTGTGGAGTCCCCTTGTCGCCAGTCGATGTTCGTGATCCCGCGTTCGCGGGCCAGGCGGCGCGCCTCGTCGAGCATGCCGGGTTCGGGGTCGACCGCCACGACGTCGCGGACCCGGGCGGCCAGCCCCAAGGCGAGGGTGCCGGAGCCGGTGCCGAGGTCAAGCACCCGTTGGGTGCCGTCAAGACCGCAACGCTCGGCGAGATAGGTGTACAGCTCGGGTGGGTACCCGGCCCGGTAGCGGGCGTAGAACGGCGCGGTCGAGGCGAAGATGTCCGCGGACCCGCCCGTCGCGGGGCGCACATGCTCGCTGCCCGGCGCCGCGTCGTCACTCATCCCACATACCCTCTCGATCGGTTGGTGACCAGGTCCAGGGCCCGCGCCCGCAAGGCACGAGCCGACAAACCGGCCCCGTCCAGCAGGTCCTGCCGTGAGGTCTGCCGACCGAGGTCGCGGTACCCCACGACGTGAAAGCGGTCAGCGTCCCCACGGCCGGCCAGCAGACCACGGACCGCGCCCGGGTAGCCCACCGTTGCCAGCAGAACAGGCACCTCGGTCGCGAACAGGTCGGTGAACCGCTCGACGGTCAGGGCGTGGGGCCAGATCGTGCGGCAGCCGAGCACGGTCAGGTCGTTGACGTGGACGTACCGCACCCTCAGCTCTGGGGGTAGTTCGGCCGCGGCACGGCTGAGCTCGCGCGCGGGGACGTCCCCGGCGGAGGCGATCACGATGTCCGGTGCAGTGTCCGTACTGAGGTGGGGCCAGGTTGCGGCCCCGTGGTGTAGCTCGGCGGCGAACGGACCCGGCGGGTGTCGCGGCAGCGGGTGTTTGCTCGCGACGAGGACGTTGCAGTGGTCGGTGTCCACGAGCATGCGCCGCAGGACGGCCGCCGCGCGCGGGGCGTCGGCCGGGGTGAAGATACGCGTCGCGCCATATTCCAGGTCGAGCAGGGTGGAGACGAGGCCGGGGTTCTGGTGGGTGTAGCTGTTGTCCCAGCCGAGGGAGGTCAGCAGGTGGTTGACGCTGGGGAGCCCCCGATCGCCTCGCAGTGCGCGGAGCCGGCGGTGTTTGAGGTGCTGCACGAGGATGCTCGCGTTGACTGTGGCGAAGGCGTGGTAAGTAGGCAGGAGGGCGGCTCGGCCCGTTTCGGTGTCCCCTGGAGCCAGGCGTGGCAGATCTCCTCGTTGAGGATTTCGGTTACCCACGGCGGTGCCGCGGGCAACGAGGACAGGATGTGGTTCGAGGCGAGTTCGTCTAAGAGATCCTCAACGATCAGTCCGAAGGTCTCGCCGCGGAACCAGTGAAATATCTCCAGCATCACGGCCGGCGACCGGCTCACCCACCGCTCGTCCACGCTCAGCCCGACGAACTCCGCCAGCTGCGGCGCCTGCTGAGGGCTCGAGAACGCGCCGCACCAGCAGCAGTCGGCCGTCGTGCTGGGCCAGCAGGGCTGCACACGGCCTCGGGTTGCGCTGGTGGTCACGCCGGCACTCGGGGCACCGCGCGAGGGGGGCGACCCAAGCGGGGCACGGCGGTCCAAGCGGTACGGCATCGCGTCACCCCCGTCGGGTCTCGTGAGGGCAGGGTGCAGGCGGGCGCCGGCCACCCGATGGCGAGCAGGTCATCGCTGGAACCCGCCCTCGCTGCCGATGCACTGGCCGGTGACCCAGATTCCCTGGTCGGAGTGCAGGAACTCGACGAGGCGGGCAACGTCCTCCGGTTGTCCCCACCGTCCCTGCGGGAACATCGCCGCGACCTGCTCATGAGCCTCACCCGTCAGATAGCCGGTGTCTGTCGGGCCGGGGTTCACGGCGTTGACCCGAATGCCTTGCGGCGCGAGCACCACCGATAGGTGCAAGGCAAGATTGCGGATCGCCTCTTTGCTCACGGCATAGGCGATCTCGGTCGTCATGGGGCCGAGGTACTGCCCGCTCGTCATGAGCGTGATCGCACGACCCGCCGGTGCCTGCTGCGCGAATCGCTGGACGAGCAACATCGATGCCCGAATGTTGACGGTGAGGTGCGCGTCGATGTGCTCTGCGGTCCAGGTACCCAGTTCCGCGCTCGTGCTGTAGGCGTGGTTGAGGACGAGATCGGTCAGCGGCCCGATGGCCTCAGCCGCCTCCTCGAGCGCGCGCTCGGCTGCCCCCGACGCCGCCAGATCGCCGGGGGTGAGTCGTGTCACACGCAGGTCCTGGGCCGCGTAACCAGCGAACACGCTGTCGGCCAGGTCTGGACCGGCGTCCGGATATCGCTGCTCCACGTCGTAGGCGGGGCTCCCGTGCGCCGCGACCACGGCCCCGCACTGCGCGAACCTGCCGGCTAGAGCCGCGCCGATCCCTGCCGGACGGCTGACTCCGGTGATGAGCACACGTCGTTGCGACCAGTCGGTCATCTTGTCACCTCTCGGAGGGTCGCCTGCACTGCGCACCTGCGGCCCGGGGTCCTATCGTCAGGGCACATCTACGCGCCTCCATGGTGTCGACCCGCCGCTCGATCCGCATCACGTCGCCGACGGCGCCGCACTCGCAAGCAAGCCGAGCGATTCACGACACCGAAATCATCGCCGGCGACGAAGCACGGAAGGCTGCGGGCGGTGGGGTTGCCGAAGGCGAGAATCCCGGACTCTCCCGACGCCAGGACGTGCAGTGTCCGGGGGATCAAGCGCATCAACCCGTAGCCAGGGCGGTACGTGGAGCTTGTGCCGTTCGCATTCCATGATCACAGTGTTGAGCTCGACCATGTTGAAGGCGTCGCGGACGTAATGGTCGTTGTCGAGCCCCAACGACCGGCACACCACGTCGGACAGTTCGGTCCGCGACACCCGCTCGCCCTCACGGCGCTTCCACCCTCCGATGGTGACGACTTTCATCCGCGCCTTGAACTGCAGGCCGCCGCGTGCGGCGACGTGGCCGGCCGCAGCCATGACCAGCGGCGGCGGCCCGACCAGGACGGCGGGGCCGCCATCGTGTGCCGCGAGGTCGATGAGCAGCTGGTCGAGGGCGAGCTCACCACGGACGTAGAAGGTGCTGTCGTGTACCGGGGGAGACGCCCGCCAGGACGTAGGAGATCCACAGGTGGTTGACCGCGTACAGCTGGGGACCGAGATCGAACGCGACCGCGTCGGTGTTCTCGAAGGAGAGCACCCCACGGACCCCGGCTACGACCGAGCCGAACAATCGCATGCGGGTGAGGTCGTCGCGCCATACCCGCGACACCGAGCCGCGGGTGCAGCTGCTCGTCGTTTCGACCCCGGCCGTGCCCGCCACCCGGACCATGGCGTGCGCGCTCTTGAAGACGGTGCTCGGTAGGTAGGGAAGCCGTCCGTCGCTCTTTGACCAGCCCAACCGCTCGCAGTAGCGGTCGAAGGCCGGCAGGCCCTGGCGCAGGTGCTCCAGGGCCTGGTGGAGAGCGAGGTCACGCCGCGCGCCGGCGATGTCGGGAGGCTGTCGGAACAGGTCCTCCTCGGAGATCCACGCGTCAAGGTCGTCAAGTGCCGGTGGAGCCGTCATCACACGCCGTCCCGGTCCATCTGAGCACGCATCTGCGGCGGGCGTGGAGTGTGCTGGGTGCCGTCTGGTGGTCGGTGTGGGGCCTTTGGTCCCTGTGCTGGTGGTGACTGGAGTACGAGGCTGGTGGTGTGCCCACCATCGGGTGGGGCTTGTTATCGGAGGTCCTCATGGCCGCACTTCCCGCCCCTGTCCCTACGGCTACCACGAACCATCGTTCGGTGTTGCGTGATGAGGCGTTCCTGGCGGAGCCGGTGGTTGAGGAGACGCCGCGTCACCGTGCCTACCGTTACGTCCTGGGGGTGACTCGGTTGGCGATGGGGTGGATCTTCCTGTGGCCGTTCCTGGACAAGCTGTTCGGTCTGGGTCGCGCCACTCCGGCTGAGGGTGCGTGGCTGGACGGCGGTAGCCCGACGGCCGGGTTCCTGGGCAACGCCACCAGTGGTCCGTTCGCGTCGGCGTTTCAGAGCATTGCGGGTGCGGCGTGGGCGGATTGGCTGTTCATGGCGGCCCTGCTGGGTGTGGGTGTGGCGTTGATCCTGGGGATCGGGGTGCGGGTCGCCGCTGTGGCCGGTGGTGCCTTGTTGTTGCTGATGTGGGCTGCGGTGTTGCCTCCGGCGAACAACCCGTTCCTTGACGATCACATCATCTATGCCCTGGTGCTGGTCATCCTGGCCTTGACCAGCGCGGGCCGGACCTTCGGCCTGGGCCAGGCCTGGGAGCGACTGCCCCTGGTCAACCGACTCAGCATCCTCAAGTAGCCCTGACCCATGATCGAGTGCCGGCACCTCACCAAGCGCTACGGCAACACGCTCGCCGTCGACGCCCTCACGTTCACTGTCGCGGGCGGTCAGGTGACCGGCTTTCTCGGCCCCAACGGCAGTGGCAAGTCCACCACGATGCGGATGATGGTCGGCCTGGACACCCCGACGTCCGGCGATGTCACCATTGACGGTCGTCGATACCAGGACCTGCGCTTCCCCCTCCATCAGGTCGGGGCACTGCTGGACGCCAAGGCCGTCGATCCCGGCCGCAGCGCGCGCAACCACCTGCGGTGGCTGGCGCAGTCCAACACCATCCCGAGGCGCCGCGTCGACGAAGTCCTCGACATGGTGGGCCTGTCCGACGTGGCCGATCGCCGCGTGCGGGCGTTCTCTCTCGGCATGGGGCAGCGCCTCGGCATCGCCGCTGCACTGCTGGGTGACCCGGCGGTGCTGCTCTTCGACGAGCCGGTCAACGGCCTCGACCCGGAGGGCATCCTCTGGGTGCGTCGCCTGTTCCGGTCGCTGGCCGCCGAGGGCCGGAGCATCCTGGTGTCGAGTCACCTCATGTCCGAGATGGCCTTGACGGCAGACCATCTCGTCGTCATCGGACGGGGTCGCCTGCTGGCGATGGGCAGCGTCGCCGACTTCATCGAGCGCACCGCCGGCCACCACGTCCGCGTCATATCGCCCGATGCGATCGCCCTGGCCGACCTGCTGCGGCACAAGGGCGCTCAGGTCCGAGCGGAAGGCGGCGACGAGCTCCGGGTCACCGGACTCGAATCACGGGACATCGGGATCATCACCGCCGCGGCCGAGATGACGCTGTACGAGCTGTCCACCCAGCGCGCGTCCCTCGAGGAGGCATTCATGGAGATGACCCAGGACCACGAGCAGTTCCGAGGAGCCGCCATCCCGGGCGAGCCCCTGCCCACTGCCGGGGTAGCGGCATGACCGTGGGAACCGCGGGTACCGAGCCGGTGCGTCCGATGGTCATTCCGAGCGTCGCCTCAGCCATGACGCCGTCGCGTGGCGCCGTCTTCCTCGCCGCCACGCGCGCCGAATGGACGAAGCTGCGCACGGTACGAACCACCTACTGGGTGCTGGGTCTGGCCATCCACGCCACGGTGGGGGTCGGCCCGCTCTTCACGGCGATCCTGGTCAACCGGTGGGACCAGCGCAGCCCTGAGGACATCGCCACGTTCGACCCGCTGCTGTACGCATTCGCGGGCCTCGACCTGGCGCAGCTCGCCGTCGGGGTGCTGGGCGTGCTTGTCATGACGTCGGAGTACTCCAGCGGTCAGATCGGCGTGAGCCTGGTGGCGGTGCCGCAACGGCGATTGCTGCTGCTAGCGAAGCTGACGATGTTCGCGGTCCTGCTGACGGTGGTCAGCCTGGTGAGCTGCCTCGCCGCCTTCCTCATCGGCCAGGCGGTGCTGTCGCCCGTCGACGCCGACCTCACCCTCGCCGACGAGGGAGCGCTACGCGCCGTGCTCGGCAGCGCCGGCCGCTTGGTCCTCGTCGGGCTCATCGCCGTGGGGCTCGGCGCCCTCTTGCGTCGCACCGCGGGCGCCATCACCGTTCTCGTGGCCGCCCTGACCATCCTGCCGGGGCTCGCTCTACTGCTGCCGGCGCCGTGGAGTGACGACATCACGAAGTATCTGCCCAACTCGGCCGCCGCTGCGATGTCGGCGCTCGTGGAGTTCCCCAACATGCTGTCCCCGCTCGGGGGGCTGGTCGTCCTCCTGATCTATGCCATGGCCGTCGTCGCCGGTGCCCTGGTGGTCTTCGGCAGGCGCGACGCATGACGGCTACGGTCGCGCAGCGGCTGCGCGCCGGTTCGTGGCTGCGGCCCGCGCACCATTTGCTGTCGCTCGGCGCCGCGCTGCTCGCGGCGGTAGGAAGCGTGGCCGGGTTGGCAGCCGTGGACCGGGTGTACGGGCGGGAGACCGTCGACCTGGTCGGGGTGTCCGTGGCCCAGGATCTCGTCAATCTGATCGTTGTGGCGCCGCTCATCGTCATCCTGGGTGTGCTGGCGTCGCGGGGGTCGATGCCGGCGTATCTGTGTTGGCTGGGCGCCCTGGCGTTCACCGTCTACAGCTACGCGATCTACGCGTTCTCGATCCACTTCGGTCCGTTGTTCCTGCTCTGGGTCGCCGTCCTCGGCCTGTCCTTCTACGCCATGGTCATGAGTCTTGCTGCGGTCGACAGCGCCGCGGTCCGCCAGGGTTTCGAGGCGCGGCCGATGCCGGGGATCGCGTGGACCCTCATCGCGCTCGCCATCCTGTTCGGCCTGCTGTGGCTCAGCGAGATCGTCCCCGACCTCGTGGCTGGCCGGCTGTCCACCAGCGCGCAGGTGTGGCTGGTCCCGACCAACCCGGTCCATGTCCTCGACCTGTCCATCGTGCTTCCCGCGGTGCTGCTGGTTGCGGTTTCCCTGCTGCGGCGGCAGCCACTGGGCTACCTGGCGGCACCAGGGGTGCTGGTCTTCCTCGCCCTGACCTGCCTGCCCATCCTCCTTACCCCGGTGGTTGCCCTCGCCCGCGACGTCGAACCCGCCTGGGGTGTCATGGCCCCCATCGCCGTGGTGCTGCTGGTGACGACCGCGTCGCTGTGGCGCATGCTGCGGGGGGCAACTGCCGAGTCCGGTGCCTCGACATGACGCGCATCGCGCCGGGCGGCCGGGTCGGGGTGCTGGCGGTGACCGGGCTCGTCGCCGTGGCCGCGCTGCTCATGGCCTGGTGGACGCCCCGTGGTCCGATCACGACCGCCGACGCGCTGGGCACGATCGCGGCGAGCCTGGCGGTGGGTGCCGTCGCGGGACTGTTGATGCGCTCGCGCTGGGCCATGCTGCTCGCTCCGCTCGTATTCGTGGTCGTGTTCGAGACGGCCCGATGGCGGGTGAGCGGACCGCTGGTGGACGGCATCGACCTCACTGGCACGTACGGAGTGCTCGCCCTCGTCCTGGGCCGGGGGCTGCACGCCGTCCTCGCCCTGGTTCCGATGGTGCTCGGCGCCACTCTCGGAGCAGCGGCCGCCCGTCGTGGGGAGGGCAGACGGCGTCGCGCCGGGGTGGGGCGGTGGCTGCGACGGTCGGTGACCGCGTTGGCGCTGGTCGCGGTGCTGGCCCTCGTGGTCGGGATCAGCCGCCCCGCGAGCACGGACCCGATCCTCGGCGGCGACGGTGAGCCGCTGGCAGGCAGCGTCGCCGAGCTCACCCGGGTCGAGATCGGCGGCCACGACCTGGCGATGATGATCCGCGGGGACAGCACGGGCGCCCCGATCCTGCTCTACCTGGCGGGTGGTCCGGGTGGCACAGACATCGGAGCACTCCGGCGCAACGGCGAGCGCCTGGAGGAGGCATTCGTCGTGGCCACCTACGATCAGCGCGGAAGTGGGAAGTCCTACGACACCCAAGACCCGCGGTCGACACTCACGCTGGACCAGGCAATCAGCGACACGATCGAGGTCACGGAGTACCTGCTGGCCCGGTTCGATCAGGAGAAGGTCTATCTGGTCGGCAATTCGTGGGGGTCGCTGCTCGGCGTCGTGGCCGTTGCGCGGCGCCCGGAGCTGTTCCATGCCTTCGTCGGAGCCGGGCAGATGGTGAACCTGCGCGCCACCGACCGCATCTACTACGACGACACACTCGCCTGGGCCGACCGCACGGACAACACTGCTCTGGCCGCGAAGCTCCGGGGCAGCGGCCCACCGCCATACCTTGATCCGCTGGACTACGAGGCTGCCCTGTCGTACGAGCACGAGGTCTATCCGTATGACGACAGCCGTGCCGCCGAAGGCGCCGCAGGGTTCTCCGAGAATCTGTTCTACGAGGAATACAGCCTCCTGGAGCAGTTGCACAACCTCGCCGCGTTCCTCGATGTGTTCACCGCTCTGTATCCGCAATTGCAAGGAATCGATCTCCGGACCCAGGTCCGCGAACTCGACGTGCCGGTCTACCTGGTGCAGGGACGGTACGAGACCCGGGGCCGCGCCGAGCCCGCCGCAGAATGGTTCGAGATCCTCCAGGCACCACACAAGGAAATGATCGTGTTCGAGGACTCGGGGCACCGGTCACTGTTCCAGGAACCCGACAGATTCTTCGAGGTCATGACCGAGACCGTGCTTGCGCAGGCCGCACCGGAATGACAGCCACCCCCCGGCGGGCCGGTGACACCACGGGCCACGCACCGGCGACGTTCGTGGTGCTGCTGCTGATGATGTCACTGCCGTTCTGGGTCCTGGGTTTCGTCGCCCCAAGCGGCCTGCTGCCCTATGGCTTGCCGGTCAGTGCTCTCATGACGTTCGTTCCCATGCTGGTGGCGATCATCCTGACCGCGAGGCGAGGCGGCTGGCGGTCGACGAAGACCCTGCTGGGCCGGGCGTTTGACGTCCGGCGGATCGCAGGCGCCAGACTGCTCCTGCTCGCTGTGTCGATCATGCCGGTCGTGGCGGTCTCGTCATGGTTCCTCATGCGGCTTCTCGGATACCCGCTCCCGTCTCCTCATATCGCATGGATCGCATTACCGGCCATGCTGCTGGTGTACGTCGTCGGCGCCGTGGGCGAGGAAATCGGTTGGACCGGCTATCTGACCGATCCACTGCAGCGCAGATTCGGTGAACTTCCGGCCGCGCTCATCATCGGCGCGGTGTGGCAGGCGTGGCACATCGTCCCGTTCTACGCGATGGGTCGCTCGGTGACGTGGATCAGCGCGCAGTTCGTGGCCGGCGTCCTGCTGCGGATCATCATCGTCCGGTTGTACAACCAGGCCAACCGCAGCGTGTTCATCGCCATCGTCTTCCATACGTGCATCAATGTGTCGTTCAGCCTCTTCCCCAACGAGGGGTCGCACTTCGACCCGGTCACCACCGCCATCTCATTGGTCGCCGTCGTGGTCACCGTGCAGGTCGTCACGTATGAGATGACGTACCGCAGCCGGGTCAGGGCCACGGCGCGTCCAGGCTGACCTCGGACGACACCGACGACCTGTTACGCCTTCGACCCCCCACCGCCGACCGGTCGTGGAGCCGTCCGACACCGACCGCCCATCATGACTACATCCGGATGACGAGCCGGCCCGGAACCCGGCCGGCGAGCACGTCCTCGAAGGCCTCGTTGATGCCGTCCAGGGTGCGTTCGGCCATGATGACGCGGGTACGGCCGCTGGCGTGGAGTGCGAACACATCCGTGAGGTCCTGGCGGGTGCCGACGATCGACCCGATGATGCTGATCCCCTTGAGGACGGTGTCGAAGATGGAGACGTCGAGTCGGCCGTCCCTGGGCAGGGACACCAGGACCAGCCGACCGCCGCGTCGCAGTGACGCGAACGCACCGGCAATGGCATCGGGCTGGACCGCCAGGGCGATCGCGACGTCCGCGCCCCCAAGGCGCTGGATGGCCTCGGCGGGGTCCTCGACGGAGGCGTCGACCGTGTACGTGGCGCCGAGTTGCTGGGCCAGGTCCAACTTGGCAGGGCCGACGTCGACTGCGACGACCGTGGCCCCGGCGATCGCGGCGTATTGGACGGCCAGGTGGCCGAGACCGCCGATGCCGACCACGCTGACCAGGTCACCGGTGCGTACTCCGGCGACCTTGACGGCCTTGTACGTGGTGACGCCGGCGCAGGCCAGGGGGGCCGCTTCCATGGGGTCCACCCCGACGGGAACGGCCACGGCGAATCTGGCGTCCGCGATCGCGTATTCCGCGTACGCACCATTGATTGAGTAGCCCGTGTTCTGCTGTGCCTCGCACAGTGTCTCCCAGCCGGATAGGCAGTACCGGCACGCACCGCAGGCCGATCCGAGCCAGGCCAGGGCGACCCGGTCACCGATCTGGTGGGCAGTGACGCCGTCACCCAGCTGGTCGACGACTCCCACGCCCTCGTGCCCGGGGACGAACGGGGCGGTCGGGGTGACCGGCCAGTCGCCACGGGCCGCGTGGATGTCGGTGTGGCAGATACCTGACGCTTCGATGCGGACGAGGATCTGCCCCCGTCCGGGCGTCGGGGTGTCAACCTCCCGAACATCGAGCGGTGCTCCTAGGGACGGTACGACGGCTGCACGCATACGGACTCCTTGGGTGAGGGCATGGACAGGTCGGACAGCCGGCTCAGCGGGCCGGGAGCGTGCGGGCCACCAGGTCGACCAGGTCGACCGTCCGCTGCGCGTAACCCCACTCGTTGTCGTACCAACCGAAGATCTTGACGGTGCTACCGACCACCCGCGTCAGTTCCGAATCGAAGAGGCACGAGGCCGCCTCGCCGATGACATCGTGGGACACGACAGGATCCGCGGTGTACCGCAGGATGCCCTTCAGCGGACCGGCGGCGGCATGCTGGAACGCGGCGTTGACCTGGTCCGCGGTGGCGGCCTCGGTCAGCCGGACCGTCAGGTCGACCAGCGACCCGTCAACGACCGGCACCCGGACGGCGATCCCGTCCAAGCGGCCCGCGAGCCGGGGCAGCACCTGCCCGATGGCCTTGGCGGCGCCCGTCGTGGTCGGAATGATGTTGACCGCCGCGGAGCGGGCGCGACGCAGGTCCTTGTGCGGCCCGTCGAGCAGGTTCTGGTCCGATGTGTAGCTGTGGATCGTCGTCAGCAGGCCCTCATCGATCCCGAACGCCTGGTCCAGCACCGACGCCATCGGCGCCGCGCAGTTGGTGGTGCAGGACGCATTCGAGATGATCTCGTGTGCGCCGGTGTCATAGATCTCCTGGTTGATGCCCATGACGATGGTGGCGTCCACGCCGGTGCCCGGCGAGGTCAGCACCACCTTGCGGGCACCCGCCGCGAGGTGGGCGGCAGCGCGCTCGCGGGTGCGGAACCGTCCCGTTGCCTCGATCACCACCTCGACACCGTCGGCGGCCCAGTCGAGCAGCGCAGGCTCCGGTTGCTGCTTGACGCGAATGGTGTGGCCCGCCACCGTGAGCATGTCGCCGTCGAACTCAGAAGGATGATCCCAGCGGCCGTAGGTGGAATCATGGCCCAGCAGGTAGGCGATGGTCGCTGGAGGCGCGACGTCGTTAATCGCGACGACGTCGAACCCTCGGTCGTTGCGCTCCAGGACACTTCGCAGTACGTCCCGCCCGATCCGGCCCATTCCGTTGATGCCCACGCGCACATTCATGACTACTCCTATTGCTTATGTATGAGGTAGACCCAACGTAGGTCTCGAGTTCCGTCGCACACAGGGCCGAACGACCTCCCCACCCGGGACCAAAGCAGCTCAACTGATCTGAGCCGGTGATGACTGGTGTCTCGTCTTGACCGGAATTCCCATCAGGCTTGGTCCTTCCCCCGCGTGACTGCCGTGCGGCTCAGCACGACCTTCAGGGCGCCGGTCTCACCGGCATGCGACGAGGTCTGGTAGGCCTCGTCCATATCCGCCAGTCCGAACCGGTGGGTGATGAAGCGTTTCGCATCGAGATGCCCGCTGGACATGAGCCGCAACAGGGTCGGCGTCGACGTGGCGTCCACGAGGCCGGTTGTGATGGTGATGTCGCGGCTCCACAGCTGTTCCAGATGCAGCGTCACGGGGACGCCGTGGACCCCGACGTTGGCGACGTGTCCGCCGGCTCGGACCAGTTCCGTGGCGAGCTCGAAGGTGGATGGGACGCCGACGGCTTCGATGACCACGTCGGCGCCGAGTCCGCCGGTCAACTCGCGGACGACGATCCGGGCGTCCTGGGCGGCGTTGTTGATCGTGACGTCGGCGCCGAACTGCTTGGCCGCCTCCAGGCGTGCGCCTGCCAGGTCGATCGCCACGATCAAGCTCGGCGTGAGCAGTCGCGCACCGAGGACGGCCGCCAGGCCGACCGGACCCGCACCGATGACGGCGACCACGTCGCCGGGGCGCACCGCACCGTTGAGCACGCCGACCTCGTAGCCGGTGGGCAGGATGTCGGCGAGCATCAGCATCTCCTCGTCGCTGACGCCGGCCGGTACCGGATGGGTGGAGGTGTCCGCGAACGGGACCCGGACCGACTCGGCCTGGGCGCCGTCGATCAGGTGTCCGAGGATCCACCCGCCACCGGCGAGGCACTGGCCGGGTCGACCCTCGCGACAGAACCGGCACGTGGCGCAGACACTGATGCACGAGACCAGGACGCGGTCCCCGACGGCGACCCGGCGGACCCCCATCCCCACCTGGGTCACGGTGCCCACCGCCTCGTGTCCGAGGATCCGGCCGGCCTGGACAGCCGGGACGTCGCCCTTGATGATGTGCAGGTCGGAGCCGCAGATGGTGGTCGCGTCGACCCGGATGACCGCGTCGGTGTCGTCGACCACCTGAGCGTCGGGGACATCCTTCCAGGTGGTATTACCCGGTCCGTTGTAAACGAGTGCCTTCATGATGGGCTCCTGACGGGTTCGTGGTGCTCGAGTGGTGCGATTGCTTCTGAACGCGTGACAGGTGATGCCCTGACCACGACAACCGGGGGAACGGCGTGCGCGATGACGTAGCGCGAGACCGACCCGGAGACAAGGCGGCGCAGGCCGTTGTGATCGCCGGTCCCATCACCAGCAACAGCGCCGAGCGGGACCGGTCCACGAGTCCGGGACCGGGCGCGTCCTCGACGAGGTTCAACGTCCACGGCAGTGAGGGGTCGCTGTCGGCCAGGGCATCGATGACCCACCGGGTGGCTCTGGCCCGGGCGTCGGTACTCGCGGCCCGCCGCAGCAAAGCGGCCGTTCCGAGGTGCGGGCCTGCGACCTGCCAGGCATAGATGACCTGGATACCCATACCGGTGACGCGTGACTGCCTGGCCGCCCAACGCAGCGCGGCCGCGGCCGCCGGGCCGCCGTCGACCCCGACAACGATTCCCGCGGTGGTGCGCCGGTCGACGTCCGCCATGGCGCCGGGGCTCGATGCCTGCTCGCCGATGTCGCTCATGTCGTCCCTCCGGGTTCCATCGCCACCGGCGATGTCCATCCAGGTTCGCCGCCGCGGGCCGGCGGTCGGCAGCGGACAACGGCCCGACCACGCCAGCCGAAGGTCCCGGTGTCGTGGGTGGGGGAGACTGAGCCCCGTGAGCGATCAGGTGTCCATCCGGGTGTTCCTGCTCGACGACCACGAGGTGGTGCGTCGCGGGCTCAAAGACCTGTTGGAGGCGGACGGCGACATCGAGATCGTGGGTGAGTCGGGTCTCGCGCAGGAGGCGATCCGGCGGATCCCGGCGCTGCGTCCGGATGTGGCGGTGCTGGACGGCCGCCTCCCTGACGGTTCCGGCATCGACGTCTGCCGGGAGGTCCGCTCACTGCATCCGGAGATCGCCGTCCTCATCCTGACGTCCTACGACGACGACGAGGCGCTGTTCTCGGCGATCATGGCCGGGGCGGCCGGGTACGTCCTCAAGCAGATCCGGGGCAACGACC
>JANNOG010000051.1:0-27655 GCA_031398915.1 Micrococcales bacterium | reverse complement strand
GAGTAGACGTCGGCGAGCCGCACCCGGCCGGCGTCCGGCGAGACGACCGTCATGTCCGAGACGTCGTAGGACTTCTTTATGTAATCGACCATCACCGGCATGGACGTGAGGTGGTCGACCGGGCCGTCGAAGAACCCCTGGATCTGGGCGGCGTGCAGATCGACACTCATCAGTCGGTGCGCGCCCGCCGTCTTGAACAGGTCGGCCACCAGGCGAGCGGAGATCGGCTCGCGGCCGCGGTGCTTCTTGTCCTGGCGCGAGTAGCCGTAGAACGGTGCCACGACGGTGACCCGCTTCGCCGATGCCCGCTTGAGGGCATCGACCATGATCATGTGTTCCATCAGCCACTCGTTGATCGGGCTGCAATGACTCTGGATGACGAACGCGTCCGCGCCCCGCACACTCTCACCGAAGCGGCAGTAGATCTCGCCGTTGGCGAAGTCGTACGACATGGTCGGCACCAGGTCGACGCCCAGCCACGTCGCCACCTCCTGGGCCAGTTCTGGGTGCGCTCGACCGCTGATGAGCACCATTCGGCGCTCTCCGGTGGTGGTGATTCCCGTGGTCATGCGTCCTGCCCCTCGCGTAACGACTGTCGGCTCGAGTCCGGTTGATCAGAATGATCGGAAGGTGAGGGCGTACCTGCCCCAGTGTGCCCGTTCTGTGCCCTTTCGGCAGCCTCCGCGGCATCCGCAGCCGCCGTGCCCGGCCGCCGCCGACCCACCCAGCCGGTGCTGACGTGCAGGGCACCCCGGGCAACGGCCAACGCGCCGGGCGGGACGTCCGAGACGACGACCGACCCGGCCGCGGTGTACGCCCCGTCGCCGACCGTGACCGGTGCGACGAGGACCGTGTTGCTGCCGACCCGGACATGGGCACCGACGGTCGTGCGGTGTTTGGCGACCCCGTCGTAGTTGGCGACGATCGTCCCCGCGCCGATGTTGGCCCCGTCACCCACCTCGGCGTCACCCACATAGGACAGGTGGGGCACCTTCGCGTCGACGCCGATCGTCGCGTTCTTCGTCTCGACGTACGCGCCCACCTTGGACCCGGCTGCCAACACGGTTCCGGGGCGCAGGTACGAGAACGGTCCGACGCTCGCGCGGGGCCCGATCCGAGCGCCGATGACGTGACTGCGCACCACCGTGGCGCCCTCGCCCACCACCGTGTCCCTGAGCGTGGAGTCCGGTCCGACCTCGGCGCCCGCTGCCACGCGGGTCGCGCCCTGCAGCAGGGTGCCGGGATGCACGACCGAGTCGGGCGCCAGCTCGACCGTGACGTCGACCCACGTGGTCGCCGGATCCACGATGTCGACACCGGCCCGCATGTGCTCGTCGAGTAGTCGGTCGGCAAAACGTCGCCGGGCCTGCGCCAGTTGCACCCGATCGTTGACCCCGTCCACCTCTGTGGGGTCGGCTGCGACGACGGCCGCGACCGAGCGGCCCAGACGATGGGCGATCTCGACGACATCCGTCAGATACAGCTCGCCCGCCGCGTTGGCCGGGCGGAACAGCCCGATCGCATGTCGGGCGAAGTCGAGGTCGAGGACGTACAGACCGGTGTTGATCTCGTTGATCGCCAGCACGTCCGGGTCGGCGTCGCGATGCTCGACGATGCGCTCCACACCGCCGTCCGCGCCGCGCACGATCCGGCCATAGCCCGTCGGATCGGCGACGACCGCAGTCAACACGCTGACGACCGCATCTGGGGCCGCCACCAACAGTTGCCGCAACGTCTGCGGCCGCAACAGCGGAACGTCGCCGTACGTGACGAGAACTCGCCCGTGCGCCACCTCGGCGCCGGTGGCCGACGCGGCCGCATCCAGGGCGGCGACCGCGCAACCGAAAGCCCGACCGGTACCGGGAACCTCGTCCTGGTCGGCGACCAGGGCGTCGGGAGCAACCTCTGTGATGTGCCCCGCGACCCGATCGCGATCGTGGCGGACGACGACGACGACCTGGTCAGGCGATGTCTGCGACACCGCGGCCAGAGCATGGCCGACCATCGAGCGGCCGGCGATGAGATGCAGGACCTTCGGGGTACCCGAACGCATCCGGGTGCCCTGGCCTGCCGCGAGGACGACGGCGGCAGCGCAGGACGGTGGGGACACGCGACGCTCCTGAGGGCAGGCAAGGCGGGAGGGCTTGCTCACTGTAACCACGCCGCAGGGTGGCGCGCGCACCCCCGGGACAACCCCCGTCCAGCTCCGCCCCCCCGATTCGAACAGGGACCTCAAGGCACCAAAGGCCCGTGTGCTGCCGTTACACTAGGGCGGATCGCTGACAGGCGAGCTTACCGCCGACCGCCCCGGGTGACGTCGCGGCCGGCGCACTCCGCCATCAGGGTGTGATCAGCCCTCCGCTACCTCCATGGCCTGCAGCCACTCCTCCTCGTGGCGATCCCGAGCAGTGATTGCGGCCCGAAGATCGGTGTCCAGGATCAGCACGGCGGCCGCATCCGTGGCATTCGAGGCCAGCTCGTGGTGCAGTCGCGTGATGTCGGCCTCGAACTTGGCAATCTGGCGCTCCAGCCGAGCCGCATCCTTGCGAGCCGCGCGCACGACGGCAGCGTCGACAGTCGCCTCGGATGCGCGCCTGGACGTCGGCTTGGACGTCGGCGCAGGCGGCGCACCCGATCCGACGGTGACGGCCGCCTCGCGGCGACGGATGGCCAGGTATTCGTCCACCCCACCGGGCAGGTCACGGACCCTGCCGTCACCGAACACACCCACCTGCCGGTCACAGAGCCGCTCCAGCAGGTACCGATCGTGGCTGACGACGACCAGGGTTCCCGCCCACCCGTCCAGCACGTCCTCCATCGCAGCCAGGGCATCTGTGTCCAGGTCGTTGGTCGGCTCGTCCAGCAGCAGGACGTTGGGCCCGCCGAGCAGCAGCCGCAGCAATTGAAGACGCCGCCGTTCGCCGCCGGAGAGGGTGGCCACCGGGGTCCACGCCCGCTCCTTGGGGAAGCCCAACTGCTCGACCAGCTGAGCGGCGGTGACGTCGCGGCCGCCGATCTCGACGACCCCCGCCACGTCTGCGACGGCCTCGACGGCCCGCCGGTGGGAGACCGCGTCCAATTCCGCGACGTCCTGGGTCAGCATGGCCGAGCGGACGGTCTTGCCACTGCGGACTCGCCCGCTGTCGGGTAGGTGGGCGCCGGTCAGCAGCCTGAGCAGCGTGGTCTTGCCCGCGCCGTTCGGCCCGACCACGCCCACCCGTTCGCCGGGGGCCAGTCGCCACGTGATGTCCTGCAGCAGGGTGCGCGGGCCGGTGGGGGTGTCGACCCGTACCGTGACGCCCTCGAGGTCGATGACGTCCTTGCCGAGGCGCGCGGTGGCCAGGCGCTGCAGTGCCAGGGTGTCGCGGGGTGCGGGTTCGTCGGCGACCAGCGCAGTGGCGGCATCGATCCGGAACCTGGGTTTGGAGGTACGCGCCGGGGCGCCCCGTTGCAACCAGGCGAGTTCCTTGCGCAGCAGGTTCTGGCGCCGCTCCTCGGTGGTGGCGGCCACTCGCGACCGCTCGGCGCGGGCCAGCACCCATGCCGCGTAACCGCCGTCGTAGGCGTCCACCGACGCATCGTGGACCTCCCAGGTCGTCGTACACACCGCATCCAGGAACCACCGGTCGTGGGTGACGATTGCCATCGCGCCCGTCGCCCGTTGCGAGCGGGTGCGCAGATGCTCGGCCAGCCAGGCGACGCCGTCGACGTCGAGGTGGTTGGTGGGCTCGTCCAGCAGCAGCAGGTCGGGATCGGCGATCAGCACGGCCGCCAATGCCACCCGGCGCCGTTGCCCGCCCGACAGCCTCGACATCGGAGCGTCCAATCCGCCGACGTCGCGGCCGTCCAGCCCACCGAGCAGGCCCGCCAGGACCTCGCGCACCCGACGCTCACCGGCCCACTCGTGGCCCGCGAGGTCGCCCAGGACCAGGTCCGAGACGGTTCGGGAGCCGTCCGTATCGCGCTGGGTCAGCATCGCGAGACTCACCCCGCCACGGCGTGACACCCGGCCCGAGTCCGGAGCGCGAACCCCGGCCAACAGCTTGAGCAGCGTCGACTTGCCGTCCCCGTTTCGGCCCACCACACCGATGGCGTCGCCGTCGGCGATCCCCAGACTCACCCCGTCCAGCAGGACTCGGTCAGAGACCAGGACTCGTACGTTCTCGCAATTGACGACATTGGCCACGGGGTCCGAGCATGCCCCTCAGGCAGCCAGCTCGGTGACCCGGCAGCCATGCGCCGGGCCGTCGGCCTGAAGCACATGACGCACACCGGCCAGTCCGGGCAGGGCCACGGTGAGTTCTTCCGCATGGTCGGCGTCTTCGGCCAGCACCGCGATCGTCGACCCCGAACCGGACACGATCGCCCCCGGCACACCGAGATCGCGGACGTGACGCAGCACCGACTCCAGCCCCGGGCGTAACGACAGCGCAGCGGGTTCGAGGTCGTTGCGCAGCATCCTGCCCAGTTCCTCCGGATCACCGGAACGCAGGGCTTGCATCAGCTCCGGCGACACGCCGGGTTGGGCCACCGCCCGGCCGGTACGCAGCCGATCGAGCTCGCGGTAGACCGCCGGAGTCGACAGTTCACCCTCGGCCAGCAGCAGGACCCAGTGCCACGGTCCGCCTGCCAATGCCGGCGTCAGGCGATCGCCGCGCCCGGTTCCGACCGCCGTCCCGCCCATCAACGAGAACGGGACGTCCGAACCCAGCGTGGCCGCTGCGGCATGAAGCTGGGTACGTCCCAGTCGGAGCGCCCACAGTGCGTCGCAGGCGATGAGGGCCGCGGCGGCGTCGGCGGACCCGCCGGCCATTCCGCCGGCGACCGGGATGTGTTTCTCGATGTGCAGGCGTACCCCCAGGCCGTCGGCCGCCTCGGGGTCCAGCGATTCCAGCAGGGCACGAGCGCCACGAGCGGCCAGATTGCTGCCGTCGCGGGGCACACCCGAGGTGTCGATTCCGTCGGCACCGGTGACGAGCACCTCCACCACCCCGGGAGGTGCCCAGGTGGCCGTCACCTGGTCGAACAGCGAGACGGCGTGGAAAACCGTCGCCAACGGGTGGTAGCCGTCAGTGCCCGGTGGCCCGACGGACAGTTCGAGGTTGATCTTGGCCGCCGCCCGGACACTGACCGAGATGGGCGCACTCACCATTCGAGGTTATCCGCGACGGATCCATCCCGCCCGACGTTACGCCCGAGCGCCTCCGCTATCCGGGCGAAATCCGTCACCGCCAACTGCTCCCCTCGGGTCAGCGGCGCTATGCCGCACCGGCGGAGCAGGTCCTCTGCGGCCGTCGGCGACCCGACGAGTGACGCCAGGGCCGACCTCAACCCCTTGCGCCGCTGCCCGAAGGCGGCATCGATGACGGCGAACGTCGTGGCCCGCAGCGGCTCGTCACCGGGCGGTGGACGCCGGATGATCTCGACCAGGCCGGAATCCACTCGTGGAACCGGCCAGAACACGGTGGGCGTGACGGTGCCCACCTGACGTGTGGCGCCGTACCAGCCCACCTTGGCAGTCGGGGCGCCGTAGACCCGTCCGCCAGGCGTCGCGGCGAGTCGCTCCGCCACCTCGGACTGCACCATGACCAGCCCGGAGGTGATGGTGGGGAATTGCTCCAGTACCCGCAAGACGATGGGTACGGCGACGTTGTACGGCAGGTTCGCGACGAAGCGGGTGGGAGCGCTGGCGACGTCACCGGCCGTCATTGTCACCCCGTCGGCGATGACGACCCGCAACCGGTGCGCGGCTTCGGGCAGGTGCGCCGCGACCGTGTCCGGCAACCGGCCGGCCAACCGTGGGTCGATCTCGACGCCGACGACAGTTGCCCCGGTGGCGAGCAGGGCGAGAGTCAGCGACCCGAGGCCGGGACCGACCTCGAGAACCGTGTCGGGTGCGCCGACCTTCGCGAGCCGGACGATCCGCTCGACCGTGGTGGGCTCGACGACGAAGTTCTGCCCGAGACGTTTGGCCGGACGCAGGTCCAGTTCCGCCACGATGCGTCGAATCTCCGCTCGACCGAGCCCGTAGTGGGCCGGGTGCGCGGCCGCGCCGTCCAGGTCACCCGCCCGACGACGTCACGAGAACAACCTGCGACCGCATACCGGCCATGGGCTGGCGCCGCGGCTCTGATAGAGCGCCTTGGCCCGCGCGGTCTGCTCACCCGAGGGAGCCTGACTCGCCACACCACTGCCACCCACCGAGCGCCAGGTGCCGGCGTCGAATTGATAGAGCCCGTGATAGAGCCCGTTGGACGAGACGATGGTCGGATTACCGCCGGATTCGCACTGCGCCAGGGCAGCCCAGTTGAGACTGTCGACGTCACTGCTGACGGGCGCGGCCGGGGTGCCGCCACCGCCCGGCGCAGGCCCGCTGGGTGCCGCCGGTGCGGGCCGCACCTTGGTCCCCTTGGCGACGATCCGCTCGACCGCGGGGGTGGCCACCACACGGGACACCTCGGCCCGGGACTCCTCCACCCCGTCCACGCTCGTCACCGAGAACGTGATCTGCTCGACACCGTCGGCGCCGGCCTGGACGACCTCGGTCTCACCGACGAACAGCTCGGCACTCTCGACCGTGCTGACCGGTGTGGCTATCGCGACGCTCTCGACCACCTCGGTGACGTCGACACGATTGACCGTCACGGTCATCCCCCGACTGACCGGTGTCTGCGCGCCGGGGCTGACCCGGTCGTCACCGTCGACCGCGATGTCCGCGTCGACCAGCAGCTCGGCCACCGTCAGGGCCGTCGATGCGACCGGCTGCGCCACCCCCGCCACGATCACCGTGGCGTCCTTGCGGGTGACGATGTCCAGGTCGAGGCCGTCACGGCCGATGGCCGCCGAGCGGGACGTGGACAGCCGGGCACCGTCGATCCGCAGGCCGATCGCCGTGACCGCCGCCGAGACGGTGCGCTCATGTGTCCAGTAGGTCTGCTCGACACCGTCAGTGGTGATGGTGAGCGGGCGGGCGAACCTCACCACCAGGGTGTCGCCGTCGCCGATGTTGTCGCCGACGGCCGGGGCGACGACGTCGCGATCACCGGGCTCCAGCCCGGCCGCGGCGAGAGCGTCACTGACCTCGGTGCCGAAGATCCGAACCTCCTGCGCCGTGCCGTCGATCTCGACGGTGACCGTCCGGTCGTACACCGCCCACGTGGTCACCCCGGCCACAAGCAGGCCCAACACCGAGGCCCTCGCGACCGTGGACCACAGGGACCGACCGACGACGACCCGCCGCGCCGAGCGCCACCAGTCGTTCAGCCGGCCGCTGCGCTCGGCGACCAACGGCGCCGGGGGCCACTCGTCGCCACGGCCCACCGAGTCGTCCGCAGAGTCGTCGGTCAGGAACAGGTTGGATCGGGACACACGCACCGCCAGCTAGCAGGGCCGGGCACCGACCCCACCGACCAGCGGAGAGTGACGAACTAGGCCGTCGGGGGTGGATATCGATCCCGGATGTCGGGGGCACCGTAATGCAATCGTGACACTGGGTCCAGACGGACACCCTGGGTAAGGGGATCTAGCCGTGAGTGGCGTCGCTCCAGCTGCCGTACACGCGCTCGGTGTTGGCGGCCAACGCTGCGCATAGCTCGTCCAGATCGTCGCCGCGGATCTCGGCCATTGCCCGGACCGTGATCGGGATCAGGAACGACGCATTCGGCCGCCCCCGATACGGATGCGGCGTCAGGAAGGGCGCGTCCGTTTCGACCAGCAACAACTCCAGGGGCACCGCCCGCAGTGCCTCACGCAGCCCCTGGGCGTTGGTGAACGTGACCACCCCGGCGAAGGACATGTACCAACCGGCATCCGCGCATCGACGGGCCATCGCCGCGTCACCCGAGAAGCAATGGAAGACCGTGCGGTCGGGCGCGCCCTCCTCGTCGAGGGTCCGCAGGGTGTCGTCGTGCGCATCCCGGTCGTGGATCTGCAGTGCCAGGTCCAGCCGTGTTGCCATGTCGATGTGCGCCCGAAACGACCGCAGCTGAGCGTCGAAGCCCTCCGGTCCGGTGCGGAATCGGTCGAGGCCGGTCTCGCCGACCACCCTCATCCGCGGATGATCCAGTAGCTGCTCGATCTCGACCAGTGCCGCGTCCAGAGCAGCCTCACCGGCCTCTTCGACCAATCGAGCCGCTTCGTTCGGGTGGACCGCGACCCCACCCAGCAGTTCGGGCCGCGTGTCGAGGACCTGTCGGGTCCAGCGCGCGCCGGGCAGGTCACACCCGATCTGCACCGCACGGCCGACGTTGACCCGCGCCGCCGCTGACAGCAGGTCGTCGACATCGACCGCCTCGGCATCGGCGATATCGAGGTGGACGTGATTGTCGGGCACGTCGATGGGCAGCGGTTCGGGCTCGGGCGGCAACGTCAGGTCACGCTTACGCCCCGAACCGGCGTCGAAGTCGCCCCGGGTGCGGATCGGCTGGGTCACGGGTCCTCAGTCTGGCTCAGTGGCTACAGGGGTTCGTCTCGCATCCGGTCCAGCTCGGCATCGATGACCGAATCGTCGAGTTTGGTGAAGATCGGGCTGGGCTTGGTCACCGGGGTGCCGACCACCACGGGGATCGAGCGCCACACCCCACGTGAGGACGCGTAGTCGCCCATCAGAACCGGATAGCCGGGCCCGCCGTCGAGGTCGTCGACCTCCCGGATCTGCGGCATCGGGCTCTGGGCGCCGGGCACAGCCGTGCCGAACCCGCCGAAGACCTCCTCGACCTGCGCCGTCGAATGCGGCAGGAAGGGCGACAGCAGGGTGCGACAGTCACTCACCGCCTGCGTCGCCACGTGCAGGATCGTCCGCATCCGCTCGGGGTCCGACACGGTCAGCTTGAACGGTGCCTGGTCGGAGATGTAGGCGTTCACCTGGCCGACCGCACGCATCGCCTCGGACACGGCCTGCTTCTGCCGGTGGGTGGCCAGCAGGTCTCCGACCGCAGCGAACGCCGCCGCCGAGCCGGCCAGCAGGTCGCGGTCGGCATCGGTCAACGTATCGGCCGCGGGAATCTCACCGATGTTCTTGTGGACCAGGGTGGCCGTCCGATTGACCAGATTCCCCCAACCGGCGACCAGCTCGGTGTTCGTCCGCCGGACGAACTCGGCCCAGGTGAAATCAGCGTCCGCGGTTTCGGGCCCGGCAGCGGCGATGTAGTACCGCAGTGCATCGGGTTGATAGCGCTCCAGCATGTCCCGGACGTAGATGACGACCCCGCGCGAGGACGAGAACTGCTTGCCCTCCATCGTCAGGAACTCGCTCGACACGACCTCGGTGGGCAGGTTCAGTTCGCCGTAGACCCCGGGTCGGCCGCCCTTCGCCCCATGACCGGCATAGCCCAACAGCTCGGCCGGCCAGATCTGGGCGTGGAAGGTGATGTTGTCCTTGCCCATGAAGTAGTAGGAACGCGCGTCCGGGTCGGTCCACCACGCGCGCCACGCCTGCGGGTCGCCGGTGCGCCGAGCCCATTCGATGGATGCCGACAGGTACCCGACCACGGCGTCGAACCACACGTAGAGCCGCTTGGCGGGGTCCTCCTGCCAACCGGGCAGCGGGACCGGGATGCCCCAGTCGATGTCACGGGTCATGGCTCGGGGTCGCACGTCGTCCAGCAGGTTCGCCGCGAACTTGAGGACGTTGGGCCGCCAGTCGGTGCGCGTCGCGAGCCACGAACCCAGCGTCTCGGCGAGGGCGGGAAGGTCGAGGAAGAAGTGTTCGGTCTCGACGAACACCGGCGTCTCACCGTTGATCCGGCTGCGGGGGTTGCCCAGTTCGATGGCGTCCAGCTGGTTGCCGCAGTTGTCGCACTGATCGCCCCGGGCACCGTCGTACGAGCAGATGGGGCAGGTGCCCTCGATGTAGCGGTCGGGCAGGGTGCGCCCGGTCGACGGTGAGATGGCACCCATCGCGGTCTGCGCGACCATGTAGCCGTTGCGGTGGACGACCCGGAACAGCTCCTGGGCGACGGCGTAGTGGTTGCGGGTGGTGGTGCGGGTGAACAGGTCGTACGCCAGCCCCAGACCCTGAAGGTCTTCGACGATGACCCGGTTGTAACGGTCAGCCAGTTCTTGCGGGGCTGACCCCCTCGCGCTCGGCCTGCACCAGGATCGGGGTGCCGTGTTCGTCGGTGCCCGACACCATGAGGACGTCGTGCCCGGCCATCCTCATGTACCGGCTGAACACGTCGGACGGCACCCCGAACCCGGCTACGTGGCCGATGTGACGAGGGCCGTTGGCGTAGGGCCAGGCGACGGCGGACAGCACGTGGGTCATGGGTGGCGAGCCTACGCACCGTGACGGCGACGCCTGGTCGCGATCGGCCGCCCTCAGTCCGATCACCGGCATGGCGGTGCGGGCGGTGGAGTACCCCGACGTGGTCGGTCGACCCGTGCTGGGCGATCACCACCACATCCTGGTTCGGGCTGGGGCCTTCGAGGACCGACGGATCGAGCTGGTGGAAGAAATCGTCGTGGACCTCCGGATCAGCGACTTGCTGTAGGCGCGGGCTCGATACCTGCCGGATCCGAGGTCACCGGATCCGAGGCCGCGGGCTCCACGCCCGCAGGCTCCGACGTCACCGGATCCGAGGCCACAGGCTCGACTCGGGCCGGCCACCAGAAGCGATGTCCAGCCGAGAACGCCAGGGCCGGCACCACGACCGTACGAACCAGCAGGGTGTCCAGCAGGACGCCGACGCACACGATGACGCCGATCTGGGTCAACACGATCAGCGGCAGCACACCGAGGACGGCGAAGACGGCAGCCAACAGCACGCCGGCGCTGGTGATCACGCCGCCGGTGACGCGCAACGCTTCGAGCATGCCGGCCCGGGTGCCCTTGGTGGCGGCCTCCTCGCGGGCCCGGGTGACCAGGAAGATGTTGTAGTCGACGCCCAGCGCCACCAGGAACACGAAGCTCAGCAGCAGCACTCCGGTGTCCAGGGCCGGGAAGTCGAACACCGTCGTGAACAGCACCCAGCCCGCGCCGACGCTCGCGAAGTACGACGCGACCACCGTCACCATCAACAGTGCAGGGGCCAGTAGCGACCGCAGCAGCACCACCAGGACGATCGCCACCAGAGCGAGAATGACCGGGATGACGACCAAGCGGTCGCGGGCTTGAGCGTCGGCGAGGTCGAGGGCGGCGGCGACGTTGCCGCCGACGATGGCGTCGGCACCCGGGACATCGGCGGTCGCTACCCGAAGGTCACGAACCGCCTGGAACGACTCGTCCGAGCCGGGCTCTGCCGACAACACGGCGTCCACTTGTACGAGGGCGCCGGCGGTCTCACCGACCTCGGCGCTGGCCACGCCGTCGACCCCTCGCGCCGCCTGTGCCACCGCGCCGGCACTGGCCGGGTCCGTGAGGATCGCGATGGGGTCGAGTGCGCCCGCGGGGAACGCGCGCGCCAGGGTGGTGGCCGCCGTCACCGCCTCGGGCTCGGCGCGGAACTGCTCGCTCTGCGAGAGGCCGGTCTGCAGACCGAGCGCCGGAGCGGCCAGCAGTCCCAGGACGAGGAACCCGCCTGCCGCCACGACACCCGGGCGGCGCGCCACACCCGAACCCAGTCGCGCCCAGATCCGCCCCTCGGTGCCGGCGCTTCCGAAGCGTGGCATGAACGGCCAGAACAGGGCCCTGCCCCAGATCACAAGGGCACAGGGGAGGACGACCAGCGCGGCGACCATGGCGGTCAGCACCCCGATGGCAGCTGACACACCGAGTGCCTGGTTGCCCTCGGTGGTGGCGAGGATCAACGCCAGCACGGCCAGCACGACCGTGGTACCGCTGGCGAAGATCGCTCCCCCGGCTCGAACCACCGCGATGCGCATCGCTTCGCCGGCCGTCTCGCTCAACCTCAGTTGCTCCCGGTATCGGGCGATCAACAGCAGGGCGTAGTCCGTTGCCGCTCCGAACACCAGGACGCTGGTGATTCCCGATGTCGAGCCGTCGGTGGCCAGGCCGACGCTGGATAGCACGACCTCGCCGATCCGCGCGACCACCTGTTCGGCTCCCGCGACCACGATCAGGGGGACGACGACCAGCAGCGGGCTGCGGTAGGTGATGAACAGCAGGAGGGCGACCACCGCTCCGGTGACGAGCAGCAGCGTGATGTCGGCGCCCTCGAAGACGGCTGTGAGGTCGGTCAGGAACGCCGGTCCGCCGGTCACCTCTGCGCTGAGCCCATCCGGCAGGGTGGCGAGCGCGGCACGGATGGCGCCGACGTCCTCGACCACCTCGGCATCGGGTGCGTCTGCGACGAGCGGAACCGCGACCAGGACCACCGTGGCGTCCTCGGACGGGACCGGTGGCGCGATCTGTCCGCCCACTGCCAGGTCACTGACCTCGTCCAACGCTGCCACCACGGCGCCCACGTCGGAATCGGTCAGCGGGGCACCGTCGTCGCGGCTGACGACGGCCACGGCCGGCGACACCTGAGCCGACGGCAGATCCGCCTGGGCCCTCTCCACCTGGACCGATTGGTAGCTGTCGGGCAGCCCGAGCGATGACCGCGGCTCGACGGGGTCGAGGCCGGGGACCAGGACGAGGATCGCGGCGGTCGCGATGGCGGAGACGACGACGACCAACCACGCCAGTCGGACGTGGGCGGCCAGTGCGGCTAGGGCATTCACGACAACTCCTTCGACGGTGGGCACCAGCGTGCCCTATCGCTAAACAATTTAGCGATAGTTCGGGTCCCGCGCCACCTACCAGCGAGGCCGAGAGACCGAGGCTGAGAGACCATGGTCGGTAATGGCCGATCCCGAGCACCAGCCGAGCGAGTTGGGCGCAGTCCTCCAGGACGTGTTGCGCCTCGCCGCCCTCGCACGCCCGGCCATGGCTCGCGACCTGGGCATCAGCGTCAGCGAGGTATGGGCGCTGGAGCATCTGATGAGCGAGGAGATGGGACCCGTCGAGCTGTCACGCCGCCTCGACATGACGTCTGCCGCGGCGACCGTGCTGGTCCGCCGACTCGAGATGTCAGGCCATGTCGTCCGCGAACCTCATCCCGCAGACCGCCGCCGAACCGTTCTGCATCCCACCAGTCAAGCGGTCCACGCCGTGATGGGAGTTCTGGGTCCACTGCTGACCGAGTTCAACGTGGCGGGCGCCTCCCTCGACGACAGTCAACGCGCGGTCGTCGTCGGGTACCTGCGACAAGTCGCGACGGCCCTGGGCCAGGTCGTCGGTCAGCCGACCGAGGACTGAGTGGCGCGGGCGGCGAGGACGGCCTCGTACAACTCGTTGCGGCGCGTCCCGGCGTGGGTCGCCACGTCGGCGACGGCCTGTTTGAGTCGGGCGCCCTCGGCCACCAGGTCCTCGACCGCCACGACCAGCTCACCGACCGGGACGACCGGGAGGCGGGAGGCGCCGCGGACGACGAGTGTGATCTCGCCGAGCACCGTGGCCGCCGATGCCCAGGCCGCCAGGTCGCCGAGCGTCCCCCGGCGAACCTCCTCGTAGGTCTTGGTCAGCTCGCGGCACACCACGCCCGACCGCTCGGCGCCGAAGGCACCGCTCATCGCCGTCAAGGTGGCGGCGACCCGGTGCGGGGACTCGAAGAACACCATCGTGCGGACCTCGCCGGCGAGCGCGGCCAAAGCGGTGGCCCGCTCACCCGCTCTCCGGGGAACGAATCCCTCGAAACAGAACCGGTCAGTGGGCAGGCCCGCCACCGCCAGGGCGGAGACGACGGCCGAGGGGCCAGGCACCACGGTGACAGGTAGTCCCTCCGCCGCTGCCGCGGCCACCAGCCGGTAACCAGGGTCCGACACGGTCGGCATGCCCGCGTCGGTGACGACCACGACATGGCGGCCGGCGCGGATCTCGCCCAACAACTCGGCGACCAACCCGTCCTCGGTGTGTTCGTGGTGCACGACGACCCGACCCCGCGGCGACACGTCCAACGCAGCGCACAACCGTCGCAGCCTCCGGGTGTCCTCGACCGCCAGGACGTCGGCCTCCCCCAGCCACCGTCGCAGCCGTGGGCTCGCGTCCTGCGGATCACCGATGGGCGTTGCTGCCAGGACGAGCACCCGCCCACGGTAAGCGCCCGTACCATCGCCGCGTGCCCGTGACGACGCTGGAGGTGCCCGCAGGCTCCGCGGGGGAACCATCGGCCGAAGCCGACGCCGCAGTCGGCGCTGCGTCGGCGGGAGCAGCCGACAGCGCAGCCCACAGCGCAGCCCACAGCGCGACGGACGACAGGGTCAGGCGGTACGGCGAATTGCGGAGCGCGCTGCGTGAACGGCTCGACGTCGACCACCCCGAGCCGGCCTGGTGGGGCTGGGTCGTCGCGCTGGTCATCGGGGTCGTCGCCGGTGGTCTGCGATTCTGGCGCCTCGGCAACCCGTCCCAGTTGGTGTTCGACGAGACGTACTACGTCAAGCAGGCGTACTCGTTCATCCTCACCGGGGGTGTCGAATGGGGGTGGAGTGACCAGGCGACCCCCAGTGTGGACGCGCAGTTCACTGCGGGGACGCTGGACGTGTTCACCCGCGAGGCGGCCTTCGTCGTCCATCCACCACTCGGCAAATGGATGATTGCCACCGGGATGTCGACGATCGACGCGACTCAGTCGGAGAGTTGGCGGCTGGCGTCCGCGGTCTGCGGCACCCTCATGGCAATCATCCTGGTGTTCGTCGCCCGGCGGCTGCTCAATTCGACCCTCCTGGGCGGGACCGCCGGGTTGTTGTTGGCGGTCGACGGGCATCACCTGGTCCACAGCCGCACGGCACTGTTGGACATCTTCCTCGCATTCTTCGTGCTGGTGGCTTTCGCCTTTCTGATCGCCGACCGATTCTGGATGCGGGCACGACTGGCCGAACGTCTGGCACAGCGGATCGCCACGGATCCCGGGGCGTCCGCGGCCGTGATGCGCTGGGGACCGACCCAGTGGTTCAGGCCCTGGCTGCTGGCCTGCGGGGTCGCGCTGGGTTGTGCCATCGGCGTCAAATGGTCGGGAATCTGGTTCGTCGTGGCCTTCGGCCTGCTCGTGGTGGCGTGGGACGTGGGCACCCGGCGCTCGGCCTGGATCCGTCGATGGCTGGCCGGCGGCGTTCTGCGGGATGCGCCGATCGCCTTCGTCCATCTGGTGCCGGTCGCGTTCGCCACCTATCTGGCGACCTACGCCGGATGGTTCCGGTCCACCACGGGATACGACAGGTTCTGGGCAGCCGACAACCCCGACTCGATTCTCACTCGACTACTCCCGGATTCTCTCGCCAGCCTGGCCCATTATCACCAGTCCATGTACGAGTTCCACCGCAACCTCGACGCGGACCACCCGTACGAGGCGAATCCCTGGTCGTGGATCGTCATGGCACGCCCGACGTCGTTCTTCTACGAGAACAAAGCCCTGGGCGAGATGGGCTGTGAGGTGACGGAGTGCTCACGGGCCATCACGAGTGTCGGCAATCCGGTGGTCTGGTGGGGTGGGGCCATCTCGATCGTCGTCGTCGTGTTCGCCTGGTTGTTGCGTCGGGACTGGCGGGCCGGGGCCCTCCTGGTGCCGCTGGCAGCCGGATGGTTGCCCTGGTTCGCTTTCCAGGACCGGACCACGTACACCTTCTACGCGGTGGTGTTCGTCCCCTATGTGGTGTTGGCCCTGACCTACTCGCTCGGTTTGATCCTCGGCCGGCCCGACGCACCACCGGATCGACGATCCTGGGGTGCCTCCATCGCCGGCGTCGTCGTGATTCTGGCGGTCGGCTGCCTGTTGTTCTTCTGGCCGGTCTGGACGGCCGAGGTCATTCCTCGGGATCAGTGGCAACTACGGATGTGGTGGGACAGTTGGATCTGATGTCGACGGTGCGACCTGCCGCCCAGGCCTCGCCATCCTTCCCGCCGCGATTGACCTCGACGCGAGCGCGGCTGCGGGCACGCCTGGGCGTCGACCATCCCGAGCCCGCCTGGTGGGCGTGGTGTGTGGCGCTCGTCCTCGGTGGTCTCGCCGCCATGCTGCGGTTCTGGCGCCTCGGGGACCCACCGACTCTGATGTTCGACGAGACCTACTACGTCAAGCAGGCGTATTCGCTGCTGTTGAGCGGCGACGTCGAATGGCGGTGGACGAACGATTCCACGCCCAAGGCCGACGACCTGTGGAACGCAGGCACGCTGAACGTGTTCACACCCGAGGGTGACCCGACGATCGTCCACCCGCCCCTGGGTAAGTGGATGATCGCGTTGGGGATGAGGCTGGTGGGGGCCGAAGATCCGGTCAGCTGGCGGATCTCGTCCGCCGTGTGCGGCGCCCTCATGGTCGTCATCCTGGTGTTCGTCGCCCGGCGACTGTTCAACTCGACGTTCTTGGGTGGTGTCGCAGGTTTCCTGCTGACCATCGACGGCAATCACCTGACCAGCAGCCGCATCGGCCTCCTGGACATCTTCGTCGCATTCTGGGCGTTGGTGGCGTTCGCCTTCCTGGTGGCCGATCGATTCTGGATGAGGGCCCGGCTGGCCGACCGCATGGCTCGCGTACTCGACAGCGGGCCACCAGGCGAGACGCTGCGACGACGCACCCGACTGGGTCCACCCCTGCTGTTCCGGCCGTGGCTGCTCGCGACGGGGATCGCCCTGGGTGCCCTGTGCTCGGTCAAGTGGTCCGGGCTGTGGTTCATCGTGGCCTTCGGGCTGCTGGTCGTGGTCTGGGACGTCAGTGCCCGACATGCCGTCGGGGCCAAGGACTGGCTGGTCGCCGGCACTCTGCGAGACGCGCCGGTGGCATTCGTCCACCTGGTACCGGTGGCCCTGCTGGTCTATGTCGCATCGTGGTTCGGCTGGTTCCGGTCGGACGAGGGATTCAACCGGTACTGGGCACGGGACAACCCCGACACCTTCCTGGCCCGGACGTTGCCGGACCCGTTGGCCAGCCTCGTGTACTGGCATCAACGGATGTACGAGTTCCACGTCGGTGTCACCGGTGACCACATCTACCAGGCCAACCCCTGGTCGTGGATCGTGCAGGGCAGACCCACGCTGTTCGCCCACAACGACGTGTCGCAGGGTCAGGCCGGCTGCACCGTCGACACCTGCAAACTGGATGTGCTCAACGTGGGAAACCCGGTCGTCTGGTGGGGCGGCGCCATCGCCATCGTCGTGGTCTTCCTGGTGTGGGTACTGAACCGCGACTGGCGCGCCGGGGCCGTTCTGGTGCCGCTGGCGGCCGGCTGGTTGCCGTGGTTCCTCTACCAGGCGCGCACCATCTTCACGTTCTACTCGGTGGCATTCGTGCCCTACGTCGTGCTCGCCCTGACGTTCGTCCTCGGCATGATTCTGGGCCCACCATCAGCTGCCATCCGCCGCAGAACCTGGGGGGCGGCGCTGGTGGGTGGGTTCGTCGTGCTGGCCACCGCGGTGTTCGTCTTCTTCTGGCCGATGTGGACGTACACGGCCATGTCGGTCGAGCGGTGGCAGCTGCTGATGTGGCTACCCAGCTGGCGGCAGTAGTCGGTCGCTAGGCCCCGCACCGCCAGGTCAGCGAGCCGGCCAGGGTGATGCCCGACTCGCTGGTCACGGCCAGCGGCACCGTGCCCCCGGCATCGTCGATGGTCGCGTCGACCGTCAGCGGGACGGCGGTCGACGTGCCCTGCGCGGTCACCTCGACCACCGCCACCGCGGGGTAGGTGCCAGGACCGCGGTAGCGAAGGACGGACACCTCGGCTCCGATCTGATAGCCGCTGCCGACCACTGCCGAGGCGATCGCGGCCGAGTATCCGCGTCCACCGAACGTGCACCGGACATCGGTCGCCACGGTGACGTCGAGGCCGGCCGGGGCGGTCAGGGCGACGGTGATCGTGTCGGGTCCGGCGGGCACGATGACGGCGGGCGGCGTCGCCGTGGGGGCCGGCCGTGTCCCCGGCACGGGCGGGGCAGCGGGTGCGGCCTCCGTCTCGGGCGTGGGGGCGGGGGCGGGGGCGGATCCCGAGGAGGCCACCGCAGCGGCGCCGACCGCCGCGGCAGCATCGACCACACCGCTACCCAGCGCGGGGTCCGCTGTCGGGTTCACCGCCGTCTCGGTGATCCGGGCGCCGACCTCGTCCGGGGTCAAGCCCTGAGCGACCAGCAGAGCCGCGATCCCGGCGACCAACGGTGCTGCCATCGACGTGCCGTCCAGCAGGCCGTAGCCGTCGCCTCCCTCGGGAAACAGCGTGCTCGGCCCGACGGGCACCGTCGACAGGATCCCCACCCCCGGGGCCGCCACTGCCCGGACGTCGCCGGTGTTGCTGAATGCCGCGGCCGTGCCGTCGACGGCCACCGCGTTGACGACGATCACCGGGACGCCCACCCGGTAGCTCTGCCGCCGGGCCCCGTCGTTGCCGGCAGCGGCGACGACAACTACTCCGGCTTCGTCCGCGCGCCGGATCGCGGCGTTGAGAGGTCCGTTCTTGCTCAGTCTGGCAACGAATCCGGCTTCGCCCAGCGACAGGTTGATGACGTCGGCGCCGTTGTCCACCGCCCAATCGATCCCGGCTGCGATGTCGTCGTCCGCACCGGAGCCGGCAGCTTCCAGCACGCGCACCGGCATGATCGACGCACCGCGTGCTGCCCCGGCCATCCCTACCCCGTTGCCCGTGGCGGCCGCGGCGATCCCGGCGACGTGTGTGCCGTGCCCGTTGGGGTCCACCGCTCCCCCGGTGCCCTCGTCGATGAAGTCGATGCCGGGTACCAGGCGTCCCTGCAGGTCGGGATGAGTGCCGTCGACACCTGTGTCGACGATGGCGATGACCGTGTCGGCGCCCGTCGAGACGGTCCACGCGGCGTCGATCTGCACCAGGTCCAGCCCCCACTGCTCGGCGCGGCGCGGATCCCCGGCGTCGGGCGCGGCCACGTCGACCGACCCGGCCCCCGATGCGAGCCCTGCCGTCGCCTCCGCAGGTGTCGCGTCGTCATCGCCGACTGCCGGTCGCAGTCCGCAACCGGACACCGCGACGGTCGCGGTGACCAGGACGGTCAGGGCGGTCACGCCGACCAGGCGGGTGGGGCAGGGGATCCTCCGTGTCATGCCGGAGATTGTGTCGAGCGACGCCCGCCCCGTGGGTCAGGTGAGTGTTCGGGTTCGGTGAACGTTTGCCACGACCACGACCACGACCACGACCACGACCACGACCACGACCACGACCACGACCCCAGCCACGACCACGACCCCAGCCACGGCCACGACCCCAGCCACGGCCCCGCTCCGCCACAGCCGCGGGCGGTTGCGCGAATACTTGATTGATTCCAGAATATGCGCCAGACTCCGACCGTGCCCACCACCTCTGACTTCGAGCAAATGGTGCGTGGTGCGGCCCTGCGGGTGACGCGGCCGCGGGTGGCGGTCCTGGCAGCGGTCCACGGACACCCCCACGCCGATACCGACACCGTCATCCGTGCGGTGCGTGACGACCTCGACGATGTCTCTCATCAGGCCGTCTACGACGTGCTGCGGGTGCTGACCACCGCCGGTCTGGTGCAGCGCATCCAACCGCCGGGATCGGTGGCCCGATACGAGTCGCGCGTCGGGGACAACCATCATCACGCGGTGTGCCGATCCTGCGGCGTCATCGCCGATGTCGACTGTGCCGTCGGCACCACGCCCTGCCTCACCGCATCCGACGATCGAGGCTTCGTCATCGACGAAGCCCAGGTCACCTACTGGGGCCTGTGCCCCGACTGCTCCCCTGCACTCACCCCCTGAGACCCCCTGATCCCGGAAGGATGTCCCGTGACCGACAGCCCGAACGCCGTAGTCGGCGAGATGAACGAGGAAAGCCCCGCGCAGTGTCCGGTGGCCGTCGAGCGCCGGCCACACCCGACCGAGGGCGGGGGCAACCGGGACTGGTGGCCCAACCAGCTCAACCTCAAGATCCTCCGCAAGCACCCCGCCGTCGCCGACCCGATGGGTGAGGCATTCGACTACGCCACCGCGTTCAAGGGTCTCGACCTCGACGCCCTGGCGCGCGACGTGGACGAGCTGCTGACGACCTCGCAGGAGTGGTGGCCGGCCGACTTCGGTCACTACGGCGGCTTCATGCTCAGAATGGCCTGGCACAGCGCCGGCACGTACCGGGTCAGCGACGGTCGCGGCGGCGCAGGTGCGGGAATGCTGCGCTTCGCACCGCTCAACAGCTGGCCGGACAACGGCAACCTGGACAAGGCACGCCGGTTGCTGTGGCCGGTGAAGAAGAAGTACGGCCACTCGATCTCGTGGGCGGACCTGATGGTCTTCACGGGTAACCGCGCGCTGGAGACGATGGGCTTCACGACCTTCGGCTTCGCCGGCGGGCGGGCCGACGTCTGGGAACCCGACGAGGACGTCTACTGGGGTCCCGAGCAGACGTGGCTGGGCGACGACCGCTACACCGGCGACCGCGAACTCGAGAACCCGCTGGCTGCGGTGCAGATGGGTCTGATCTACGTGAACCCCGAGGGCCCCAACGGCGTCCCGGACCCGCTGGGCTCGGCCAGGGACATCCGCGAGACGTTCAAGCGAATGGCGATGAACGACGAGGAGACCGTGGCGCTGATCGCGGGCGGGCACACCTTCGGCAAGACCCACGGCGCGGCGAACCCCGAGCCGCACGTCGGCCCCGAGCCCGAGGGCGCCCCGATCGAGGAGCAGGGTCTGGGCTGGAAGAACAGCTTCGGCACCGGCAAGGGTCGGGACACGATCACCAGCGGTCTCGAGGTCACCTGGACCTCGACGCCCACGCAGTGGAGCAACAGCTACTTCGACAACCTGTTCCGCTACGAGTGGGAGCTGACCACCAGCCCCGCCGGTGCCCACCAGTGGCAGCCCAAGGACGGGGCCGGCGCCAACACCGTGCCGGACCCCGAAGACGGCTCGCTGACCCGCACGCCCACCATGCTGACGACCGACATCGCGCTGCGCGTCGACCCGATCTACGCGCCGATCTCGCGCCGGTTCTACGAGCACCCGGACGAGTTCGCCGACGCCTTCGCCCGGGCATGGTTCAAGCTCACCCACCGCGACATGGGGCCGATCCAGCGCTACCTCGGGCCGCTGGTCCCGCAGGAGACGCTGATCTGGCAGGACCCGGTACCCGAGGTGACCCACGAGCTCGTCGGTTCCGCGGACATCGCCACCCTCAAGGCTCAGATTCTCGCGTCCGGCCTGTCGGTGTCCGAGCTGGTCTTCACCGCGTGGGCGTCGGCATCGACGTTCCGCGGCAGCGACAAGCGCGGTGGCGCCAACGGGGCACGGATTCGCCTCAACCCGCAGCGGGCGTGGGAGGCGAACGACCCCGACACCATCGCGGCGGTGCTACGCGTCCTCGAAGGGATCCAGCAGGCGTTCAACACCTCCCAGGCCGGAGGCACCCGGGTCTCCCTCGCCGACCTCGTCGTCCTGGGCGGCTGCGCTGCCGTCGAGTCGGCAGCGCGCGCCGCTGGCCACGACGTCACCGTCCCGTTCACGCCCGGTCGTACGGATGCGTCGCAGGAGGAGACCGACGAGGAGTCCTTCGCGGCCCTCGAACCGGCTGCCGACGGCTTCCGGAACTACCTGGGCAAGGGTCACCGGCTGCCGGCCGAATACCTCTTGGTCGACCGCGCCAACCTGTTGACCCTGAGCGCACCCGAGATGACCGTGCTGGTCGGTGGCCTCCGGGTGCTCGGCGCGAACGTGCAGCAGTCGACGATGGGCGTGCTCACGTCGCGACCGGGAACCCTGACCAACGACTTCTTCGTCAACCTGCTGGACTTCGGCACGGCGTGGACGGCGTCGTCCGAAGACCCCGAGACGTTCGAGTCCCGCGACCCCGCGACCGGCGTGGTGAGGTGGACGGGCAGCCGGGTCGACCTGGTGTTCGGGTCGAACTCCGAGCTGCGGGCCATCGCGGAGGTCTACGCCAGCGATGACGCCCAGGCCAAGTTCGTGCACGACTTCGTTGCCGCGTGGGACAAGGTGATGAACCTCGACCGGTTCGATCTGGTCTGATCGACCGGCCGGTATCGAGCGTGTCCAGGTCGGTCATGAACTGGCCGGCCTGGACGCTACCGTGCGGTGGAAGTGCTGCGGCGGAAGTGCTGCGACGAGATGAAGGCGGTTCGTGCCCATGAATAAGACTGTGGCGCTGATATTCGGGATAGTGGCAACCCTGCTGGGCAGCGTCTGGACGCTGCAGGGCCTTGGCTATGTCGGTGGCAGTTCGATGACCGGCAACACCATGTGGGCGATCATCGGACCGATCGTCGTGGTGGTCGGGATCGCTCTGGTCCTCATCAGCAGACGAGGACCGGCCGTGAACCCCAAGGGTTGACAGACACCTGACTCCCACCGATCCACCGGATGACACCACGTCGACTAGACATGACACGACCTTGGTGTCGCCGTATCCGGCACGGCGAAGACCTCCTCCGGCGCCATCTGGTTGCATGAGGTGTCGAACGGGTCCATCCAGGTCGAGAGCGGCTTCGGCCAGGTCATCATCGGCGTGCGCCCCGGCGTCCCGGCCTGGCTCGATGTGTCCTCGACGAACGGACACGTGCGCAACCAGCTCGACGGCGACCGAGCCCCGGACGCGTTCGAGCAGACCGTCGGCGTACGTGCCCGCACGCAGTTCGGCGACATCGACATCCGGCGGGCTCTCTGAGTCTGCACGACCGACACAGACGAGTCGATGCGCTGAGTGGGTCTGCAGTCGGCCTACTCGACCGGCGCCTTCCCGCGCTACGCCTGCGTCGCCACGGTGAGAATCTCGGCTCCGTCGACGGTGATGGCGATCGTGTGCTCGCTGTGTGCCGTCCGGCAGCCTGTCGCGCTCCGGAGTGTCCAGCCATCGCCGTCGACCTTGAGTTCCGCGGTGTCCGTCATGACCCACGGCTCCAGTGCCAGCAGCAGCCCGGGCCGCAACGTGTAGCCACGACCGGGCCGCCCGGCATTGGGGACATGCGGCTCCTGATGCATCGTCGATCCGACCCCGTGACCGCCGAACTGGGTGCTGACCGGATAGCCCGCTTCGTTCAGGGCCGAGCCGATGGCGCGCGAGATGTCACCGATGCGAGCTCCGGGTCCGGCGGCGGCGATTCCCGCCTGCAGCGCGAGTTCGGTCGCGTTGATCAGCGCAACGCTCTCAGGGGGTGCCAAGTCGCCCACGATGAAGCTGATCGCCGAGTCCGCGACGACGCCTCCCAGCGACACCGCCAGGTCGAGTGACAGCAGATCGCCGTCGGCGAGCGCGTAGTCGAAGGGCCGGCCATGGAGTACGGCGTCGTTGACGGACGTACAGATGTAGTGACCGAATGGCCCGCGTCCGAAGGAGGGTGGCTCGTAGTCGACGTAGCAGGACAAGGCTCCGGCTTCGGTGATCATGGCCTTGGCCCACCGGTCGATGTCCTGGAGGTTCGTGCCCACGGTGCTGCGGCCCTTGAGCGTGTGCAGGATGTCGGCGACCAGGGCTCCGGTGTCCTTCGCTCGGGCAAGTTCGGTCGAGTTGAGGATTTCGATCATGAGGCGCCCTTTCGGTGTGGGCCGGGATCAGCCATCCCGTACACGAGGCAGAACCGACGTCTTCCGTCTCGTGGGTTCGGTCAGAAGTCGAACAGGTTGGCGCGCACCCCACCGTCGCCGAACTCCTCACGCAGCAGCCCTCGACGGCGCAATACCGGGACGAGGGCGTCCAGGGTGCGGTGCACGGTGCTGGGGTGCAGGTCGCCCGAGAAGATGAACCCGTCGTTCCCGGCGTCTCCCAGGTCCTCGACGAAGTCCGCGATCTCGTCCGCCGTGCCGACGAATCCTGCCCGCTCGGCGATCAGACCCTTGCGCGCCTTCGCGGTGAGCAGTTCGCGCAGGGTGCTGGTCGCCAGGTCGCCCGTCTTGCCGAGCAGGCCGCGGATCGTGCCCTGCGAGACATGGTCGCCGAACAGTCCGGCGGGCAGCGGCCGGTCCAGCGGCAGCGCGGTCAGGTCGGTCTCCAGGTCACTGGACTGACCGAGTGCCACCTCGCGCAACGTGTCATCGGACGGGTGTCGCGACGCCTCGACGATCCGGACGGCCTCGTCGTGACTGGGGGCGACCTCGACCTTGAGGACGAACATCACCCGGATGTCGTCTCGGCCACGCCCCGACGTCGCAGCGGCGGCGAGGATCTGGTCGCGGTAGGCGCGCACGCTGTCGGCGTCCAGCGGGGCGAGGGCCAGCTGAACGTCCGAGCGGGTGCCGGCGAATGCGAGGCCGCGAGGTGAACCACCCGGTGACACCACGACAGGGTCTCCGGCGTCGAACGGCACGGCGTTGAGCGGCCCGGCCACGTCGAAATACGCGCCGCGGTGCCGGAACGCCTCGATCCGGTCGCCATCAGCGAAATGGCCGGTGTCCCGGTCGTGGACCAGCGCTCCGTCCCCCCAGCTGTGCCACAGCCGCTGGACGACGTCCAGCCACTCCTCTGCCCGGTCGTAGGCGGCATCGTGGCCGAGAGGCTCCAGGCCCACGTGACGCGCACTGCCGACGTCGGTGACGAGGTTGATCCCGAACCGGTCCGACGACAGGTGGTGCAAGGTCGCTGCCTGCCGGGCGGCCAGGTATGGGGGTGTGATCCCGGCGTTGACGGTGGGCGCGATGCCGATGTGGTCGGTGACGTCGAACAGGTAGGGAGCCAGCAGCAGTGGGTCGTGTTTGGGGCCGCCGTAGGCCGAACGCACCCGCAGGTCCAGCGTGTCGGGGTTACCCAACGACACCGCGTCCTCCATGATCACCAGGTCGAGCCCGGCTTGTTCGAGCTGGCGAACAGCCTGTTGGTATAGCTGTGGCTTGGTCCACCGGTGGTTCCACCGTTCGTCGGGTCGCCCCCAGCCCTGCGGTCCGAACCCGCGTGCGAAGAACCAGCCGAAATGCTGCGGGTGACTCACTGTGAGTGACTCACTGCGGGTGACTCACTGCGGGGGCAGGCCGGCGCGCACCGCGCGCAGCGCCCGCTCGAGGTCGATCAACAGGTCGTCGACGTCCTCGATGCCGATCGAGAGCCGAACCGACCCGTCCTCGATCCCGGCGGCCAGCCGCTCGGCCTCGCTGCGGTGGGCGTGGGTGGTGCTGGCCGGGTGCAGGACGAGCGAGCGGACGTCGCCGACGTGGGTCATCCGGCTGAACAACTCGACGGCGTCGATGAACCGCTGCGCGGCCGGCTCCCCACCGTGCAGGGTGACCGCGAACACCGAGCCTGCGCCACGCGGTAGGTAGCGGCGGGCGAGGGCGGCGGACGGGCTGGACGCGAGACCGGCGTAGTCGACTCGGGCCACCTCCGGCCGCGCCTCCAGCCAGCGAGCGATCGTCCGGGCGTTCTCGCTGTGCCGGGCGACGCGTAGGGACAACGTCTCGACACCCTGCTGGATGAGGAAGGCGTTGAGCGGGGAGATGGTCGGGCCCAACCTGGACACGATCACCTGCCGGGTGAACTCGACGTACGCGCGCCTGCCGTGAGCCTGTAGCCAGGTCCGCCCGCCGAGGGCCGAGGTGGGGGTGGCCAGGTGTGGAAACACAACAGGGTCGGCGACGTCGATGTCGTGGCCGACGACGACCGCACCGCCCAGCGATGCACCGTGCCCGGACAGGAACTTGCTGGCCGAGTGGACGACGACGTCCGCACCGTGCTCGAGCGGTCGCAGCAGGTAGGGCGTGGCCAGGGTGTTGTCGACCACGAGGGGCACACCGTGCTCGTGGGCCAGGTCCGCGACCGCCTGCAGGTCGACCAGGCCGTTGGTGGGATTCGGTATCGACTCGGCGAACAGGGCGCGGGTGTTCGGGCGCAGCAGGTCGCGCCAGGCGTCGACGTCCGTGGCGTCGTCGACGAACGAGACCTCGATGCCGAAGCGGGCGAAGTTCTCCCGGAACAGCCCGCGCGAGCCCTCGTAGATCCGCCCCGCCGAGAGCAGGTGGTCTCCGGCCTGGAGGAGGCCGAGCAGGGCGACCGTCACTGCGGCCTGCCCGCTGCCGACGAGAATGGCCTCGGCGCCCCCCTCGAGTCGGGCAAGGCGACGTTCGAGCGCGGCGTTGGTGGGATTGGCCAGGCGGGAGTAGGTGTACCCGTCGTCCTCACCCGCGAACCGTGCCCGAGCCTGGGCGAAGTCGTCGAACACGAAGCCGGCGGTGAGATAGATCGGGGATACCCGGGCCCCGAACCCGGCGTCGACCTCGGATCCGCCATGCACCTGTTCGGTCGCGAACCCCGGCGGCCCGGCCGGCACTGCGGGGGCCACGGGGTCAGCGGGCACCACGGACCGCAGGTCGGTTGCCAAGAAGTCGGAGAAATGGGAAGCCGGAGGGTGGGCGTGCAGAGTCATGTGAGCTCCATCGGTCCTGGCGGTAGCACCGACCCCCGAAGGAGAGGTTGCTGCGGCGTCGACGAGCCAGGTCTCTCGGCCGCTCTGGATGGTGGCCTCAGTGAAGGCCACCACCCAGGGCCCTGTCAACCGGGCACTACGACGGGCAGGGCAGGCTCGAGGTCGGGAGACAGACGTTCGCGGGCGGCACGAACCCCTGAACCACGGTGATGTTTCCGCCGACCTTGTCCGGGTCGGGCATCGTGGCGGACGGGGTGTACCAGACGGCATCGTTGGTCGGGTCGATGTAGATGATGCCCGGGTTGTGCCCCGAGTACTGCGGGATCTCCGCCTCGCTGCCGTCACCGATCTCGACCGGGGTCTCGCCGTAGGTGGTGTGGCTGCCGACATGGGTCCGCAGTCGCCGATCCAGTTCGGGTGTCGCGACCACGGTCGAGCCGGGAACGAAGATGGGTGACGGGTCGAGTTCACCACTGTCACGGTCGCATGCGTCGCCGGTGCACGTCGTCTGCGGCTCACCGACCACGTTGCCGTCGGCGTCCGTGGTCGTGGTGGTGGTCGTCGTCGTCGTGTGGCCGTCCTTGTCGGTCGTCTTGGTGACGGTGGTCTCGGTCTTCGTACCGTTCTTGTCGACATTGGTCTGCGTCGAACTCGTCGTCGAGGAGATCGGCTTGCCGTCCTTGTCGGTCGTCAGGGTCGAGCTGTGGGTCGTCGTGGTGCTCGACCCGTCGGACCTCCTGGTCGAGTCACCCGTCGTCCAGGTCGTCGTGGTCGTACCGTCGGAGTTCTTGTTCTCGTCCCAGCTCAGGGCCGCCTGATGGGTGTTTCCGTCCGGGCCCTTGGTGGCCGGGCCCAGGTAGATCCCACTGTCGTGGGTCGAGGTGCGGAAGATGGTGACCTGACCGCCGTCGGATGTCTTCGTCGTCGTGGGAGAGGGTATGAGACGTCCGTCGGAGCCCACCGCCGAGATCAGACTCAGATCGACACCTCCGACTCTGACCGGGGGCCGTCCGGTTGCGCTCGTATCTGCCATGTCGACGACCGCGCGCAGCCCGTTCTGGGCGGTGATCCCGGCGAGCATCGGATCGGTCAGACCCAGACGTGTCATGGCGTCCTTACGCTGCGGGCCGAAGCCGAACGCGTCGGTCGTCAGGCTGCTGCCGTCGGGGGCAGTCTCGGGAAGGATGATCACTTCTCGCATGGCGAAGCCTTCGGGCCGGATACCGAGGTCCAGGTATCCGTCGAGCATCTGCAGGATCTGCGGATGACTGGTCGCATCGTTGGGGTCGGTGCCGGCCGCTACTTCGTCGGCGTCGCTCCAACCGTCGTTGTCGCTGTCGATCCCGGACGGATTCAGCAGGCAGATTCCGGACTGGCACACCAGCACCG
>JANNOG010000017.1:0-79224 GCA_031398915.1 Micrococcales bacterium | reverse complement strand
GGGCCGTTGTGGGTTTTTCCCCGCCTCCTGGGGCCCCCCCCCCACCCGCTCCCCCTTGCCTATCTCCCCGCGGCGGGGGGGGGGGGGCCCGGGGCCCTTCCCGCCCGGCCACCCCGCCGCGCCGGCAGAGGTGGGCACGATGGCCGCGGTGGTGGCTGGGATTCTCGGCCACCCGCCGGCACGGAAGGCGGCGAGCCGGACCTGGTGGACGCTGAGGTGTTCAGCCCTCACTCGGCGTGGGCGAAGTCCCGATCTCGGGCCTCACGGGGCAGTGGCGCGGTGACTCCGTCGGCCGCGCCCGGCGAGCCCTCGGCAGCAACTACCGCTCCCTCGAGCCGGATGACGCCGTAGGACCACCCTTTGCGCCGGTAGACCACGCTCGGCACGCCACAACTCTCGTCGACGAACAGGAAGAAGTCGTGACCGACCAATTCCATCTCGTACATCGCCTGGTCGAGGGTCATCGGTACGGCCTGGTGGGTCTTCTCGCGAATGGTGATGGGTGAGGTGGGTTCGGGGGCGAGCCATTCGCCGCCGTCCGCTGCCGTGTCGTCATCGAGGGTATCCGTGGCCTCCCATCGCGCGGCCGCAGCAGTCAGCGATTCGGGCGTATGCCGCCCGTGATGTACCCGTCGTCGGTCGTGTGCCCGCCGGAGGCGTTCGGCGATCTTGCCGAACGCCAGGTCCAGGGCCGCATACGGATCCTCGGCGCTGGCCTCGGCCCGCACTACGGGGTCACTGCCGAGCACGGTCAGCTCGATGCAGTAGGCCACCGCAGCCAACCGCGGGTTGGCCTCGTGGCTGACGACGGCGGACACCCGGCGAGAACGCGGGGCCAATTGCTCGACCTTCTCGACCTTTTCGGCCAGGTGGCGGCGAAAGCGGTCAGGAATCTGGCAGTGACGAACGGTGACGGTGACGTCCATGGAACCTCCTGGAGTTGCTGCACGACCGGTCAATGCGTGGAGCGCAGGGTGGCCTCACCCCCTCGGACGCGGCCCGACCCGCGCCGGGGTCACCAGGTGAGCCATGGACCAACACTAGGTAACGATTCGGCAAACACCCATGGCCTTCGGCGTGTCGTCTCGAATGTCACCCGCATGTGGCCCGGACGGTCAACCGGCCACGGCCGCCACCCCCAGTACGCGAAAGCCGCTGTCACCCAGCACGGCAGCGGCCTCGACGGCCGTCGCCCCGGTGGTCACCACGTCGTCCACCACGACGACGTCGACTCCCGCTCCCTGGTCCACGATGGGCAGAATCGAGCGCCGCAGCGCGAAGGCGCCGTCAACGTTGGCCCATCGGGCACGGGCACTCAGCCCGGCCTGGTCCAGCGACACCCGTTCGCGGCGCAACAGGCGCCTCGCCCGGGTCCCCTGTCCTCCGGTGCCGCCTCGATGGATCAAGGCCGCCGCGGTGGCCGCCAGGTCCCCGACGGGATCACCGCGCCGCCGGAGCCGGGTGAGCACGTCCGTCGGCGGCGTCACCAGCACCAACGTGGCAGAACGTCGGCCCGCTCCCCACCCGACCTCGATCACACTGCGGGCCAGGGCATGCGCCAGGACACGCCGGACATCACGGCGGCCACCCTCTTTGGCGGCGAGGACCAGGCGTCGAACCGGTGGCGAATAGGCCGTCGACGTGACGCACCGGCTGCCGTCCGACAACACCCGGTGCCGCAGTGATCGGCCCAGCAGCAACGTGCGGCACTGACGACACATCGGGCCTTCGCCACCACAACCCGGGCAGGTGTCGGGCCACACCAACCCCATCGCTGCTGACCATCGAGTCGACATGCGGCCAAGCGAACCCGAGACGGCCTGTCCGACGCTCGGGGCGAAACGTCCTCCTGTGGGTCCCCGCCTGCCAGCGCGGCTGTGGATGACGTCAGGGTCGTGGTCTCAACCCGTCGTCCGACTCCTCAGGCGTACTCCGACGGATTGACGAGAACGACTCCGGTGGCTTCGAAGTCTGTGATGTTGCGAGGGCTGCCGGCAATGCCGGCAATCAGTGGCTAGAAGGTCGGCGAGGATCCGCGCTGTGGATCGCGACTCCAGGCACTACCGACCCGGCTGATGATGGTCCCGTCGCTGCGGCCGACGACTATGGAGCGCTCACCCAGGCCGGCCGTGATCGACACCGCGTTGGCGGTGGGCGTCAGTTCCTCCGCCACACCGCCGATCTGGGCGACGAACGGACGCGGCTCGCTGGTGTCGTCACTGCCCAAGATCGCCACGACGTCCGACTGCACCCAGGTGGCGTCCAGTGCAGTCACGAGTTGCGGAAGCAACCGAAACGACGACGCGGTGAGGCTGCGGGGCCGCCCGTCGTCGCGGATGACGCCGGCGACGACCACGGCGACAGTCTGGTCAGGACGCTCGATGATGAGCAGGGCACGGGTTCCGTCACGGCTGATGTCGAGGCTGCGTACCCGGTCCGTCGCAGTCAACAGACCGACCGCGTCGACCTCGACCGTGTCAGCACCCCTTGCAGCCAGCACTCGCGCCCCCGACCACCCGGAGTCGCCCGCCACGGTGTTGGGATCGACCGTCGATGGCAGGGCCTGGCTGACCGTCCACACCCACCCGAAGGTGTCCACGGACGGTGCGGTGAGGTCGACCCCTCCCGAGATGATGCGCCGGGTACCGGAACTGGGTGTCTTGGAATAGACCGCGGTCCCGTCCTCGCCCAGGCCGGCGAACAGCTCGCCACCGCTGGACACGGCCAATCCGCCGGAGATCCGCGCGGCAAGCCCCAACATTCCCTCGACGGGGATCGGCTGACCCGTCGCACCCACCTGGGCGATGACGGGCCGATCGACCAGTGCCGGATCGAGCACCCCGGGGTCGCCGCTGGGTGCCGATGACGGGTCGGCGCTCGGTGCCGACGACGGGTCCGCACTCGGTGCCGACGACGGGTCCGCGCTCGGTGCCGGGGCAACACCGGAGACGGACGCGGCCCCCGACGCTCCCAGCAGTACGTATGGCCGTGAGCCGACCAAGGGCTCGGTGACCGGCTGGTCGTCGGCGTCGGTGTCGACATCGACCCTGGTGCCCTCGACGGTGAATCGGACCTCGCTGATGCCGGGCAGGGCGGTCAGGGTGCGGGTCATGAGCACGGTCAACAACTGGGCCTCATCGGATCCGGCGTCGCGGAACTCCGCTGTGAGGTCGACCGTCGCGATCCCGCCGACCACGTCGACGCCCTGCTCGGTGAGTTCCAGCCCCGGGACACTGATCGAGGTGACGGCCCCCTCCAGCGGCAGCGACGGTCCGTCCAACAGCGCCCTGGCCAGCGACGTCGCCGAATCGGGTCGCGCCGGAAACCACCGGACGTCAGGTACCAGGAATCGCCCCCGAGGCTCACCGAAGTACACGCGGTAGGGCTCCAGTACCCGAACGGCGTCGGTCTCGGACACCAGGATGCCGTCGGGCGCCCGCGAGACCCGCCACTGCCCCGACACCCGGGCCAACGTGTAGTCGCGGACGACGAACCCGCCCTCGGCCGGTGGTCCGAACCTGCCGGATTCGTCGATGTCCGCGACCGCCTCGACGGACACCTGCGCCTGGTCACCCTCGACGACGATGTCGACCAGACGCGTGTAGACGACGATCGTTGACCGCGGCGACCACTGGCGGCTGGCGTCGTCGGTGAGGTACTTGCGGGCGATCGCCAGATCGATGTCGTCGACGGCGGCCATGGCGTCGACGAATCCCGCGACGATCTGTTGTGGCGTGCCGTCCGGCACCGGATCCTCGGGAATCACCTGAAGGGCGCCAGGGCGGGCGGGCTGAACCGGCTCTCCGGCCGTCACGGGTCCGCTGTCGGGGATGCTCGCGCACGCGGCCAACATCGCGCCCCCCACCAGCACGGCGGCCCACCGGACGGACGAGCGCACGATCACGATCACGATCGCAACGCCAGCGACTCGTCCGGCGAGGGTGACCCGACGCGAGGCGGTTCCGTCGCCGTCTCCGGGCGCCGGTCGATGACCGATGAGGGCGGGGGGCCGACCGCGATCGGGCCGGTGCCCAGGCCGGTTCGCAGCCGGCGTGGCAAGGTCACGACGAAGTGGGCACCCTGGCCCGCCTCACTCCACACCTCGAGGCGACCACCGTGCAACCGCGCATCCTCCAGCGAGATCGCCAGGCCCAGACCGGAACCGCCCAGCGTCCGCCGACGTGACGGATCACCCCGCCAGAACCGGTCGAACACCCGCTCCAGCTGGTCGCCGGACATGCCCACGCCGAAGTCGCGGACACCGATTGCGACGGCGTCCGGGTTGGCGGCGACGCTCAGCTGCACCCCACCGCCCTCGGCGTGCTCGATGGCGTTGTTGAGGAGGTTGCGCACGATTCGCGACACCCGTCGAGGGTCGGCATGAGCGGTGGTGGTGAGGGGCATGACCGACGCCTCGCGCCGACCGGCCTCCGGGGGATCGTGGGTGGGCTCGTCGGCGGCCTCGTCGTTGGTGATCGTCACCTCGACGCCGTGTCGATCCGCGACCGGCTGGGCCAGGTCGACGCACTGGCGGACGATGTCCAGCAGGTCGACCCGCTCGACGTCCAGTTCGGCCGCCCCTGCATCGAAGCGGCTCACCTCCAACAGATCGGCCAGCAACGACTCGAAACGATCGATCTGGGTGCCCAGCAGCACGACGCTGCGGGCGGTGTCGGCATCCACCGACTCGTCGGGTTCCAGCCGATCACGCAGCACGTCCGCAGCCATCCGGATGGTGGTCAGCGGGGTCCGTAGTTCGTGCGACACGTCCGAGACGAAGCGCTGCTGCAGCCGCGACAGCGACTCCAACCGGGTGATCTGCGCCTGCAGACTGGACGCCATGATGTTGAAGCTCGCCGCGAGGCGGGCGACCTCGTCCTCACCGTGAACCGCCATCCGACGATCGAGGTCGCCCGCGGCCAGGCGTTCGGCGGTGCGGGCCGCCTCGCGGACCGGGGTGACCACCAACCGGGCCACCAGCCACGCGATCGTTCCCACCAGTGCCACCAGGGCCAGGCCACCCACGATGAACGCCCGCTCGACCAGCTGCAGCGTCGCGACCTGGTCGTCCATCCGGTACACCAGATAGAGCTCGTGGGTGCCGGCCAGCGGCAACTCGACGACTCGCCCGACCACGACAGCCGGCACGCGGCGCGAGCCGGAGGCGTCTGCGCGCAGCGACACCAGCTGGGCCTGTTGCACCGTCGGGTCGGCGGTGACCGCCGCCCGCAGCTGCGGTGACACCGGGTTGTCGACCAGGCTGAAGCTGAATCGTTCGCGGACCGCCAGCGCGCTGGTGTTGTCCTCGGCGCGGAGCAGCACTGCCTCGCGGACCGACGGGCCCGGCGATCCCTCCAGGCGAGTGATCAGGTCGTCGAGGCGTCCCTCCAGGCTGGGGATATCGGTGACGTCGGCGTTGTACAACGCGGTCTGCACCTCTTGCACGGCACCGTCGGACTCACCGAAGGCATCCTGGGTCCGCTCGCGCGCCAGCCCGTTGGCGACGTCGTTGAGGACGAAGCTGCCGACCCCGAGCACGACGACGGCGCCGAGAATGACGGTGAGGCCGACCACCCGCACCCGCATCGACCGGCGGACCCAGCGGGGCAGTGAACCGAGGACCCAACGCCGCAATCGACCGACCACGATCCGCGCGAGTCGGTCACGCCTGATCGGGCACCCCGCGACCGGTGATCGTCGACGGCCGGCTCATGCCGTGCCGGCCTTGTATCCGACGCCACGCACGGTCTGCACGATGCGGGGGTTCTCGGGGTCGATCTCGACCTTGGCGCGCAGCCGCTGGACGTGGACGTTGACCAGTCGGGTGTCGGCGGCGTGGCGGTAGCCCCACACCTGCTCCAACAGCGCCTCACGGGTGAAGACCTGCCACGGCCGGCGGGCCAGCGCGACCAGGAGGTCGAACTCCAGCGGTGTCAACGCGATCGTCACGCCGTTGCGGGACACGCTGTGCCCGGCTACGTCGACCACCAGGTCACCGAGGTCCAACTGCTCGGGTGCGACCGTGTCGGTACGTCGCAACCGGGCCCGGACCCGGGCGATGAGTTCTTTCGGCATGAACGGCTTGACGATGTAGTCGTCGGCGCCACTCTCGAGACCCAACACGACGTCGAGGGTGTCCCCCTTGGCGGTCAGCATGACGATCGGCGTGCCCGCCTCGGCCCGGATCAATCGGGCGACGCTGACCCCGTCCAGTCCGGGGAGCATGACGTCGAGCAGCACCACGTCGGGTTTCGTCGCCCGGAAGTCGTGGAGGGCGCGCGCCCCGTCCGCACAGAAAACGGGCTCCAACCCTTCACCACGCAACACGATCCCCAGCATTTCGGCCAGGGCGGTGTCGTCGTCTACCACCAGAACGCGACCTCGCATACCCGCCATGATGCCCGTCCGCAGCCGCCTGGGCGGGACCGCTCGTCGTTCTGGCAGCATGGAGGGGATGTCTTCGCAGGCCGACGCCGACGGTAACCCTCCCCCGATTCCCCCCGATCCGCCGACCGGGTGGTCACCACCCGAGTCCGGCGACCCACGATCGGCTGCGGTGCGGGTGGACCCGTGGGCAGGGGGTCCGCCACCGGCGGCAGGTCCGGGTGTGCTGAGCGCGCCACCCGGCGCTGCGCCGACGGGATGGCAGGGCGTCGGAGCCGGAGCCCCCCGCCCCTACGGTGCGATCGTCACCCGACGCGGCATCGTGGCGATCAAGCCTCTCGGTCTGGGTGACATCCTCGACGGGGCGTTCAAGGCCATCCGGCACAACCCCCGGGTGATGATCGGGCTCAGCCTGCTGGTCGTCCTCATCACCACCCTGCTCTCCCTGGCCCCGGTCGCGGCCTCGTTCGTCAGCTCCTACGAGGCACTGATCGCAACGCCGGACCCCGATGCCACGGCCAACGAGGCGTTCGAGCAATTCGCCGGACCGTTCGCCACGCTGCTCGGCGGCAGCCTGATCGGCTCGTTGATCGCCGGTTTCGGTGGCCTCATCCTCAACGGGATCCTCATCCTCAGCGTGGGTCAGAGTGTCGTCGACCGAAAGATCACGACGGGTGAGACGTGGCGCGGGGTTCGGGGGCGGCTGCTGCCTCTCGTCGGCCAGAGCCTGCTCATCGGGATCTGCCTGATCGGTCCGTCCGTCGTCATCCTGGCCATCGGCGGGGCACTGGCGGCATTCGTCGACCCCATCGCAGGCATCGCCGTCACCGTCGTGGGATTGCTCGCCACCGCGGTCGCCGCCGTCTACCTGTCAACGGTGTGGGCACTGGGGCCGGCGGTCCTGGTGCTGGAACGGGTCTCGGTGATCGCCTCGCTGCGACGATCACGCGCCCTGCTGAGAGGGGTGTTCTGGCGGACCCTGGGGATCCTGATTCTGACGTCGCTGATCGTCGGCCTGATCACACAGATCCTGGCGATTCCGTCGTCCTTGGTTTCGCAGGTCGTCATCGGATTCGCAGCGGCCAGCCCGGACTCCACCCTGCTGTTGGTGGTGGGCATCGTCATCGCCTATGTCGGAGCAGCGCTGGTCACGGTCCTGGTCTATCCCTACCTGGCGGGCGTGATCTCGCTGCTGTACATCGACCGGCGGATCCGCGTCGAAGGTCTCGACATATCGCTCAACCGCGCCATGGCCGAGAACGCGGCGTGACGTCTCTGTGATCCTTCCCCGCTGGGCGTTGGCGACAGTTCCCGTCGACCCCGATCACGACGCCGCACGCCAACTCGCCGTGGAGGAGCTGTCCCGGCGCGAGTACCGCCAGGCGCAACCCAATCCGATCCTGCGGGCCATCACCTGGGTGTTCGAGCAGGTGATGGACGCCCTCGATCGCGTACCGGGCAACTCGTCGGTGATCGGCGCCGTCATCGTGGCCGTGGTGACCCTGCTGGTCATCGCCCTGGTCGTGCGCCTGGTGTCGGGGCCTGTCAGCCGGTCGGTGTCGCGCGCCGGCGGGTCGGTGTTCGGCGACACGATCCTGGATGCGGCCTCTCATCGGCGGTTGGCCGTGGCCGCCGCCGAGCGCGGCGACTGGCGCGTCGCGGTCCAGGAGCGATTCCGTGCCACCGCGCGATCTCTCGAAGAGCGGGTCATCCTGACCAACCGCGCCGGGCGGACCGCGGTCGAGTTCGCCGTCGAGGCCGGGATCGAGTTACCCACCACGGCAACGGCAATGGGCGCCGCCGCAGCCGTGTTCGACGACGTGACCTACGGCGAGCGCCCGGGCGACGAGGACAGCTACCAGGTCGTCAGATCGGCCGACGAACTGGTCGCTGCCGCCAAGCCGCGAGCGCTGACGTCGGCATGACCTCAGCCACCACGGTCGCCTTCTTCGGTGACGGAGCGCCGCCGTCCGATGGTCCGGGCCAGCCACGCCGATCATGGCTGCGGCGCAATGGCGGGCTGCTTGCGATAGCCGTCGCCCTGGTCGTCGCGGCGGGCCTGGCGGCGCTGGCGCTACGGGGCAACTCCGGCGTCGACCTCGACCCACGCTCGCCCGCTCCCGGGGGGGCACTGGCCGTGGCACGCATCCTGGACAGTGAGGGCGTCACGGTCCGACCGGTCACGCTGCTGGACGACGTCATGGCTCTGGCCGGGCCGCAGACCACCGTGCTGGTCATCGACCAGGGGATCGCCCTGCCCGAGGACCGGTTGATCGCGCTCAGCGACAGCGGAGCTGACGTGGTGCTGGCGTCCCCCGGCTTTCTCACCACGTTGGCCGTGGCACCCGACCTCATCCAGACCGGAACCGTTGCCGATACCGACGAGATCGACGCCGACTGCGACGACCCTGACGCCACCGCGGCCGGATCCGTCACCGGCGGCGGCGACGGCTACGTCATCGCCCCCGACAGCACCCGGGCCGGCGACGTCGTGGTCTGCTACCCCACAGGTCAGGGGCCGACGCCCGACAGTGGCACCTACGTCGTGTCGTCGGGCCCGACCGGGCGGGTCACGTTGATCGGCAATTCGGCCATCCTCACCAACGCCCTGCTGGACGAGGAGGGCAATGCCGCGCTGGCGCTGCGTGCGCTGGGACGCCAGCCGACCCTCGTCTGGTATCTGGCGGACCCGTTCGACCCGGCACTGGCACCGGACGGACCGGGCCTCGACGACCCGTCACTGCTGGACCTGCTGCCGGGTTGGGTGTGGTGGGTCACGGCACAGTTGCTCGTCGTCACCGCGCTGGCGATCGTGTGGCGAGCCCGTCGCCTGGGCGCCCTGGTACCCGAGGGCCTGCCTGCGATCGTGAGATCCGCCGAGACGGCCGAGGGGACCGCTCGCCTCTATAGGCGGGCGGGTTCGCGCGCGCGGGCTGCGGCCCTGCTCCGTACCGAGGCGTCACGCCGCCTCGCCGCCCGCGTCGGCGCACGCCGCGGTTCGACGGCCGCCGACATCGCCGCGTTGGCCGCCTCGGCCGCCGACCGTGACCCCGTCGCCACGGCTGCGATCCTCGACGGGCCGCCGCCGGCCACGGACGCCGAGTTGGTGCGTCTGGCCGACGAGCTGGACGCCCTGGTCGCGGCGGTCGACACCGCATGACCGCCATCACACTGCGTCTCAAGATCCGCACAGCACAACCCGAACGAGAGGGAACCCGGTGACCACAGCACCCCACGACGTGGACCATGCACCTGTCGACGGCCCGGATGACGGGTCGGTCGATGTGCCGGCCGACGGCGCAGTCGACGGCCCCGTCGATGCGCGCCTGGCACTGCAACGGGTCCCACGCGAGGTGGCCAAGGCGGTCGTGGGCCAAGAACCCGTGATCACCGGTCTGGTCATCGCTCTGCTGTGCCGCGGCCACGTCCTGCTCGAGGGCGTCCCCGGTGTGGCCAAGACGCTCACGGTGAGGGCGCTGTCCGCGGCCCTGGATCTGGAGACCTCGCGGGTGCAGTTCACCCCCGACCTGATGCCGGGTGATGTCACGGGGTCGCTCGTATACGACGCCCGTAGCGCCGAGTTCAACTTCAGGCAGGGTCCGGTCTTCACCAACATCCTGCTGGCTGACGAGATCAACCGGACGCCGCCCAAGACCCAGGCATCGCTGTTGGAGGCGATGGAGGAGCGACAGGTGACGATCGACGGGACCGCGCGCCTCCTACCGGACCCGTTCATCGTCGCGGCCACCCAGAACCCGGTCGAGTACGAGGGCACCTACCCGCTGCCAGAAGCTCAGCTCGACCGATTCCTGCTCAAGCTCACGATGCCGGTACCCGAGCGCGATGCCGAGATCGAGGTGCTCAACCGGCACGCCTCCGGTTTCGACCCGCGGGACCTGGCTGCCGCCGGACTCACTCGGGTGGCGTCGGCGGACGATATCAAGGCGGGCCAGCGTGCCGTCGGGCAGGTTCAGGTGGGCCGCGAGGTGATGAGTTACATCGTCGACCTGGCGCGGGCCACGCGGGTGTCGCCCTCGTTGTCACTGGGTGTCTCGCCCCGTGGCGCGACCGCCCTGCTCGGTACCGCACGGGCGTGGGCGTGGCTGACCGGACGCGATTACGTCACCCCGGACGACGTCAAGGCCATGGCGCGAGCCACCCTGCGGCACCGGGTGCAGTTGCGGCCCGAGGCCGAATTGGAGGGCGTCAGCGTCGAGGCGGTCCTCGAGTCGGTGCTGCAGACCACGCCCGTTCCCCGCTGAGACCGCGCGTCGCTGCACCATGTATCTGACCTGGCGCGCTGCCGCCCTCGCCGCCGCAGGAACCGCGGCCCTCGTCGTCCTGCCCGGCTGGCAGACCTTCGTCGTGCTCTTGGCGATAGTCGTCATCGTCATCGTCATCGATGTCTCCGCGGCCCCCTCGCCGCGGTCCCTGCGCTGGAGCCGCGGCCCGTTGAACGCGGTGCGCCTGGACGAGAGCGTGAACGCCGAGGTGGTCGTCACCAACACCGGGGCCCGGCAGATTCGGGCGCTGATTCGCGATGCCTGGCAACCCTCTGCCGGGGCCCGTCAATCGCGGCACCGGGTGCGCATCCCCGCCGGTGAACGCCGTCGGATCACCACCCAGTTGGTCCCCACCCGACGTGGTGATCGGGTGACGCCGGGCGTCGCCGTCCGCAGCAGCGGGCCACTCGGCGTCGCCGGTCGCCAACGGTCGATCGACGTGGCCGGATACGTTCGGGTCCTCCCGCCGTTCCGCTCACGCAAGTACCTACCGAGTCGCCTGGCCAGGTTGCGCGAGATCGACGGCCGGTCTGCGGTGATGATCCGAGGGCAGGGAACCGAGTTCGATTCGCTGCGCGAGTACGTCATCGGCGACGACGTCCGATCCATCGACTGGCGGGCGACGGCGCGCCGCTCGCAGGTCGTCGTTCGGACGTGGCGGCCCGAACGCGACCGACGGGTACTGCTGGTGCTGGACGCCTCACGCACCTCGGCCGCTCGCATCGGTGACGAGCCCCGCCTGGACGCCGGAATGGACGCCGCACTGTTGCTGGGTGCACTGGCCTCACGGGCCGGCGACCGGGTGGACCTGCTGATCCACGATCGGCGGGTGCTGGGTCGGGTACAGGGCGCCTCGCGTACCGACCTGCTGCCCCGAATGGTCGACGTCATGGCCCCGATCCAACCGGCTCTGATCGAGGCGGACTGGCCGATGGTCGCCGCCGAAGTCCGGGCCAGGCTGTCGCGCCGGGCCCTGGTCGTCCTACTGACGACGATCGACGCGGCGACCGCCGACACCGGACTGATAGCCGCCGCGACCGCACTCGCTCAGCGACACCTCGTCCTCATCGCTTCGGTGAACGACCCGGAGTTGGCGGCAATGGCGGCGCGGCGTGGCACCAGCACTGCGGTCTATGACGCCGCCGCCGCGGTCCGATCCGACCTCGACGCCCGAACGGTCACCGACTGGCTCGGCCTGGCCGGTGTCGGCGTCGTCACCGGGACCCCCGAACAGCTGCCACCCGCACTGGCCGACCGCTACCTGGCACTCAAGGCCGCCGGCCGGTTATGAGCCGGGCCGGCCGTAGCTGAACGCGCGTCCCTGCAACTTCGGTCGCCACCTGTGACGGCGTTCCTCGATCAACGTCGTGACGTGATGTCGAAGCCCTCTGACGGCGACGACTGACGACATGAGGAGACCGACGAATCAGGCGTTGACGAGGTCGGCATCGCCGACAAACTCGCGACGAACATCGCCGGTCTCGCCCTGGGCCACTGCCCGTCGGCCCAACACCAGGAAGTAGGCGATGAAACCTCCCCACGCGATCACCCCGATGGCGATACGCGCCCAGGTCGGCAGCGGTGAGGGGGTCACAAAGGCTTCGATGACGCCGCTGACCGCGAGCACGACGACCAGTCCCAGGGCGACCCCGACGAGAGCACGGCCCTCAGTCGCCATCGCAGCTGAGCGCGACCGCGGACCCGGATCGACCCACGCCCAGAACAACCGCAGCCCGGCGGCGAGCGCCACGAAAACGGCCGTCAACTCCAGCAGCCCGTGCGGCGTGATCAGACCGAAGAACAGATCCAGACGGTCACACGACGCCATCGCACCGCCGGTGGCGCCGACCCCGATTGCGTTGTTGAGGAATACGAAGACCGGAAACACCCCGGTGAAGCCCAGGGCGATGACCAGGGCCGAGATCCAGGCGTTGTTCGTCCACACCCGCGCGGCGAAACTACCTGCCGGTCCACTGGAGTAGTACTCCTCGAACTGGACCTCGCACAGCGCCCGGATCTCGGCGTCCGAACCCAGGGTGGCCAACACCTGCTGGTCGTTGAGTACCCAGGCGCCGGTCGCCCAGGCCACCCCCACGAAGCTCAGCGAGACCACCAGCAACGTCCAGCGCAGCCGATACAGCGCGGCGGGAAAGCCGACCACCCAGAACCGTTTGATCTCGCGCCACGCCGGCTCGTGCGACCCGGTGATGCGCTGCCGGGCGCGGTTGACGATCGTCGACAGCCGAGCCACCAACGTCGGGTCGGGCGATGCCGATCGCACCTGCGACAGGTGCGTGGCCACCCGGTGATATAACGAGATCAGCTCGTCGGTCTGTGCGGCATCCAACCGGCTCTGACGGGCGAGGGCGTCGAGTCTGGCCCACTCGTCGGCATGAGTCGCGACAAAAGCGTCGATATCCATCAGGCTCCGCCCCTCAGCTCGCCACAACGGACGGCTGACGCTCGATGTCGGGTTCGAGGTGGATCGCTCGGGCGATGAGCGCCGCCGCACGCACCCGCTGTTCGGCAGCATCGATCGCGTCCGCCCTGGTACCGCCGGAGGCCGCCACCTCAGCAGGGTAGCGGCGCCTCGACCAGGCGCCACGTCGAGACCCTGCCTGGATACCCTGCAGTGGTGAGCACCTTGGTGACCGGCGACGCCGTCGTACTGGAACTGCCGCCGGCCGGGGTCGCGACGCGTCTGGTCGCTCTGGTGATCGACGTCGTCGTTTCGTTGATCGTATTGACCGCTCTGATCGCCGGATTGTTCATCCTGACCGTGATCGACCCGGCGCTGGGTGCCGCGATCAGCCTGGCCGCCGTCGTCCTCGTGCTGATCATCATCCCGATCATCATCGAGACACTGAGCCGGGGCCGGTCGTTGGGCAAGCTCGTGATGGGGCTGCGCGTGGTGCGCGACGACGGCGGGCCGATCCGCACCCGTCACGCCGTCACCCGCCAACTGGTCGGATTCGGCGAGTTCTACGTCCTGTACGGCGCCGTCACAATCTTCGTGGTGCTGGCCAACGATCGCAGCAAGCGTCTGGGTGATCTGCTGGCCGGGACCTACGTCATCAACGAACGCACGCCCATGGTCGCCACCCCCATGATCCCCATGCCGCCCGAGCTGGCGGGGTGGGCGGCCAGCACCGACATCGGCCGGATACCCGGACCACTGGCGCTGGCCGCCCGCAACTTCCTCAGCCGGGCCCACACCATGACGGCGCGGTCGGCGGACGAGCTGGGCACCCAGTTGTCCGCTGACCTGATGCGCCTCGTGGCACCAGAGCCGCCGCCCGGTACGTCCCGCGGCGCGTTCATCGCTGCCGTGCTGGCCGAGCGGCGTCGGCGTGACCTGGACCGATTGCGCCGCGAACGCGGTCAGGTCGACCGGCTTCGCGTGCTGCTCGAGGACCGCCGCGGCCGGGTGTAACGGCCACGGCGATCCTCGACACCCACTCCCAGCGACTCAGTGGGGAGGGACTCAGGAGACTCACTAGCGACTCAGTAGCGGTAGTGGTCCGTCTTGTACGGCCCCGCGACGTCGATACCCAGGTACTCGGCCTGAGCCTTGGTGGCGTTGCCCAGGTTGAGCAGGCGGCCCTCGGACATCACGATGACGTCCGACCTGCGCGTCGTCCTCGACTGCGGCCCGATCCGCACCCGCAACGCCATGACCCGGCAGCTGAACGGATTCAGTGAGCTCTATATCTTGTACGAGGCCGTCTCGATCTTCGTGGTGCTGGCCAACAGTCGGAACAGGCGACTGGGAGATCTGCTGGCGGGCACCTACGTCATCAGCAAGCGCACCGACGGTCGCCGCGCCAATCGTCGCCAAGCCGCCGCAGCTGGCCGGGTGAGCCGCGAGTGCGGATATCGGTCGCATCCTCAGCCCGCTGGGAGCCCGCAACCTTCTGTCCTGGGCGCCCAACAGGACGTCGCGATCAGCGGCCGGACTCGACCACCAGTTGTCCGCGCACTTGCGGCGCCCGAACGCCCGGCCGCCACCGTCGGACACCCCGGCGGGCGCGATTATCGCCGTCGTCCTCGCCGAGCGGAGCCATCGCGACACGACAAGGCTATGAGCTGAACCCAAGCAGGTCGACCGGCTCCCTCGATGATCAACGATCGTCGCAGTGTCCGCTGAAGCAGCGGACTGTCGCAACGTCCACCAACCCGGGCTCCTCCCGACGTCCCGAATCACACCGCGTCCGTTACTCCGCTCCCCGACAGTCTCGAGCCCTATGAGTCCCTTATCGAAGAAATCCTGGTGTTGGGACCAGGATGCGTCTAAGCTGGGACTCCTTGGCTCGAGAGGATGTGGCAATAGAAATGCACAGAGGGATCTTCCCGGCGGTGACGGTTATCCTGGGTCTCGCAAGTGGTGCCGGTTTAGGTATGGGTGTTGCGGTAGCCAGCAATTCGCCCCAGGAATCTGCGATCGTGATAGCTTTCGATTCGGAAAGTGTGGGATTCTGCAATCCGGGCGAGGAGATACAGGAAACCAACTACACCTACGACTCTGAGCAGAGCCAGTGGTCTACGCCTGTGGCGGCAAAGAAGGCAGTCGAAGAGGAAATTCGGGGCCTGGCGTCCCGAGGCTCGTTGGCGAGATTAACTTCAGACCCGGACATACTAGCGGACCTCATGGAGATCAAAGCTCCCCAGCGAAGCTTTCAAACGGCTGACGAGTTCAAGACTTCCAGTGCCGGTGACGAGCTTTATTTCGATCAAGTTGGCAACGGGGATGTGGGCGTGACTCGGGCCAGAATCGTTGTCCGTGCGCTTGGCAATGGCTATGCTGTCGAGTCGGTGTTCATATGCAGTGGATCCCTTTCAGGACTAAGTGGCAATGGCAAAACTTTTGAGCAAGCTCTAACGGGGAGCACCAAGTGATTTCTACACATCATGCCCAATCACTGGCTCGCTACTTTGGCATCTCATTCTTGCTGGCCCTAGTAATGGCGATGAGCGCAGATGCTCGGGCCCACAGCGCCACCTACTACAGCAAAACATGGACAACGGACATCAACCTAGCCTTCGGATACCAGACCGGTTCACTGAGCACTGCCACCGCACGCAGTTCCTACAACGCCGCTGACGCAGTGTGGAACTCCGTCACTGATATCTCTGTCGACTTTTACAACAGCGGTAGCGTCAATTCCATGGTGGTGGACAGTGGCAATGTCTGTGACGTTCCCGCCAGTAGAGTCTGGATTGTGTCGAACGATCTCTCCAGCGGGACTCTCGCCCGTTCATCTACGTGTGGAAGTCCTCCGAATAGAGGGATCGTCGTTGTTGACAGCCCGCGGACATGGGAATATGGGTCCGCGGTTCCAACGTCAAGTGAATGGGATCTTCGGGGGACGATGACGCACGAGTATGGCCACATTACTGGATTTAGTGGTCACTTCCCGAGTGCCGACTGCGCGGCGAATGCACTACAGACCATGTGCCCGACCTACTCAGTCGGCAACTATCAATGGCGCACACTCGGAAGCCACGATATCCACACGATTCAAGCTGCCTACTAATGACTTATGTCCACCTTGGGGGTTTGTTAGCACACAATTTTCGGCACCGCGAACTGCTGACTGCCTTTCTCCCACTACTTGCCATCCTGTCGGCCTGTGGAGACGCGCAGAGTGGCCAGGCGGCAACGGATGCGCCTTCAACCACCCTGCAATGTGAGGGTGAGATCGCCGACGGGTCGCTGACTTATGAAGTCGGCGCCGGAGAGATCGACCAGGAAAGTGCGGCGAGAAGCGCGTTAGCGGACGACAGCTTGCCGAGCGGTGAGCCCTCGATCGTCGGGCCGAGCGAAGGTGTGGTCCTGGAAGACGGCCAGGTCATAGCGTCCTTCAGGATGGAAGAACTCCCCGATGGTTGGGTAGTTTCGTCATTTACATATTGCGGCTGAATGACGGGCGTGCGAGTGCGCGCCACCCCAAAGGCGGGAGTCGAGCTAACCGCTGAGGGGGTGAGCGCGCCCGAGCGGTGCGTGATGCTTCAGCACACTGGTCAACTGTTGGTCGTAGGCCGGCCACACCGAGTCCCCTTCCGCGAAACCCGGGCGGCGAACTGCCTCCTTGCAGAAAGAATTCACATTCCACACAATTGCCTGTGAATAATCACCACACGAGCCGGGGCTGTAGTGATGTTCACCTAGGGACCACGGCCGATGCCCTGCGCCTGTCGGTTCACGGCAAGGCTCTGGCGGCCCGCACGTCAACCACTCCTGCGTATGTCCTGCGACAACCTCTTCGGCGGCCAGCCCCCGCCGATCGTGGACGTTACCGACGACGCGTCGCTCCCGGCTACCAGAGGAAGGCGCCGCCTGCCCGGGTGCATGCTCAGCACCGAGCGGGCGGCCACCATGGCCTCAGTAGCGGTAGTGGTCCGTCTTGTACGGCCCCGCCACGTCGATACCCAGGTACTCGGCCTGAGCCTTGGTCAACTCGGTCAGCTGGACACCGAGTGCATCCAGGTGGAGCCGCGCCACCTTCTCGTCGAGGTGCTTGGGCAGGATGTGCACGCCCATCGGGTAGGCGTCGGGGTTGCCGAACAGCTCCACCTGCGCCATCACCTGGTTGGTGAACGAGTTGCTCATCACGAAGCTGGGGTGACCTGTGGCGTTGCCCAGGTTGAGCAGGCGGCCCTCGGACAGCACGATGACGCTGCGTCCGTTGGGGAACGTCCACTCGTGCACCTGCGGCTTGATCTCGACGCGGGTGATCCCGGGTACCCGAGCCAAGCCGGCCATGTCGATCTCGTTGTCGAAGTGACCGATGTTGCCCAGGATCGCCTTGTCCTTCATCGCCGCGATCTGGTCCACGGTGACGACGTCGAGGTTGCCGGTGGCGGTGATGACGATGTCCGCGCTCGCGATGACGTCGTCCAGTCGTGCCACCTGGTAGCCGTCCATGGCGGCCTGGAGGGCGTTGATCGGGTCGATCTCGGTGACGATGACCCGCGCGCCCTGGCCCCGCAGCGACTCGGCCGAACCCTTGCCGACGTCACCGTAGCCACACACGATGGCGACCTTGCCGCCGATCAGGACGTCGGTGGCGCGGTTGATGCCGTCGATGATCGAGTGGCGGGTGCCGTACTTGTTGTCGAACTTCGACTTGGTCACCGAGTCGTTGACGTTGATCGCCGGGAACAGCAGGGACCCGTCGCGGACCCGGTCGTACAACCGGAGAACACCGGTGGTCGTCTCTTCGGTGACGCCACGGATGCCGGCCGCGATCCGGGTCCACCGCTGCGGGTCGGTGGCCAGCGAGGCGCGCAGGGTGTCCAGCACCACCGCGTACTCCTCGCTGTCGGCGGTGTCCGTGCTGGGCACGGCACCGGCGCGTTCGACCTCGACGCCCTTGTGGACCAGCATCGTCGCGTCGCCACCGTCGTCGAGGATCATGTTCGGCCCGACGCTGCCGTCGGCGCCCACGGTCGGCCAGGTCAGCACCTGCTCGGTGCACCACCAGTACTCGCTCAGGCTCTCGCCCTTCCACGCGAACACCGGGATACCCGAGGGTGCTTCGGGAGTACCGGTTCGCCCGACCACGACGGCGGCCGCGGCCTCGTCCTGGGTCGAGAAGATGTTGCACGAGGCCCAGCGGACGTCGGCGCCCAGGTCGGCGAGGGTCTCGATCAGCACGGCGGTCTGTACCGTCATGTGCAACGAGCCGGTGACCCGGGCACCCGCCAGCGGACGGGTCGTGCTGTATTCGGTACGCAGCGCCATGAGGCCGGGCATCTCGTGCTCGGCGAGGCGGATCTGGTGGCGGCCGGCTTCGGCCAGGCTGAGGTCGGCGACCTTGAAGTCACCTGTGATGTCGGACATGCGAACTGGACCCTCCAACGGGCTCGACGGGACGGCGGCAACGCCGATGGCGACCCGGCGCGGCCCCTCTGGGCAGGCAGTGCGTGCCGACGGAGCACACGTCCGTCGAACGCCGAGGCCCTCAGCGTAGGCGACGCTATTCGCTCTCGCGCCACCGGTCGCGCAGGTCGGCCAGGCTGGGTGAGCGGCCGGGGTCCAATCCGCTGCCCAGCGCCAGGTACGTGCTGGCGAAGTCGCAGCGGGCGATCAGCTGTGCCAGTCGCGCCAGCGCACTCCCGGGGTCCGCAGTGACCGTGCTGACCCGGACGCCGACGCGCTCGGCCAGTTCACGGACCGGTTCGACGACGGCCGTCACGGTGGCGATCGGGCTGGGCTCCCCGGCGGAGCCGTTGGTGTGGCCCAGCGGCAGTACCGGCGCGGCGCTGCCGCCACCGTCGGACAGCACCAGCAGTCGCAGTGTCGGCGCGGCCGGGCCGTCCAGGAACGGATCGGCGAAGACGTCGCGGTCACGTCCGGACATGGGGCCGTCGAACAGGGCCACGACGTCGCTGGCGTCGTCGGGCAGAGTGCCCCGCACGGCGGGCATCCGAGACGATCGCGCCAGCATGGACGTCGCCCGCGCCGCGGCGGCAGCGGCCAGGTCGCCGTCGGCCAGGACGACCGGGACCGAGCCGTCCAGTTCGGTGGCCAGGGCCTTGGCCGGGTTGAGGAAGCCCGGCGAGGACGGTCGGCAGGCCTCGGCTTCGGAGTCCAGGCGGTCGGCCGCGTCGGCGAAGGCGTCGGGGCGGATGTCCAGCAGGCCGATGGCGCCGGCGACGGCCAGAACAGGGGTCAACAACGACCACATACCGCTGCGGGTCTGCAGCCCGGGGCTGTCCGGGAGGCGGGAGGCACGCAGCGGCCAGACTGCGCCTCCGGTGCTCTCGACCAGTTGCGCCAGTGGCGAGTCCTCCTCGCTGACGGCGAAGACCCGGGCGCCGCGACGGGCGGCCTCCGCCGCGAGGCTGATCACCTGCGGCGCACGACCCGACATGGACACCGCGATGACCAGGTCGAGGGCACCGATCCAGCCGGGTAGTGGACCGCCGCGGCGTGACGTCACCGGAACCGGTGAGGCGGGCCCGGCCAGGGCGGCGAGGGCGTCGGCGACGATCGCCGAGCCACCCAGACCCGCCACCAGCACCGAGCGGGGCCGCCCGTCACCGACCAGGCGGGCCGGTGGCACGAATCCCTCGACGGCCATCCGCACCGACGCCCCTGCCATGGCGAGTGAGCGCAGCGTCTGGTTGTTGTCAGCGGCGATCAGGGCGTCGGTGTCGTCCAGCAGATCGTCGTCGATCATGCGGTCGCTCGCGGGTGTCGTGCCTCGTCGATCAGCAGGACCGGGATGCCCGCCTCGACCCGATACTGGCGGGCGCAGGTGGGGTCGAGGCTCGCGTCACACCACAACTCGGCTCCGCCGTCGTCGTCGGCGGCGTCCGTCAGCGGACTTCGACACGCTGGGCACCGCAGGATGTCGCGCAACCAACTGTCGATACCGTCAGATCGAACGGCTGAGTCCTGGGTCATGGGGTGCAGTCTCGCGGATCAGACCGAGAACGCGCTCACGCAGGTCCGTCATGGTGGTGGCGTCCGCGGCCTCGATGTTGAGGCGCAGCAGGGGTTCGGTATTGCTGGGGCGGACGTTCACCCACCACGACCCGTCGCTGGGCAGCAGCGTGACGCCATCCAGGTGGTCGACCCGGACCTCGCCGGGCGGGTAGGCGCCGACCACGTCATCGACCACCCGGCTCATCGCCGCTGCTGCGTCGGCGACGGGTGAGTTGATCTCGCCACTGCGGTGGTAGCGGTCGTACTGGCTGACCAGCGAGCTGAGCGGGGTACCGGCCGGGGCCTCGCCCAGCGCGGCGAGCAGGTGCATCGCGGCCAACATGCCGGAGTCCGCGCCGAAGAAGTCCCGGAAGTAGTAGTGAGCCGAGTGCTCGCCGCCGAACACCGCACCGGTGCGGGCCATCTCGGCCTTGATGAAGCTGTGACCGACCCGGGTCCGGACGCTCTCGCCCCCCGCGGTTGCCACCGTCTCGGCGACGATGCTCGACGTGATGAGGTTGTACAGAACCACCGGGCGGGCCTCGCCGCCGGCCTGGGCACGGGCGATCTCGCGGCGAGCGACGAGTGCGGTCACCGCGCCGGGATCGACGGCCACGCCCCGCTCGTCGACGACGAAGCAGCGGTCCGCGTCGCCGTCGAATGCCAGTCCCAGGTCCGCGCTCTCGCGGGTGACCGCCGCCTGCAGGTCGACCACGTTCGCCGGGTCGAGCGGGTTGGCCTCGTGGTTGGGAAACGTCCCGTCCAGATCCATGTAGAGCCCGACCAGGTCGATCGGCAGAGCAGCCAGGCCCGCGGCCGTCCCGAGCACGGCAGGGGCGGTGAGCCCGCCCATTCCGTTGCCGGCGTCCACCACTACGCGCAGCCGGCGGATACCGTCCAGCGGCACCAGGTGGCGCAGATGACCGGCGTAGGCCGCCAGCGTGTCGCTGTGGCTGACCTGGCCGCCCTCGGCCGGGCGGGTGTCGTCGGCCGAACCGTCGAGGAGGGCGATCGCCCGGTCGCGGATCTCGGCGAGTCCGGTCTCCATGGACACGGGTCGGGCCCCGGCCCGGCACACCTTGAGCCCGTTGTATCGGGCGGGGTTGTGGCTGGCGGTGACCATGACGCCCGGGCGTGAGGTCTGCCCGCTGACGAAATAGAGCTGGTCTGTCGAGCACAACCCGATCACCTCGACATCCATCCCACGCGACGCCGCGCCCTCGGCCAGGGCCGCGCCGAGTCCCGGCGAGGACTCACGCATGTCGTGGCCGATGACCAGACCACGCGTGCCGTCGGGGGCCGGGGTACCCAGCACGTCGGCGATGGCCACACCCAGGGCCCGACACGTCGCCACATCGATGTCCTCACCGACCACGCCGCGAATGTCGTATGCCTTGACCGCTCGGTGCAGTGGATGACTCACCAGGTCACCGTAGACGTCCTGACGCTCACCAGCAGGTCGATGCCCAGGTGAACCACGAGCGCCTCGCGACCGTGTCTGAGGTGGCGCATTCCACCACGCCGCGCAGCGGGCCATGAGCTAATCGACACCGTGCCCCGCCCGACTGCACCTGCGGCAACGGTCACCGCGTGCCTGCTGCTCGCGGCGGCCTGCGGGGACGACACGAATACGAACCCCCTGCCTGGTGACAACGGGGCGGAGGTCACCGCCGCGGCGCGGGCGTTCCTGGACACCTATGTCGACGCGGACGGCCGGGTGGTGCGCCGCGACCAGGGCGAGGACACGGTCAGCGAGGGAGTGTCGTACGCCCTGCTACTCGCTCAGGTCGCCGGCGACGAAGGCACCGAACGGCTGGTGTGGCAGTGGGCCCAGGAGCATCTGCAGCGTGACGACCTGCTGCTGGCCTTCCTCACGGATGCCAGCGGCACCGTTGTCGACGATCAACCTGCCACGGACGCGGACCTCGTGGTGGCGTGGGCCCTGTCCATGAGCAACGACCCCGACCTCCGTGCGCAGGCACCGGCGATCACCGACACGATCCGCGCCGAAACCGTCGTGGATACGAGCGCGGGCCCTGTCCTGGCGGCGGGTCCGTGGGCGACCGGTGACCCCGCGACGGTGAACCCCTCGTACTGGGTCCTTCCCGCCATGCGTGCCCTGGATCTGACCGAGATGACGGCTGCCGTCCCGGCCGCACTGGCGGACGTCACGCCCGGCACGTCGGTCCTACCACCGGACTGGGCGCGGGTGGACAGCGGCCGGCTGAGTCCGACCGCCGACCCGGCCGGCCTACGCCCTGAGCCGAGATACGGCTTGGACGCCCAACGTGTGACTGTATGGCTCGCGGTCGATTGCGACCCGGACAACCGGCGCCGGGCCGCCTCGCACGGCGTCCTGCTCCGGCAGCGACCGGAGGCCCTGTCGAGGGGCCAGACCGGCGAGCCGCTCGAGACCACCGGGCACCCACTCGGGCTCGTCGCCGCCGCAGCGGCCGCCCACGCCGGCGACGATCCCGTCGCCCGGGACGACCTGCTGGACCGCGCAGCAGCCCTCGACCAGCAACATCCGACGTATTACGGCAGTGCGTGGGTGGCACTGGGACGCGCCCTGCTCCAGAGCGACCGCCTGGACGAGTGCCCGGCGTCGCCATGACCGCGGTGACAGCGGTGACAGCGGTGGCAGCGGTGGCAGCGGTGGCCGCGGTGGCAGCTGTGGCAGCGGTGACAGCGGTGACAGCGGTGACAGCGCGGATTCAGCGGCGAACGACCTCCGGTCACGCCACGCGGCGGGTGCGATCCAGCACGGTGGTGACGTCGAGCGGCTCGCCCTCGTGCTCCCAGAAGCGACTCTCGCAGCGATGACAGGAGATGAAATCGACCGGCGTGCCGTCGGTCAGGCGCATCGCGAGGCAGGTCACGCGGTGGCTGCCGCAGCTGCGACAGGTCTCACGGCTGCGGTGGTGGGACTGGGTCAACGATCCGAGTGGCACCTCGGCGGCGGCGCGGGCTCGACGCTGGCGGGTGGGGCGCTCGGGCGGCGTGGCACTGAGGGGAACGGGAGCGCCGGAGGAGACGGTGGCGCTGACGGGAACGGGCTGACGCATGGAAGCCTCCGAACAGATGTGCGGGCGATGTACCCACACGCTGTCGTCGGCCAGCCGTGATCTCTTGAATAGTGGGCGATTCTCCGCACTCCACCCAGGTCGGGCGAACCTCCTCAGCCGATGTCGTCCCGCAGCACCCGCAGGTGGTTACGGCGAACACCGTGGCTGGTGGGCGGCGGCGGGGCGCCGGGCCCGGAGTCGGGCGGAGCCGTAGGGCGTTGTCGAGCCACCTGGCGCACCGCATCGGCCAGCGCGATGAGGTCGTCGGGCCCAGGTCGTGCCGCCTCCATGTCACCGCTCAGTCGGACTACCTGCCAACCGCGGGGCGCGGTCAGCCGGGTGGCGTGCTCGCCGCAGAGGTCGTAGCAGTGCGGTTCGGCCACAGTGGCGAGGGGGCCGAGCACCGCCGTCGAGTCGGCGTAGACGTACGTGAGCGTCGACACGGCGGCGCGCGGGCACCCGGTGCGGGTACACCGCCGGATGCCCTTCGCTCCCGTGGAGGTCACAGACCGAACGCTACGACCCGCGACGCAGTGGGAGGTAACCGGCACGCCGCCCAGACTCCTCGCCCCTGACAGCCGCTAGCGTGCCGGAGTGCCTCCACTCCACCGACGCAGTCGCCGTGATCGGCGTGGTCGGGGACTGCGCGGTGACCTGCTTCCCCCGGACCTGCCCGGCTATCGAAGTGTGGCCGAGCGATTCGACGACGTGGTCGTCGGTGCGGCCGGGCGGCTGTCGCGCCGCTGGCCCGACGAGATGGCAGCGGTCGAGGTGGCCGTCGAGGATGTGCCGAGCGTTGACCCACTGACCTGGGCGGACGGGGTCCCCTTGGGTCGCGTGGTCCCCGCGACGGTTACCTCCGGAGCCCGATTGATCGTGCACCGTCACGCCGTCGCGGCTCGCGCCGACGAGGACGTGGCCCACGTGGTCTATGCCGTGCTGGTCGAGCAACTGGCGGCCGCCCTGGGTCGATCGCCCAGTGAGATCGACCCCGACCTGGACCCCGACGACTACTGAGGGACCGGCTAGGCGGCGGTCGGCGCCGGGGCGATCCGGACCAGTGGACCCTCGGCGTCGGGCACTCGCACCGTCGTGGTGGCTCCGGTGGCCGGACCGGGCGGGCCGCCGACACGCCACCCCGCGACCGCGTCGATCGACGAGCCGGCCTGTTCGGTGGCCGTGCTGCTGCGGCTTCGCAGCCGCACCCCCACCGTGCCTGGCGTGACATCGACCGGCACCGCTCCCGGCCCGGTCAGGTCGATCCCGACAGTCCCCAGGATGCCGCCGGACGCATCGAGCAGGTCGACGTCAACGGCCGTGGCATCCGTGGTGGCCAGGACCAGCTCGACGGTGAGGTCGGCGGGGGGTTGTGGCGCACCGATGGTCACGGCAGCCAGGTCGCCGGGGGTGACCGCCCCCGTCCAGGTGATCTCCGCTGACCCGGTCGCGTCGGTCAGGGCACTGGATCGTGCGGCGACGGCGACGGGGACGTCGGCGTCGATCCAGACGGCGTAGTCACCGGCTGGGGCGGTTAGCGGGACAGTGACGACTCCGCCGGCTCGCAGGGCGACGGCCTGCTCGGACTGCGGCGTCGACGACGTCGCCCCGACCTGGCGGGTGACGACGGTGGCCACTCCCCCCTCGTCACCCGGCACCGCGATCACCAGGTACGTCCGACCAGGGTCACCGGGGAGGTCCGGAGCCACATCGGCGGCGGCGGTGGTCGGCGCCTCGGCAGCGAGCGGCGTCTCGGGTGGCGTGTCGGGCGGCGTCTCGGGCGGCGTCTCGGGCAGCCTCTCAGGCGGCGTCTCGGACAGCGGTTCGGACAGCGGTTCGGACAGCGGCGGGCTGACCGTGACCAGGGGAAGGACCACGGTGGTCGAGGCCGTAGCGGCGGCCTCGACGTCGGTTCCGGTGGCGATCAACCCGGCGGCCGAGGTGTCGCGCATCGTGGCCGCGAGGGCGCCGGTGGTGGTGCGGACTTCTACCGCCAGTGCGTCCAGGCCAGGGATCAGGGCATCGACGACGACCAGCTGTGATCCGCCGGGTGGCACGGTCCCGCTGCGAGCCGCGACAGGGCGCTGACGACCGTCGACGGTGAGGATGTCGAGGGTGTACGACGCGGCGACGTCGCCCGGGTTGTCCAGTACCAGAGTGGGGCGTTCGCCCACCGCCGTTCCGTTGGCGAAGGCCCACTGGGCGCTACTGGCCACCGGGCACGCCGTCAGCGCCGGAGCCGATCCGTCGGTGGTGATCAGCCGCGAACCGGTGTCCGCGGGCGCTCCCGCGATGACCTGGACCAGGTCCGAGGCCGAGCCGACACTGACTCGGCTGGCAGGCACCCGCTGCTGGGCGTCGTCCGCCGGCTGTGTCGCCGCGGAGGTCGTGTCACCGGCCTGGCACCCACCGGCGCTCGATGCCACGGCGAGGCGAACCACCCTGGCCAGATCGGCCGGTGGGTCGGCGCGGGAATCGGCGGAGACCGCCGGGACCGCCAGGACGGTGAGGCCGGCTGCCGCGGCGACCGCGACGGCGGTGATTCCGCGCGCCCTGCCCGGCCGGGTCGCGGTGGGTCGAGGCACCGCGCGCGCTCGGCCACGAGACCCGAGGACCGCGCAGCCGACCAGGCCCAGGGCGATCCAACCGGACACCGGGTCGAGGGGCCCGGCGGGTGCCCGGCGCAGCACCAGGTCGCCACCTGCTGCCCCGACGTCGATCCCGACTCGGCCACCGGCCATCGACCGGGGCGTGATGTCACGACCGGCGATGCTGGCCTGCCAGTCGTCGGCGAGCTCGGTCGCCAGCACCAGCACCCGATCTGCGCTGCCGCGGCCCAGGGTGAGCGTCAATCCGTCGGCCGAGGCCGGCACTCCGGTAGGCGGACCACCGTCGACGACTCGCGCCCACGAGGCGCCGGCGTCGCCGTGATCGACCCGCCAGAGCACGCTGTCCGGCGAGCGTGACACCTCGCTGAGTCCCGGCCGCGTACCCACCGCCTCGCGAGCGGCAGCGGCCGCGGCCGAGCGGCCCTCGACCACGACCCACCCGACGGCGATGTCGGTGAGGGCGGCGGGCGCTGCGTCGGGTGCCGGGCCGCCGTCACCGGGTGCCGGGTCGGGCGCACCGGGCACCAGGTCGGTGCCGACGGTCAGCGCCACGACCGCATCGGTCACGACGGCATCGATCGAGCCGATGGGATTCGCTGTGGCAGGCCCGGCAACCGTGGCGTCCAGCTCGACGGCCGGGATGCCGGCGTACTGGCGTGCCACCGACGTGCTGCCGGGGCCGGGGGCACCGCGGTCCAGCCACCAGGTCAGACCGTCACCGTCGCCGCCCCGCAGGGTGAGAATCGCCGAGCGGGTATCCGACGCGGCGTCCAGGGCGGCCGGGACCGGCAGGGCCTGACGGGCAGTCTCGGCACCCGAGGCCGAGACTGCCGGGGACACGACGCCGATCATGGCGGCAGCGACCACGACCAGCGCGGCGCCTCCCACCGCCAGGCGCGGTACCCGACGGATCGAGCGTCCCAACCGGCCGGTGGCCACCGCCGCCGTGGCGGGTCGACGCAGCCCGAGACAGGCCGTGGCCAGGAGGGCGGCCAGGATCGTCGAGATCGACGGGTCCCCCGGTACGGGTCGGGCGGTCGACGCGCCGATACTCACCCCGGCGACCACCGCTGCCCATCCCGCCAGTGCGACGGTGACCAGGCCCGCGATCGCTGCGTGTCGGCTCCGCACGAGGGCCCACGTCGCGAATGCGGCAACCAGTGCACCGGCGCTCAACAGGCACCCGAGAGCCGAGAAGGCCACCCACGAGTCACCGCTGAGGCCCGATGCCGCCAGGTCGGCGACGGGCAGCCGGTGAGTCGGGGCGGCCAGTACCAGCACCGGCGAGCCGACCAGCGCCCACGACCAGGCCGGCCAGACGACGGCGGGCGCGAGCGCCAGCGCACCGAGGGCCACCACGGACCTCACGGCACCACGACCGAGCCGGATGATCGTTGCCAGGACGGCCGTGGTCACCGCAGCGATCAGGGCGACCCAGGTACTCGGCTGGAGGCCCACGACAACCAGGACGGCCGCGGCGGCCAGCACGATGCCGACCGGCCGCCACGGTGGCACGGGTCCGTTCCTGCCCCGACAACCCAGCAGCAGCCCCCACACGACCAGCGGCAGCAGCGCGTGGACGATTCGCAGGTCGACGACCGCAGCGGGTGCCCACCCGGCCGCGGTCGCGGCCAGCGGTAGGCCCGCCCACCCGAGGGCGAGCGCCACCCGAGTGCGTTGACCGGGCACGACCGAGCCGGCGGCCAGCCAGCAGGTGACGAGTCCCAGTGGCACCGTCAGCCAGGCCAGCACGTCGGTGGCGGCGCCCAGTTCGCCCAGACCCACTGGCGAAGCCCCCAGGCCGGCCACTGCTCCGGTGAGAACCGACCACACCGACGTGGCAGGGTCGGCCGGCCCCGTCATGCCTCCCACGCTGGTCACCGAACCAGTCGAGCGCTGCCACAGCTGAGCGGCGGTGATCGCCTCTCCGGCTCCCGGTGGTGGGCCCGTGCCCAGCCACACCTGAACCCTGCTCGACAACCAGGCGAGGACTCCGACCACCGCCGTGGTCGCGACGATCAGGCGCGCCTCGACCAGGACCGCGAACGGGTCCGCACCGCGGATCCCCCGTTCGACCGCCCACCGCTCGACCCGTTCGCGGACCATGTCGCCCCGGCTGGGGGCGAGTCCGCGTAGTTCCCCCACCCGACCCAGCCGCCGCACTCGTTGCCACCGTCGGCCACCCGAGACCAGCCGCCACGGGCGCACGACCACGTCGAACCACGACAACGACTCGGCGAGCGCGCGTCTGGGCCGGCGAGCGGCGAGGGCGGCGAGCGCCGCGGCGGTGGTGCTCACGCCCAGCCACACCACGAGCGGGAGGAGGAGCAGGGGCCCGGCCGCGACCAGGCGGGCATACACGGCATGGCGACGCTCGTAGCGATACAGCGCCGGGCCTGCGGGGGCGTGCCCGTGTCGCCCCGCCCGGGCACTGACGAGCGCGTCCCCGGCGCGGGCGCCGCTGCTCAGGGCATTGGCGTGGGCCACGATCGCGGCGGGTACGACGACCACGCGACGGCCCGCCCGGCGGATCCGGCGACACAGATCGATGTCGTCGCCGATGAGGGCCAGGACCGGGTCGAAACCTCCGACCTGATCGAGTGCGTCGAGGCTGATCAGGGCCCCGGCCGTGGAGACGGCCAGGACGTCACACCGATGGTTGTGCTGGCCCTGGTCCAATTCGCCGGGCTGGATCGCGGTGTGGCGCCGCCCGTCCGGGGTGACGCTCACCCCGACCTCGAGCAGTTCGAGGCGATCGGTCCACGAGACCTGCTTGCACCCGGCGACCGCCACAGTCGGCGAGCCGGAGACGGCGTCGACGAGGTAGTCCAGAGCACCTGGGTCGGGGGCGCAGTCGTCGTGCAGCACCCACAGCCAACCCTCCGCCGGCTCGCCGCCGGCGTCCGCCACCGCGGAATGATCGCCACCATGTGCGCCCGCCACTCTCAGCGCCGAGGCGATGGCCGCAGCGAAGCTGGTGTTCCGCGCCATCGTGACCACGGTGTCGAGAAGGCCGATCGCAGCGGCCTCGGCCAGCAGGTCGGCGGTCCGGTCGCTGGACCCGGTGTCGACTGCGACTAACACGTCCGGGCGGCGCTCGGATCTGCTGACCGCGGCCAGCGCGCGCGACAACCACTCCTCGCCGTCGTGTGCCACCAGCACCGCGACGACACGCACGGTCACCGAGGGCCGACTGCGATCCCGCTGGGGGGGCAGTGACCGCTCGACGACCGAAACGCTCACCCGACCTGCTTCTTCAGTCGACGCCGCTCACGCTCACTGAGGCCACCCCAGATTCCGAAACGTTCGTCGTTGCTCAGTGCGAAATCAAGGCAATCACCGCGAACGTCACATGACGCGCACACGCGCTTGGCCTCACGGGTGGAGCCACCCTTTTCGGGAAAGAATGCCTCGGGGTCGGTTTCAGCGCACAATGCGCGGTCTTTCCACGCCGGATCCGGATCATCGGGCAGGCCGGCCAATAACAGGACCGCGCCGACCGAGGCCCCCACGATTCGGCCTACGTCGTCGTCGGCAACGTCGTCGGAGTCGTGGTCGTCGTCCGTGTCGATCTCGGCGTATTCGTTATCGACATAGTCCGCGTCGGCGTAGTCGATCTCGGCGGGCAGGTCGACGACGAGCAGTTCGGCGGCGAGCCCGCGGTGGGCCAGACCGGGCAGTGGCATGGAAATGGATTCGAGAGTGCACAGCTCGGCTGCCCGGGCGCGACGTCGACGGCGGATCTGCGCCACGTCGTCACCTGTGCCTGTTCGAAGATCCGTCATCAGGCTCATCGTCGCCTCCTCCGCCACTCGTGATGGGCCCGACCGAACCGCATCAAGCGAATTACACGCGTGTCATCCGTGGAAGTCAAGTGGTTGCATGCTAGGCGTATCCGACTTATCACCGTGCGTGATAACCGCCGAGTGGCAAGATGTTCCGTGTGCGAATCACAGTGTTGGCGGGCGGGATCGGCGCTGCTCGATTTCTCACCGGATTGCGTCGTGCCGAACCCCAGGCAGACATCACGGTCATCGGAAACACCGCCGACGACATCACCCTGCACGGTCTGCGGGTGTGCCCCGACCTCGACACGGTCATGTACACCCTCGGTGGTGGCAGCCACACCGAGCAGGGGTGGGGGCGCAGCGACGAGAGGTTCACGGTCGCCGAGGAGTTCCGGGCCTACGGAGGCGAGCCGACCTGGTTCACCCTGGGCGACCGGGACATCGCGACCCACGTCATCCGAACCCGCCTGCTCGGCCGGGGCACGCCACTGTCAGAGATCACCGACCGGCTGTGCCAGCGCTGGAATCCCGGCGTGAGGCTGATTCCCATGACAGACGATCGAGTCGAGACACATGTCGTCCTGCCCGAAGAGGAAGCTTCGCCTGCCCGAGCGGTCCATTTCCAGGAATGGTGGGTGCGCCTGCACGGCTCACCCGATCCCGAGCGCTTCGAATTGATCGGAATCGACTCGGCCCGTCCCGCACCCGGCGTCCTCGATGCCCTCACCGACACCGACGCCGTCGTCATCGCGCCCAGTAATCCGGTGGTGTCCGTGGGCCCGATCCTCGCCGTTCCCGGGATGCGCGCCGCCCTGCGCGCGACCTCGGCACCGATCGTCGGCATCTCGCCGATCATCGGTGGACGGGCCGTGCGGGGTATGGCCGAGACGTGCCTGCGGGTGAGCGGCGTGGCGGTCACGGCAGCGGGCGTCGCCGGGCTGTACGCCGACCTCCTGACGGCATGGCTGGTGGCGCCGGCCGACGAGGCGGACACCGTTGCCGCCGGACTCTCCGGGGTGCGCGTCGTCGGGGTCCCGCTGCTGATGAGCGACGCGGACTCGAGCGCCGCCCTCGCCGGCGACGCGCTGGTCGCGGCCGGGCTGCGGTGAGCGGCACCCCTCACGTGACGGCGGCCGGCCACTCGTTGCTGGTCGTCGGGCTGAGTGGAATGGCCGAGGTGGTCGCCGGGGACGATCTGGCCCTGCTGGTCGTGGCCGCCTGTCGAGCGGCCGACCTGATCCTCGAACCCACGGACGTGGTCTGCGTCTCCAGCAAGATCGTGTCCAAGGCGCTGGGGTTGACGGCGACGGACCGCGACCTGGCGGTGGCCGCCGACACGGTCGGGGTGGTCGCCGCCCGTCGCTCGCCCCGGGGGATCACCCGGGTGGTTCGTGCGGTCTCGGGGCCGGTGATGGCAGGCGCCGGGGTGGACGAGTCGAACACCGGCCCGAGTGGGGTCCTCCTGCGGTTGCCTGCCGATCCGGACGGCGAGGCTCGGCGGCTGCGGGCCGCGTTGGGCGCCCTCACCGCTGATCCGTCCGGCAGTCCTGTCGGGTCGGTGGCGCATCCCCCGGCCGTGGTCATCACCGATACGTCGGGTCGGCCGTGGCGCGACGGACAGACCGACTTCGCCCTCGGGGTTGCCGGCCTGCAGCCGGTCGACGACGCGCGGGGTCTGCCCGACGCGGACGGGCGCCGGATGGACGTGACGGTACGAGCCCTCGCCGACGAGGTCGCGGCCACCGCCGACCTGGTCAAGGGCAAGGTCAGCGGCATCCCCGTGGCCGTCGTGCGCGGCCTGGGTCGCTTCGTCGGCGTCGAGGACGGTCCCGGTGCCGCCCGCCTGGTCCGCGACCCGGCCGAGGACTGGTTCGGCCTGGGTGACGTCGAGGCGGTCCATCGCGCCCTCGGCCTCGACCCGACCGAAGCCGAGGCGGTCGTCGGGCAGCAGCCCCCACCGGCGCGCCTGCCGCCGCAGGCGGAGGACGGCCTCGGCAGGGCGGTCCTGGTGGGGCTCAGTGGACGCGGGCGTCAGCTCGACGCCCGGGCCGATGCCGTGCGGCCACTCGGCGGGGGCCGGTTCGGCGTCCGGATCCATGGCGCCACCTCCGACGCGGCCCGCCTGATCGAACGCATAGTCACGGCCGCGGCCGCCGAGCGGCTCGACGTTCAGGTCGAGGGCACGGACCTCAGGACCGGCCCCGGGTAGCGGACGGCGTATGCGTCGGTAGCGTCATCTTGGGCCCACGACGCGGCCTCGCCACCCCGGCCAACTCGAGCAGGCGTTGCACCCGATAGCGGTGGCCCGCGTAGCACTCGATCAGCTCGGCGCACCCGTCGTCGTCGAGCACCTCGCCGATCAGCCCCCACGACACGTTGCGTGCGACATGAAAGTCGTCGAACGAGAAGGCGTCAGGGTCACCGTGGGCGCGCTGGCGCACCTCGGCTGCCGTCCACCTGCCCACGCCGGGCAACGTCCGCAAGAGTCCCTCGACCTGTTCGGGTGCGCGATCGATGGTCTGGTCCAATCGCCCTGCCACCCGCGCCGCCCGGATCACGGTCGCGCTGCGGCGCTGCTCGACACCGGCACGCAGCCACTCCCACGACGGGATCCGTGCCCACTGCAGCGGTTCCGGCGGAACCATCAGGGCCCTCGTCGCTCCGGGTGGCAGTGGACCGGGCGCGCTCTCGCCGTAGCGGCGCACCAGGTCCCTGATCGCCCGGGCGGCCTCCCCGCCGGTGACGACCTGTTCCAACACGGCGTTCGACATCGCCTCGAACACCGCTCGGGTGCGCGGAACCCGCCAGTGCGGGCGGGCCCGCAGGGCGGCGACCAGCCTGGGATGTTCGGCGCGCGGTCGGAAGTCCGCCCCTGCGTCGTCGCGCTCACCCAACAGCTCGGGCACGCCGTCCAACAGCCACGCCGCACCCGGTCCCCAGGCGGACGCGGACACTCGCGCAGCCGACGCATCGACGGCGATCCGCACCACGCCGGGCCCCTGTGGCGTCCGGGTGGCCCGCCAGAACGCCCCGTCGGGGCTGAATCGGTGGCTGGGGTCGCCTCCGCCGCGCACCAGAGTGCCCACGGTGGCACGCAGGTCGACGGGGCGACCAGGTGACCAGTCGCGCTCGTGGCGCGGGGCGGCCTCACCGGTGGCGTCGGTCATGCCACCTCACCCTCGGGTGCACCCGAACCCGCCAGCCTGACTCCGAACGCCCCCGCCAGGGCGAGATCGGACAGGGTCAGCAGCAACCGCGAGACCAGGACGACCACCAGCGCGCTGCCCGGCGACAGCACTGCGGCGAGGACCAGCAGCAGGACGGCCTCTCGGGCGCCGGCCCCCGCCGGGGCGATCACGGTCGCGAACCCGAGCGCCCACGCCAGCGCGTACCCGCCCAGACACAGCGCCACGGTCCGACCCTCGAACGGTGCTCCGACCGTGATCGCCAGCACGGCCACCTGGGCGCCGATGGCCAGCCACGACGTCAGTGACCACAGCACGGCGCGCAGCGTGCCCAGCCCGGACACCTCGTGCTCGAGTGCGGGCCTGCCCAGTCGGCCCAGCGCCCGGTTGAGGGTGCCGTTGAGCAGCGGCGGGTACAACGCGACGACCAGCAACGGCAACAGCAGTTGGACCCAGCCCAGGTACGGCGGCAGCGCGCCGGGCGCGAACGGGATGATGGCCAGCGACGCCATGAGGGCTGTGGCCACCGTCAGGACCAGCGTCACCACCGACGCCGATGCGGCACGAGGGCGGGGCACGCCGTATCGCGCCGCCAATTCCATCTGCGCGATCAGGAACCAGACGCTGCCGGGCAGGTACTTGCCCAACGACCCCACCAGGAACACCCGAAACGCGGTGCGGACGTCGAGTGCACTGCCCAGGTCCGCCAGTACGGTCCGCCATGCCTGGGCCGCCGCCAGGACGTTGACCACCGTGAAGCCCAGCGCCGCCAGCAGTGGGGCCGCACCCAGCTCTCGGGCCGCCGCCACGAACGATTCGCGGTCGAGCACGATGGCCACCGCCGCCCCGGCCACGGCGGTCAGCACGAATCCCACCTGGAAGGTCCGCGACGCCGACAGCCGCTGCGCCAGCGACATGACGCGCTCGACGCGACTCACCCGCGTCCCTCCGACAACCCGCCCACGCCGAGGTCGCTGCCGCTCAGGTGGGTTCGCGCGAGCGGACGACCAGGTCGGCCAGCAATGCCATCGAGGCGATGATCAGGCCGGACAGGATGATCAGCACGGTGTTCGCCGCCAGACCGAACAGGTCGCGGAACTGGTCGACCACCAGCTTGACGAATCCGAGGCCCAACAGGGCGAGCGCGACCGGCATGAGGACCCGGAGCGGGTCGAAGTACATCACCATCCGCAGTACCTGCAGTACGTACCGGTAGGCGTCGGCACCGAAGGCGAATTTGCTGCGCCCGGCCCGCTTGGCATACGTGATCGGGACGTAGCGGATGTCGTGGTGGTTGGCCAGGAACGCGATGGTGATCGTCGTGACGCAGCTGAAACCGGCGGGCAGCAGCCGCAGGTACGGCAGCGCGACCTCGCGCCGGAACGCCCGCAGGCCCGAGTTGAGGTCGGGGATCCGCTCGTTCGTCAACCGTTCCGCCAGTCGACGGATCAGCCACTTCGCCGGGACTCGCGCCCAGCGGTGGGTGCCCTGCTCAGAGGTCCGGGCACCGACCACCTGGTCGTAGGTGGGGTCGTCGAGGAGCATCCGGACCAGCTCGGGGATCCGCTCGTTCGGGTAGGTCATGTCGGCGTCGGTCCACACCACGACCTCGCCGCGGGCCGCCTGGGTGCCGAGGCGCCGTGAGGTACCCGATCCCCCGTTCCGTCGCATCGCCATGATCCGCATCGCCGGGAACCGGGCGGCCACGGCCTCGACCGCCGCCAGTGTCGCGTCGGTGGAGGCGTCGTCGACAACGATGAGCTCGTACGTCATCCCGTCGGCGTCGAGCGCGGCCGTGATCCGTTCGATCTCGGCGACGACGTGCCCCTCCTCGTTGAAGCAGGGCAGGATGATCGACGCTGCCACCGCCACGCTGTTCACGACGGGTACGTCAGGTGACGTGACGACGGAGACGCCGAGGTCGGAGGTGTCGCTGAGGGTGGTCATCGACGCAGCAGACTACCGGGCACCGGCGGGGGCTCGCGGTGGTGAACACCCAGCGCCCAGTGCGGTCTGCTCAGGCCAGGAAGTCGGGCACCGCGATCGTCACACCGAGGACGCTCAGCGAGCCGGTCGCGGACACCACCTCGACCGCGTCATATCCCGCGGTGGGGTGGGTGACGGGTCGACTGTGGACGATCACCTGCCGGGCAGTGACGTCGACGACCCAGTACAGCGGAACGCCCGCTGCGGCGTAGATGGGTGGCTTGCGGACCAGGTCGACGCGGCGACTGCTCTCGGAGACCTCGACGATCAGATGCGCGGTGCCCGGATGGTCGGTACCGCGGAGGATCTGGTCGGCGTCCACGACGGCCAAGTCCGGCTCGGGTTCGCTGACCGGGCCGGCCGCGAACGGCTTCTCCTGCTCAACCCAATAGCTGTCGCCAAGGGCCTCGAACATTGCCCTGTCGAGCACGCGCGCGAGCCGAGAGATCGTGCTGCGATGCGGCCAGCCCTGCGGGCTCATGCGAACCAGCTCACCGTCCAGCAACTCGACCGGCACCCCGTCGAGCTTGCCGGTCCCCACCAGTGCGTCGTACAGCTCGCGAGTCAGCGGCTCGATGACGATCTCACCATCGTGCTGGGCGGACTCGACACTCATAGGCCAAGCTTACGCAGGCGTGGGGCTTGGGACGATGACCGCCAACCGGCTCCCGGGCCTAGCGTCACCGGTATGCCGAACGCGTTCGACGTCCTCCTCACCGACCTGGCCGCTCGTCCTGGACCGGTCCTCACGTGGTACTCGACCTCGGGTGAGCGGATCGACCTCACCGGTAGGGTCTTCGCGCAGTGGATCGCCAAGTGCTCCCACCTGCTCACCGATCTGGACCTGCAGCCCGGTGAGCGGGTTCTGGTGGACCTCGGCCCGGATTGGCGAGCACCGCTGGTGTGGTTCGCGGCGTGGCGCAACGGCCTGACCGTCACCGACGGCGCCCCCGCGTCGGCGGTCGTGGCCCGAGCCGACCGTCGGACGGCGATGACCGGTGTCGTGACGGGCGACGCCCTCGTCGTCGTCCCCGTCGCAAGCCTGGCGCGGCGGGTTGACCCCCTCCCGACGGGCGCCACCGACTTCGCCGCCGCCGTCCCGGCCTTCCCCGATCAGCCCGCACCGGCAGCCGATCTCAGCGGACCAGCCCTCGTCCTCGCCGGGCGCTCGTGGACAGGCACCGAGGTGCTGGCATCAAGCACCCGGCGAGGCCGCGAACTCGTCGGCCCTGAGGCCAGCGCCAGGGACCTGCTGGCCATCTGGTCCGGCGGAGGGTCCGTGGTCTGGCACGACGGTCTGGATGCAACGACCGTAGCGCGGGTCACCGAGACTGAGTCTGTTGGATGAGCCGTGCCCCCGCTCGATGTCCACTCGTGGCATGCAACTTCGCGGTGGCTATCCGGCCCGCCAGGCGCCGACCAGATCGTCTGGACCCCACCGTGTCGCAAGATCCAGACCAGGTACGACGCCGGCCCGTGAGACCGCCACGAGCGGTGTCTGGGCCGTGCTCCCCGGCACGGCAGCAGAGTCTCGGACCAGCGCGTCGCGGTCGCGCCCGTCGAAGGGCGAGTCGGTTCGCCACTTGATCGAGCCGAGAAATGTGACCGCACGGGCGACGTGCGCACGATCCGCCCCCACGAGGTCGATCTCGGGATTGTTCTGCCGATTCCACCAGCCGCCGACCGCCACGGTCGACGCCCAATCGGTCGTGCTCACAAGGCGCACCACACTGTCGCGGACGAACGGTTCGACCGCCCGACCGCGCCAGGCGGACCAGCCTGCGCGGACGGCATTCATGACCAGGTCCCCTCGCCCCCGTTCCACGAGCGGGATGCTTCGGTCGAGGAACCGGAGCCAGAAGCGTAGGTACGGATCGGCTATCCGATAGCGGCGATTCTTCGTGTCGGCGGACGTGGACAACGGACTATCGGCAACCAACACCCCTTTGGTCACCAGACTCTTGAGTATCGGCGCCAGCGTGCCGGAGGCGACGTTTGTGTCCCCTCCGGCGCGGCCCGCTATCCCCGAGAACGAGCGTTCACCACTGCCGACCGCTTCGAGGACCGCGCGAGCCCGCGATACGTCAGGAAACTCGCTGAGCAACGACAGCTCTCCCGCGACCATCAATGGCGAAAGCGGCGTCTCCAGCGCCTGCGCGACGTAATCCAGTGGCGATTGTCCGGGTACCCAGGCGTTCACGATCTCGGGGTAGCCACCGGTGATCAGCGCTGCGTCGATCGCATCAGCCGAGACGAGGCCGGTCATGTCGGCGACGTCGGCCACCGTGAGCGGGTCCACCCGCATGGGCGCGGCCCGGCCGAAGAACGCGCGAGTGGGCGCCTGCATGCCGGTCATCACCGAGACGTCGCTACCTACCAGGATGAGGCCGAGCGGCAGGGTCGACAGGTGGCGGTCCCAGGCGGTCTGCAGTGCCCCTTCGAACTCGGGGTCCCGCTCGACGAGCCACGGCACCTCGTCGAGCACGAGGAGGGCGGGAGTGCGTGGTGACAGCGCGACTGCAATCGAGCGCAACGCTTGCGTCCAGTCGGCGACGGACACCCCAGACAGGAGTTCGGCGCCAGGCAGTGACGAGCGCGCCACTGCCCGGAGGAAGTCCCGACGCTCGGCGTCCGGGTTGCGGCCGCGGGTGGCCTGGTACACCACGTACGGCAGCGTCGAGCGCCGACAGAACTCCTCGACCAGTCGGGACTTGCCGACCCTGCGGCGCCCCGACACGATGACGGCCCGGGCCAGGCCGTGGCGGAGATCGAGATGCTGGGTGAGTCGTCCCAGCTCCCGCTCACGTCCAAAAAACACCATCCATAATGCTAGATCACATCTTACGTAGAAGCGATCTGGCATTTCGGCATTTGACCTCGAGCTGGTTCAGGGTCGGCGCCGGGTGAGGTGAGGCTGATCCGGATCTCAGGCCAGGACGTCGGCTGCGGCCGCGGCCCACCGCAGCCGCCACGCCCCGATCGGGGCAACCCCCGCAGCCTTGATGGTGTCGTGGGCGAGTACCGACCACGCGGGCCGGGGCGCGGGGCGCGGAAAGGCGTCGGTGGTGGTCGGCGACACCATGTCGGGGTCGCGCCCTGCGGAGCGGACGACCTCGGTGGCGAACTCGAACCAGGTGGTCCACCCCGACGACGTGCCGTGATACGTGCCGGCCGGTACCCCGGCGACCACCAGCCGCACGATCAGGTCCGCCAGGTCGACCGTCCAGGTGGGTTGGCCCCGCTGGTCGTCGACCACGCTCAGTGCATCGCGCTCGTGGGCCAGCCGGGCGATGGTCTTGGGAAAGCACGGCCCGTGGGCGCCGTACAGCCACGCGGTCCGCACGATCAGCGCGTCCGGGCAGGCGGCGCGTACCGCCCACTCCCCCGCCACCTTCGTCCGACCGTAGGCACTCAGCGGCGCCGGCGGGGTGGCCTCGGGGATCGGTGTGCTGGCACCCGCCTGGGCGACGTCACCGAACACGTAGTCGGTCGACACGTGGACCAGTCGGGCACCGGCCGCGGCGGTGGCGGCGGCGACCACGTGGGCGCCGACCGCGTTGACGGCGAAGGCCTGCGACTCGTGCGCCTCGGCATCGTCGACTGCGGTCCAAGCTGCCGCGTTGACGACGACGTCGTGCCCGGTCACCGCAGCGACCACAGATGCACGGTCGGTGACGTCCAGGTCGGCCCGACCCAGGCCGGTCACGTCGTGATCTGCTTCGAGGAATGCGGTGACGAGATCCGTGCCCAACATCCCCTGCGCGCCAGTCACGAGAATGTGCACGGCGGCAGCGTAGTCACGCTGGGCGAGCGCGAACACCGCCCTTGCCTTTACCGTGTCGCGGTGCATGTCCTCTTCGTGACCCGCAAGTTCCCGCCGTCGACGGGTGGAATGGAGACGTTGGCCTACGACACGTGGCGCGGACTGGTCGACGCGGGGGTCCGCGTCACCCTCGTCACCAACTCCTACAGCCGGGACTCGCAGCAGATCTGGTGGCTGCCCTGGGCGCTGGGGCGTATGTGGCGGATCATCCGGGACGACCGCCCCGACGTCGTGCTGCTGGGCGACGCGTTCGTCAACGCGATGGCGACGCGACTGCTGCGTTCGCTGCGGATGCCACACGCCACGATGGTGATGGGGCTGGACGTCACGTTCGACTCGAACGCCTACCGCAAGTTCGTGGTCCGTCACCTGCGCTCGGCTCCGCTCATCATCGCGGTCAGCAATGCCACCGCCTCGGCGGTCCGCGCCGCGGGCGTCGTCGAGGACCGGCTGCAGGTACTGCGCCTGTCGGTGACCGCACCCGAAGACCTTGCCCCCAGATCGGTCGCCCGTGACGAACTGTGTCGCCGGTGGGGCGTGGACCCCGATTCGACGATCCTGTTGACCGTGGGCCGGCTGGTCCGCCGTAAGGGTGTGGCGTGGTTCGTGTCACAGGTATTGCCGCAGGTCGAGGGCAACTGGACCTACCTGGTCGCTGGTGAGGGCGCTGCCCGCGCCAAGATCGAAGCTGCGGTGCACCGCCACGGCCTGGCCGATCGGGTCAAGCTGGTCGGGCGGGTGTCCGACGACGCCCGCGAGACGCTGTTCCGCGGCAGTGACCTCTTCGTCCAGCCCAACATCAAGGTGTACGGCGACATGGAGGGCTTCGGTCTGGTCAACGTCGAGGCCGGGATCCGCGACACCCCGGTGCTGGCCGCTCGCCTCGAGGGCATTCAGGACGCGATCGTGGACAACGAGACAGGCTGGCTGATCCCCTCGGAGGACGCCAGCGCCTGGCGCGAGCAGGTCAGTGAGTTGATGGACGACCGGCAGGCACTGGTCCGCGCCGGCGCCGAGTTCGGCGAGAACGCCCGCAAGTTGTACTCACCACAGCGGTACACCTCCGAGCTGATCGGGATGCTGCAGCGGGTGGTCGACGACGGGCACACGGCAGCCGACCTGATACCGGTCGAGCACCAGTGACCTGGTTGGTCACCGGCGGCGCCGGCTACATCGGCGCTCACGTCGTCCGCGCGTTCCGGGCCGAGGGGTTCGCGGTCCGCGTGCTGGACGACCTGTCCAGTGGCTTCGAGGCGTTCCTGCCCCGTGACGTGGCCTTCGTCCGAGGGTCGCTGACCGATCCTGCAGCGGTTGCCGACGCCCTGGCGCCGGGGCCGGACGGGCCCGTCACCGGAGTGGTCCACCTGGCAGGGTTCAAGTACGCCGGAGTGTCCGTCCAGCGCCCGGTGCATACCTACGAGCAGAATGTGGTCGGTACGTTGCGACTGGTCGAAGCCATGCTCGGGCACGGCGTCGACCAGCTGGTGTTCTCGTCCAGCGCCGCCGTCTACGGCACCCCCGACGTGGACCTGGTGACCGAGACGACCGCCACCGCCCCGCAGTCGCCCTACGGCGAGAGCAAACTCATCGGCGAGTGGATCATCAGGGACGCGGCCACCGCCTCGTCGCGATTGCGGCACACCAGCCTTCGCTACTTCAACGTGGTGGGCTCGGGGGTCGACGAGGTGTACGACGCCAGCCCGCACAACCTCTTCCCCGCAGTGCTGCGAATGATCGACCGGGGTGAGGCCCCGCAGATCAACGGCACCGACTACGACACTCCGGACGGCACGTGTGTCCGTGACTACGTCCATGTCAGCGACGTGGCGCGGGCGCACGTCAGCGCGGCCCGCCGATTGGCCGATGCGGCTGCAATCAAGTCGGTCTACAACCTGGGCAGCGGGTCCGGACTGTCGGTACGCCGGGTCGTCGACGTCCTGCTGCAGGCGTCGGGATCGCCGCTGACGGCTACCGAGGCACCGCGTCGCCCGGGCGACCCGGCGCGGATCGTGGCGTCCGGCAGGCTCGCAGCGCGGGACCTCGACTGGCCCACGGAGCACTCGGTCACGCGGATGGCCGAGAGTGCGGTCCGGGCCTGGCGGGCGTCAGCTGTGAGCCGAGACACCCCGGCAGCGGCGTCAGCTGTGAGCCGAGACACCCCGGCGGCGACGTAGGGCAGCGGCACCCTCGCCCACGACGACCAGCACCACCTCCACACCCAGGTACACCAGCCGGGCGACGACGGCGATGACGATCGCGGTCGCCGAGTCGGTGAACGGCAGCAACCCGGCCACCAGGATCCCGTCGCGGACACCCAGGCCGGCCGGGGCCAGCAGCACGACGAAACCCACGGCGTACCCGGCTGCGAACAAGCCGACCGCGTACGGCCACGGTGGCGACACATCGGCCGCCCGACAGACAGCCCAGCACCCGGTACCCAGCAACAGCCAGGTCAGCGCCTGGATCCCCAATACCCGAGGGGTCGGCGCGGCGGCCCGGACGTACCGGACCACGGCCGAGCGCCGGCTCAGTACCACTGCGACGACGACGACGAGCACCACACCGGCGCCGACGGCCAGCCAGGTCATCGTGGTGCGCGAGAGGCCGCCGACGACGACGGGCAGCACCGCAGTGCCACCCAGGACGACACCGGTGAGGCCGGCCCCGCCGATCAGCCACAGACTCTCGGTCAGCAGGGCATCACGGATCGCGCCGTAACCGGCCCCGCGGTCGCGATAGGCCACGGCCCGTCCGACGAACTGCCAGACCGAACCCGGTACGTACTTGCCCAGCTGACTGACGTTGTACAACCGCATCGCGACCAGCCGGGGCAGCTCGATGCCATGGCCGGCGGCCGCCAGTCGCGCGTTCTCGCCCAGGCACAGCTTGGCCCCCGAGGTGGCGAGGAACGCCACGACCAGCAGCTGCCACGAGAGGTCACCGACGCGCTCACCGACCCGCCCCCACTCCCGGACGACGACCACCGTCACGACGGCGACGACCACCAGGGCCCACACCCAGCGCAGGGCCCGAGCCGTCGGGCGGGCTGTCACGGCGTCGGTGGCCGGGCGTCCATCAGGCCGAGATCCTCACGGAGCAGGGCCGCCAGCGGCCGGGTGGCCCCGTCGAGGACATCGGGCAGTCCGGCCCGGATCGCCCGGGTGATGCCGCCCGCGTCGGCCAGGGCGTCGTCGACGGCGTCCCGCAGCTCCTCGGCAGACAGCGCGGTGTAGTCGGTGACCCGCTGTTCCTGACCGAAACGCGCCATCACCTCGGCGTACTTGTGGGACCACCCGAGCACCACGACAGGCACCGCCTGCGAGAGGGCACCGACCATGGCGTGGAAGCGGGACACCAGGACCACGTCGCAGGCCGCGATCACCGCCTTGACCGCGCTGGCGTCGATGTCGTCGTCGACGGCGAACGGCGCCGGCCCCTCGACCGGGCCGACCGCCGACAGCACGCGCCGGATCACGGGCAGATCGTTGTTGCGCTCGCCCACTGCGTCGTCGGCCCGGGTGGCATTGGGGAACAGCACGACCTGCACGCCGTCGCGCGCCAGGTCGGCGACGATGCCCGCCAACACCGGCTCGTAGGACCCGCCCTGGGCGCGGGACTGGACCGCCACCACGCTGCTCGGGCAGATCCCCACGACGGCCCGGACGTCGCCGATTTGGCGACGGAGCGCCAGTGCCTGGAGGATCCGGCTGAGGGCGAGCGCGCCCGGCTCGTCGGTCAGCGAGTACTCGACGCGGTGGGCGAACGCGATGTCGTCGCCCACCGCCACGGCGATCCTGGCGATGCCCGAGTGTCGAATGTGCTCGTGCGTCTGCGCGCCTCGGGCCCACACCACCCTGACGCGCGGTAGCACCACCCGGGCCGCCAACCGGTTGACCCGACCGCGCAGCGGCCCGACCGCCTGGGGCAACTTGACCACGGGCACTCCCAGCGCCCAGGCCGGCAGCAGGGTCAGGACATTGAATGGCAGGAAGCGCTCGCGGCCGTCGATGAACGACACCCCGGCCACGTCGAGCAGGGCCACCGAGGTACCGAGCGCCCGGATGTCACCGGGGGGCGGCGCGCAACGCACCCCGACCGAAGACCCGGACCGCGAGGCCGAAGACCAACGAGGGCAGCAGGAGTCGGGTCAGCAGTGCCCGTGGCGTCGACGACCAGACGGTGACGTGCGAGACGTCGGCCCGCAACCGCGATCGGTCCTCGTCGGGGTAGTACGAGAAGACGTGGAACCGTGCCGCCGGGTCGGCGGAGTGCAACCATCCGACTGCGGTCTCGGTCATCGCCTGCGCGCCCCGGTTTCCGTACAGCGTGCCCGCGATGATGGAGTAGGTGCGTGGCACCCCTCGGTCGTCGCGTCCCCCCACCTCGACCACGGCCGAACCGTACCCGTCACCCCCGACCATGCGACATCCGATGCGACATCCGATGCGACATCCACCGCGACATCCGATGCGACATCCACCGCGACATCCACCGCGACATCCACGCCAGAACGTTCAGCGATATCGAAGGACGAGGACAGTGACACAGGACCTGCAGGGCGTCATCGATTCGGGCATGTGCATCGGCTGTGGCGCATGCACGGCCGCGGACTCGACGGTGTCGTTGACACTGGACACCACAAGACTGTCCTACCGGCCGTCGCACGCCTCGACCGCTCGCGCCGCGTCGGTGTGCCCGGCGATCGCGGTGGACTTCGACCACCTGCAGGCGCAGGTGTTCCCCGGCGCCGAACCCGGTCCGCACGGCGTCGTCGAGGCGGTGTTCCTGGCCCAGTCGACCAGCGTGGAGCGCAATACGGCGGCCTCGTCGGGTGGGCTGATCAAGGAGCTGCTGCTGCACTACCTGGCCTCCGGTGAGGTGGACGGCATCATCAGCCTCAGCCACGACGGGGGTACCGACTTTTCAGCCGGACTGGTCACCGATGCCGCCGACGTCGACGCCCTTCCTGGGTCGATCTACCACGCGGTCCCCTTCGACGGTGCCTTGAGGATCTTGCGTGAGCGACCCGGCAGGTACGTCCTGGTGGCGATCCCCTGCCAGTTGGAGGGCATCTACTCCTACATCCACACCCTGGAACCCGCACTTGCGGATCGGATCCACACCACCATCGGCCTGTTGTGCGGCTGGCAGTACACCCATCACGCGCTGCGGGCGATCAGTCTGTTCAAGGGTGTCGATCCGGACGCCCTGACCGATGTGTCCTGGCGCGGCGGCGGCCCGGTCGGTCGGCTGCGGTTGCCCACCCCGGACAAGACCGTGTCGGTCAGTCGGCGGGTGGATTTCAGTTACCAGGTGGCGTTCGACCGCTCGTTCAACATCCCCCGCTGCCACCTGTGCGTCAACCACTCGAACTTCCTGGCCGACATCGTCGTGGGCGACGCCTGGCTACCCAGCACCGTATACACGACGACCGGGATCAGCCTGCTGATCACCCGCACCGACGCGACCCGTGCCGTGGTCGCCGAGCTGACCGCCGCCGGTCGGATCCAGTCGACCGACGTGAGCGTCGACGAGATCACCGAGTCCCAGACCCGGCGAGTGGTGTTCGGCGACTTCGCCTACGCCTACCAGGCGTACCTGGCCGCCGAGGGCCTGCCGTATCCGGCGATGACGGGCCCCAACCGTGAGGCCGCACGCCTGCACACCCCCGAGCAGGCCGCGGCGTTCCATGGGGAGCTACAGCACAAGCTGGCGCTGCAGGCGGCGGGACGATACCGGGCGCTGTGGTGGCGCAAGGCCACTCGTGAGTTTCCTCGGCTGGCCAAGCGCTACCTCGACTGGTTCCTGGTCCGGATCGTACGGATCAAGAGCCTGACCGGGCGCCGCTCAGAGGTCTCCGCCGACAAGATCCGGATCTTCCGCTGAGCGCCGGGGGCTGTGGTCCGACTCGGGCGAGGGTGCCTGGCGGGTCGCCACAGCACCCTCACCGACTCGACGCACCACCCGCGACAGCAGGTAGCGGATCTGCAGACCGGCCCACAGCACCGCCCGGATCCCGGCGTATCGCGGGCCCGAATAGCGCCGTGAGACGTAACGCCAGGCCGAGTGGTGGTGGGCGCGGACCATCGCGTCGGGCGTCGAGCGCCACGATGCGCCACCCTCGTGCGTCACCCGCGCGCCCGGCACGTACACCGACGACCACCCCGTTGCGGCCAACCGCTCACACAGATCGAGGTCTTCGAAGAACATGAAGTACCCGTCGTCGAAGCCGCCGACCGCCTCGAAGGCGTCGCGGCGCAGCACCAGGCAGGAGCCGGACAACCAGCCCGTCTCGCGCTCGCTCGGCTCCTGGTGCTCCTGGCGGTAGGAGCGGGTCCAGGGATTCGACGGCCACAACCAGCCGAACATCGCGTGGCCGACACCACGCCCCAGCGACGGGAGCGCTCGGGCGGATGGGTACAGCGAACCGTCGGGGGACACGATCATCGGCCCGAAGGCACCGGCGCGCGGCCACCGGTCGGCGGCGTCGAGCAGGGCGTCCAGGCTGCCGGGCGCCCACTCCACGTCCGGGTTGGCGACGACCAGCCAGGGTGCCCGGCCCAGGCTCGCACCGCGGTTGGCGGCACCGCCGTAGCCCAGGTTCGCCCCGGTCGGCAGCAGCACTGCACCCCCTTCGGCGGCGGCTGCGTGCGGCGCGCCGTCCGTCGACCCGTTGTCGGCCATGACCACCGAGTACGACCGGCTGGTGGCCGCCGCCAGGGTTGCCAGGAACGTGGCGAGGGTGTCCCCGGGTGAGTACGTGACGACGACGACGTCCATGCTCACGTCGACACGTGCGGGCAGAGTGACATCGGTCTTCGCATCCGTGGTCATCGGCGGGCCCGGTGGGCGGCCAGCGCCCGGTCGTAGGCATCGACATGACCTTCTGCGCACCGCCGCCAGGTGAACGTGGCTGCACGGGCGACGGCGAGGCGGCTCAGTTCTGCCCGGGTGCCGTCGTCGGCGGACAACCGGGACAGCTGGCGCGCGATCGACGCCACGTCTGGCTCGCAGTAGGCGACCGCGTCGCCACCGACCTCGGGTAGGGACAGCCGACGAGTGGTCAGCACGCAGGCACCACAGGCCATCGCCTCCAACACGGGTAGACCGAAACCCTCACCGAACGAGGGGTACGCGACCAGGAGGGCGCCACCCAGCAGGGCGGGGAGATCCTCGACGGGCAGGTACCCCGGACGCAGCACGGTCATCGTCGGTGGCACCAGGTCCAAGGCGTCGTCGACGCCACTCCCCCAGCCGGCGCCCCCGGCCAGCACCAGCACCGGCGCCGAGCGCGGGTCCGCCGCCGCTGCGTCGGCGAACGCGTGCACCCAGGCGCGAATCAGACCGCCGACGTTCTTGCGCGGCTCCAAGGTGCCGAGGAAGGCGATCCAGCGCCTGCCCGTCAGACCCAGCCGCGCCGCGAAGGCTGTCACCTGCTCACCCGACGGCACGCTGAAGCGGCTGGTGTCGACGCCGTGGCCGACGACGGCGATCCGGTCCGGGTCGGCTCCGGGCAGCAACCGGACCAATTCCGTCCGGGTGGCCGCCGACGGGACGACGCATCGATCCGCGCGCGCGACGGCAGTCCGGGTGGCCGCGCGAAACGTCGTCGACTTGACACCCAGATGCAGGTCAGGGTCGGTGAAGAAGGTGGCGTCGTGCACCGTGACGACCCGGGCGCACGGCGCTCGCCAGGGCATCGTGTAGTGGGGGCTGTGGACCACGTCGGCGCCGAGGCGACGCAGCAGCGAGGGAAATCCCGCCTGTTCCCACGCCAACCGGGCCACTCGCCCGCGGCCCGCTGTGACGACCGGCACCACCTCGCGCGCGCCCAGACCAGCGAACAGGCCGCCGTCGCGCTCGGTGGCCACCACGACAGGGGGGCGGCCCGCCACCGCAAGGGCCGCGATCAGGGCATCGACGTATCGCCCCACGCCCCCCCGATCGGCCGGGACGGCGGTGGCGTCCAGGACGACTCGTGACTCACCCATCAAGGGTCACGCTAGCGCGAGGACTAGCCCTCCACGCGACCCACGAAGACGAACTCGTTGTACGTGAACAGCCGCCCCAGTGCCCGGGGGAATGGGAAGGATCGACTGTGCACCTGCGCGATGCCGTGACGGCCGGCGTGTTCTCGCAGGCCCACCTCGTCGACGAAGCGGACGTGGGTGTCATCGGAGGAGAACCCGCGCTCCTGCGGGCAGATCAGCACCACGGTCCCGCCCGGCATCACGTGAGGCAGGTAGTGGGCGAGCAACTCGTCACCCTGCACCTCGGTCATGTGCTCGAGGACATGTGCCATGAGCAGCGACTCGAAGGGTGCCCTCCCCGCCGCCGTCGCATCGAACTCGTCACCGGTCATGGCCGCCAGCCCTCGCTCCCCGGCGATCCGGACGGACTCGACGTTGTGGTCCACCCCCAGGCTGCCGGGCGGGAGATGGACGAGGTTGCGCCCGATGCCGCAACCCACGTCAAGGGTCGGGCCGAGGTTCAGCCGTGCGAGATTGCGCCGGTAGGGACCCTGGACATCGAGAGCGCGTTTCCACCACACGGTTTCGAGAGCACGGAGTCTCTCGGCATATTCGTGGCCCGTGGTGTCCGGCCTGCCCGATGGACGTCGCGTCTCATCACTATCTGCGATCACAGGGATACACAATGCTATGTCGCTGCCGACAGGACATAGGGTTCGACTCAATGCCCGAATCATTGCGAGTCGCCGTGACGGTGGAACAGTCCTGGCAGCGCTCCCCCGGAGGAACTGCCGCCTCGACCAACGCGTTGTTGGCCCAGCTACGCACCTTCGAGGACCTCGACATATTCGGCGTGGCGGCACGCCACGGCAGCGACGCCCCGCCGCCGTGGCAACCACCCGTGCCGGTCCATCACCTGGGGCTGCCGCGGCAGTTGCTGTACCGGTCGTGGCATGCCCTGCGGTGGCCCCCTGTGGATCATGGCCTGCGGCCGAGCCTGGCGTCCGGAGTGGACGTCGTCCATGCGACGTCGCCGGCAGTCCCGCCGGCATCGGCGCCACTGGTCACGACGATTCACGACCTGGCATTCCTCACCAACTCGACGTGGTTCTCCCCGCGAGGCGTCCGCTTCTTTCGACGAGGCACCGACCTGGCGCGACGTCATGCGGTGAGGGTCGTGGTGCCGTCGACACAGACCCGGGACGACTGCATCCGGGAGGGATTCGAGGCGGATCGCATCCGGGTCGTTCCGCACGGCGTGCGAGTCCCTGCCGCTGACTCGGTGACCGATGCCATGATCGCCGACCTTCGACACCGGGTCGGCGTTGCGCGCCCGTACATCCTGTGGTGCGGCACGCACGAGCCACGCAAGAATCTGACCGGTCTGGTCGCGGCCTTCTCCCAGCTGGTGGCGATCGACGATCCCGGGGTCGACCTGGTGCTGGTCGGGCCCGAGGGCTGGGGCCCGACCGAACCGCCGCCGCCCGCAGTCGCGGCCCGGATCCACCGCGCCGGGTTCCTGTCTCCGGCGGATCTGCAGATCGCCTACCGCGGGGCCGAGGTTTTCTGCTATCCGTCGTTCCAGGAGGGCTTCGGCATGCCGGTCCTGGAGGCCATGGCGCAGGGCGTTCCCGTCGTCACGTCGGCCGGGAGTCCGATGGCCGATGTCGGCGCCGACGCCTGCGTCACGGTGGACCCCAACCACGTGGTCTCCATTCGCGACGGCCTGACCGACGCCATGCGGCGCCGGGCGGAATTGGCTGCGGCGGCTCGGCCCAGAGCTGCCGAGTTCACGTGGGAACGGGCGGCAGCGGCGACGGCCACGGTCTATCGCGAGGCCGCGACGGAGGGGGTACGGAGCCCGTCGAGGTAGGACGCCACCACGGACGCGTCCGGCAGGAGGCCCCGATCACGAGCCTCGACGAGGGTGGGCGCAGCCGCGTCCTTGTCGGACAGTTGCACCTCGATCGACGAACCGTCGCGGGCAGTCGTCGGCCAGGCGATCGCAATACTTGGGTCCAGCGGATGAACACCGTGCTCACGCTCGGGTGCGTAGGGGGTCGAGCACAGGTACGCAACCGTCGCGCCGTCAGCCAGGGACATGAAGGCGTGACCGAGTCCCTCGCCGAGATAGATCGCGCGCCGATCGAGGTCGTCCAACAACACCGAGTCCCACTGGCCGAAGGTCGGACTGCCGACCCGGATGTCGACCACGACGTCCAGGACCGCACCGGCCATGCACGTCACGTACTTGGCCTGCCCGGGCGGGACGTCCGCGAAGTGGATGCCGCGCACCACCCCGGCCGCGGAAACGGACAGGTTGGACTGGGCGACCGTCAACGGGTGCCCGGCAAACGACTCGAAGGACTCCGCTGTGAACCATTCGAGGAATCGACCGCGGGGATCCCCGAACTGTCTGGGGGTGATCTCGTAGGCCCCGGCGATCGTGAGTTCTCTGACCTCCACGCTCAGCCGACCAGGGCCGCGCGTGACTTCAACGGCTCCCACCACGCCCGGTTGTCGCGATACCACGCGACCGTGTCGGCGAGGCCCTGCTCGAACGGCATGCGGGGCTCGTAACCCAGCTCGTCGTGGATCTTGCTGATGTCCACCGAGTACCGCAGGTCGTGGCCCTTGCGGTCCTCGACGCGGCGCACGCTCGACCAGTCAGCGCCTACCGAGGCCAGCAGTTGCTCGGTCAGTTCGCGGTTGGACAGTTCGGTGCCGCCGCCGATGTTGTACACCTCGCCGGCGCGTCCGGCGGTGAGGACCAGCTGGATGCCGCGGCAATGGTCATCCACATGCAACCAGTCGCGGATGTTGGTGCCCTCGCCGTACAGCGGAACGCTCAATCCGTCGAGCAGGTTCGTCACGAACAGCGGAATGACCTTCTCGGGGAACTGATAGGGGCCGTAGTTATTCGAGCACCGGGTGATGCACACCGGCAGCTGGTGCGTCCTGAAGTAGGCCCGGGCCAGCAGATCGCTGCTGGCCTTTGACGCCGAGTAGGGGCTGTTGGGTTCGAGCGGGTGGGTCTCCGGCCACGATCCGGTCTCGATCGAGCCGTACACCTCGTCCGTCGAGACGTGGACGAACTTCTCGATCCCGTGACGGAGCGCCGCGTCCAGGAGGACCTGGGTCCCGACCACGTTGGTGACGACGAAGTCCGCAGCACCCATGATCGACCGGTCCACGTGCGACTCCGCCGCGAAGTGCACCACCTGGTCCACGGCCGCCATGACCGAGTCCACGAGGTCGGTGTCTCGAATGTCGCCCTCGACGAAGCGCAGCCGGGGGTCTGCGGCAACAGGTTCGAGATTGGCGCGATTGCCGGCGTAGGTGAGTGCGTCGAGTACGACGATCGATTCGGGCGAGAATCCTTCGTAGCCACCGGACAGGGCCGTCCGGACGTAGTGACTACCGATGAATCCCGCGCCTCCGGTGACGAGGAGCCTCATGACGAGTCCTTCCGAGTTCGGGTGCGCGCAGCCAGGCGCAAGCCAAGGCAGCGGGTCGCGGGTTACCTTAGGCCCTCGTGACGCCCTTGGATCGCTTGTTGCAGCGCTGGCGGCTGGCGAAGGCCAGGCCGTGGATCCCAACCCACGCCCGCTTGCTCGACATCGGCACCGCAGACGGGGTGGCGTTCCGGCGGTGGCCGGTCACGGGGGTGGGCATCGACCCCGATGCCCCTTCGGCTCACCTCGACGCCGGGGTCCGCCTCGTCCAAGGCATGTTCCCGGTCGACCTGCCGGGCGAGGTCGGCCCCTTCGACGCGGCGATGGCGCTGGCTGTCCTCGAACATCTCGACGACGACGATCTGGGCGCATGGGAACGGAACCTGCACGACCTCGTCCGACCGGGTGGTCGATTCGTCGCGACCGTGCCCCACCCCCTCGTCGACAAGATCCTGCACGTGCTGATCGCCGTGCGACTGATCGACGGGATGCACACGCACGAACATCACGGCTTCGACGTGGCCGCAGTCACGAGGGTGTTCACCACGCCCAGGTGGCGACTGGTCCGCCGGGCGCGGTTCCAGCTCGGCCTGAACCACCTGTTCGTCTTCGAGCGATCCTGACGGCCGGCTCAGCCGACCTGGAACGCCACGCGGCGGGCCAAGCACCAGGTACCGATCACCACGCTCACCAGCGCCGGCGCGAACACCGGAAGCAGGTAGCCGGTAGCGATGGCGGGGAACGACGTCGACTCGATCAGAGCGAGCAGTGTCAGCCGAACCCCCACCGTCACGCCCGCGGCGGCCCCCACGACGGCCATGGCCCGCTCCTGTCGCGTACCGCGGGAGAGTGACACCACCAGGCCGCCCAGGGCCGGGACTGCCAACAGCGCGAGTAGAGCGCCGAACACTCCTGTGACCATCCACCGCCACGACCGGACCCAGCCCGGCGGATCAGACGCCTGGGCCTCGGGGGTGTCGGCCACCCCGACGACGACGTCGGCGAAGCGCTCCCAGTCCGCTGCACTTCCGGGCCGCTCTGGCTGTGACCCGGTCCGGAAGCGGACCAGCGCGTCGACTCCCGTGGCGGTCAGCCGGGTGACCTGCCACGCCTCGATCGCCTCGACAGCGGGAAAGAACGCCGCAATGGGTGGCGGTCGACAGGCATAGGCGGTATCGCATCCGGCCCGAATTTCAGCGGTGGCGCGAGCCATGAACGCCTCGGCCTGCGCGGCCGACGTGACCGGCGCGAGTTGCGCCCAGATCGCACCGCGCAGTGCCCACGGAAACCAGCCACCGGCGTAGTCGTCGCACACGTCGACCGCCTCACAACTGACCTGCACCCAGAACGCCTGGTCCACCTCCAGGCCGGTACGGACCTGGGCGAAGGTCGGACTCTGCTGGTATGCGAGCGTGCGCTGCGCTGAGCTGATCGGTACGAGATCGCGCGGCGGGCCGGTGTCGACGGCGGCCAGGGCGTCGAACAGGTCGGCGAACGACCCGTCGGAGAAATCCGTGATCTGCCGTACGCCGTACGCCGCCTCGTTACGGGCCGTCACCTCCCCGACCCCCACGGCCGCAACAGCCGCAGTTGCGAGCAGGCCCGCCACCGGTGGCAGCAAGCGGGCCCAGATCGGCCCGAACGTAGACCTGGGGCGCGACAGCGAGAGCACGAGAAGGCCGACCACGGCGAGCGCGACGGACGGTCCGAGCCAGACCCGCTCCTCCCTCGTGACGAGGTAGGCGGCAAGGACGGCACCCGTCACCACCCCAAGCGTGATCCGCACCAGAACCCGCAACGACAGGAGCAAACCGGCAGGCCGGTCGCCACGCGGGCCGGTGGGGCACACCACGAGAACGATGAGGGCGAACAGTGCGATGCACACCGACGCGTAGAAGCCGAGTCGGTTGACCCGGGCAGCCTCGTCACCGAGCATCGCCGGGTCCAGTGCGACAGCCGCGCCGGCGATCACGGCCACCCAGCGGGCGGCGCTGATCCGGGCCACTGCGAGCGACACCAAGCCTGCTGCCGCGGCGTGCGCCATAGCTTCGCCGACCTTCAGGGCGATACCCGCCTCCGCCATCGCGGCCACGAAGATCGGGTAGCCGGGGCCCTTGGCCAGGATCAGCTGGTCGTACGTGCCCAGCCACAGGCCGTCACGCAGGGCAGCAGCCGTCCGGACCGCGAGTGTGTCGTCGATGGCGGCGTCTGCCAGAACGAGGACGGGTACCTGGGCGCGGATCACGACAGAAAGCGTCAGGACCGCCACGAGGACGGCCCACGGGGCAAGAGCGTGGGCGCGCTCGGGCGTCACCGGAGCTTCGTCGACCACCGTGACGCCTTCGGACACCGCTCGCCCCTTCGTGATGTTTCCGGACCGCACCAAAATGTATGGTTCGCCCATGTCGGGTATCGGAGCGACCCCGGTGCTCCCGGAGATCGAACTCAGTGTGGTGCTGCCGTGCCTGGACGAGGCTCGCACGCTCGGGACGTGTATCGACCGTGCGGTGAAGGCGATGGCCGCGCTGGGTGTGACGGGCGAGGTCGTCGTCGCGGACAACGGCAGCTCCGACGGTAGCCAGGCCATTGCGCGCACGCACGGCGCTCGCGTGGTCGACGTCCCCAGGCGTGGGTACGGTGCAGCACTTCGAGCCGGAATCGCCGCTGCTCACGGGCGATACGTGATCATGGCTGACTCCGACGACAGCTACGCCCTCGAAGACCTCGAGCCGTTCCTCGTGCGGCTGCGCGGCGGCGCGCAGCTGGTGATGGGCAACCGGTTCGCTGGTGGGATCGCTCCCGGGGCCATGCCGGCCCTGCACCGCTACCTGGGCAACCCCGTGTTGTCCGCCGTCGGCCGGTTGTTCTTCGACATCCCGGTACGCGACTTCCACTGCGGCATGCGCGGGTTCGACCGCAAGGCGGTACTCGGGCTCGGCCTGCGCACCGACGGCATGGAGTTCGCCAGCGAGCTGATCGTCAAGGCCGCCCTCGCGGGATTGGCCATCACAGAGGTCGCGACGACGCTTCGCCCGGACGGGCGCGACCGCCCGCCGCACCTGCGCAGCTGGCGCGACGGCTGGCGCCACCTCCGGTTCCTGCTGTTGTTCAGCCCCCGGTGGCTGTTCCTGTACCCCGGCATCCTGCTCGTGCTGTTCGGCCTGCTGCTGACCGCCCGACTGGTGATCGGACCGCTGACTGTCGGTTCGGTAACGCTCGATTCCCAGTCACTGCTGTTCGCGGCGGCGGGGGTCGTCGTCGGTACGCAGTCCATCATCTTCGGGGTGCTGGCCCGCAGCTACGCCACCCGCCGGGGACTGATGCCCGCGCAGCGGCACCTCCGCTGGACCTCCGATTCCCGTGCCGTCGAGTGGGGCGCAGTGGTTGGGCTGGTGATCGGCGCGCTGGGCGCCATCGGCGTCGCCGTCGCGCTACTCGGCTGGGTGAGTACCGGGTTCGGCCAGCTGGACCTGGCGCAGAGCCTGCGTCTGTCGATCCCCTCCGCGACGGGCCTCGTGGTCGGCTCACAAGTGGTCCTCGCGAGCTTCTTCCTCGGCCTCCTGCAGCTCGACTCCCGGCTGGGTAACGACAGCACGACGGTCGACGTCGGTGACACCGGTGTGTTGGGGTCCGCCACCGAGCGGTTCAGCCCCACCGCCGCCGCCTGAGCCGAGCCGCCCCCGCGCCCTGGTGAACAGCGCACGGCCCTCGGCTAGGCCACACTGAGGCCCCATGCGAGGCATCCTGCTGGCCGGTGGCGCCGGTACCAGACTGCACCCCATAACCCTCGGGTCGAGCAAGCAACTGGTGCCGGTCTACGACAAGCCGATGATCTACTACCCGCTGTCGACGCTGATCCTGGCCGGCATCCGCGACGTCCTGGTCATCACGACGCCTCACGAGGCCGCCGCCTTCCAGCGCCTGCTCGGCGACGGCGGCCAGTTCGGCATCTCGATCTCCTACGCCCAGCAGCCCAAGCCCGAGGGGCTGGCCCAGGCGTTCGTCATCGGCGCCGATTTCATCGGCTCTGAGCCGGCCGCCCTCGTCCTCGGCGACAACATCTTCTACGGGCCCGGGCTCGGCTCACGATTGCAGCGATTCTCGGGCATCGATGGCGCGGCGATCTTCGCCTACTGGGTCGCCGAGCCGCACGCCTACGGTGTCATCGAGTTTGACCGTGCCGGCCGCGCCCTCAGCCTGGAGGAGAAGCCTGCCGCGCCCCGCAGCAACTACGCCGTGCCCGGGCTGTACTTCTACGACAACGACGTCGTCGCCATCGCAGCAGACCTCGCGCCGTCGGCGCGCGGCGAGTACGAGATCACCGACGTGAACCGCCACTACCTGGACAGCGGGCGGCTGCAGGTGGAGGTGCTGCCGCGCGGGACGGCCTGGCTGGACACCGGAACCTTCGATTCGCTGCTGGAGGCCGGCAACTTCGTCCGCACCCTCGAGCATCGGCAGGGCCTCAAGGTCGGGTGCCCCGAAGAGGTGGCGTGGCGACGTGGTTTCCTGACCGACGACGAGTTGCGGGTGCGCGCCGAAGGCTTGACCAAGAGTGGGTACGGCAGTTACCTGCTGGAATTGCTCGCACGCGAATGGTGACGCCCCTCGCTGATCACCAGCCAGCTAGCCTGGCGCCCGTGCCGGAGCTGGACCGCGTCCTCGTCGTGATCCCGGCGTGGAACGAGGAGGCGACAGTCGCTTCGGTCATCGGCGAGGTGCACGCCGCCCTCCCCGGTGCACACGTCCTCGTCGTCAACGACGGGTCGACCGACGCGACCGTCGCGGTCGCCCGCCGGGCCGGGGCGGATGTCGTGGACCTGCCGTTCAACCTCGGCGTGGGCGGTGCGATGCGGACGGGGTTCCGCTGGGCACAGGTCATCGGAGCGACGGTCGTCGTGCAGGTGGACGCGGACGGGCAGCACGACCCGGGCGAGGTCCACCGGTTGCTGGCACCACTCGAACGCGCGGATTCGCCCGCAGACATCGTGATCGGCGCCCGCTTCGCCGAGCGCGGCCAGTACACCGTGCGGGGCCCGCGCCGGTGGGCGATGGTCGTCCTGGCCCGGACGCTCTCACGGGTTGCCGCGACCCGGCTGACCGACACCACGTCGGGCTTCCGCGCCAGCGGGCCCCGCGCGATCGCCCTGTTCGCCCGGCACTACCCCGCCGAGTACCTCGGTGACACCGTCGAATCGCTGGTCATCGCGTCACGGGCCGGATGTCGCGTCGAGCAGGTGGCAGTGGCGATGCGGCCCCGCTTGGGGGGCACCCCCTCGCACAGCCCGGTCAAGGCGGCCGTCTATCTGGCCCGGGCGTTCCTCGCCCTCCTGGTCGCACTGAGCCGACCCGCGAGCAGGTCGCCTCAGGTGCCCGAGACTCGGACCGCACCGTGACCGCCTACCCGTTCGCCCTCGTCGCAGCCCTGGTCACGTTGGTCGTCATGGCTGATCTGCTGCGCCGACGGCGACTGCGCGAGAAGTACGCCGTGCTGTGGCTTGCGCTCGGCGCCGGGGTGCTGGTGGTGTCGCTGATACCAGGGTGGCTGTTCTGGACTGCGGACCTGCTGGGCTTCCAGGCACCGGTCAACCTGGTGTTCCTGGCTGCCGCGGCGGTCCTGCTCATTGTTTCGGTCCAGCTCAGTGCCGAGATATCGACCCTCGAAGACCAGACGCGCACGCTCGCCGAAGAGGTCGGCGTCCTGCGACTGCGGGTCGAGAGCCTGGAGGCGACCACGGATACCCGCCCCGATCGGCTCGGTGGGTGACCCGACCGCTTCCCACCGGCATTCCCGGGCATGTCGTGGCGGTGGGCGCCGGGTTGGGCGTGTTGGGAATCTCCGCCTACGCCTATCTCGGGATCGCCGGGCAGTCGCTGCCGCCGGCGCAGTTCGACTCCCTCTCCGTGGCCTGGTCGCTGGTCAACGGGGTGGGAATCGGGGTGTTCGTGTCCTTGGAACAACAGCTGGCACGGCGCACCGCCGCGACCGGTGGTCACAGCGACGTTGGGGCGGTTCGACGGCTGGTCGTCGGCGCATGCCTGCTCGTCGCCGTGCTGGCCGTCCTCGCCGTACCCGCCTACCTGTTGTTGGGCGACGATCTCTTCGGGTCCAGCCCCGCCCTGGTCGTCTGGCTCGTCGTCGCCTTCGCCGGTCTGGCGCTGGCCTATCTGGTCCGCGGCCTGCTCGCAGGGGCCGGGCAGTACGGCCGCTACGGCTGGCAACTGGGTGTCGACGGTGGCCTGCGGGTGGCGGGCGCCGCGACGTTGGGCGCGCTGGGTGTGGATACCGCCAGCACGTATGTGGCGGTGCTGGCGCTGGCACCCGTGGTCGCCGTGCTGCTGACGACCGGTCGGCCGCGGGCGCTACGCGGAGTGCCGATGACTGCGTGGGCGCGCGAGGGCATCGTGGGGCTGACGGTTGCCTCGCTGTTGGCCGCAGTGCTCGCCAATGCCGGACCGATCGCCGTGGAACTGCTGGCCGATCCGCGTGAAGCGACCTCGGCAGGGGGTTTCCTCGCCGTTCTCGTGGTGGCCCGCCTGCCGTTGTTCCTCTACGCGGCGATCCAGGCGGTGCTGCTCCCGGCCCTCGCCGCGGCATCCACGACCCGCGACGCAGCCGCGTTCCGTCGAACGGTGCGCACCGTCATGTCGGCGACGGCCGTGGTCGGGGTCGCCGGCACCCTTGCTGTGGCGGTCGTGGGCCCACTGGCGGTGAGGGCGATCTTCAGCGACCGCTTCGACACGAGCCTCGCGTTGCTGGTCCTGCTGGCGGTCGGTGGTGGCGCCATGATGATCGCCACCTCGGCCTCTCAGGCGGTGCTCGCGCTGCACGCTGATCGCCACGCCGCGATCGGTTGGCTGGTCGGCATCGTCGTCGCCGCCGCGGGTTGCCTGCTGCCGTTACCGCTGGCCACAGCGGTCGGGATCGGTCTGTTCGCGGGGGCGCTGGCGGCCGCCCTGGTCCACCTGGTCAGCACAGCGGGGGCACTGCGCCAATGGGCAGCGACGTGAGGCCGCATGTCGGAGTCGTGATCCTGGGGTACGGGGACGAACCCTGGCTGAGGCAGGCGGTGACGGCCGTCCTGACCCAGGTCGAGGTCGACGTGAACCTCGTGGTGGTCGACAACGGGGCGCGCGCGGCGGTCGCGGCGCTTGACCCGCACCCACTGATGCGCGTGATCACTCCCGGCGAGAACCTCGGTTTCACGGGTGGTGTCCACGCCGGTACCGACGCGCTCGCCCTGCTCGACCCACCGCCGCCACTGCTCGCGCTCGTCAACAGTGACGCCATCCTCGCCCCGGATGCCCTCCGTGCTCTGGCCGTCGCCGTGGCCGTGCCCGGAGTCGCCATCACCACCGCGTGTGTCCGCCTGGCGGCGCAGCCCGACCTCGTCAACACCGTGGGCAACCCACTGCACGTCCTGGGTCTCAGCTGGGCGGGCGGGCTGAACGACCCGGCGTCCGCACATGCCGTCGCCGGGCCCGTGGCCAGCGCGTCGGGGGCGGCGATGATCATTCGTCGCGCGGTGTGGGACGACCTGGGCGGGCTGTGCCGCGAGTTCTTCGCCTATGTGGAGGATGCCGAATTGAGCTGGCGATGCTGGCAGCACGGTTGGCAGGTGCGCTACGAACCCACCGCTGTTGCGTTCCACCACTACGAGTTCAGCCGCAATCCGCTCAAGCAGTACCTGCTGGAACGCAACCGGCTGGCCTTCGTCCTCACGTGCTGGGGGTGGCGGATGCTGGTCCTGCTGGCACTGCCCCTACTGGCGTTCGAATTGGCGATGGTCCTGGTCGCCTGGCGCCAGGGCTGGGGTCGGGCCAAGCTGCGCGGGTGGTGGTGGCTCATCGGCCACGCTCGGTGGGTGGCGCGGCGACGAAGCCTCGTGCAATCCACGCGCACCGTCGCCGACGGCGACCTGGCGTCGCTGCTCACGGCGCGGTTCGATCCGAAAGCCGTCGCCCTGCCACCGGGCGCCGACGTGCTCCAGGGGATTCTGGCGCGATGGTGGGACGTCGCTCGCCGGGCGCTGTAGGACGTCACCCGACCGTGAGGGCGATCACCTCGAGCCCGACGGTTATCACCCCGGCTGCCAGCAGCGCTCGCTGCGCCCAGACTCCTGATGCGATACCCGCCACGACGAGAATCATCGGGATGAGCATGGTGGCCCCGTAGCGCTCCGGGATCGGGAACGCGGTACCCAGCGTGAGGTAGGACAGGGCCACCAGCACGGGACCTCCCAGAACGCCCGCCACGACACATGCCCATGACCAGGCTGACAACTCGCGGAGCCGACCCGTCGACAGACCTGTCACCGCCGCGGCCACGATCGCTGTGAACAGTGCCCCGATGATCAGCCAGTCGGTGACCTGCGACCACGCGAGTACCGGGAGTCTGACCAGCGACTCGGCTTGATAGAAGGCGGTCGGGGGCAGGAAGTCGCCGAAGGCCAGGTAGGCCAGACCCAGCGGATCCCCGGCCAGCAGACCCGCGGCCGGAAGTTCGTCAGGAGGCACCTCCGCCGCCGCCGCCCACACCGCCGACCACCCGACGGCGACAACGGCCGCAGGCACAACCAGGAGGCCCGCCGACAGAGCGAACCTGCTCCGCAGGGCGGAGACGATACGCCGTCCCGGCTCCATGGCCCGGGCATCGGCGGCAGCTCGGAGAACAAGGTAGAGGAAAGGCGGAGCGAGCCCGATCACATTCTGGAGTTTGATACCGGACGAGATGAGACCGGCGGCGACCAGGCATACCACTGTCCACCTGCTCAATCCCTTGTCAGCCTTGATGACGGCGGCCACGATAACGGCGCCGACCAACATATTGCTGGCGTCCGGCGTTATCGTCGACGACATAAGGACGATACCCGGGGCACCCATCACCAGCATCAGGGCACCCAGCGTGCTCCGTCGACTCGCACCAAGGTTTCTGGCCGACCACCAGGCGACGAGCATGCCGGCGATCAACCACAGCGCCCCGGTCGCCCGCGCTGCCCCGAAAACCTCACCAGCGGCCCCGACTGCCACGAGGACATCGGCGACGATCGCAGTCGCATTGTAGTACGTGGGCGGGTGAATATAAGCGGTGTTGTATCCGAGTAATTCGAATTGTTCGGGTCGGAGGACGGGGGAATCGCAGGGGGGAGGTACGAATCCGCTGTCTATTCCCCGGCATGCCTCCGCGCGAAGCACCTCCTCGCTCCACCGGTCACCGGACACCACGGGTAGGAGGCCGGGAGCACGAACCACATAGTCCGCATGCGCCTGTTCGTCCGCGGGTGACAACTGCGGGTATGCACTCAGATGGAGTCCCACGAGAACAAGCGGGACGACCACCAGAATGAGCAGACTGGCCGCACCAGCCAACCGGGATTGTTCCCACCACTCCTCGATTGCGTGTACCCATGTCCTGGGGGGTGCAACCGTGCGATCGTCGTCGTGGGGCCCCGCTTCGATGCTGGGCATAGGAAGCGGTTGTGTCGCTTCGACTGAGATCACTCCTTGATAGTCCTGAATTGCTCAGCGATATCGGCGTGAGCATGGTCTGCCCAACTCTGTAGATACGTGTGGAGTTCGGCAGGATCCACCCGGGGGTCGCGACTGCTGCTCTCGTAGTGGCGTAGAACGGCGTCCGGCGCCAGCACGCACCAGCGCCCTGTCGTGGTCACCTTCCAGCAGTAATCGACGTCACCGTAGGCTACGGACAGTCCGGGCCAGAACCCGCCCACCTCCTCGAACACATCGCGGGGGGTCAACAGACAGGCCGCAGTCATCGCAGAGTAGTTGGCTTGCACGACCAATGATCCAAAATGACCAGTATTGCCTGTTGCTGACTCCGCTTGATGGGCGTGTGACGGATGGTGGTCGTCGTCATGGGTGACACCTGCATGCTGAACCCGTCCCTCGGCATCGAGGAGCTTGGCCCCGACCACACCGACGCGCGAGTCCGTTGCGGTCGCGACAAGAACGCCGAGCCAGTCCTCGTCCAGCGGTATCACGTCGTCGTTCAGTAGAAGGACGAGGGGGCCTGTGGTGGTCTCCACGCCGGCATTGACGGATGTGGAGAAGTTGAACGGCCCCGGAGGCAGTCGCAACGTCGATATCCGGGGTGCGAAGCGGCCCGCCAGTCGCTCGTCGAGATCGGCCGGCGCGTGGGCACTGATGACGACCTGCGCGCGCCAGGCGGAGTACCGAGTCCGTGCAACCAGATTGTCCAGGCAGTGGGTGATCAGCTCTACGTCTTCGCCCTGGACGGTCCGGTGGGCTCCGGCAGTCGGAATGATGATCGACACTTCGGGTGCCGGTTGGGTGATGCGTCTGCGGATCGAGACGAATCCTGGTAGAGGCGCGGGCACTGCGTCACCGTATTGCCGTATTCGCCCGAGGTGTTCCTGCACCGCGGCCCTACCATCCTCGCGGGCCCCCTCGGCGGCCGCCGACGCAGCCGGTGTTGTGTCGAGCTCACTCGGGCAGTGGTCGCGATGCACCGCAATCATGGGCAGATGGACGATGGACCGTCCGGGTGTCAGCCCGTCCGCGAGTCGCAGCGCGGCGTCCCACTCGACCGCGAGTCCGGTACTTGCCTGCCACCCTCCGACACGCCGTAGAGCGCTGGTGCGGTAAATCGACAGGCGGCCGAAGTAGTCGTTCACTTCGAGGTAATGAGGCGAGAACCGAGGTTTCAGTCGAACGACGAGTTCCATCTCCTCGTCGCCGGCAGCGGCGGCCACATTCCATTGTTCGTCGCTGTAGACCAGATCGATCGAGTCGTCCGCCGCCAGGACCGCAAGGAGCGACCGCAGGGTGCCCGGCAGCAGAGCGTCTCCGACGTCGAGCAGTCCACAGAAGCGAGTCGTGACGCCCGGCAGGGCCTCCTGCAGTGCGGCGCCGATCGAGGTCTCCCTCATCGTGCTCCAGGTGGCCGCCCTGTCCCGGCGGGCCAGCGCCCCGGCGACCGGCGCACAACCCGGCGTCCCGTCACCCAGCAGGACATGGAGGTTGACCTCTCGACGTCCCTGACCGAGGACGGAGGAGGCAGTCCGCAGCAGTGCGGTGGGACGGTCCTCCAGCACGGGAACGATGAGGGTGACGGAGTCGGTCATGTCCGGACGCGACCGGTCTTCATGACGCGGGCCTGCTACTGCGAAGCGCAGCAAGGAAACGTCGCCTGAGCGCGCGGGCCGCCCGATACGGCACGGTCGGGGCAGGATTGCCGGCTGTCCCGGACACGGGAGCCGTGTGAACGACGTGTCGAGGGTGTGCGTCCTGCGCGGCCAGCCGTCGCTGCAGTGCCTGAACCTGCGATTGCAGGTCCTGATTCTCGGCGGACACGTGCGCGAGTTGCGTGCGCAACCGAGATGCTCGAAGGCGGAGCGCATCGAGTTCGGCCTGGTTCCGGAGCGCCTTGTCGGCCGCCTCGAGGTGCGACCCCATCGTCACTGATTCATTCGGCACCTGCGCAGGGTATACACCGTCGGGGACGCCGGACAGCTATCGTTCTGACAGTGCGTACCCTGATCGTTTCCGCGCACTACCCCCCCGATTTCGTGAGTGGCGGGACCCTCGTGCCGCAGCGAATCGCGCGAGGGCTGGCGGCCCGGGGGCACACGGTCTCCGTCTACGCGGGCTCACTCGATCGCGCTCACGCACCCATGTCGACGTGGGACGAGGACGACGGACACGGGGTGCACATCAGGTGGGTGTCCAGCTATCCGTGGATCGGGTGGGCCGACGAACTCACGTACGACAACCCAGCCATGACGGCTGCATTCGCCACGTGGGCGTCGTCCTTTCGCCCCGACGTGGTGCATCTGCACTCACTGCAGTCCCTGGGGGTCGGCCTGGTCGAGCAGGCGGCAGCCCTCGGCGCCCGGGTGGTCCTCACCGCTCATGACTTCTGGTGGCAGTGCGCTCGACAGTTCCTCGTCGATCGCGAGGCACGACCGTGCCCCCTGGTGGTCGCGGTCGGCGGCTGCCAGTGCGAGGCCGGGCGAGAACATCTCGACCGCCGGAACCAGCGAATGGATCGTGCTCTCAGGGCGGTCGATGTCGTGTTGGCCCCGTCCGCGTCCGCGGCCCGGATCCTGGTCGCCAACGGAGTCGACCCCGCCAGGGTGCGAGTGGACGAGAACGGCATGGACGAATCGGCATCACGGCGCGTCGTGACGGCTCACACCGGTCCCGTGAGGCTTCTGTACACCGGGGGCCCGGACGCCATGAAGGGCTGGCCGATCCTGTGCGATGCGGTGCGCATCATGGCGGCGAGCCCGGGGTGGGCGATGACCGCATACGGCGTCGCGGACTCGGTAGCTGCGGCTGACCTGCCTGCGGCGGTCACCGTCTCCGCCGCCTACCGTCCGGACGAACTCAGCGACGTGCTGGACCGACACGACGTCCTCGTCCTGCCCTCGGTCGCGCGCGAGACCTACTCGCTCATCACCCGGGAGGCGTTGTTGGCCGGGCTCGCGGTGGTCACCACCGACGTGCCTGGACCACTCGAGGTCGTCGACCACGGGCGAAACGGTCTCGTCGTGCCCGCGGGGGATGCCGAGGTACTCGCCGCCACACTGCTGGAAATCGTCACGAACCCGAGCCGGCTGGAGACCTTGCGGTCGGCGGAACCTCCGTCGGTGCGAACCTTGGCCACCCAACTCGACGGGCTGGAGTCGCTCTACGCCACCCTCCTCGCGGCACCGGAACCCGACTCGAAGGACCCCCTACCCGTCGACCCGCCCGGCGGTGTCGGGCCTATCCCGCTACCGACCGAGCTGGCGCGCCCGCTCGGTGATCCCACGCGTCGCGGTGAGGGCGGGGTGGCGAATCCAGGGCGACGACACGACACCCCCGACGTCCGTCGAGTGCTCTTCATCGTCGGCATCCAGGGCGCACCCCTCAGATATCGAGCTCAGCTTCCTGCCGCGGGCCTTCGACGACTGGGTGTCGAGACCGAGATCAGGTGGTACCGGGATCCCGAACTGCCCGCGCTGGCCGCCGCTGCAGACGCCGTCGTGTGCTACCGAGTCCCGGCCACCGTCCAGCTCCTCGGCGTCCTCGATTCGGTGCGCCGAGACCCGAGAGCGGTTCCGCTGCTGTTCGACGTGGACGACCTCATCTTCGACCCGTCGCTGCGCGGCCGCGTCCGCGGGCTGTCCGCCCTGCCGGTCGAGGAACAGGAGCTGTGGTGGCACGGAGTCGCTCGCTACCGCACCACCATGGAGGCGTGCGACCTGTTCGTCGGCAGCACCGAGCAGCTGTGTGATCGCGTCACGGAGGTCAGCGGCCTACCGACCCGGCGATTCGCCAACGGGGTGGGCACGGCGCTCGGGCGGCTGAGTGACGCAGCCGTTCGTCGGCCCCGCACGCCCGGTCCCCTGCGGATCGGGTACTTCAGTGGCACCACCACACACGACGAGGACTGGGCCTCGGTCGAGCCCGCCGTCCTACGGGTGATGGGCACACATCCCGACGTCGAGTTGTGGTTGGGCGGTCACCTGACGCCCACGCCCGCGCTGTCCGTGGTCAGTGACCGGGTTCGCCGGATCCCCATGCGTGCGTGGTTCGAGTTACCAGACCTGCTCCGTGACGTCGATGTCAATCTGGCGCCGTTGCACCTGACGGGCGACCCAAGACTCGACCTGTTCAACGAGTCGAAATCTGCCATCAAGTGGTCCGAGGCGGCACTGGTGGGCACCCCGAGCGTCTGCGCACCGACGGAGCCGTTCCGCGAGCTCGTGATCCACGGTACGAGCGGAATGCTGCCTGCGACCGTGGACGACTGGGCCACGTCCATGGACCGACTGCTCGACGACCACGCCGAGCGCGCACGCGTCGGCGCGGCGGCGAAGCGCGAGGCCATGCTCCGTCTCGCACCAGACCTGCAAGCTCGGGCCTACCTGTCCATCGTGCGGCACGCCCGTCGCACCCGGGTGATCGAAGGCCCGAGGACCCGGTCATCCGGATGGGTGGACGTCGCCGACGACGAGCCGTGGGAGGAAGTGGTCATCGACAGCCTGGTCGTGCCCGGCATGCCAGGCGAGGGCAGTTCGGTCATGAGGACTCCCGGACGCACCCATCGTCTGGTGAAACGTGCAGCGGCGGTCTACCGCGACGAGGGGGCCGCCGCGGTGGCCCGACGCGGCGCGGCGGCGCTCAGGCGACGCTTCTGACCGGACGGGCCCGTCTCGTCCCGCAGGTCACCGGACGATGACGTCGCGGCACCCGAACAGCGGATTGCCGACCGCCACCACGCCGGTCGGCGCCCTGTCGATCGCATAGACACACACCCGAGCCGGTCCGGGCGGCGCCGACACGACGGTGTCGAACCCGCGGCCGGCGCTCCACCCCGGGAACACCCGGGCGACGTCGGGGCGGTCGCCGCGCGCGGTCGCCACGATGGGCCCACCGGTACTCAGGTAGACGTGAACGTCCACGGGATCGGCCGAATCGGGATCGGTCGCCCAACCCGTCACCCGCAGACCACCCGGGACCGGCGTGACCGTGTCGACGTATCCGAACGGTGCGCCGGTGGACACCGTGACCGCTCGACACCCGAGCGGGTGCTCGCCGGGCCCGGCGTTGTCGACTGCCCGCACGCACACCTGGTGACTGCCCGCCGCGGCAGGTGCGGCCACCCGGAAGCCGTGATTCTCTCCGGTCGCCGGATGGGGACCGGACAGGTGAGGACTGGGACGGTCGGCGATGCCCGAGGTCGCCGACGGCTGCGCCTGATCCCCCGTCACGTCCACCCGGACGGCGACGGCCGAGCGCGCAGCGTCGGGATCCCACGCCCAGCCCGAGGCCACGATCGAGGCGGGACCGGCAACCACCGAGTCCAACGACCCGTTGGGCAGGCCTCCCCCGATCGTCACCTGCCGACACCCGAGATCGAAGCGCGCAGATCCGGACACGTCGTCCGCCCAGGCGCACACCCGGTGAGTGCCTGCGGGCGCCATGACGGTGACCTCGAAGCCGCGCTGGTCGTCGAATCCGGGGAAGGCGGCGCTGACATCCGGGCGTGGGCGACCGGTGGCAGCCGTCACCGTCGCCCCGGCGATCTCGGCACGCACCGTCACGGCCCCGGGGTCAGGATCGGCTGCCCAGCCACTGATGCGCACCCAGCCCGGGGCGACGGCGGTGGCGCTGTCCAGGACCCCGAATGCGGCGCCGCCCGCCGGGACGGTCACGTCACGACAACCCAGAGCGACGTCGGGTTCTCCGTCGCCGGACGCGCGGACACAGACCGTGTGTGATCCGGTGACCGCGCGCACGCTCGCCGAGTACCCATGGGCGGCACCCAAGGCCGGGAAGACGGCCGGGACGTCGGGCCGTGCTTGGTCTGCCCTCACTTCGCTGCTCAGTACGCCGTCGACGTACACGCCGATGCGTGTGGCGCCGGTGGGCGCGTCGACGTCGCCCGCCCAGCCCGTCACAGTGATCTGCCCGGGTGTCGCCCGCACGGCGTCTACGAACCCCATCGGCGGGGTCGAGCCGAGTGACCACCAGCTGGACTGCATCCCGAACCGCAACGTCGAGTCGCCGGTGAGGGTCACCGATCCGGTCGAGCAGTCCAACCGGACGCTGGTGACCCGCCCACCCCACTCGCCGTTGCCGTCTCGTGCCGTCACGGTCAGGGCCGTCAACCGGCCACCGGCCGGGCACGACCGCTGCACCGTTGCGGCACTCAACGTCGCACGCCAGCGGTGGGACGTGTCCTTCGGTGCCGTGCCCGACCACGGGTCCGGTTGGGCCACCAGGTAGGGCTGGGTGCCCGCGCGGGTCCACCCTCCCGTCGACGCAGAGAACTGGGTGAAAGCGGGCGCCCCGCCGTAGGTCAGGATCCACCCGTCGTTGGCGTCGACGGCCGCATTGGTCGCGGCGGTCTCCGACACGGAGACGCGACCGTCGGCAGCGACTCGCGCCCGTCCGCCGTACACCTGACACGCACTGGTGTCGCAGATGTCGAACCCGTCCTGCGGGCGGGCAACGGCCAGGGCGTAACTGCGGGCCACGAGGGCCTGGGCGCGCAACGCCTGCGGGTGGAACCACGACGGCGACTCGCGCGGGACGACGCCGTACACGTAATCCCTGAGGTTCACGTGGTTGGTCACCGTCAGCGACGACCCGGCGCGCTGGATCCTGAGGGTGCCCCGGTACCACGTCCACGACCCGTCGGTCAGGCGGATCTGGACGCCGTCGGCCGAGGCGACGTCGACACTCGACACCAGCGCCGTCGCGCTCGCCACGTACGGGGCAGTCGTACTGATAGCGGGCGACCCGGCCGGCGTCACCGAGAGGGGTCCGGCGCCGGCTGGGGCCCGGACCGTCACGGTGGGCGCACCCGCACTGCTCAACCGCACCCGGATGGTCGGTGTGCCGACGTAACCGCCCGACGTGCCCGGATAGGCCCAGTTCACGATCTGCTCGGCGCTCCAGCCCGCCAGGGCGGCGCCCTGGGCACTCCACTGTCCAAGTCCGCGGGCATGGCCGTACCCGCGGCCCGTCACCGACCACGACCCTGACGGCGGGACCGTGTAGGTCTGGGTGAGCGCCGCAGCAAAAGGAGTGGCGTCGACGACGCCGGGTGGGCCGGGCACCGCCAACAGCACCCCCGCTCCCAGTACGGCGGCGCACCCGGCCGCCAACCGGACTCGTCGGCGTCTCGATCCCGGTGCCCGGTGCCTCACTAGGCTGGTGGGTGTGACCTGGTCGGCCGAGGCTGTTCCGTCGGCAACAATCGTGGTGGTCACATGGTCGAACGTCGGGGGTCTGGAGCGCTGCCTTGACAGCCTCGACACGCAGTCACTCGCCCGGTCGTCCTATCGCGTACTCGTGGTCGACAACGACTCACGGGACGGCTCACGCGAGCTGCTCGAACAGCGGGCGGCGGTCACTCAGAGTGGCCTGAGTGTTCTGCGGCTACCCCGCAACGTCGGCTTCGCCGGCGGTGTGGCCGCCGCATTCGAGCAGGTCACAACCCCTTTCGTGGTGCTGGTGAACGATGATGCGATCGCAGACCGAGGCCTGGTGGCGGCACTCCTGGCACCCTTCCAGGCGGGTGAGGGTCATCGGGTCGCCGCTGTCACCGGCCATGTCCTGCTGACCCGTCCGCTGGCCCCGGCACGGTCGCCACGTGGCGTGCGGGGCGAGGGGATCCTGCTGGACAACGCCGGCCGGCCGTTCGTCGACGACGGCGACGTCCGGGCCGGCGGCGGGGCTCTGCTCCGGATCAACTCCACCGGCAACGAGGTACGCCGCGACGGCAACGCGCAGGATCGGGACTGGCTACGTCCTGTCGATTCGCGAGTGGCCGACCCGGTCGTGTTCGGCTTCTGTGGCGCTGCGGCGGCGCTTCGGACTTCGGCGGTACGCGACGTGGGCGGAATCGACGCCACCCTGTTCCTGTACTGGGAGGACACCGACCTGTCGTGGCGGCTGCGCCGGGCGGGTTGGGAGATCCGATATGCCGCCGCCGCGATCGCCCATCACGAGCACTCGGCCTCCAGCGGCAGTGGCTCGGCGGTGTCCCGGTTCTACAACGAGCGCAACCGCCTGGTCGTCCTCACGCGATATGCCCCGGGACCGCTCGTTGTCCGAACCCTCGCCCGCTACCTCGCGCGCACCCTCATCTGGTCCGTTCGGCGACGACCGGAGGCAGCTGCCCGCTGGCGAGTCGTGGCGTCCTACGCTCGCCGGCTGCCGGCTGACCTGCATCGGCGCGGACGCGGTGAACGCACGGCCGTGCGGACCCGGCGCGACCTGGCGACCTGGCTGGTTCCGGTACCTCGGGCGGACTCGCCCGCCAGGTAGGAGCCGTCACACGCCGAGGCGCCGCCGCCGGTCCGTACGTGCCCGCAACGCCCGGATCACGGCGCCTGGTCCACCCGAACGCAGGTAGCGCAGGCCCGACCTCACATCGGTCACCAGGCTCGACCGGGCCGGGACCAGCTGCGTCGTCCCGCTGTCGTGTCGTTCGGCCATCCACCGGCGATCCGGGGCGGGACGAGGGTCCGCACAGAACTCGACCACAGGACGCAGGACGGCATCCCAGGCGAATCGGCGGGATACCGCGATCGAGCGATCCGAACACCGGCGACGCATGTCGGCGTCGGTCAGCAGTCCCAGCAGCGCGCCCACGAGGGCGTCGACGTCCTCTGCCGGCACCACCTCCCCCAGACCCTCGTCGCGAATGAGGTCGGCGAAGCCGTCTCCTGCGGTGGCGACGATGGGTAGTCCCGCCCAGAGGTAGTCCAGAATCCTGGTGCGGAAGCTGAAGGCCGTTTCGAGGTGCTGGTAGTGACATGACACCCCGATGTCGGCGTCCTCGAACCACAGGTGACGCTGATCGTGCGGCACCCACCCCTCGTTGAAGACGACGTGCGTGCCCGTGAGGCCGAGCTGGTGCGCCAGCTCGCGCACCTGGACGGCGACCTTCATCGTCGCCACGTCGGGGTTGGGGTGCCGCATCCCCAGGAAGACCAGTCGGACCTGCGGCACCGTACGTCGCACGACGTCGACCGCCCGGACCAGAGTCAACGGATCGAACCAGTTATAGACCCCACCCCCCCACAACAGGACGAGGTCATCGGGCCCGACCCCCGGCATCACACCCTTGATGGCCCCCCCGCCGGCACGGACATGCACAGGCCGCGGGTCGACACCGAACGGGACGACCGTCAGCAGGCGTTCCAGGTCGGGGTCGCTGTCATAGGTGTCGGGGTTGATACGGCCGAGCGCCGCGAGATGACCGAGCCAGAAATCCCGCTGCTTGTCCGAGGCGCACAGGAAATAGTCACCCCGCTTGAGCTGGGCCGACAGTTCCGCCACGGCACCGGAAAGCGAACGTCGCCTCCGGTCCATGGATTCGAAAGCCTCGACCTCCAGTGATTCGAGATGAAACGGATCGTAGAGGTCGACGATCAGGATCTGCGGGCACGTGCGCAACCATTCGAAGGCCCGGAAGAAGAATCCCTGAAGGATCACGACCTCGGCCTCGGCCAGCGCCGAGCGGAACTGGTCGGCGATGATGGCGCGGGCGCGGAATCCCGAGGGCTGGAGGTCACACGACGCAAAGGTGAGAACCTCGACGTCATGGCCCTCGGACAGCGCCGTGGCGATTCGCCATGCTCGGATGGCAGGGCCCGCCATACGGTCCGAGATGGTGTCGAGGGTGACGACCTTCACCTGGCGTCGAACCGGTGCCGGACGGGGAACTCCTATGACGTCTGCAGCCACGTCCCCTCCAACGACACATATCCACCCGATTCACGCCGCCCGATGTGCGGTACATCGAACCTAGCAGCGGCACGCACGAAGTCGTAGACATGCTGTGCGGTCGTGTCCACGATCGACGCGATAACGGTGTACGTCCCCGGCTGCAGCATCACCCGGGGAATCACACACTCGACCGACCCGTCACCCTCGATGGCGTCGACGGTCAAAGACGCGTCGATCGTGTTGTTCGCCCAGAGATACGTACCGTCGCCGGCCTCGATCGCCACCCCGAAGACCGGCTTCTCGATCCGCTGCCCCGCATGGAAGTCCACCGCTATCCGCATCGGCTCGCCGGTGGTGAACCGGTCCGTCGAGCGGTCGTCACCATCCAGCAGCCGCACCGCCGTCACGCGGGCCTCACCCGAGCCGTGCCGGGCAACACCCGACAGGTCGGTGTCGTGATGGTCGTGGCTCGTGTCGACGTACCGCTCGATGATCGACTTCGCCGACCCAACCTCGACCAGCCGGCCCTTCTCAAGCCATGCAGCCTGGTCGCACATCGTCCGCAAGGTCGACATTCCGTGGCTGACCACGACGACGGTCTTTCCGGCGCGACGAAACTCGAGGAACTTGTCCATGCTGCGCTCCTGGAATGCCGTGTCGCCGACCGCCAGGACCTCGTCGACCAGCAGGACGTCCGGGTCGACGTTGATGGCGACCGAGAACCCGAGGCGGACGTACATCCCCGACGAGTAGTTCTTGACCGGTTGGTCGATGAACTCTTCCACCCCGGCGAAGCCGACGATGTCGTCGAATTTCCGTGCGATGTCGCGACGCGTGAGACCGAGGATCGAGCCGTTCAGGTACACGTTCTCGCGCCCTGACAGTTCGGGATGGAATCCTGAGCCCAGCTCGAGGAGCGCTGCCAGTTTGCCGGTCACGTCGATCTTTCCGGATTCGGGGACAAGGATTCGGGCGATGCACTTCAGCAGGGTGGACTTGCCCGACCCGTTGACTCCGACCAGGCCGAACGTCGACCCCTGAGGGATGTCGAACGACACGTCGCGCAACGCCCAGAAATCCTCGTAGGACGCTCGCCGTCCGCGCATGACAGCGGCTTTGAGGGACTGATTTCGCTCGTGGTAGAGCCGGAACCGCTTCGAGATGTCCGTCACCCGGACCGCGGGAGTACTCACAGTTCCTCTGCGATTCGCGCTTCGTGGCGGTTGAACACCAGATACCCGACGGTGAGCGACACGACGGCCGCGACGACGCAGTAGATGACGTCCGCGAGGGCAGGCCAGGCGTTGTCGTACATCATCGATCTGAACACCTGGATGAACCGCTCGACCGGATTGAGGCGGTAAATGAACTCCAGGGGCAGAGCGATGCCTCGTTCCTCGAGGCGCTGAGCGCCCTCGGTGACATAACGAAAGGGATACAGCACGGGGCTGAGATAGAACCACAGCTGCATGAAGATGGACACGAAATGTTGGGTGTCGCGGAAATACACATTGGCTACGGCCAGCATGAGCGCTATTCCGGTTGCGAAAGCGAACACCAGCACCATCATGAGGAGGATACCCGGAATCCACGGCACCACGGCCGATCCGAAGATCAGCAGCACCACCACGAGGACACCCATCTCGATAGCGTGCGTGAACAGCCACGACGCGGCGACGGCAACCACGATGACGACGCGCGGGAACCACACTTTCTTGATGAGGTTGGCGTCCGATATCAGAGATCCCATGCCCGACGTGATGACCGCACTGATGAACAACCAGGGCAACAGGCCGCAGAGCAGCCACAGGGCATACACCCGCAAGCCGCTGGGGTCACCCTCGGAGACCTGGATGGGCAGCAGAAATCCGAACACCAGACTGTAGATGGCCATCGCGGCCAGTGGATTGACCAGCGACCACGCCTGCCCCAAGGCGGTGCGCTTGTACTTCCCGCGAATCTCGCGAAGCGTCAGATTGACGAAGAGTTCACGCGAGGAGCGCAGGTCCGCGAATGTGGTCATCGTCGTCGCCCACGCAATCTGCCGTACAGCCGGCGCGCACCCGCGGTCGCTCGTAGCGTCAATGTCGACCGTAATGCCGCCAGTTCCGCTTCCGCGACACGTCGGCGTCCACGCTCTGCCTCGAGGTCGGCAGCGAGCGAGGCCGCGTCATTGGCCTGTTCGGCCATCTGCCTCGTCAGCGCCGCACACAACCCGTCCGCGTCGTCGCGCACCGCCCGGTACACGAACTGATACGTCCAGGCGTCGTCGTCCGCCTCCACCCAGGCAAGGGCGCCGTCCGGGAGGTGAGCGGCGTCGACCGTGACCTCCGTACCCAGCGGAGGCGCGGTGGTCCGCCGGCGGTCGACCACCACGAGGCCGGCGGCACGCAACAGTTCGTCGACGCCGGTGCGGGTGAAGAAGTGAATGTGCGTGTCGTCCAGGAGTCCAAGGCTGCGGTATCGCCATTCGCCCTGCAACAGGGACAGCCGTACCGAGCCGTGCGCCACGTTCGGGATCGACACCACCACGCTGCCACCCTGACGAAGCAGTGGAATCGCCCGGCGCAGCACGTCGTGCGGATTGCGCAGGTGCTCCAGGACGTCGCCGAAAACGACGACGTCGAACGATGCCGGCCCGAAATGCGCCACCAGGTCGACGCTCTCGATGTCGGCGACGAGCAGATCCACCAGGTGCGGACCTGCCTGAGCAGCTGAGTCGGGATCCAGCTCGACGCCGGATACCCGGTTGCCCATGCCCCTGAGGGCGGCCGCAAGGTACCCGGTGGCGCACCCGACATCGAGGACATCGTGTCCACCACCCACGAGATCGAGCATCAGCGCATGGCTGGTGTTCGCCTCGACAGTGGTGTCGTATTTGATCATGAGCAGCCCTCGGCCATGGGACACCACGCTATGGCAGGTGGTCCCCCTCCGGCGACGACGCCTAGCGGTAGTAGCCCACGACGTCGACGATCAGCTGGGTGGTCCCTCGGTCGTTGTACAGCCTGACCGTGCCGTCCGTGCCCACTGAGGCCACCACGGTATTGGCGCGAGTGCGACCTGGTCGGAGATTCAGATCCGACGTGTTCGGTCGCGCTGCCGCACCGGGCCACACCGTGGCGAATGTCACCGAGCTGGTCTGGTCCCCCGTCACTGTGAGGACGACGGCCCTGGCGTCACCGGGGACTCCGGCCACTCCGGCCACCCGAACCGAGGCCTCACCGCCCTCCTGGAGCGGTCCCTCGACGCCACCCTGCCCGGACCTGGTGTCCACCAGTCGAGCAGGGGTCATCGGGTGATACGTCGAGCCGGCCCCTCCGGTGGCGTAGTACCCGACCAGATCGACGACCACGTGAGTCGGCCCGCCCGCGGCGTAGACGGTGAATTGATTGTTGACCAACCCGACGGCCGTCCGGTTGGCGACATCAGCGCCCGGCACCAGATTGACTGTCGACGTCGCCGGCCGCTGTTGCCCGGTCGGGAACACCGTGACGTAACCCTGGCCCTGAGATCCGGCGACCGTGACGTTGAGGATGGCGCCGCTCATGCCGGTGGGCGGTGTTCCCGCCTGACCGGACAGATCGACGACGCGTTCGGCACCGCTGGTCAACAGCCCGCCGTCGCTGCGCGAGTCGAACACGCGTCGGGGATCCACCTGGACATAGCGGGCCCCGGCACCGGTCGAGGTGTAGTAGCCGACCACGTCCACGATCAGCTGGGTGCTGCCCGTGTCGTTGTAGACGTTGACCGCTCCGCCGACCCCGACCGCCGACACCACATGAGCAGCAGAGGTGTCCGCCGAGGACGTGTTGAGAGAGCTGGTGCCCGGACGCGACTCACCAGCGGGCCACACCGTGAGGTACGACGTGGGGGTGCCCGCCGAGCAGGTGCTGGTCACGTTCAGCGCAACCGCGCTGACACCGCTGGTCGGTACCCCACCGGAGCCGGTGACGACGACACTGCGGGTTTCTCCGGCGCCCAGCGGCCCGGTCGATTCACGCGTGTCCAGCACCCGCGTCGGCGCGATGGGCATGAACAGGCCCGGCTGAGGCGCGCCGCCACCCGTGGTCACCGGCGGTGTCACCGAGGATCCGGTCACGTTGACCGACCAGGTGCGACTCAGAGCGGGTGCACCGGTGCCCGACGACGCCGAGGAGAGCGACACCTGATAGGTGCCGGGTGGCGCAGTGGCACCGTCGCGACGACGCCCGTCCCAGGTCACGTCGATGGGACGGCTGCGGGCAGCGGTGCCCGACTGATCCGTCAGCACGGCGCCGGTGCACGGGTCGAGCACGCTGAACCGCCACGTCTGGTCACCGATCGCTCCGGCCGTCGCACGGAACGTCCCTCCGGCGGGCTGCGAGACCGACGACAGTGCCGGTCCCACCAGGCCTGCCCCGATCAGGTCGATCGCCCGTTGGCGGATGTAGCCCAGCTTCGCGTAGAGGTTCGCACCGGGGCACGCGGTCGAGCCGACGTCTCGATGACCCATGACGACCGGCAGCGTCACGGTGGTCCCGGCGGCGTAGCGTGCAGTCCCGCCTCCGGCACTGGTCAGCGAGGTGGTGCCCGCCGGATCACGGTAGGACCCCTGGAGCTTCCACGCGACGACCCCGGCGATGGCATCGACCATCACATCGGGTGCCCCGATGGTGTCGAAGTTGCCCATGGCAGAGATGCCGAAGGTGCCCTCGTTGAAGCCACCCGCGTGGGCACCCCGCACCGCCTGCGTGACGCCACCCCCACGGCCCTCGAACACCTGGCCGTACCGGTCGACCAGGAAGTTGTAGCCGACGTCGCACCAGCCCAGCGTCCCGGTGTGGTAGGCGTAGATACCGCGGATCAGGCCCGCACTGTCGCCGCGCGAATAGTTGTTGGAGCCGGCCGTGTGGTGCACGACCGCGGCCTTGAGCGAACTCATCGTGGTGTTGGTGCACGATCGGCGACCCTCGTCGGCACCCCACTGTGCCCGGGTGATGATCGCCGGCACCGCGGCGGCAGCCTGAGCACTCGAGCGTGCCGCGCCGTTGCGGGCGGCCGGGTCATCGGCGGGTGACGTGCCCGGATCGATGACCACCGCCTCGACGTCGGTGGGCGTGTCGCCGGACACGGTGTCCATCCGGACCTGAACGGCGTCCGCGTCCGTGGTGATGATCGGCTCGGTCGCGGCGATCCCGGCGGAGTTGACAGCGTCCTCGGTGCCGGGGTCGGGTGCGCCGTCGATCGGTTCGAGCACCTGCCACATGGTCCAGGTCCCGGCCTCGCGGATCCGGACCGAGACGATGGTGTCCGCGCTGGGCACACTGTCGGCGTCCCAGGTCACCCCGACCACCGAGAAGTCGTCGGTGACCATCGGGGAGGTGAGGATCTCGGGCTCGGTGTCGTCCACCGTCGCCTCGCCGGGGTCCGCGCCCTGAATGACCGAATCGACGATCTCGAGCGGAACCGACGCCTCCCCCTGCGCCCGCTCGGCAGCAGGGTCGACACCCGCAACGCTGAGGGTGTCGACGTCGGCAGCGACCGGAACCGCCTCCGCGATCGGCTGGTCGACGACGTCCCCCACGAAGAATCCGACGGCGACCAGGACAGGAACGGCAACTCGCAGTGCTCGCACCCGGTATCAGTCGGCATGTTCACGACCGACTGAAGGGCGTGCACCAGATCACCCCACGGTGGCCTACTTGAGGAGTTGGCGGGCCATGACGAGGCGCTGGATCTGGTTGGTGCCCTCATAGATCTGGGTGATCTTGGCGTCGCGCATCATCCGCTCGACCGGGTGATCGGACACGTACCCCGCCCCGCCCAACAGTTGCACCGCGTCCGTGGTGATGGACATGGCGACGTCCGAGGCGTAGCACTTGGCCGCAGCCCCCAGGAACGACAGGTTCTCGCGCGGGTCCGCGGCGCCGTGGGCCGCCCGTTCGCTCGCCGCGGCCGCCACGTACACCAACTGGCGCGCCGCCTCCAACTGCATGGCCATGTCGGCGAGCATGAACTGCACTCCCTGGAACTCGGCGACCGCCTTGCCGAACTGCCTACGCTCCTTGACATAACCCAGCGCGTAATCCAGGGCGCCCTGCGCCAGGCCGACCGCCTGGGCGCCGATGGTGATCCGGGTGTGGTCGAGGGTCCGAAGTGCGATCTTGAGGCCCTGGCCGGGCTCGCCCACCAGCCGCTCGGGCCCCAGCCGGACCCCGTCGAACAGCATTTCCCGGGTCGGAGAACCCTTGATGCCGAGTTTGCGCTCGGGCGCCCCGAACGTCAGTCCCTCGTCGTCGGCCTCGACGACGAACGCCGAGATACCAGCCGAGCCGGCGTCAGGGTCGGTCACGGCCATCACGGTGTAGAACTGGCTGACCCCGGCATTGGTGATCCACGACTTCTGTCCGGTGAGGCGCCACCCGTCGCCCTCGGTGACCGCCCGAGTCCTCATGCCGGCGGTGTCCGATCCGGCCTCACGCTCGGACAGCCCGTACGAGAACATGCCCTCGCCCCTGGCCAACGGGGTGAGGTAACGCTGCTTGACGGCCTCGTCGGCGGCCAGCACGAGCGGCATCGATCCGAGCTTGTTCACGGCTGGGATCAGCGAGCTCGACCCGCACACCCGAGCCACCTCTTCGATGATCACGCACACGGCCACCGCATCGGCGCCTACCCCGCCATAGGCCTCGGGCACGTGGGGAGCGTGGAAGTCCGCCTTGACCAGAGCGTCGCTGGCCTCCTGCGGAAAGCGCGCCTCGTAGTCCACCGCCGCCGCATGGGGCGCGATGAGGTCCGTGGCGAGGGACCGCACGGCCGCGCGCAGGTCCTCGTGGTCGTCACTGAGTCGGAACCTGGCCCGAGTGTCGTCATCGATCACCTGACGAGATTACCGCCGTAAGTTACCCATGAGTAGGTGCGGGTCCTCATCGCGGAACGCCGTCGCGACCGCTGACCGCCGAATTCGCGGAGCCGCAGCGCTAGCCTCCCGCTATGCGACTCTCAGTGATCGGATGCGGCTACTTGGGCGCCGTACACGCGGCGTGCATGACCGAACTGGGCCATGACGTCCTGGGCGTCGACGTGGACGAGTCCAAGATCGAGGCCCTGTCCAGCGGGCGGGTGCCGTTCTACGAGCCGGGCCTGCCAGAACTTCTCGAGCGGGCGCTCGCCACCGGACGGTTGACGTTCACCACCGACATCAGCGCAGCCGCTGACTACCGGGTGCATTTCGTGTGTGTCGGAACCCCGCAACGCAAGGGGGAGTACGCCGCCGACATGCGCTATGTCGATGCCGCATTCGATTCACTCGCCCCGCACCTGCGCGGCAGCGACGCGCAGCCCGCCGTCGTCGTCGGCAAGTCCACGGTGCCCGTCGGAACCGCCTCCCGGCTGGCGCAGCGTCTGGCCGAACTCGTCCCCGACGACCAGCGGGCGGTGCTCGCCTGGAACCCGGAGTTCCTGCGCGAGGGGTTCGCCGTACAGGACACGTTGACCCCGGATCGCCTGGTCTACGGCATCCCTGCGACCACGGCGCTGGGTGACGCCCAGGTGCCGGGCGGCGACATCGCACGGACGGTCCTCGACGAGGTGTACGCCAAGACCATCGCCGACGGCACACCTCAGGTGGTCAGCGACTACGCGACGGCGGAGCTGGTCAAGGTGGCCGCCAATTCGTTCCTGGCCACCAAGATCTCATTCATCAACGCCATGGCGGAGGTGTGCGAACTGGTCGGCGCCGACGTCACCAGCCTGGCTGATGCGATCGGCTACGACGACCGGATCGGGCGCAAGTTCCTGGGTGCCGGCCTGGGCTTCGGCGGCGGCTGTCTACCCAAGGACATCCGGGCGTTCATGGCTCGGGCCGGTGAGTTGGGTGCCGACCAGGCATTGACCTTCCTGCGCGAGGTCGACGCGATCAACATGCGTCGCCGCACGCGAATGGTCGAGCTCACCCGGGAGGTGCTGGGAGGTTCGCTGCTGGGGCAGCGCGTCGCCGTCCTCGGCGCCGCCTTCAAGCCGAACAGCGACGACATCCGCGACTCACCCGCACTCAACGTGGCCGCCCAGATCGGGCTCCAGGGCGGCCACGTCACCGTGACGGACCCGCAAGCCCTCGACAACGCCCGGCGGTCGTGGCCGGACCTGCGCTATGCCGCCACAGCTGAGGAGGCCGCCGAGGGTGCCGACGTGGTCCTGCTGCTCACCGAGTGGCCGGAGTACCGAGAACTGGACCCGGTGGCCTTCGGTGCGGTGGTACGCCACAGACGGATCCTCGACGGGCGCAACGTGTTGGATCCGGATGCCTGGCGGGCCGCGGGTTGGCAGTACCGCGCCCTGGGCAGGCCACGCGCCTGAATGACCGATGGCCCTGCGGCGCGTAGCGTGAGGCCGGTGCCAGAAGACGACGTGTATCGCGACCCTGATCCCACCCGGCGACTTCCGGGTGGTCGCGGTGACGGGGCGATCCGCGATGCCATGACCGGGCGTCCCACGCCGCCTCGCTTCACCCGCGAACCGTCGCCGACTGCGGTGGATGCCACCCGGGCGATGCCGTTGCCCGACCGGGCCCCCCCGCGACGGACGGCCACATCGGCCCAACGGGCTCCGGCTCAGCGGCCACTGTCACCGCCACCTGCACCGCGAGACTCCTCGCAACGAGCGGCCTCACAGCGACTCGCGCCGCAGCCGGCCAGCGGGCGATCCGGGCCCGGTCAACGACCACCCGTCCGGCCGCTGCGTCGACGCCGGCCCTGGCGCCTGCTGCGGACCGTGCTCGTCCTCCTGTTGGTGGCCGTGATCGCCTACCCGCTGTCGTTGGGCCTCGTGGCGTGGCGCAATGTCACCCGAACCGATGCCCTGCCTCCCGTCGTCGACACCCCAGGCACGACGTACCTGCTGGTCGGCAGCGACTCGCGGGTGGGCCTGACCGAATCCGAGGTCGGCTACCTGAACAGCGGGTCGGAGGCCGATGCGGGGGGCAAGCGAACCGACACCATCCTGCTGCTCCACGTGCCGGACGGGGATCAGCCACCTGTGCTGGTCAGCATCCCCCGGGATTCCTACGTCGCCATCCCGGGCAACGACCAGAACAAGATCAATGCCGCCTATGCCTTCGGTGGCGCACCCCTGTTGGCCCAGACGATCACCGATGCCACCGGTGTGGGCATCGACTCGTACATCGAGACCGGCCTGGGTGGCTTCGCCCAGATCACCGACGCCATCGGCGGCGTCGACACCTGCCTTCCGGCGCCCATCACAGATCCCGACGCAGGTATCGACCTCGCCGCGGGATGCCAGACCCTGAACGGAGCGCAGGCGTTGGGACTCGCTCGCAGCCGCAAGACCGACGCCCAGGGTGACCTGGCCCGGGTCGAGCGGCAGCGCGCCATCCTGGCCGCCATCGTCAGCCAGGCAGCGAGCCCCTCGACGGTCCTCAACCCACTCACCGGTTATCGGGTGGCGGCTGCGGGCGGTTCGGCGCTGACCGTGGACGCCGACACCGATCCGCTGACCCTGGGACGATTCCTGCTCGGCATGCGCTCGGTGGCCGGCGGCGGCGGCATCACGATGACGGTGCCGGTCTCCAACATCAATCTGTCGACGCCGGCAGGCTCGGCCGTCGAATGGGACCCGGTCGAGGCGGAGCGGTTGTGGTCGGCGCTACGGGTCGACGACATGGCGACCGTCCAGGCCATCGCAGCTGCTCAGCAACCTGCCGTCGAGGTGCCCACGATTCCGGGAGCGGTCGATCCTGGAGTGGACCCCGAAGCTGTGGTGCCCGGGTAGGCATCGTCGTGGTCCTATAGGTGCTACGAGATGCTACATTGCCGTGTGCGGACGATAAGCCAGCGCGAACTGAGAAACGACAACGCCGAGGTCATGCGCGATGTCGAGCGTGGCGAGAGTTTCACGGTCACCCGTCGAGGGGTACCGATAGCCCGCCTGAGCCCCCTCAATGACCCATTGGACCTGCGATGCGAGCGCCCTGCCCGGACCCGGATCACGTGGACCGGCCGGACGCGAGCGCCCAGCACCGTGCCCACAGC
>JANNOG010000036.1:0-43778 GCA_031398915.1 Micrococcales bacterium | reverse complement strand
CCACCGCCTGCACCGCCAGCCCGACGTCCAAGCGCCCCAATGCCGAACCCACGTCACGGAGCCCGGCCCAGCGAACATCCGGCGGAAGTGACGTCGGCGGGGGGGCATCGGCTGCGCAGGTGCGCGCCACGTAGACCGCGTCGGCGGACCTGCCCAGCAGGATCGTCACGTCCCCGGGCGCCTGATGTCCGCCGGTGCCGGTGCCGGTGCCGGTGTCAGTGCCGGTGCCGGTGTCGGTGCCGGTGCCGGTGCTGATCAGAGCCAGCGCGGGACCGGTCGGGCTGTCCACCACCGGGACCTGTCCACCACGCAGCCACAGCACGCGGGTGGCTGGATCGGTCATCAGTCGTGCCACGAGCGTCGGCTGATCGCGCTCCTCGGACATCCGGTCGTGTTCGGACCGCGACAGCACCAGGTTGGCCAATAGCGGAGCCGGCAGAGGTAACCGCGGTTGCCCCGACGCAACTGGCACCATCGGGCCGAACACGTCCGACATCGTCACGCCTCCACCGTACGTGCCGACGCTGCGCCTACCGTGGGGGCGTGACGAGCGTGGCGCCCGACCCGACGCCGGGCCTGCGTGAGCGCCGCCCATTGGAACTTGCTGCACTGGGAGTGGCGGCGTTGCCCAGCATCGATCCGGTGTCGGTGGTCGGAACGCGACCGACCCGCGACGGTGTCGACACTGCCGTGATGCGTGACAGCTCGAATCGCGACTGGGTGGTTGCAGCTCCTCGCCGGGGCGCCGTCGCGGCCGAGTTGGAGGCCGAGGTCGCCATTCTCCGGATGCTCGCGGGTCGATTGAGCTTCCTTACGCCTGATCCCCAAGGACACGCCGCGCTGCCGGGTGGTGGCCGGGCTCTGGTCTACCCATCGCTGCCCGGCCAGCCGTTGTCACTTCCCGAGCTCTCGGCCGACCACACGCTCGCCCATGCCGTCGGGGGGGCGATCGCGGCCGTACACGGGCTCGATCCCGAGCAATTCGCGGCCGTGGGTGTGCCCGTCTACGACAGTGAATCACTGCGGCGTCGATGTCTGGGGGCCCTCGACCGTGGCGCCGAGGCAGGAGTCGTGCCTGCTGGGCTGTTGTCTCGGTGGGAGGCCATGATCGAGGACATCTCACGCTGGCGGTTTCAACCGTGCCCGGTTCACGGTGAGTTGGTGGCGGACCGGGTATTGGTCGACGGTTCGAGCGTGACTGCGGTGATCGACTGGTCCGGGGTCCGGGTGTCCGATCCGGCCGAGGACCTGGCGTGGATCGCCGTGGGGGCGGACACCGAGGGGGTCGAGCAGGTGATCGCGGCTTACCAAGGGGCACGGCCCAGTTCTGACGAGCACCTGCTGGAGCGGGCGGTACTGCACGGCGAAATGGCCCTCATGACGTGGCTGTTGCACGGGCAACGCATCGACGACCAGCAGATCGTCGGCGACGCGACCGGCATGCTGGTGGAATTGGCAACATGGCACGACAGCCACGACAGCCACGACAGCCACGACAAGCCGACCCCCACTCCGTCACCCGTGATGCCCGCGCCCGCTGCCGAGACCACGACACCCGCGCCGACTCCACCATCCCCGACGCCTCCCACACCCCCGCCAGCTGCCGAGACCACGCCGCCTCCCACACCCACACCCGCGCCGACTACGCCGCCCGCGCCGCCCGCGCCGGCTGCCGAGCCAGTGCTACCAACCGCTCCCGGTCCTGGCGCGCCCGTCGACACCCCCACCCGCACCCAGCACGGCACGCCCCAACCCCCCGTCAGCCTGCCTGATCACATCAAGACCTGGAGGACCACCATGACCGTCAGCAGCGTCCCGAGGTACAGCGCCGCACGCTATTCGGCGCCGGACGCGGACGACACGGAGGTCATCGACTTGTCAGCGCTGCGGGCACGCCTGGGCGCCGCCGACGCGTCATCGGGGGGTGTGGTACCGGGATCCGGTGTGTCTGCGCCATCGATATCGACGGCTGACGTCGCTGCCGAGCTCGCACCGCCGCCCGCAAACCCCACCTCGTAGGCCCCCTGCACCAACTCGCGCAGGGCCGCGTCGTCCGCGACATGTGTCGGGCGGGTGGTGCGCCCCGTTCTGGCATGCCAGAAGGCAGGGTGGACATCCTCGATATCGATGTCGTACAGCCGGGCGGCGGCCAACCGGTACACCGCCAGTTGCACCGACTGGACAGCGATCTCGGCTGACGATGGCTGCGGTCCGGTCTTCCAGTCCACGACGTCGACACCGCCATCGGCGCGTCGGAACACCGCATCGATGCGACCGCGGACACTGATGGACCCGACGGCGGTGGCGACTTGGATGTCGAAGGGCACCTCGACATCGACGACGGCAGCCATGGCCCACTCGCTGGCGTCGAATCGCTGCTGCATGGTGGCGAGGTCGTCGTCGGTGTCCTCGTCGGCCGCCCCCGGGACATCGTCGAGGTCGAGCAGGGCTGCCGTCGTCAACCGGCGTTCCACCCACGAGTGGAACCGAGTGCCCCGGCGCGCCCCGGCCCGAGGCATCGTGGGGATGGGTCGGATCAGGTCCGCGACTGCGCCGTCCCGGTCGCGGCCCATCGCCACGAGAGTGGATGCCGATACGTGAGTTGCCGTAAGCGACCGCGGGGTGCTGGCTGCCTCGGCGAGCAGGCGATCGACCAGGGCGCTCCACTCGGCTTCGGCACCATCGGTGGGCATCCACGGCGTCGACGTCGAATCGGAGGCCACCTCGCGCAGCGGGTCGCCGGCGCGCATGGCCGCGACCACCCGCGCGTGTGCCTGGTCGAGCCGCAGGGCCACCTCGGCGGGAGGTGGGGCGGGCCAGCTGACCGACGTCGCCTCGCGCAGCGGCGCCGGCGTATCCGGCGGCGCCCAGATCCTGGTCACGACGCCGGCGACCGCTCGGGCCTCCACCAGATAGGGCGAGGGTTGGCGCGGCGTGACACGGTCGCGCACCCAGATCGCGCCGGTCAGCAGCAGTCCGTGGCGCGCCCTGGTGCACGCCACGTATGCCAGGCGGCGCTCTTCGTCAGCAGCGTGATCACGGGATGCGGCGACGAAGTCGTCGTAGGCGCGCTTGAAGGCCGCCGCCGGGCCGGTCACCGGTGGACTCCAGACCGGCAGGCCGTCGGCGTCGCCGCGGCAGGGCCACGGCACCCCACCGTCACCGCTCAACCAGTGGAAGCCCCGGGGCCGTGACGGAAACCCACCCTGGGCGAGGTCCACGACGACCACGTCGTCCCACTCGAGTCCTTTGGCGGCATGGATCGTCAAGATCTGTACGGCGTCCGGATCGGGGTCGATGTCGACGGCGTCGAGGCCGCGCTCGTAGTCGCGGGCTGCCTGGGCCCACGCGAGGAAGGCGCCAACTCCGGCATCCGTGACGGCACCGAAGTCGATGGCGGCGCCGATCAGTCGATTCATCACCTGGGTGGGGCGTCGTGGATCCGGTGACCACACGGCAGATTCGATCTCGACTCCACAGGCGCGGGCTGCGTAGGCCAGGACGTCGACGACGGGCAACTCGCGGGCAACTGATCGGACCCGGGCCAGGACGTCGGCCAGGTCGTGGAGTCGACGCTGGCCGGCGACCGACAACCCATCGTCAGAGCTCGCCTGGTCCAACGCCTCGGCGAGCCCCGCCGGTTGCTGGTCGGTACCCAGCCGGCGGGCACGGCGAGCCAGGGCGTCGAGGTCAGCCGGAGCCACGGACCACCGCGGCCCGGTCAGCAGGCGCAGCGCGGCAGGGTCGTCGCTCGGGTCGTGGGCGGCGGCGACCACCGACAGCACGTCCACCACCACTGGTTCGTCGAGGAGACCTCCCAGCCCGACGACACTGACCGGCATGCCGGCGTGTTCGAGGCGACCGACGATCGGGGCGAAGGACGCCCGGGTTCGGCACAGCACAGCCTGAGTGCGGCCCGGCGCCCGACGTCTGGCCAGCCAGGTGGCGATCAGCTCGGCCTCGTCGGCGGTCGTGGCGAGCCAGGCGACCTGAACCGACCCGTCCTCGGCAGTTGGCCGTGGTTGCAGGTGGGGAACGGCCCCGAGTCCGGCGTCCGGCGTCAGGCCGTCCGCGACGGTGTTCGCGACATCCAGAATCACCCGATCATTTCGCCAACTGGTCGACAGATACACACATAGGGGCCTGCTGAGGTGCGACGCATCCGCTGAGTCCCGACTGTCGGGATCGGGAGTCGCGAACTGGGTGAGAAAGCGGCGCAGCGTCCCCGCGCCCGCGCCGCGCCACCCGAAAATCGACTGTTTCGGGTCACCGACGGCCGTCACCGGATGCCCGCGCGCGAAGATCGAGGACAGCAGGCGGCTCTGTGCGCTACTCGTGTCCTGGTACTCGTCGAGGATCACCACGCGGTGGCGCTGCCGCAGGATGTCGACCACGGTGGCCTGCTGCGCCACGGCTAATGCCATCACCACCTGGTCGCCGTAATCCACGACCCCGAGGTCGGCCTTGCGGCGGGCATAGGCCGCCACCAACGGCAGGATCGCGAGGCGAGTCCGCAGTACCTCCCGTGGCGTGACCGACCACGCCCCGCTCAGTCCGCCGCGGGCGTCCGCGTCGTCGAAGACCGTGAGGGCATGATGCAGTGCCGCGTCGACGTCGCTGACGTCGATGGCGTGCTCGGCGCACTCGGCGGCCAGCGACTTGACCCGCAGGGCGACCGTGGCCGGGGCGAGGTCCACCGGCAACGCCGCCCGCCAGTCCCGGACCACGCCGTCGACGATCTGGAAGGCCGCGGCCTCGCCGACCAGAGCAGTGTCGCCGTCGTGACCGATGTGGTGGCCGAACTCGGTCACGATGGCAGCGGCGAACGAGTGGTAGGTGGACACCTGAGGTGCACCGACATGCAGATCGTCGATGCCGGTGGCCACACGGCCGTGAGCAAGCCGCTCGGCCAATTCGCCGGCGGCCTTGCGGGTGAAGGTGAGTCCCAGGATCGCGTCAGGATCGATGGCGTCGTGGCCTCGGTCGGCATCGCTGAGCCAGGCGACACGTGCGGCCATGGTGTGCGTCTTGCCCGAACCGGCGCCGGCCACCACCAGCATGGGAGCCAGGGGGGCGGTGACGATGGCGTGTTGCGCGGGCGTCAGTGAGGTCACGGGGTCGGGTCTCCGATTGCCAGCGTGTGGGTGGCCGCGGGATGCGCCGGGCAGCTGGTCCACACCGGGCACCGATCGCAATGATCCCCGGGAGTGGCATCGAATGCTCCGGTGGTGACTGCGTCCGACAGCGACCGGATGAGACCTGCGACGCGTTCTCGGTCCTCGTCGGTGAGTTGTGATTGGCTGCGGACCGCCGCCTGGCGGGTGGTGCCCCCGACGTGGACCAGTTCGGCACCGACCGAGGTCCGTACGTCCCCGAGCGCGCCGGCTTCGACAGCCAACTGGTACACGGCCAGCTGGGCGTTGGTGCTCGCGCCCGCCTGGGTCCCGGCAGCACCGGTCTTGAGGTCGATGACCCGAAGCCCCTGCTCGTGGGCTTCGAGCCGGTCGACGATGCCCGCAACGACCACCCCGTCGACATCCATCTCGAAGCGGACCTCGGTGGCGCTGGGTGGAGGCCGAGTGCTCGACCAGGCCGACAACCGCCCGACCATCGCCATGGCCCGCCGACGCAGCCGATCGTCCATCCAGCCGGGCACCGAGCCCAGCGCGTCCCAGTGATCCTCGACGTGCGACATCAGCGCAGCCGAATCGCCCCCGGGATGGGCGTCGGCCGCCGCGTGGATGAGCGCGCCGAGACGCCGCAGCGTCTGGTCACCCCCGCTGTCGCCGACCCGGGTGAGGTACCAATGGAGGGGACACGCCGCGAACGATTCGAGCGTGGACGGACTGACCCGGATACCGGCGGGGGGGTCGGCGCGGACCGGGTCGTGATCGCAGGCACCAGGCGCCATCGCGAGACCGGCGCGAGCCACGTCGCCGTCGTCAGCAATCGGGGGCCGCCACCACCACTGATCCGGATGCGCACCTGCCACCCCGGCGTGGGCCATGCGTGCCAGCAGGTGGGCGGCGGCATCGGCCGAGAGGGCTGCCGGCATGGCGCGACCGGCCACTGCCACCTGAGGGTCGGCACCCCCGCCCACGAATCGGCGCAACGCCACCACCACGGATTCCATCGTGTGGTCGTGCCATGTCGGTGGTGGCCCCAGATCCGCCGCCGTGAGCACCTCGGCTGGACCGGCCACCAGTCGGCAGAGCGCGCTGGGCCGCTCGTCCTCGCCGTCGACCGCGGTGACGAGCAGGTCATCCATGGCGCGTGACACCGCGACCAGGAACAGTCGTAGTTCGTCGTCCAGGGTCTGACGAACCGCGTCGACCACCGCGCCGGTGTCCACCGCCTGATCCAGCAGGTCCACCAGGTCCCCTGTGCCCAGCAGCGATCCCCGCACCCGCAGATCCGGCCACACGCCCTCCTGGACGCCGGCAACGATCACGCACGCGAATTCGGTGCCGACAGCACCCGCCGCCGTGGTGATCGTGACGGCCTCGCCGGGGTCGGCGGCGAGCAGTCGATCGTCTGCCACGCCGATGGTCGACACGTGGCACGCGAAATCGTCGATCCCGCTGCCGGGGCGCCGCTCGACGAACCGCTCGGCCGCGTCGAACAGCCCCATGACCGCGTCCAGACCGCCGTCCGCCCAGGCGCCCCTGGCCCCTGCGGGATCCACACCGGCGAGAGCCAGCGAACGCCAGTGCTCCGCGAGGCCCGTCGCCGCCCACACCGCCCACAGCACGGCCTGGGGATCGTCGCCCGCCCGAACCTGGGCACATCCCGCGCGCAGCACCCGAACCACACGTGACACCGGCCACGACAGACGAGCGGGCGCCCCGAGCCACAGTGGGTCGGGGCCCGGTTCGGCAGGGTCCAGCGCGGCGCGGACCTCGGCCACCAACACCTCCCCCGCCTGCGGTCCGAGCAGGCGACTGGACCGCATCATCCGACGCCATCGCAGCGAATCCCCACCGCCGATCGGTCCGCAGGCCAGATCGTGGAGCACCTCGGACGTGAGCCGAGCCGGGTCGCGCGACACCTGGGCGGCCAGCAGCACCAATCGGACTGCCGGATGGTCGCGCAGGGCCTGGCCGGGTCCTGGGACATGGACCGGGACACCGGCCCGGGCGCAGGCCTGCCGGATCGATTGGGCCCGGCCGATCGAACGCACCACGACGGCCAACGCCGACCACGGTCGCGGCGAGATCGGGTCGTGGTGCCAGGCACGCAACGCACCCACGACCGCGCTGGCTTCGGCTGCCGTGTCACGCAACACCTGCACCCGAGCCCGTCCGGTCCTCTGCTCCGCCACCGGGCGGCGATGGCCCGCCCGCACGACGCCGATCCGATCGCGCACTCGCCGATGGATGTCTGCCAGTGCCTCGCCACAGCGCCACACCGTCGCCAGGTCCACCGTCACCAGGTCGGTGCCCGCCCGCTGCTCCACCAGCCGGGCACTCAGTTGCCGCGCCAGGTCGGTGAGGTGCTGTGGGCGCGACCCGCGGAAGGTCTGGGTCGAACTGTCCGGGTCGGCGAGCACCAGGAGGTCGTCGTCGGCCTCGCGCAGCGCGTGAACCAGGCGCCACCCTGCTGCCGTCAGATCATGGGCGTCGTCGATGGCAAGAGCCCCCACCCTCGTCCGCGCCCACGAACGCAGGGATTCGTCGGCTGACAGCCGCAGGGCGGCCTCGTCGACGACCTCGGCCGGATCCCAGGCGTTCTCGCCGGTGAGGCCCAGGATCCGTTGCCGCTCGTCCAGCACCGCCGCTGCCGCCGTCCACTCGGGCCGGGCGTGTCGCCGACCCAGCGCAGCCAGATCAGGCGGGCCGTACCCGCGCTCCACCAGTCTCGATGCCAGCTCGCGCAAATCGGATCGAAACGTCCGCGACGTCAGCACCGCCGGCGTGACACCGGCAGGCCAGGTTACGGCAGACCCGTGACCGGCGAGGTGACCGGCCAGGAGTTCGGCCAGCATGACGTCGGACTCGGCCCCCGTCACCAGCCGGGGCGGGCGCTCACCCAGTCGGGCGCTCGACTCGCGAAGGACCGCCCAGGCCAGCGACTGGGGGGTGCGGACAGCGGGATCGCGCATCGTCGCCGTGACCCGCCGGGTGAGTGCATCGCGTAGCGCCCCAGCCGCGCGCCTGCCGGGTACCAGCACCACGACCGGGTCACCACGACTGATCCGGCGGGCCGCCCAGTGCAACGCGACCGTCGTCTTGCCGGTGCCGGAGGCCCCGAACACCACGCACGGGCCGGTGCCGGCGCTGGCCAGGAGCTGGCTGGGATCCAACGCAACCGGGTGATGAACGTTCACGACGTCACCGAACCACGAGGGCCGGACACAATCGGCGGATCCAGCACGGCGCGCGCCCGGACCAGGTCGATGCGCCCTCCCGGCGTCAGCGGCGTGCCCTCGGACAGGTGCCTCGCCCGAGCCTCCGACCGGTCACATACCGGCAGCCCGCCGTCGGCTCTGACCACCCGCCACCAGGCGACGGCAGACCCGTGACGTGCCATGACGGCTCCGACACTGCGTGGTCCACCACCCCAGCCCGCGTCACGCAGCACCTCGGCGACATCTCCGTACGTCGTGGCCCGCCCCTCGCCGACCCCCTCGACCACCTGGAGGACGGCCTCGGCATAGGGGTCTATGACCGGGACCGGCCGACTGCTCGCGTCTGCCGCAGGCTGCCCGGTGCGAGGCGGTCCTGGGGTTGTCCCCCGAGCAGACCGGGGAGTCATCGGCATGTCATCGCCCTCCTCGGCCTCGTACGGTCGTGCCATGACGGCGAGCATTCCAGTGGACGGGCCGGCGCCACGACGACGCCGGCGCGAGCTGGGCAGGTCGTGGCTGGCAGGTTGGCCGGCTGTCGTCCACCTGCTGGGCGACTTCGTCCTGGCCGCCGGATTCCTGTTGATCGTGGCCGCGACCGTCGGCGGCGTGTTGGGAGCGGCCGGCCTGATCGGTCTACCCATCCTGGTCGTCAGCCTGTCCGCAGGGCGCTTGGCGGTGGCCGCCGAGCGGTGGCGGCTGGCTGTGTTCACCGGTCGATGGCTACCCTACTGGCCGTCTCGACCACCCGAAATGCCGTGGTGGCGGCGCCAACTGCTCGATACCCGACCCTGGCGCGCGCAGCTGTACCTGCTGGCCATGGGCGTCTGGGGGCTGACCGGCGGGCTGCTCGTCGGGGTGCTTCTGGTGGCCGGGCTGACCGCGCTGGTGTTGCCCTGGCTGTCGCCCGACGCCGTCGTGGTGAGTGGGCGCGGGGTGGACCTGCCCTACCGCTGGCTGGCAGCGCTGGCCGGGGCCAACGCGCTGCTGTTCCTGCCGTGGCTTGCCCGGATGTTCGTCGGCGTCGACATCGGCCTGGGGCGGGCCCTGATCAGCACCAATGACGACGAGCAGGTGCAACGGCTCACGGATCGCGTCGACACGCTGACCCAGACCCGGGCGGCGGCGCTGGACTCGGTCGAGGCCGAACGCCGCCGGATCGAGCGTGACCTGCACGATGGCCCACAACAACGACTGGTGGCGGTAGCGATGGAGTTGGGGCTGGCCCGGCGACGCCTGGCAGAGGATCCGGCAGCGGCGGCGATCCTGTTGGAACGAGCACACGACGGTGCCAAGGAGGCGATCACCGAGATGAGGAGAGTCGCCCGCGGAATCCACCCACCGGTCCTCACCGACCGAGGCCTGGACGCCGCCCTGTCAGCCCTTGCCACCCGTTCGGTGATCCCCGTCTCGATGTCCGTGACCCTCCCCAATCGCCCCACGGCCAGGCTGGAGGCCATCGCCTACTTCAGTGTCAGCGAGGCGTTGACCAACGTGGCCAAGCACTCCCAGGCCGGCTCGGCGTGGGTCACCGTCAGCGAACAGCAGCGCGCCGGAGGTGCGGTGCTGGTCGCCGAGGTGCGCGACAACGGGGTGGGCGGCGCGGATTCCCGTCGCGGCAGCGGCCTGATCGGACTTGCCGACCGGGTCGCCGCCGTTGACGGCACGGTCACCGTGGCGTCGCCGCCCGGCGGTCCGACCGTCGTGACCATCGAGTTGCCGATGGCCCCGAGGGGCTCGGCTTCGCCCTCCGACGCGATTCAGGTGACGCGATGACCTCCCACACCGTGCCCGTGACCGACACCACGAGGCCGCGGATCGTCCTCGCCGAGGACAGCGTGTTGCTGCGTGAGGGCCTGGTCCGTGTCCTCACCGAAACCGGGTTCGACGTGGTCGCCACAGCGGGCGACGCCGAATCGTTCCTCACCGAGGTAGCCCGGCACTCCCCCGATCTGGTGATCACCGACGTACGCATGCCGCCGACGTTCACCGACGAGGGGGTACGCGCCGCCCTGGTCGTCCGCCAGCAGTACCCGGACATCGCGGTCGTCGTACTCAGCCAGTACGTCGAGGAGAACTACGCCGCCGATCTGCTGGCCGGTCGCGCCCGCGGCGTCGGCTACCTGCTGAAGGACCGGATCGCCGACGTCGGTGAGTTCGTCGACGCGCTCCGGCGAGTCGCGGCCGGCGGCACCGCCCTGGACCCGGAGGTCGTCGCTCAACTGTTCGCCCGGGCCCGCCGCGACGACCCGCTGACCTCGTTGACGCCACGCGAACGCGAGGTGCTGTCGCTGATGGCCGAGGGGCGCTCGAACGGAGGCATCGCCTCGGCGATGGTGGTCACCGAGGGAGCCGTCGAGAAGCACGTGTCCAACCTGTTCACCAAGCTCGACCTGCCGATCGCCGACAACGACCACCGCCGGGTCCTGGCCGTCCTGCGCTACCTCGAACACGTCGGGAGCTGAGCGCCATGTCCACACGACCGCCCCGGCCCTGGTGGGCCACTGTGACCATCGTGATCGTCACCGCCGCGGTGGTGATCACCGTCGGAGGCGGCGTCGCGTCGGCCATCTCCACGTTGGCGACCCGAACCACGACAGGCGCGGCCACCGAGGCGGGCATCACCCGCGTCGAGGTGGTCGCCCCCTCGGTCGAGGTGACCATCATCGGCGACGACGCCCTGGATGGTGACGGCCGGGACGAGGTGACGGCCGACTGGTCCTTGACTGCGACCTCGATGAACGCCGGGGTCAGCGCCTCACGCCTGGACGACGTCCTCAGCCTGGACGTGACCTGCCCGGACGAACGACCCACCCGCGACCGCTGCGACGCCTCTCTCCAGCTGCGCGTTCCCGCCGACACCGACATCGTGGTGGACGTGGGCGCCGGCGCGGTCAGCGTGGTGTCCGTGGCGGGTGACATCGACGTGTCGATGAACGCCGGTGTGGTCCTCATGACGGGGTTGTCGTCGTCGTCGGTACGCGCCGCCAACAACGCGGGAGAGGTCGTGGTGCGGTTCGCCGAAGCGCCGCAGAGCGTCACGGCCACGACCAACATCGGGCGCGTAGTGGTCGCAGTGCCACCGGACGGGACGGTGTACGCCGTGACCACCTCGACCAACGTCGGTCAGGCGATCCAATCGTTGACTACCGACCCGCAGGCCAGCCGATCCATCAACGCGAGTACCAACGTCGGCGAGGCGCGGGTCGAGGCTCAGGATCCGGACCAGGCACCCGAATCGATCGACGAGCGGGACGAGTTCTCCTGGGAGTGGTGACGGATCAGTAGGACGGCTTCTCCGGCTCGATCTGGCTCACCCAGGCCAGCACGCCACCGCCGACATGCACCGCATCGGTGAAGCCCGCACCCTGGACGATCGCCAGCACCTCGGCCGAGCGGACACCGGACTTGCAGTGCAGGATCACCCGGCGATCGGCCGGAAGTCCGGCCAGCGCCTCACCGGATTCGAACCGGCCCTTCGGGATCAGGACCGACCCGGGGATCGACACGATGTCGTACTCGGCCGGCTCACGGACGTCGATGAGGACGAAGTCGTCCTCGCCGCGGTCGCGGGCGTCCAGCATCCTCGAGAGGTCTCGGGCGCTGATCGTCGCGGTGCGGGCCGCGTCTGCGGCCTCGGTGCTGACCGCGCCGCAGAACTCGTCGTAGTCGATGAGTTCGGTGATGGCGGCGCCCGCCGGATCCTTCCGGACCCGCACCTCGCGCCACGACATCTCCAACGCATCGAACACCAGGAGACGGCCGAGCAGGGTCTCCCCGATGCCGGTGATCAGCTTGATGGCCTCGGTCACCATCACCGAGCCGATGGCCGCGCACAGCACGCCCAAGACGCCGCCCTCAGCGCAGCTGGGAACCATTCCCGGTGGCGGCGGTTCGGGGTAGAGGTCGCGGTAGTGCACGCCCTCGTCCGAGGTGCCGTCCGGACCGGGCGGCGGCTGTGCCCAGAACACGCTGACCTGACCCTCGAACCGGTAGATGGACCCCCACACGTAGGGGATGCCGAGCAGCACGCACGTGTCGTTGACCAAGTACCGGGTGGCGAAGTTGTCCGTGCCGTCCAGCACCAGGTCGTACTGGGCGAAGATCTCGCGCGAGTTCCCAGAATCCAGGCGTTCGACGTGCAACCGGACGTCGACCAGCGGGTTGATCTCGTGGATCGAGTCGCGAGCGCTCTCCGCCTTGGATCGGCCGACGTCCGAGACGCCGTGGATGATCTGGCGTTGCAGGTTGGATTCGTCGACGACGTCGAAGTCGACCACGCCAAGGGTGCCCACGCCGGCAGCGGCCAGGTACAGCAGGGCGGGGCTACCCAGGCCCCCGGCCCCCACCACCAGGACGCGAGCGTTCTTCAACCGCTTCTGCCCGGCCATGGCGACATCCGGAATGATCAGGTGGCGCGAGTACCGGCGCACCTCCGCCACCGACAACTCGGCGGCCGGCTCGACGAGGGGCGGCAGGGACATGACGGAACCTCCGACAGGTGGCAATGGGGCGTCGGTGTCAACCGCGACAGGTCGCCGGGTGTTCCGTCCGCCCCGGCCCGATGATCCCCACCAGCTATCGTCGAGCGTTATGACCGGAGCCCCACAGGTCGCTGCGAGCAGCGAGACACCTCGCCTCGCCCGACCGGTACGGCGGCTCCAGTTGCTGGCCGCAGCCCGGGACGTCTTCGTGGAGTACGGCTACCACGCGACCTCTATGGGCGACGTGGCCGAACGCGCCGGAGTCTCCAAACCGGTCCTCTACCAGCACTTCGTCGGCAAGAGCGAGCTGTACCTGGTCCTGCTCGAAGAGCAGCTGGACGCCATGGCCGAGACCGTCCGGAACGCGTTGACGTCGACCTCCGGCAACCGCGGTCGAGTCGAGGCGGTCACCTCGGCGTTCTTCGAGTTCGTCGACCGGCGCGACGGCGCGTACCGCCTCGTCTTCGAATCGGACCTGATCGCCGACGAGCGCGTCCGAGAGCGCCTCGCCGAGACCACCGAGCTGTGTGCCGCGCCGATCGCCGAGGTCATCGAGGCGGACACCGGGCTACCGGCACCGGAGGCACGGCTGCTGGGCGCCGCGTTGGTGGGCCAGGCCCAGGTGGCCGCGCGGGCGTGGATCAGCGCCGGTCGACCGATCCCGCGCGCCGATGCCGCACGCCTGGTCGCCACCCTGTCGTGGCGCGGTGTACGTGGCTTTCCCGTCGCCGATCGGTAAGGCGAGCGGGGCGTTCGGTAGTACCGGGTGGGTCGTGGAAGATGACGCCCATGACGCTCATCGGGTCCCAGGCCGAGCCCTCGGCCGCTCCCACCCCGCGCAAGTACGACTTCTCCTCGCTCTACGTGGGGCCTGATCCGAGGGAGCTGTTCGCCGCGCTCGCCGCCTTCGACTACCGGATCCCGGCCTATGGTGCCGAGCTGTTCCGCCGGATCATCGCCGACGTCGGCATCGAGGGTCCGCTGCTGGATCTGTGCTGCTCATTCGGTCAGGACGCGGCACTGCTCAACCACCGATTGAGCCTGGACGAGCTGTATTCGCACTATCAGGGCGCCACCGACGCCGGCCTCGACCGGGCGGAGCTGGTGGCAGCGGATCACGCGTTCTACGGATCCCGGCGCCGTCAGGAGGCGATCGAGGTCGTGGGCTTGGACACCTCCGCTCCGGCCATCGCCTACGGCACGGAGGCGGGGTTGTTCGGCGTCGGTGTGGTGGCCGATCTCGAGGTCGATCACCCGGTCGGAGCCGAGCCGGACCTGAGCGGGATGGCCGACATCGGCGCCATCGGCGTGACCGGTGCGATCAGCTATATCGGCGAGCGAACCTTCGCCCGACTGCTGGACGCCGCTTCCGGGCGACCGTGGGTGGCCGGGTTCGCCCTGCGCTGGATCGATATCGACCCGGTGATCGCCGCCTTGACCAGTCGCGGCTACACCGTTCAGGTCGTGGGTGACCACGGGGTGATGCAGCGACGGACGGCGGGCGAGGACGACGCCCGTGCCCTGCTGGAAGGCCTGGCGCGGCTGGGTCTCGCGGCCACCGACGAGGAGTTGAGCGGGGTACACATCGCCGTCCCGTTCCTGGCCACACCGGAGGGGACGACGGCACCGTCACTGCACGACCTGACCCACGACATCGGCGACGGTCACTACTGACCGGCACGGCTCGGCAGTGGCGCGGCTCGGCAGTGGCACGGCTAGGCAGTGGCCGCAACGGCGCCGGACTGGTCCGGCTGCCCGCGCAACAACGCCTGCTGCAGGGCGGTCCAGCCCAACATGGCGCACCTGACGCGGGCCGGGTACTTGGCCACACCGGCGAAGGCGGCCGCGTCGTCGTCGCCCAGCTCGACCAGGTCGCGCGGGTCAGCCGCACCTGCGTCGGCCTCGGCTGCGTCGGCCTGGGCTGCGTCGGCCTGGGCTGAGACGGCCTGGGCTGAGACGGGGCGGCGCGCAACGAGTCGCTGAAAGGCCCGGTAGGCCTCCAGTACCTCGGGCAGCTCGGCCCCGGTGACCCACTGGGCCATGACCGACGTGGACGCCATGCTGATGGCGCAGCCTTGCGACTCGTACGACACGTCGGCGAGGACGGTACGGGGGCCCGTCCCGTCCAGCCGGACCCGCAGCGTCACCTCGTCGCCGCAGGTGGGATTGACCTGGTAGACCTCGGCCGAGAACGGATCGCGCAGACCGGCGCCTCGGGGGCGGCGTGAATGATCGAGGATGACCTCGCGATAGAGGTCGTCGAGATCGCTCATGCCGCCGCGAAGTATCGCCGCGCCGAATCCACGGCGTCCGCCAGCGCGAGGACGTCGTCGACATCGTTGTAGACGTGGAAACTGGCACGAATACTCGCCGGGATCCCCAGACGACGATGCAACGGCCAGGCGCAATGGTGTCCGACCCGCACCGCGATGCCCGCCGAGTCCAGTACCTGACCGACGTCGTGCGCATGCACTCCGTCGAGGACGAAGGCGACGATGCCACCACGGTCGTCGGTGCTGATCGGCCCCAGCAGGCGCACGCCCGGAATCGGCGAGAGCGCGTCCAGTGCGGTCTGGGTGAGGTGGCGCTCGTGCTCCTCGATCGCCGCCATGCCGATCGTGGTCAGGTAGTCGCATGCCGCGGCCAACCCGACAGCCTGACTGGCCATCGGCACACCCGCCTCGAAACGCTGTGGTGGCGCCGCGAACGTCGAGGCGTCCATCCGCACCGTCTCGATCATCGAACCGCCGGTGAGGAACGGCGGCATGGCGGCCAGCACCTCGCGCCGCCCGAACAGGATGCCGATACCCGTCGGTCCGAGCATCTTGTGACCCGAGAAGGCGGCCAGGTCGACCCCGAGGTCGTGCAGATCCACCGGGCCGTGCGGGACGGACTGGCAGGCGTCCAACACGACCATCGCCCCGACCTCGCGGGCCCGCGCCGACACCTCGGCCAGCGGCGGTCGTACGCCGAGGACGTTGGACTGGTGCGTGAGAGCCACCACCTTGGTCCGCTCACTCAGCCTGATGGAGTCCAGGTCCAACCGTCCCTCGTCGGTGACTCCGTACCAGCGCAGCGTCGCCCCGGTATGGGCGCACACCTGTTGCCAGGGAACCAGATTGGCGTGATGCTCCATCTCGGTGACCACGATCTCGTCGCCGGGGCGCAACGTGAACCGTTGCGCCCCAACCACACCGCCGGTCACTCCGGCACTGGCATTGACGAATGCCGACGCGACCAGGTTGAGCCCCTCGGTGGCGTTCTTGGTGAACACGATCTCGTCGGGGTCGGCTCCGACGAACGTCGCGATCGTGGCTCGCGCGGCCTCGTAGGCGTCGGTGGCCTCACCGGCCAGGGTGTGGGCCCCCCGGTGAACTGCGGCGTTCTGCCGCTCGACGAACCGACGCTCCGCATCCAGCACCTGCCGGGGACGCTGCGACGTCGCCCCCGAGTCGAGGTACACCAGCGGGTGGCCGTTGACCTCGCGGCTCAAGATGGCGAAATCAACGGCGACATCCTGGCCGGGCGTTCTGTTGACAGGACTGCTCACTGACTGAGACTAATCCGTCGCACACCCGCCACTCTCGCCTCCACCCCGATCAGCAGCCACATCAGCACGACGGCTATCACGAGCGCGTACAACGGGGCGAGCAACGCGAGCACCGGCCACAACCCGACGAACACGACCGCAGCCACCAGCCGCGCGACGTTCCACCCGTTCCCGATCCGCCACCAGAAGACGGCGTGGGTCGCGAGGTAGAGGGCGAGGCCGACGCACAGCGCCCCGGAACCGAACCAGCCGATCGCCTCGACCTGGTCGGCGTGGGCCAAGACCTGCTCGACCCCGAGCGCACTCAGTACGATCCCGGCGACCAGCGGGAAGTGCACGTACGAGAACGCCTCCGTGGCCATCAGAACCCGCTGGGGGCCGCTGATCGCGTTCAGTGCCCGTTCGGCGGATCGGGCGACCTCGTGGAAGTAGAGCCACCACAGCGCGACCGACAACGCGATTCCCAGGCCGGCAGCGACGATGATCAACGCGGACATCGGGACCTTCGACGCACCGACGCCGATCGCGACGATGGATTCACCGAGGGCAAGGATGACGAACAGGGCGTGCCGTTCACTCCAGTGCGCCCCGGAGTTGAGGCGCCAGTTTCCGCCGCGAGACGTGACGTACGTCCCGACGACCTCGACCGCCAGGGCGAGGACCCAGATGGGGGTCTGCCACGATCCGCCCAGCACGGCACCGATGACGAACAACGCCGCACCGAACGACAGGAACACCCCGCTGAGAACCACCTGGCGGCGCAGGTGGTGGTCGTCCTGAGCCGCCGCGATGTACAGCCCGATGTGGACGAGGCGGATCACCGCATAGGCGCCGGCCAGGGCGACGGGCCCGTCCAGGCCACCGGGTGCGTCGGCCCACGCCTCAGGGATCGCCAGAGCGACGACGAACACGGCCATCGCGGCAATGATCATGCCCCACCTGATGAGGCCCTCGTCAGCGTGTGACTGGTTGCCCAGCCACGAATAGCCCACCCACGACCACCACAGCAGACCGAGCAGCAGCAGGCCCTGTCCGACGCCGACGGCCGAGAGTTGGTCGACCATGAACGCGGTCACCTGGGTCACGGCGAACACGAATACGAGGTCGAAGAAGAGTTCGAAGGTGGTCACCCGATGGGTCTCGGTCGCGGTCCGGATACCGCCCAACTGGCGGATCAGTGCGCTCACCGCGCCAGGCTAGCCAGGGGTCGAGATCTTTGGTGAGGACGCTGCATCAATGTCCCTTTTGGGTCTTGCCGACCCACCCTTACTAGGTGTTATCGTCCGCTCACGGGCGATGACGCACACCCCGGTGTCGCCCGGCCAGCTTGCCGCAACCGGAGGTCAATGGTGACCCGTATCACGCCCACCCTGTCGATTCGCGCCCTCACCGTGGCGGTGATCTCGTCGTTGGCTCTTGCGGTGTCCGCATCGCCGGCCGCGTCCACCGCCACGTCCGTCGACCCCCCCGCCACGCCTGTCGCCGTGGACGGGCCGGGTGCCATGTCGCACTTCGGCCTCGCCCGCAAGGACTGCATCGGGACCGCCCGCAACACCACGTCCAAGGTGTGGTTCACCGTTGCCGGTGGCGTGCTGTCGGACGTGTACTACCCCACTGTCGACAACACGAACATCGAGACGTTGCAGTACGTGGTGACCGACGGCTCGACGTTCACCGACCTGCAGACCCGGGACACCACGTACACGGTGCAGCGCCTCGACAGCAGCGGCATGTCGTGCCGGGTCACGTCGGAGGCGACCAACGGCAAGTACCGGATCGTCACCGACTACATCACCGACCCGCGCCGCGACAGCGTCGTCATGAAGACGACCCTGCACCCGGCACGAGGGGTGGAAGGGCTGCGCGTCTTCGTCCGGATGGACGCCACGGTCAACGGCAACGGGGGTGGCGGCGACGCGGTGACCCAGAACGCCGGCGGAGACACGGCCGTGATCGACACCTCGACCGGATCGCCGGTACCGGTGGCGATCGACACCGAGACCTCGACGATCGCCGCCAACCGCGACTACGCCCAGCCGGTGTACGCCGCGGTACGCGCTGACCGTCCGTTCCTGTCGGCCACCAGCGGCTTCGTCGGTGCGCCCAGCGACGGCCTGGTGCAACTCGACGCGGATCGCTCGCTCGACACCGTGACCGACAGCGCCACGGACGGCAACGTGGTTCAGGTGGCCGAGGTGGACGCCCGAGCCGGCCGCCCGTTCACGCTGGCCGTCGGGTTCGCCGGCGACCAGGCGGGTGCCGTCACCGAGGCAGGAAGGTCCGCGTCGACGCCGTTCGCGCTCACGTACTCCCGCTACGCCCTGGGCTGGCTGCAGTACACACTGCGCCTGGAGCGTCCGGGCATGGCGCCCGGACTGAGCAGAGCGGAGCGCGACGACGTCCGACGCACCTACTACGTCTCAGCGGCAGCCCTCAAGGCGGCCGAGGACAAGACCTACCCGGGCGCCATCGTCGCGTCCCTGGCCAGCCCGTGGGGGCAGGCGGTGGCCGCCGGTGATCCCGCACTGACCTACTTCGGGTCCTATCGAGAGGTGTTCGCGCGCGACCTGTACGAGACCTTCACGGGCCTTCTGGCGGTCGGCGACGAGGCCACGGCCGAGGACACCGTGCGGTGGCTGTTCGAGCGCCAGCAACTGCCCGACGGGTCGTTCCCACGCAACAGCCTGGTCAACGGGCTGACCGCGCCCGACTCGTTCGGGATCCAGCTGGACGAGGTCGCCTACCCGATCCTGATGGCCCGGACCATCGGCCTGACCGATGCCGACTTCTACACCAACGAGATCCGCCCGGCCGCCGACTTCCTGGTGGCACGCGGACCTGCATTCGGCGCCGAGCGATGGGAAGAACAGGACGGCTGGTCGCCGTCGACCATCGCTGCCGAGATCGCCGGCCTGAGCGCGGCCGGGGCCATCGCCGAGTCGAACGGTGACGACGCGCGGGCCCGGATCTACCGGGCGACGTCCGACTACTACCAGCGCACGATCAAGGACTGGGCGGTGACCAGCACCGGTCCGTTGAGCGCCGACCCGTACTTCATCCGGTTGTCCAAGAACGCCGACGCTGACTCGGCCTTCACCTACAACCTGGGCAACGGTGGCCCGAACGCCGACCAGCGCGAGATCGTCGACGCGGGCTTCCTCGAGCTCGTCCGTCTCGGCATCCTGCCCGCCGACGACGCCGACATCGTCAACTCGTTGGCCGTCGTCGACGACGTCATCCGCGAGACCACGCCCAGTGGCGACGGCTTCTACCGCTACGGCACCGCGACACCGGGCACCGAGGACGGCTACGGCGACTGCTTCGTCGGCGACGCCACGGACTGCACGATCGAGGGCAAGCCGTGGGCGGGTGTCTGCGAGGCGCAGGCGCAGAACCGGGGCTCGGGGCACCTGTGGCCGGTGCTGTCGGCCGAGCGTGGCGAGTACCTGGTCGACACCGGGGACTCCGCGTCGGCGGCGGCCCTGCTGCTCAGCATGGAACGCACCGGCTCCGGTGTCGGGCTGATCCCCGAGCAGGTGTGGGAGAACCCCGACCTGGCGGCGTCGCCGTTCGGAACCCAGGCGGAGTGCGCCTCCATCGGCTTCGTCGACGGTGAGGCAGCCGGCAGCGCGTCTCCGCTCACCTGGTCGGCTGCGTCCTACGTTCGCCTGGCACGATCCATCCAAGAGGGCGTCGTCATCGATCGACCTGTCGACACGGTGGCGCGGTACCTGGACGCCACGCAAACGGCGACCTCGCTGACCCTGACCGCACCCGAGCAGAACAGCCTGGTCGAGGGAACGTCCACCACGGTGACGGGCACGACCGCCGCCGGCGCGACGGTCGACATCGACGCGGTCAACATCGACGTCGACGGATCCGCGCTGGTGACGACCACCACTGCCGGTGCCGACGGGTCGTTCTCGGTCGCCGTCGAGGTGCCACCCGGCACGGCGGTCCTGACCGTCACAGCGACCGCCCCGGACGGGGCCACCGGATTCGCCCAGCGCACCGTGGTGCGCGACGTCGTTCCGGGCGCCCTGCTGTTCTCGGCCGCCGACGCCGACTTCGATGACAACGGTCCGGGGACGTACGACTATCCCAACGCCGGAGCCTTCGTCGACGGCGCCTACGACCTGCAGGCATTCGAGGTCTACGACTCGGGGCCCGACACGGTGACCTTCCGGGTCCGGACCCGCGACCTCAGTCCCACGTTCGGGAACGCGCTCGGTGCCCAGCTGATCGACGTGTACGTCCGTGATCCCGCTGGGACCACGACGTCGACGGCGCCGTCGTTCCCCCAGCGCAACTACACCGTGGACCCGGCGGCGGCGTGGACCCGGCTGATCGAGGTCCAAGGCTTCGGCCAACGCTTCATCGACGCCTCCGGAGCCACGGTGGGCACGGTGTCGATTCGCGGTACCCAGGCGACCCGGTACATCACCTTCACGGTCACCAAGGCGGCGTTGGGCGGCACCCCGGCGCCGGGGTGGTCGTTCGCCGTCGTCCTCACCGGCCAGGACGGCTTCAGCCCCGACCAGGCGCGAGGCTTCCAGCCGCAGGCCCAGGACTTCCAGTTCGGCGTCTGCACCCCCGAGGCCGTCGCGCTCGCCGACCCGCGCTGCGCGGTCGACCCGAACACGGTCGCCAAGGCGATGGACATCCTCACCCCACCCGGTGTGCAGCAGTCCGAGGTCTTGGACCCGTTGGCCCTGCCCGTGGTCATCCCCGCGGTCACGATCGGCTGACGACCTGGCACTGGCCCGATCGGATCGACGTCGATCGGGCCGGTGGCGGTCGGCCAGTGAGCGCCCGATCGGCCAGTGCCGGTCGGGCCGGTGCCGGTCGGGCCGGTGCCGGTGCCGGTCGGGCAGTTGCCGATCGGACAGGTCAGCTCGGGAGGTCGACGCCCCGGATCGAGGCGTCGAGCACCTGGACGGTGTGGACCATGCCCAGTGGCTCACCACTGCGTGCCAGGGCGGCGCTGATCTGCAGCAGGCAACCCGGATTGGCCGTCACGACCACCTGCGCACCGGTGGCGCGGATCGATGCGGCCTTGAGATCACCCAGTTCGGCGGCCGGCACCGGATTGAGGATGTTGTAGATGCCGGCGGACCCGCAGCAGATGTCGGCATCCGCGATCTCGCGCAGCTGCAAGTCGGGGATGGCCGACAGCAGTGCTCGGGGCTGGCTGCGGATGCGCTGAGCATGCGACAGGTGACAGGCGTCGTGATAAGCAACCGTGGCGGCGACCGGGTGTCGAGGGGCCACCGGGCCGAGCTCGACGAGGATCTCGCTGACGTCGCGCACCTTGGCCACGAACGCCGCCGCCCGGGCGGCGAAGTCGACGTCGTCACTCAGCAGGTGGGCGTACTCCTTCATGGCTGATCCGCACCCGGCCGCGTTGACGACGACCGCGTCGACCGCGGCGGCCTCGAACGTCACGATGAGGCGGCGGGCATAGTCCAGTGCCTCCGCCTCACGTCCGCTGTGGCCGGACAACGCACCGCAGCACCCCTGAACCGCCGGAATGATGACGTCGCACCCCTCGGCCGCCAGGACGCGGGCAGTGGCCGCGTTGACACCTGGGAAGAACTCGCGCTGGACGCACCCGGTCAGCATCCCCACGACGGCCCGCCGCACGCCTGTCGCGGGCACTCGTTCGGGCAGCGGTTCGCGCGGGCCGAGCGGCGGAGCGAGCGCCTCCATGGCCGCCAGTCGCGGGGCCAGTCGGGCGAGCAAGCCGGACCGCCGGACCGATCGATCGAGGCGCAGACCCTGATATGCGCGCAGCAGGGGACGCAGCGCGCGCAACCGCCGGGGGTGCGGAAAGAGCGAGAAGATCAGCCACCGCAGGCCACGCTCCCCCACGGGTCTGCGGTGGAGCCGTTCGACCTGGCCGCGGGTCGCCTCGATCAGCTGGTCGTACTTCACCCCTGACGGACACGACGTGACACAGGCCATGCAGCCCAGGCAGGCGTCCCAGTGACCGACCATGGCTTCGGTGAGGACGTCGGCCTCGGTGGCCTGCTGCATCAGTTGGATCCGACCGCGGGGCGAGTCCATCTCCTCGCCCCACAGCACGTACGTCGGGCACGTCGGCAGGCAGAAGCCGCAGTGGACGCAGTCGGCGATCAGCGCGGCCGCCGGCGGGCGATGGTCGTCGAAGGCCCCGGGCATTCCCAGCTGGATCGTCCGCTCGGCCATCAGATGCCTCCCACGAATCGTCCGGGCGCGAGCCTGCCCGTCGGGTCGAACTGGGCCTTGACCCGCCGCATCAGGTCGAGGGCAGGAATCGGGCCCCAGCTGTCCACGACGGCCTTGACCTCGGCCGCGGCGTCGAGGACGACCACGCTGCCGCCGTTCGAGGCCGCGACCTCCCGAAGTCGCTGCACGGCCCGGGCAACGGCCTGCGGGTCGGTTCCCGACGGGATGGCGCCGTAGACCACGCCCACCGCCGCAGACCCTCGAAGGTGGAGCGGCACCTCCAACGCCCGAGCCGCCCGCAGCACCTCACCCAGGGCGCCGATCCGGAACGTCACCTTGAGCGCTGTGGCACGGTGGCCGTCGTCCGCCCCGGCCCACGGATAGGCCCCCCACCAGTCCGGCGCCAGCAGGGTCTTGACCGCGAAACCGGTCATCATGGCCGCCGTCGCCGCCGTTCGATTCTCGACACCCGCGACGGTTCCTTCCAGCAGCACACCCACCGCGCCCGGGCCGTCGGCAGGCCAGTCGATCTCGACGCCGCTGGCGACGACCTGCGATCCGATGACCGAGTGTGCCGCGGCGGCCAACGCCGTCCGGTCGTCGGTGGTCACCGTGAGGTAGCGGGCGTCCGTGGCCATCGGGTGCAGCCGGAAGATCGCCTCGGTGATCACCGCCAACGTGCCGTACGAGCCGGTGACGAGCTTGCACAGGTCGTAGCCGGCGACGTTCTTGACCACCCGTCCCCCCGCCTTGGCCACGGTGCCGTCCACTCGCACCAGACTGACCCCGATGAGCAGGTCGCGGACCGTGCCGACGACCGCTCGCCGCGGACCGCTGGTAGCCGTGGCGATGGTGCCGCCGATGCTCGCCCCGGCGACTCCCCCGTCCACGGCCAACCGTTGCCGGGCCGAGGCGACGCTGCGCTGCACGTCGGTCAGGGCCGTGCCGGCCTGCACCACGACGACCAGATCACCAGCCGCATGATCCAGTACACGATCCATCGCGCTGAGGTCGACGATCAGGTCGACACCATGGGGTGGACGTCCCCAGGTCGATTTGGTTCCCCGGCCACGGGTGACCACCCGCAGGTCATGGCTGGTGGCGACGGTCAGCACGGCGGACACCTCGGAGTTGGATGTCGGGTACGCGACGAATCTGGCCGGTACCCCGTCGACGTGATCGCCCGGCTCAGCTGCCATCACCCGCGGGCACGCGCCGGCGAGATCGTCCAACACGGTGGACACCGAGGTCGGCATTCAGCGCACCCGCACTCAGAACACCTCGGCCAGACCCGCGTCCTGCAGTGGATGGGCGCCCTTGCGGTGACCAGGCGCCTCGCCACACAGCCGTGGGGTCGGGAACACCTTGCCCGGGTTGGAGATGCCGAACGGGTCGAAGGCGCAGCGGACCATCTGCATGGTGTCCAGGTCGTCGGGGGTGAACATGCGCGGCATGTAGGCCGCCTTGTCGACTCCGACGCCGTGCTCGCCGGTGATCGAGCCCCCCTCGGCGAGACAGATGTCGAGGATGGCGCCACTGACGGTCGCGGCTGCACCCGCGGCGCCCGGGATGTCGTCGTCGAACAGGACGAGAGGATGCAGGTTGCCGTCGCCGGCATGGAAGACGTTCGCCACCCGGACTCCGGACGCCGCAGACAGTTCCGCGATGGTGCGCAGCACGCGAGGCAGGGACGTGCGAGGAATGACCCCGTCCTGGACGAGGTAGTCCGGGCTGATCCGACCCACGGCAGCGAACGCCGACTTGCGGCCCTTCCAGATGAGGGCGCGTTCGACGGGGTCGGAGGCGGCCCGGATCTCGCTCGCTCGGTGCGCCCGGCACAGCCGTTCGACCTCGGCGTGCTCGAACTCGACCTCGGCACTGGGGCCGTCCAGTTCGACGACGAGGACGGCACCGGCCCCGGCGGGGTAGTGGCAGGACGTCGCGGCCTCGGCGGCCTCGACGGCGAGTGAGTCCATCAGCTCGATGGCGGCGGGCAGGATCCCGGCAGCGATGATCGACGACGTCGCCGCCCCCGCATCGTCGGTCGAGGCGAACCCCACGAGGACCGTGACGACCCGCTCGGGCGCGCGCACCAGACGCACCGTGACCGAGGTGGCGACACCCAGGGTGCCCTCGGACCCGACGACGGCACCCAGCAGGTCGTATCCGGGGGCGTCCGGAGCGTCACCGCCCAGCGTCACGACGTCACCGGCGGGTGTCACGAGGTCGACCGCGAGGACGTGGTTGGTGGTGAAGCCGTACTTCAGGCAGTGAGCACCGCCGGAGTTCTCGGCGACGTTCCCGCCGACCGAACAGATCTGTTGGCTCGACGGGTCGGGCGCGAAGTAGTACCCGTGGGGGGCGGCGTCCCTGGTGACCTGAAGGTTGATGACCCCCGGCTGCACCACGGCACGCTGGTCGTCAGGGCGGATCTGCATCACCCGGCGCATCCGGGACAACGCGATCAGCACGCCGTCCGCATGCGGAAGGGCACCCCCGGACAACCCCGTCCCGGACCCGCGGGCGACGAAGGGCACACGATGCGCGGCGCAGGCGGCCACCACCGCCGCGACCTGCTCGGTGGTCTCCGGCAACACCACCAAGCCTGGTGTCACCCGGTAGTGCGTGAGGCCGTCGCAGTCGTAGGTCGCCAGTCGCGCCGGGTCGGTGATCACCGCATCGGGGGCCAGCACGGCACGAGCCGTGGCAGTCACCTCGCCGAGTCCCCGCCGCTGCAGATCGGTCATGCGCCTCATCTTCGCTCACGCCCCTCGGTAACCGCGAGGCCCTAGGTCGCCTGGTCCACCGGACACCAGTAGAGCTTGCGGCCGGCCGCGTCGCGCAACTCGATCGTGGCGCCACACACCCGGCACGCCTGGCCATGGCGGCGGTACACGTAGTGGGCGTCCTCGCGGCGAGCGGGGCCGGTGCGTCTGCCGCGGTGTTCCGAGCGGGTGGTGATGATGCGCCCGGATCGCACGCCTGCGCGCATCAGGGGGACGAGGTCCTCCCACAGTGCCAGCCATTCCTCGCGACTGACGTCACGCCCGGCCCGTGCCGGGTCGACGCCCGCGCGGAACAGGATCTCGGCGCGATAGACGTTGCCGATTCCGGAGAGGACGTCCTGCTGCATGAGCAGCAACCCGATTGCCACCTTCGAGCGGTGAATCCGGGTCCATGCCCGTTCGGGGTCGGCGTCGCTGCGCAGTGGGTCGGGACCCAGCTTGGCCACGACCTGGGCGCGCCCGTCCGAGTCGAGGACATCGCAGGTGATGGGGCCTCGGAGGTCGGCCCAGCCGTGGTCGCTCTGCATCCGCAGCCGCAACGCACCTCGCGGCTCAGGCGCCTCGCCGTCGCCGAAGGTCCACTTGCCGAACAGGCCCAGGTGGATGTGCAGGTAGGGCGGCGGTTCGCCAGGGTGTGCCGAGAAGCGGACGAGTAGGTGCTTGCCGTGGGCCTCGGTGCCGGCCAGCACGCGGCCGGTGAGCCCTCCCGCGCCTGCCGCGAACCGCCCCTGCGGACTGGAGACCTGCACCTCGTCCCCGCCGAGGCGCTCCTTGATGATCTTGGCGTGGCGGTGGACGGTATGGCCCTCGGGCATCAGGCGCCCACCGACCCGGCCGTCGACCCGGCCGTAGACCCGGCCGCCGGGACCGGTGCGCTCGCCGGGTAGGCGTCGAGCATGTCGATCCGACGCTGATGGCGGGCGTCACCGGAGAAGGGTTCCGCCAGGAAGGCCCGCACGATGGCGGTGGCCTCGTCGAGGCTGTGCTGGCGGGCCCCGACCGCGACCACGCGCGCGTCGTTGTGCGCCCGTGCCAGGCGGGCCACGTCGTCGTTCCACGCCAGCGCGGCACGGATACCGGGCACCCGGTTGGCGGCCAGTTGTTCACCGTTGCCGGACCCACCGAGGACGACACCCAGGCTCTGTGGATCGGCCCGGACGGCCTCGGCGGCGGCGAAGCAGTACGGCGGATAGTCGTCGGAGGGATCGAGCGCCTGTGCGCCATGGTCGACCACGTCGTGTCCGTCGGCCCGCAACACCGTCACCAGGTGCTGCTTGAGGTCGTACCCGGCGTGATCGGTGCCCATGTGGATCCGCATGCCGGAGATTGTGCCGTGCCCCTGTGGACGACGGAGTGCAGTGTCCACGCTGGATATCGAGCGCAACGGACGCCGGCTGCAGGTGGTCGCGGTGGAGAGGCGTTCCAGATTGGATTCGATCAAGGGTGATCCGGACCTCATCGTCGGTGACCCGGGGGACCTGGCGGACATCGAATGGTCTCGGTACTGGAACCCCGACTCGTTGTGATCCATGTCGACACACATGTCGTGGTGTGGTTGGCGGGCGGCGAAGGCGAACGCCTGAGCCGGGCGGGTCGGGCCGCTCTCGCGGACAGCGACGTCCGCATCTCGCCCATGGTGCTGCTGGAGCTCGGCTATCTGCACGAGATGGGCCGGATCACCAAGCCTGCGGACGTGATCGTGTCAAGGCTGGGATCGTCGTTGGGCGCGACCCTGTCGGACGCGCCGTTTCCGGCGATCATCGCCCACGCCCTCGACGTCACCTGGACGCGTGACCCCTTCGACCGGGTGATGGTGGCGACGGCGCTGGCTGATGGCGCCCGGTTGGTGACGTCGGACCGGGTGATCCGTGCCAACAGCCCGGTTGCCCTCTGGGACTGACCGGGCTACAGCTCGGTGCGCTCCAGCAGTTCGGTGACCAGGGCGGCGATGGGCGAGCGCTCCGACCGGGTCAACGTGATGTGGGCGAACAGCGGGTGACCCTTCAGCCGCTCGATGACGCTGACCACCCCGTCATGGCGACCGACCCGCAGGTTGTCCCGCTGGGCGACGTCGTGGGTGAGGACGACGCGGCTGTTCTGCCCGATCCGCGACAGCACGGTGAGCAGGACGTTGCGCTCCAGCGATTGGGCCTCGTCGACGATGACGAACGCGTCGTGCAGCGATCGGCCTCGAATGTGTGTCAGCGGCAACACCTCGAGCATTCCGCGATCGAGGATCTCCTCGACGACCTCCTGGCTGACCAGGGCACCCAACGTGTCGAAGACCGCCTGGGCCCACGGGTTCATCTTGTCGGCCTCGCTGCCGGGCAGGAAGCCGAGCTCTTGCCCGCCGACGGCGTACAGCGGCCGGAACACCATGACCTTGCGGTGCTGGCGCAGTTCCATGACAGCTTCGAGGCCGGCACACAGCGCCAACGCCGACTTGCCGGTTCCGGCTCGCCCACCGAGGGAGACGATGCCGATCTCGGGGTCCAGCAAGATGTCGATGGCGATCCGCTGCTCGGCGCTGCGGCCGTGCAGCCCGAACAGATCGGCGTCGCCGCGCACCAGCCTCAACTGCTTGTCGGGGGTCACTCGGCCCAGCGCCGAACCGCGAGTGCTGGTGAGGACGACACCGGTGTGGGTGAGGAACTCGCGGACCGCGGGGTGCTCGATTTCGCGGACGTCGAAGAGCTCGGTCATGTCGTCGACGCTCAGTTCGATCTCGGCCATGCCGGTCCAGCCGGTTTCGACGGCCATCTCGGCGCGGTACTCCTCGGCGACCAGACCCACGGCGGCAGCCTTGACTCGCAGCGGCACGTCCTTCGACACCAACACCACGTCACGCCCGTCAGCCGACAGATTGGCCGCGACCGCCAGGATCCGGGTGTCGTTGTCGCCGAGGCGGAAGCCTGCCGGAAGGATGTCGACCTCGGCACGGGTCAGCTCGACCCGGAGCAGGCCGCCTGCTCCGACCGGTACCGCCATGTCCAGGCGACCGTGCTCGACGCGCAGATCGTCGAGGAAGCGCAGCGCCTGCCGGGCGAAATATCCCAGTTCAGGGTGGTGCCGCTTGGCCTCGAGCTCGGTGATGACGACGATGGGGAGCACGACCTCGTGCTCGGCGAAGCGCACCATCGCCATCGGGTCCGAGAGCAGGACAGACGTGTCGAGGACGTAGGTGCGTTGCCCCGATCCCTGGCCCGCCACCTCCTCGGTTACAGCTGGAACAGGCCTCGATGTCGGAGCTGGCATTCGCCCTCCCAGGACGGCTGCGGGTGTGGTGCCACAGTACGTCGCCCGACTGGCAGCCGACACCGCCACACGCTGACGGGGGTGGGGCACTACGCCCCGTATCGACGTTCTCGCCGCGAGTAGGCGCGCAATGCCCGCAGGAAGTCGACCTTCCGGAACTCCGGCCAGTACGCCTCACAGAAGTAGAACTCGCTATGGGCGCTCTGCCACAGCAGAAATCCCGACAGCCGCTGCTCACCCGACGTCCGAATGACGAGATCGGGATCTGGTTGGCCGCGGGTGTACAGGTGGGCCGCGATGTGCTCGACATCGAGCACCTCGGCCAGCGCCTCGATAGACGTGCCTGCCGCCGCGTGCTCGTGCAGCAGCGAGCGCACCGCGTCGGCGATCTCCTGCCGTCCGCCGTATCCGACGGCGATGTTGACCGTCATGGCATCGAGATGCTCGGTCGCGGCACACGATTCCTTGATCCGCTGCGCCGGCTCGGCGGGCAGGAGGTCCAGGGCGCCGACCGGGTTGAGCCGGTAGAGACCCGTTTCCGCCAGGCGTTCGGTCAGCGTGCTGATGATGGTCATGAGCGGACGGAGTTCGGCCTCGGGTCGACTGAGATTCTCGGTCGACAGCAACCACAGGGTGACCACGGGAATGTCGACCTCGCGGCACCAGCCCAGGAACTCCAGCACCTTGTCGGCACCAGCCCGGTGACCGGCACTGGACGAGGTGCCGTACGCCTTGGCCCACCGCCGGTTGCCGTCGAGGATGACCCCGATGTGTGCGGGGCTGGCGATACGGTGCAATTCGGCCTGAATGGTCCTGGAGTAGGCCCGGTACATGAGGTCTCTGAACCCCATGGTGTCTCCCAACCGGCTGGCGAACGTGGCCTTCCCACCGTAGTGGACATCATGACCGCGAGTGATGGATCTCATCCGGGCGGCCGATAAGCTACCGACTGGTAACTTATCGGCCGTGGCCTATGGTCGATCAGTGGACGTGAGCTCACCGCCCGCCAAGACCCGGCTACGAGGCTGGCTGCACCTGGGGATGTTCCCGGTCGCCCTGATCGCCGGAGCAGTGCTGGTCGCCGCGTCCCCACCCGGTTCCGCCCGGTGGGTAACGGCGATCTTCACCGTCTGCGCCGCGACGCTGTTCGGCGTGAGTGCGCTCTACCATCGGGGCACCTGGAGCGAGCACGCTCGAATGGTCCTCAAACGGCTGGACCACTCGAGCATCTTCCTGATCATCGCCGGGTCCTACACGCCCTATGCCGTGCTCCTGCTGCCGACGTCCACGGCGCGGACGCTGCTGTTGATCGTGTGGCTCGGCGCCGCAGCCGGCATCGCCTTCCGGGTGTTCTGGGTGGGGGCACCCCGATGGCTGTACACCCCGATCTACATCGCGCTCGGTTGGGTTGCCGTGTGGTTCCTGCCCGCGTTCGCCGAATCGGGAGGACCGGTGGTGGTCGGACTGCTGATCGGAGGCGGACTGCTGTACTCGATCGGCGCCGTGGCGTACGCGCTCAAGCGGCCCAACCCGGTTCCGGGCGTGTTCGGTTTTCACGAGGTGTTCCACGCCCTGACCCTGGTGGCGTTCGCGGCACACTTCGCCGGCGTGGCGGTCGTCGTCTCGCGGTTGCCTGCCAGCTGACCGTCCGCCCCAGCGGCGGCGCCCTCAGCCGGTCGGTCCCTCAGCCGGTCGGTCCCTCAGCTGGTCGGTCCTGTGGCGCGGACCCGCTCGACCTCGGTCATCGCCCGTCGTAGCTCGCCCAGCCACTCGGCACTGTGCTCGCCCACCAGAGAGACGCACCACGACAGCGCGTGCGCCCGTGAGCGCGCCACCCCGGACTCGACCAGGGTGTCGAGGATGAGCCGCTCGGGTTGACGCAGGCGGGTCATCACCGGCACCGCCAGCGTGGTGAACAGGGTCGTCTCGCCGTTGTGAACGATCCCCCAGGCAACCTTGCGCTCGTAGCGCCGCTCGGTCTCCCGTGCGATCTGGACGCGGGCGGCTCGGGTCTCCTCACGGAATCGGTTGATCCGTCCTGCGACCTCCTCGGCCCGGACGTCATCGGCCTGGAGGGCGGCGGTGTCGGCCGAGGTACCGGTGTCACCCGTGGTGCTGGTGTCACCCGTGGTTCCGGAGTCGGGCAGGTCCGCTGTCGGTACGGCACTCACGCTGAGGAGGTCGACGACGATGGTGATCTCGTCACGGTCGACGACGACGTCGGAGGCCACCCAGCCCTCGGGCAGGCGACCCTGCAGCCAGGCGGTGATGCGCTCGTTCTGTGCAGTCGGTGAATCGGCTGTGTCGTTGTTGGTCATGCACCAATGATTACTCGCTTACACCTGCAAACCAACTAGGTTCACTCTGGGCGCACCTACTGCTCCAGCAGCGCCGCACGTAGGCCGTCGGAGTCGGTCACGGGGGCCGCACACACGAAGCCACGGCATACGTACGCCGCCGACCGGCCCGCGACGAATGGGCGATCCGCCAGCAGTGCCGGGAGAGTGCGCCCCGGACGCCCGACCGCCACCACCAGCCCCGGGCGCGTCGACGCCAAAGCCGTCAGGTGAAGCGGATCACGCCGCCCTTCGTCGGTGACCACCGCCACCTCGCAGGGACCGTCCAGCAACATCTGGGCCGCGGCCCACCACCAGCCGCTGAATCGAGGTGCCTGCCGCATCAACGGTTCGACGCTCGCCATGGCGGCCTCGGCAACTTCGCGGTAGTCGTTGCGACCCGTGAGGGCACCTGCCCGAAGCAGGCTCGCCGCAGCAGCGGATGCGCCGGAGGGGTACGCGTTATCGCCAGGATCGCGGGGCCTGCTGACGCCAGACAGGGCCGCATCGAGGCGATCGTCGGCGACGTCGTACAACACTCCCGGGCGCTGCGGCGACGTGAACCTGGTCAGCACCGTGTCGAGCAGATCGAAGCCGGCCTCGAACCACCGTTCGTCACCATCGACGGCACCCAGGGTCAGCAGGCCCTCCGCCACGTCGCCGTAGTCCTCCAAGACGCCCGCCGGGCTGCCGGGGCGACCGTCCCTACTGACCCGCAGCAATCGGCGAGAGGCGTCAGAGCCCGGTTCGACATGGACGCCAAGGAGCAGGTCCGCCGCCTGCCGAGCGCATTCCACCAGGTCGTGGCGGCCCAGCAGTCCGCCGGTCTCCGCCAGCGCCGCGATGGCCAACCCGTTCCATGCCGCGACGACCTTGTCATCACGCTCGGGTTGCGGCCGGGAGCTGCGCCGGGCCAGCAACCGTCGGCGGATGTCGGTCCACCGGCGCGCCTGCTGTGGATCGGCCCAGACGTCGCGGGTCAGTTGCAACGTCGAGGCGCCCGCCTCGAAGGTGCCGGTGGCGGTCACGGCCAGTAGGTCGCCGGCCCATGCGCCGTCGTCCTCCCCCAGTTCGGCCCGCAGCTGTGCCGGGGTCCAGACGTAGGTGAGCCCTTCGACGCCGTGACCGCCATGAGGCAGGTGCTCGGCCAACTCGTAGAGGTCGGGGGTGGCCGTGGTGCCGATCGTGGTGTCCGCGTCCAGGCTGGACGCGAACCCCCCGGCATCGGTCCGCAGCGCCGCCACGATCCAGTCGCACGTCTCCTCGGCGATCCGGCGCCCGGTCGCCTCGCCTGTCAGCCGCCACCAGTGCAGGTAGACCCGGGCCAGCTGGGCGTTGTCGTACAGCATCTTCTCGAAGTGTGGAACGACCCACGCCCGGTCGACGGCATAGCGGGCGAACCCCCCGCCGAGCTGGTCGTACATCCCTGAGTGGGCCATCGCCCGCAGGGTGCGAGCCGCGAGGTCGCGAGCCAGTTCGGCGGTGGGTGCGGCGGTGGCGGCATGGCGCAGCAGGAACTCGCACACCATGGCGGGCGGGAACTTAGGCGCCCGGCCGAACCCACCGGCCTCACGATCCTCGTCGGCGGCCAACGCGCGGACGGCGGCGACCGCGGCGTCCATCGTGATCGCTGACGACCCCGTCGCCACGTCGACCGGCGAGGCCGGCACATCGGCGGTCGAGGCCGCGCCGAGGGCCGCACTGAGCTCGTCGGCGGTCGCCTCGATGGCATCTCGACGATCACGCCAGGCCTCGTGGATGGCCGCGAGCAGCTGCCGCCATGACGCCATCCCGGGACGAGGCGTCGGCGGGTAGTACGTGCCGGCGTGGAAGGGCCGTCCGTCCGGGGTCAGGAAGACGGTCATGGGCCAGCCCCCGTGACCGGTCAGTGCCGTGGTCGCCTGCATGTAGACGGCGTCCACATCGGGACGCTCCTCGCGATCGACCTTGACGTTGACGAACCCGGCGTTCATCTCTCGGGCGACGTCACCGTCTTCGAAGGACTCGGCTGCCATGACATGACACCAGTGGCAGGCGGCGTAGCCCACCGAAAGCAGAATCGGCATATCGCGACGCTTCGCTTCGGCGAATGCCTCGGGACTCCACTCCCACCAGTCGACGGGGTTGTCGGCGTGTTGCAGCAGATAAGGGCTCGTTGCGGAGGCGAGACGGTTGCTCATTTCCTGTGACTCCTGACGAGTGGCATGTGTATCGCTGTGGTCCACGTGATGGGTCCACGTGATGGGTCCACGACCTCCGGCTGCGCCGAAAGTCGTCGTGCTGTGCTTGTTCACGGCTGAATTCGACGATCGAGGACCTTCGCTCATACATGGGCGGCCTCCGAGCCCGGTGGAGGCCGAAGAGATCTGGGACGACCTGTGGCACCAGGAAGCCCACCACTGGACAGCGCTCGAAGGCAACACCCTCATTCTCGATGAGGTCCGTGCGTTACCCGACGAGGGCCGAGCTGTCGGCTCGTTCCGTTGGCGAGCCTTGTCGACACAAAGACAGGCGTGCCGGTCCGCCCGCCATCTACCGTGACCGATCGCGAGACTACGACGGTGTCGCGTGCATCCCGGTGCTACCTGACCTCGGTTCGGGCAGGGTGGCCTTGCGGACGAGGTCGCCGAGGTCGAGCCAACCCACGGCGTGTCCTGCGCTGTCCGTGACGACGACTGGTGCCCAGCGATGAGGTTCGGGGCGGGCCAGCGCCTGACGGAGGGCACTGACCACCGCCGTTGCGGCGTCGACAGCCAGGACGGGCGCCGTGAGGACCTGACCGGAGCTGCGATAGACCATCGATACGGGTGTCTGATTGGGCCCCCACACGAGCCACAGGTCCGAGCCGGCCCGATGCGTGAGCGGGCGGGTCAGGGACAACACGCTGTCGGCGCTTCGGGCCTGGTCGGCCAGCGCCCGCACCCAGTGGCCCACCTCGCACTCGGTCGGCGGCCATGGCGGCGCGGGCATCCCCAAGAACCAGCCCTGCCCCAGTGGCACGCCCAACCGGATGAGCGCCTCGCACTCGGCGAACGTCTCGACACCCTCGGCCAGCAGTACCGCGTCGAGGCGTTCACACAGTCGGTGCAGCGCCTCGACGACGTCGCGACGACGGGGATCGCCGTCAAGCCCGGCCACCAGTCGCCTGTCGAGCTTGACCAGATCCGGACGCACGGCCAGCAGTTGACTGAGACCCGCATACCCACTGCCCGCGTCGTCGACGGCGATCAGCGCTCCTCGATCGCGCAGTTCGTCGAGGATCCGGAGAAGCTCCGTCGTCGGCTCGGCGGCCGAGTGCTCGGTCAGCTCGATCACCGTGCGATCGAGGTCGTGGCAATCGAACACCGCCTGCACGAGTGGGTGGGCCACGACGTCAGGACCGACGTTGACCGTGCAGAACGTTCCCTCCGGGAGGCTCTTGCGATGCTCGAACGCCTGGCGCAACACGTGCGCGGTCAGCGCGGGCGCCAGGCCCAGGTCGCCCGCCGCGGCGAACCACCGATCGGGCGGCGGACTGGCCGACACGTCTCCGACCTGGAGCGGCCAGCCGAACCGCGCCAGCAGCTCGTAGCCGACCACGGTGCCGTGGGTCAGATCGACGATGGGTTGGGCGACCAGGTCGGTGGCAGCGCGCTGGTGGAGGATGCCGGTGATGAGCTCGTGCCAGGCGGGACCCCTCGGGCCGGTCGTCGCCCCGGTGCGCGTGAGGGCGGGCATCTGCAGGGCGGCCACGGGGGCACTCTGACAGCTGTTCGGAACGCAGGTGGGGGTCGTCCGCTAGGTCCTGATCGTGCGTGTCGGACCGTTCTCGTCGTCGGTCGTCACGGAGGCGCGATCAGCATCCGCCGCTTCATCGGCTTCCGCTGCCGGGTCCGTGGCGCCCGGTTCGGTCGCAGACTCGGCGGCTGTCGCTCCGTAGCGCAGGCGTTGGATACGACGGTTCATGTCTCGCACCAGGACGACGAGACCGACCGCGATGACGAACGTGGCGAGAAACCCGACGACACCGGGACCGATCTGATCGTCTGCCGGACGAGGGGCGTCCACCGGCACTGTCGTCGAGGTTGCCGTCTGCGACCCGGGAGTCTGCGACGAACCGGTCGTCGGACTCTGGGTCGCGGCCGAGGCGATCGTGATCACTGACTGAGCAGCGCCTGCTCGCGCACCCCGGCGAACAGGTCGGTTTCGCCCGCCTCGGTGTCGACCAACGACCGAGCGAGCTCGTAATCCTCGGTGGGCCACAACCGAGCACGTTCGGTGACACTGAGCGAGAACCACATTCCGTCGGGGTCGACCTGGGTGGCGTGTGCCAGAAGGGCGCGATCCGCCACGTCGAAGTAGTCCGAGCACGCCACCCGGGTGGTGATCGGCCGCTCGGGGCGCTCCTCACGGCCAGTCAGCCAATCCGCGAAGGGCGAGTCCACACCCTTGGCCAGGATCGCCTCGTGAAAGGCCATGATCTTGGCGCGTGGGAACGACGAGTGGTAGTAGAGCTTGCGGGGTGCCCACGGCGCGAGGTGCTGGTCGACGTAGCGATCCGGGTCGGCCGCGGCCTCGAAAGCCTCGACGCTCACCCGGTGGCACTGGATGTGGTCGGGGTGCGGGTAGCCGCCATCTTCGTCGTAGGTCGTCATCACGTGAGGCCGGAACTCGCGGACGAGCCGAACCAACGGAGCGGCCGCGTCGGTCACGGCCAGACTCGCAAAGCTTCCTTCGGGTACGGGGGGCAGCGGATCACCCTCGGGCAGTCCCGAGTCGACGAAACCGAGCCACTCGTGCTCGACCCCGAGGATGTCGGCGGCGGCGGCCATCTCCAGCCGTCGAAATCCCACGATGTCGCGGAGCACGGCCGGGTCGTCCTTGAGGCGGGGGTTGAGCACGTCGCCCCGTTCGCCTCCGGTACACGTGACGACCAGCACCTCGACGCCCTGGGCCCGGTAAAAGGCGACGGTGGCCGCGCCCTTGCTGGACTCGTCGTCGGGGTGGGCGTGCACGGCCATCAGCCGCAGCGTGTTCGTGCTGTCGGAGTTCACGGACCTCATTGTGTCCCGCCACACCGACAGCCGACACCGCGGTCACGAGACGGCGGGCTCATGCTGATGCGGTGGAACCCATCACGGCAGCCACGACCGACCAGCGGGCGACACCGAGCGACGACGTGGCGGCTCGGTACGGACCGACGCGGGGCGCGAAGCCGAGCCGGGCGCGGATCGTCGTCCTGGCCGCAGTCGCGCTGCTGGTGGCCGTCTGCTTCGTCTGGGTGTCGGTCGAGTTCTCCGACCGGGACGCCAGGTGGCGAGACGTGTCCTTCCGCAGCATCGACGACGACACGGCGGAGGCGACGTTCGAGGTGTTCGCCGACACCGGCACGACCCTGCGGTGCGTCGTGCGGGCAGTCGACGCCGAGTTGGCCGATGTCGGTCGGGTCGAGGTGGACGTCGGACCCGTGGTGGCGGGCGCGGCCCGCGAGACCGTGGTGATCAGAACGCTGCGTCCGGCGGTGGGCGCGTCTGTCGGAATCTGCGTTCTGTTGCCCGAGCAGCTACCCTGATCGACTACCCATCACGCACATGGCGTCGGATCGGCTGTCGACGGCAACGCGTGACCCCAACAAGAGGACGAAGGAGGCCGATCGTGACGGACACTGCGAACGTCTCCTGGTTGACCCAGGAGGCCTACGACCGGCTCACCAACGAGCTGGAACATATGGCGGGCCCCGGCCGGATCGAGATCGCCAAGAAGATCGAGGCGGCACGAGAAGAGGGCGACCTCAAGGAGAACGGTGGATACCACGCCGCCAAAGAGGAACAGGGCAAGATGGAGGCCCGGATCCGTCAACTGACCTCGATGCTGGAAAACGCCCAGGTGGGCGGTGCGGTCGATGACGGCACCGTGCAACCGGGCATGCTGGTCGTCGCCGTGATCGCGGGGGCGGAGGAGACCTTCCTGCTGGGCAGCCGCGAGATCGCCACCGGGTCCGATCTGGACGTGTTCAGCGAGAAGTCGCCCCTGGGTGAGGCCATCGTGGGACGCAAGGTGGGTGATTCGGTGTCGTACACCACCCCCAACGGGCGCGAGATCACCGTCGTCATCAACTCGGCCGAGGTCTACGCAGGCTGACATCAGCCATCCGCCTCCGGCCCCGACCATTGACCGTCGGTCGGGGCCCGGAGGCTGTCAGCCGATCAGCGGCTGACGGCCCTTTGGTACTGACGAATGGTCAGCGGCACGAAGACCACGAGCAGCAGAGCGACCCAGATGAAGAGGTAGACGAGCGGGTTCTGCAACGGCCAGGCGGTGGGCTCCGGAAAGTTGGGGCCGACCGGCGGGACGTTGCCGAACAGTTCGCGTGCGGCCTGGGTGAGCGCCGATACCGGGTTCCACTCGGCGAACACCTTGAGCGGCGCGGGGAGGCTGTCAGACGTCACGAAGGTGTTCGCGATGAATGTCAGCGGGAAGATCAGGATGAAGACGGCGTTGTTGAACACCTCAGGCGAACGCACCAACATCCCGACGTAGGCCATCACCCACGACAGCGCGTAGGCGAAGAGGAGCAGTACCAGGAAACCCGCCAGACCCTCCAACGGGCTGGAATTGATCCGCCACCCAACGATCAGCCCGGTGAGTGACATCACGACGATCTGGATCACGTTGGTCACCACGTCGGCACTGGTCCGGCCGACCAACACCGCAGACGCAGACATCGGCAGCGACCGGAACCGGTCGATGATGCCGCTCTTGAGGTCCTGCGCCATGCTCGCGCCCGTGATGGATGCCCCGAAGATGACGGTCTGGGCGAAGATGCCGGGCAGCAGGAACTCGGTGTAGTCCATTCCTGGGATCTCGATCGAGCCGCCGAAGACGTAGGCGAACAGCAGCACGAACATGATGGGCGACAGGGTGACCCCCACCAGGAGGTCCGGCACCCGCTTGATCTTGATGATGTTCCGCTGGGCCACGACTGCGCCGTCTCCCAGTGCTTCGATGACGCCGCTCATGAGCGCTCCTTCGACTTCTTGTCGGCCTTCGACTTCTTGTCGGTCTTCGTCGTTTCGACATCGGACTCGTCCGCCTGCGCCCGGCCCGTCAGCGACAAGAACACGTCGTCCAGGGTCGGGCGTCGGATCCCGGCGTCGAGCACCTCGATGCCCTCCTCGTCGAGCAGCCGCAATCCCTCGGTGAGGACTTTGACGCCGCCTGACACCGGCACGGTGACCTGACGGTTGTGCTGGTCGGAGTCCACATTCCCAACAGCCACCCGCTGCAGCACCTCAGTGGCCCGCGGCAGGTCGGCAGCCGAAGCCACGACCACCTCGAGGCGTTCGCCGCCCAACTGCGCCTTGAGCTCGTCCGAGGTACCGGTCGAGATCACTTTGCCGTGGTCGACGACGGCGATCCGGTCCGCGAGGCGGTCGGCCTCCTCCAGATACTGAGTCGTCAGCAACAGGGTGGTGCCGCCACGGACCAGGTCCGAGATGACGTCCCACATACCCAGCCGACTGCGTGGGTCCAGGCCGGTCGTCGGCTCGTCCAAGAAGAGGATCGGCGGCTGGGCGACCAGCGCGCCGGCCAGGTCCAGGCGCCGTCGCATACCGCCGGAGTACCCCTTGACCGGCCGATCCGCGGCGTCGACCAGGTCGAAGCGCTCCAGCAGTTCGCGAGCGCGCACCCGCGCCTTGGCGCCCCCCAGGTGATAGAGGCGCCCGACCATCGACAGGTTCTCGTAACCGGTCAGGTTCTCGTCGACGGCGGCGTACTGGCCCGAGACGCCGATCCGCCGCCGCACCTCCTTATCCTTCTTGCGAACGTCCAGCCCGTCGACGGTGGCAGTCCCCGAATCTGCCCGGAGCAACGTGGTGAACACCCGCACCGTCGTCGTCTTGCCCGCACCATTGGGTCCCAGCAGGCCCATCACGGTCCCGCGCTCGACCTCGATATCCAGCCCGTCCAGGGCTGTGACGTTTCCGTACCTCTTGACCAGACCCTCGGCCCGCATCGCGATGTCCATAGCCGACCCGACAACTCCTCTTCGATTCGCACCCGACCGACCGATCAGGCGCAGCCCGCGAGGGCTGAGACCACTCTGCTCCTCACCACTGACACTGGGCCAACGCGTTTCCTCAGAGCGGACGCGACCTGGACGACCGGCGGGGGCAACTCGCCTCTCGCCGAGCCGAGCCCTGACGCCGGCGATGCCTCGACGCCGAGAGCGAACCCAGGCTCGATCGCACGACGAGCATGCCTACCCTCGTCTGGTGACGGGATTGCCAGCGATGCCCTCCGACCTGCCCACGACGCTCGGCGCCCTGCGTGCCAGCGGATACCAGCCCCGCGGCGTCAAGGCGGAACTGCGCGAGAACCTGCTCGCGTCGCTGCGAGCCGACACCCCCCGCTTCGCCGGCGTCGTCGGATTCGACGAGACGGTGCTGCCCGAACTCGAGCGGGCCATCCTGGCCGGCCACGACCTCGTCCTGCTCGGCGAGCGTGGCCAGGGCAAGACGCGACTGCTGCGGTCGTTGGTCGGCCTGTTGGACGAGTGGTCCCCCCACGTCGAGTCGTCCGAGATCTTCGAGGACCCGCTCGATCCGGTGCTGCCCGCGACCCGGCGTCACATCGACGCCGCCGGTGACGACACCCGTGTCGCCTGGCGCCACCGCAGCGAGCGCTACAGCGAGAAGCTGGCGACCCCGGACACCTCGGTGGGTGACCTGATCGGTGACGTCGACCCGACGAAGGTTGCCGAGGGCCGTTCGCTGGGCGACCCCGAGACCATCCACTTCGGGCTGCTGCCTCGGACCAACCGTGGCATCTTCACCATCAACGAGCTGCCCGACCTGGCGGAACGGATTCAGGTGTCGCTGCTCAACGTGCTGGAGGAACGCGACCTGCAGGTCCGCGGCTACGCGCTGCGACTGCCGTTGGACGTGTTGTTGGTCGCCAGTGCCAACCCGGAGGACTACACCAACCGCGGGCGGATCATCACACCGCTGAAGGACCGCTTCGGCGCCGAGATCCGCACCCACTACCCCATCGACCTCGACATCGAGATCGACCTGATGACCCAGGAGGCCCAGACCGGGGCCGAGGTTCCCACCCACCTCAGCGAGGTGCTGGCTCGGTGGACTCGCCACGTTCGCAACTCCCCCGCGGTCGATTCCCGGTCGGGTGTCTCCGCCAGGTTCGCCATCGCGGCCCTGGAGACGGTCTCGGCGGCAGCCGATCGCCGGGGAGCGATCTTGGCCGAGGCCTCACCTGTGGCACGGGTCGGCGACCTCGACGCGGTGGTGGCCACGCTACGCGGCAAGGTCGAGTTCGAATCCGGCGAGGAGGGCCGCGAGTTCGAGGTGTTGGCCCACCTGCTGCGGACGTCGGTCGCCGAGACCTTCCGGGCGCGCCTGGGTGGAGTCGACCTGTCCGGATTCCTCAGCGCAGTGGCCGACGACGCGGTGATCGAGGTGGGTGAGGACGTCACCGCGGCGGACCTGTTGCGCGGTGTCGGCCCGGTCGACGGGCTCGGTGTCGTCTGCCTCAGCCTGGGATTCGAGGATCCGACCCCGGCCGAGGCCGCCTCAGCGGTCGAGTTCACCTTGGAAGGACTGCACCTGACCAGGCGACTGGCCAAGGACGCCGGACCACGGCGCTCGCGCTATTCCGCTCGCGGTACCGAGTAGGCCAGCGATGGCTTTCTGGCGGCGCGGGGGTAAGGGAGACGACCCACGGCCCGGCCGGTCCTATCGGTACGGGGCCTGGCGTGGTGGGCCGGACCCGCTGGCGCCGCCGATGGACGTCCGGCAGGCCGTCGACGCCCTGGGCGAGCGCCTGATGAACGGCGACGGCATCGCCGACGCACTCCGCCAACTCATGCGCGACGGCGACGGCTCGACACGTGGTCTGCGGGATCTGCAGGCCCAGGCGCAGCGGCGGCGGCGCGAGTTGTCGCGCCAGGGCCGCCTGGACGGGGCGGTGACCCGGGCTCGGGCGATGCTCGACCAGGCCCTCGCCGCCGAACGCGAGACCCTGGCCGCCACGGATTCGGACGAGGCCCGCTTCGCCGAGGCGGCCCTCGACACTCTGCCTCGCTCGACCGCCCAGGCGGTGGCCGAACTCAGCGAGTACCAGTGGGCCAGCCCCGAGGCTGCCGCCACCTACCGGGAGATCCTCGACGAGCTGCAACGTGAGGTGCTCGACCAGCGTTTCGGCGGGATGGCGCAGACCCTGCGGCAGATGGCCGAGGGTGGACCACAGGCAGACGCCGCCGCCGCGGCGACCAAGCAGATGATGGCCGACCTGCAGGACCTGCTGGACGCCCATGCCCGCGGTGAGGACACCACGCAGGCGTTCGAGGAGTTCATGGCCCAGCACGGGGAGATGTTCGGAGACCCCCCTCCCGAAGACGTCGACGCGCTGGTGGACGAGCTGGCCAGACGGGCGGCCGCCGCTCAGCGTCTGATGGCCTCGCTGTCCCCCCGGCAGCGCGAAGAACTGTCCGGATTGATGTCTGCGGCTCTGGGTCGCGACCCCGAACTCGCGGCGCGGATGGGTGCTCTCTCGGACACGCTGCGCGCCATGCGACCGGACCTGGACTGGTCGTCGGCGGCCCGGATGCGGGGCGAGGAGCCGCTCGGCTACTCGCAGGCCGCCAACTCCCTGGCTGAGATGGGAGACCTGGACGCGCTGATCGACCAGTTGGGTCAGGAGCATCCCGGTGCGACGTTGGACGACATCGACGTCGACACCGTCGAGCGGGCGCTGGGGCGCACCGCCGCGGACGAGGTGTCCCGGCTGCGGCAGCTGGAGCGCGAACTCATCGAGCAGGGATGGCTGGACCGCTCGGGCTATGACGAGCTCAGCCTGACGCCGAAGGCGCTGCGCAGGCTCGGCCAGTCGGCATTGGCCAAGGTGTTCGACCGATTGACCACCGACACCCGGGGCGAGCACGACGATCCTCGGACCGGGGTGGGCGCCGAGCCGACCGGGTCGCACCGACCGTGGCGTTTCGGCGACGCCGAACCCATCGACGTGGTCCGCACGGTGTCCAACGCGGTCCTGCGAACGGCCGCGATGGGCTCATCGGGGACGGGTGGGCGTGGCGTGCGACTCAGCGTCGACGACTTCGCCATCGCCGAGCAGGAGAACCGGTCGAGGGCCGTCGTGGCGTTGTGCGTCGACCTGTCGTACTCGATGGTGGCGGAGGGGCGGTGGGCGCCGATGAAACAGACCGCGCTGGCGTTGTCCCACCTGATCGCCACCCGATTCCCGACGGACGCACTGCAGATCATCGGTTTCGGTCGCTACGCCCAGCACCTGACGGCAGCCGAGTTGGCCGCCATCGAACCCGACTTCGTGCAGGGCACCAACCTGGCCCACGCGTTGTCGTTGGCTCGGATCCATGTCGGGCGCCATCCCGACGCGACCCCGATCGTGCTGGTGGTGACCGACGGTGAGCCCACGGCGCACCTGGAGGTGTCGGCCGGCGGAGGTACCGAGGCGGTGTTCAACTGGCCGCCGCTGCGCGAGACGATCCAGGCGACAGTGGCGCAGGTCGACCTGCTGACCCGGTCGCGAGTCACGGTGAACGTGTTCATGCTCGGTGAGGACCCGGGGCTGGTCCGCTTCGTCGACGCCCTCGCCCGGCGCAACGGCGGGCGGGTGTTCAGTACCGACCCGGACCGGCTGGGCTCGTTCGTGGTGGCGGACTACCTGCGATCACGTCGGCGACGATCCTGACGAACCGTGCCCGCGCGGCCGGATCCGGGTGGACGGCGACCCGGGCGTAGTGCGCGTCCAACCCCGGGAACGTGTCGCACCGGCGGACCGCGATGTCGTGAGCCAGTAGGGCCGTGCGCAGCTGGACCATCGGGTGGTGCACGAGCACGTAGTTGGCCGGGGACGCCCACACCGACAGGTCCGGCAACGGTGTCAGTCCGTCGATCAGTACGGCGCGGGCCTGGGTGACCGCGTCGCTGCGGGCCCGGCGCTCAGCCTCGGCGGCAGGCGACAGCAGCAGGTCGACGGCGCGCAGCGCCAATGAGTTGGCCGGCCACGGCTGCAGCGCGGCACGCATTGCCGCGACCAGCGGCGCAGGACCAAGGGCGTAACCAACCCGTAGCCCGGGCAGCCCCCAGATCTTGGTCAGGCTGCGGAGCACGATCAGGCCCGGTAGGTCCGTGCGAGTACTGAGGCCGGTGGAGTCGGGCAGGAAATCGGCGAACGCCTCGTCGACGACCACCGTGCGTCCGGGTCGACACAACCGTTCGACCAGGTCGATCGGGGCCAGGTGACCGGTGGGGTTGTCGGGGCGACCCAGGACGACCAGATCGGCATCATCGGGCACGGCACCCGGGTCCATGGCGAAGTCGTCCTCGGGGCGGCGGACGACCCGTAACACGTCACAGCCGGCTGCTCGTAGCGCCGCCTCGGGCGACGTGAACGACGGGTGGATGCACACCGCGCTGCGCGGTCGCAGCCCGAACGCCAGCGCCCAGAATCCCTCGGCCGCCCCGTTGAGGACCAGGCATTGGTCGCGTTCCCGCCGGTGCTGCGCCGCGATCCGATCGTGGGCCGGACGGGCATCGGGATAGCGCGTGAGATCGACCTGGTGCAGGTCGTCCGTGAGCCACCGGGGTGGGCCGGACCAGACGTTGACGGCCAGGTCCAGCGCGCCGGGCGGGACCTGCCGGTCACCGTGGTCACGCAAAGACTCGTGGTCACGCACAGACTCGTGGTCACGCACAGACTCGTGGTCACGCACAGACTCGTGGTCACGCACAGACTCGTGGTCACGCACAGACTCGTGGTCACGCACAGACTCGTGGT
>JANNOG010000035.1:0-14279 GCA_031398915.1 Micrococcales bacterium | reverse complement strand
CCTTGGTGTAGTCGAACTTCTCCACCGCGCGAATCAGGCCCAGGTTGCCCTCCTGGATCAGGTCGAGGAACAACATGCCGCGCCCGGTGTAGCGCTTGGCCAGACTGACGACCAGGCGCAGGTTGGCCTCCAAGAGGTGGTTCTTGGCCCGGCGGCCGTCTTCGGCGATCCACCACATCTCGCGCTTGATCTTGGCGTCGAGATCGGTCTCGTTGGCCATCCGCTCTTCGGCGAACAATCCGGCTTCGATCCGCTTCGCCAGTTCGACCTCCTGCTCGGCATTGAGGAGGGCGACCTTGCCGATCTGCTTGAGGTAGTCCTTGACCGGGTCAGCTGTCGCGCCCGCCTGGACAACGGTCGGCGCGGGGTCGTCGTCGTCCAGATTGGTGATGACGAAGGAGCCTTCCTCGGCCTCTTCGGTCGCCGCCTCGGGTGCCGCGGCCGTGGCTCCCGCGGCCGGGGGAGTGTCCCCGACCACCTCGGCTGCGGGGTCCGCCGCAACCTCGGGGACCTCGACGACCACGTCCAGGTCGGCCGGATCCAAATCGACGACCTCGATCTCGACCGCTTCGAGCTCACTCGGGTCGACGTCCACCGCGTCGAGGTCATCGGAATCCGTCGGCGCGACCGGGGGTGTCGCCGCAGGAACGGCCTCGGTCGTCGCCTTCGCCCGCGACCGACGCTTCGGCGCAGCCTTGGCGACCGGGTCGCCCGCGTCGACCGTCGGGCGCCCGGCTGCCGCAGCGGCCTGGGCGGCACCCTCGCCGGCGGTCGACGACTTGGTCGCTCGCTTGGCCGTCGAGGTCTGCTTGGCCTCAGTTGCCTGCTTGGGCTGAGTGGTCTGCAGCGGCTCTGTGGTCTGCTTGGCCTCGGGCTTGGTCGCCGTCGTGACCTTCCGCCGCCGGGGGGCAGCCGGCGTGGAGGCCGGGGACTGCGAGGCGGGGTCGCCACTCGAGGGCTCGGACTCGATCGTCGCCGTCACGGTCGCCGAGGCAGACCTGGATGCGGCGACGACAAGCCCGGTGGTGCGGGTTAGGTGCTGGGACGACACGCACAGCCCTTCGTCAGGGGTGGAAGTCACGAGCCGGAGGAACTGCGACTGAGAGCCATCAGTCTACGGCGAGCGCCGAGTACTGGTGACACCTGTCGAACGCTGCTGCTGCCGCATGAAGTTCCTGACCCGCCGCACAGCGACCGCACCCATCACGTCTGCGACCGATCGAGGGGCGCCCACCTCGCCGTACTCGCCCGACGCGTCCCACCGGGCCCGAGATCGGACGCCGAGCTGCCCGCTGAGCAGGGCCCCGAAGACCGCGGCCTGCTCCGTGCCGAATCCCGGCAGAGCGGTCAATCGGCCATCACCTCATGCCTGACCCACGTGGGTCCGGTCGCCGGGGCCGTGCCGACGTAGCCCGCGAGGGCCGTCAGGCATCGGGAGCCTTGACTGCCAGCACCGGGCAGATCGCATCGAGCAAGATGCGTTGGGCGTTGGACCCCAGCAGCAACTTGCCGACGGGTGATCGTCGACGCAGACCGATGACGATGAGGTCGGCGTCGACCTCGGCCGCTATTCGGAGGAGGTCTTCCGCCGGGTCGCGGACATGTGCCAGGTGGCGGATCTGATGGGCGACACCGCGAGAGGCGAGGGAGGCCAGGTGCGGTGCGAGGTCAGAGGTCACTGCGTCGTCGTCGAGGCTGGCTTCGCGGCTGCTGCTCACCACGACCAGGTCACTGCCGCGGCGCAACACCTCGCGGACCGCGTGATCGAGAGCCGCGCGACCCTCGCGGGTCGGGATGTAACCGACGACGACAGCCAACGATCCTCCTGCGATCACGCGCGCAGGCTGGCGGCGGTGCGGTGACGTAGTCCTGCGGTCTGCGCCAACGTACAACAGACCTCGCCGACCCCGCCCGTCGAGCGCCCACCTACGCTGGTCGCGTGCCGCAGGGAGACGGGGACGGCTGGGTCTCCTGCAGATGCGGCGCCCGGCACTGGGGTCACCACGGCGCGGCCGGGTTGTTGGTGGTGCGCCGGGCAGTCGATCAGGTGACCGTGCTGTTGCAACATCGCTCGGCGCAGGTCCACGACGGCGGTACCTGGGCACTGCCCGGAGGCGCCCGCGACAGTCACGAGGATGTGGTGACCACCGCCCTGCGGGAGGCGACCGAGGAGGTGGGGGCCGACGGCGGCCATCTCGACGTCGTCGCCTGCGTCAGAGGGGTCGACCACGGGGACTGGGCGTATACCTACGTCGTCGCGCTCGCCCACCCGGGTCTGACCGTATGCGCAGCCAATTTCGAGACCCAGGCGCTGACGTGGGTCCCGGTGACCCCACCGATCGATCACCACCTACCACTGCACCCCTCGCTGGACGCGGACTGGCCGACCCTGACCGCGGTCGCGCGTGCCGTCGGGTGAACGTCAGGCAGCCTGGCGAACCTCCGCACGGAGCACGCCGGCGATGACCTCACCGACCGCTTCGACCTCGACCAGAAAGCCGTCGTGGCCGGCACCGGAGGCCAACACCACGGGATCATCCGCTCCTGGGATACCGGCGACGATCTCGACCGACTGGGCCACCGGGTAGAGGCGGTCCGAATCGATGGCGATCACCGTGGTCGAGGCCCGCACCCGCGCGAGTGCTGAGCGAACCCCGCCGCGGTCGCGGCCGACATCATGCGAATTCATGGCTTCGGTGAGGACTACGTAGGAGCCTGCGTCGAACCGCCCGGCCAGCTTGCCTGCCTGGTAGTCCAGATACGACTCGATGGCATACCGCCCCCCCGCGCCCGGATCTTCGCCAGGCTGGGCCCGTCGACCGAATCGGGCCTGCAGCTCCGTTGCGCTGCGGTAGGTGACATGGGCGATCTGGCGAGCCACGCCGAGTCCGGTGGTAGGACGCCGCCCGTCGACTGCGTCGTAGTAGTCGCCCCCGCACCAGTCGGGGTCACTGCGAATCGCGGCCAGTTGGGGTGCACACCAGGCGATCTGATCGGTGGACGCCGCTGCGGTGGTGGCCAGCGGAACAGCCCGGGCGACTCGATCGGGTCGACTCACCGCCCATTCGAGGACCCTCATTCCGCCCATGGACCCGCCCACCACCAGTGCCCACCGATCGATACCGAGGGCGTCGGCCAGAGCGGCCTCGGCGGCGACCTGATCACGCACCGTCAGCCGCGGGAACCTGCTCCCCCAGGCCCGCCCATCCGGGGCGAGCGATGACGGGCCGGTGGTTCCTTGGCACCCGCCGAGCACGTTCGGGCTGACCACGAACCATCGCGAGGTGTCCAACGCCGCACCAGGGCCGACCACTCCAGGCCACCAGCCTGGCGTGGGGTGGCCGGGACCTGCGGGGCCGCTGAGGTGGGAATCACCGGTGAGGGCGTGGAGGACGAGGACGGCGTTGTCACGAGCCGGCGACAGGGTGCCGCTGGTCTCGTAGGCGACGGTCGTCGAGGGCAGGACGAATCCGCTCTCCAAGGTGAGGTCGCCGATCCGGGCGAACTCACGTCGCCCGACCGGATCCCCGTCTCGCCACGCCCACATCAGGCTTCCTTCGCCGCCCGGAAACCGGCGTCGAGGTCGGCCAGGATGTCGTCGATGCCCTCGATTCCGACCGACAGTCGGACGAGACCCGGCGTCACGCCGGCTTTCGCCTGCTCCTGCGGACTCAACTGGCTGTGAGTGGTGGATGCCGGGTGGATCACCAGGCTGCGGACGTCGCCGATGTTCGCGACGTGGCTGTGTAACTCGAGTGCCTCGACGAAACGCTTGCCCGCCTCTATCCCGCCGGCGAGTTCGAACGCGACGATGGAGCCCGGCCCCTTGGGGGCGTACTTGAGCGCGTTGGCGTGCCACGGGCTGGAGTCCAGACCGGCGTACGACACGCTGGTCACCTCGTCACGGTGCTCCAGCCAGTCCGCGACCGCTCGGGCGTTGGACACGTGGCGTTCCATGCGAAGGCTCAACGTCTCCAATCCCTGTGCGAGTTGGAATGCGTTGAACGGGCTGAGCGAGGCGCCCAGGTCGCGAAGCAACTGCACGCGGGCTTTGAGGATGAAGGCCAGGTTGGCGCCCAGGGCACTGCCCACACCCAGATCGGGGGCGTACCGCAGACCGTGATAGCTGGGGTCGGGCGTGTTGTAGTTCGGGAATCGCTGCGGGTCTGCCGCGTAGTCGAAGCGTCCGCTGTCCACGATGACCCCGGCGACGATCGTCCCGTGTCCGGCCAGGAACTTGGTCGCCGAGTGGACGACGACGTCCGCGCCCCACTCGATGGGACGGATGAGGTACGGCGTGGCGACGGTGTTGTCCACCACCAGCGGGACCCCGGCGTCGTGGGCCACCCCGGCGACACCCTCGATGTCCAGGATGTCCTGCTTGGGGTTGGAAATCGTCTCACCGAAGAACGCCTTCGTGTTCGGTCGTACGGCCGCGCGCCACGAGTCCAGATCGTCGGGGTCATCGACGAACGAGACGGTGATGCCCAGCTTGGGGAAGGTGTAGTGGAACAGGTTGTACGTACCGCCGTAGAGACTGGGACTGGACACGATGTGATCGCCGGCCTCGGCGATGTTCAACAGTGCCAACGTCTCCGCCGCCTGGCCGCTGGCCACTGCGAGGGCGCCCACCCCGCCCTCCAGGCTGGCGACTCGCTGTTCGACCGCGTCGGCCGTGGGGTTCATGAGGCGGGTGTAGATGTTGCCGAACTCTTTGAGTGCGAAGAGGTTCGACGCATGGTCGGTGTCCTTGAACACGTACGCGGTGGTGGCATAAATCGGCAGCGCCCGGGCCCCGGTCGTGGGGTCCGGCTGCTGACCGGCGTGAATCTGTCGCGTCTCGAAAGACCAACCTTCGGTCATCAGAACTCCTCCATGTGGGTGGCGATGGATAGCGCGCGATCGCCGACAGACGCGGACCGGTGGACGGTGTCAGTCGTATGACTCATCTCGGTCCTCCGGTCGACCATGGCCCGACGAGGGCCGCGCTTGACGTCGCCATTCGGCGACGACCAGGTCCTCACCCGGGGCACCCCACCGCGGAGGAGGGTTGCCGACCAGCAAGCCGGGGCTCGATGCTGATGCTCATGACCTGCGAAGAGAATAGACCTCGACATCTGCAGTGTCACCACCGTCTCATCATTCGGGATGACCATGCTGCTGGCTGACCTGGTGGCGACATCGCAGCAACTCACCGCCACTCGCTCGCGGTCGGCAAAGGTCCAGGTGGTGGCTGATGTGTTGCGTCGCTGCGACCCGGAAGATCTGCCCATTGCCGTGCACATGCTGGGCGGTCGGTTGCGACAGCGGCGCACCGGCCTGGGATACGCGTCGCTCGGCGTGGCGGCAGCGCCGGCGCAGTCGTCGACGATCACGATCGCCGACGTCGACGAGTTCTTCGCGCTCAGCGCCATGACCTCCGGCACGGGATCCGTCGACGGGCGTCGCCACGCCTGGCGCGACCTGTTGTCCAGGGCGACGCACGACGAGCAGCAGTTGTTGCGATCGTTGGTGACCGGGGACGTCCGCCAGGGCGCTGCGGTGGGTGTCCTGACCGAAGCAGTCGCGGTGGCGGCCGAGGTATCCAGCGGTGAGGTCCGTCGAGCGGTCACCATGGCCGGCGACGTGTTCACCGTCGCCGAGGCTGTCCTGACCCGCGGCGCGCCGGCCCTGGCCGAGTTCACGATCCAGCCAGGCAGGGCGCTGGCGCCCATGCTGGCCGGCTCTGCGCCGGACGTCGCGACCGCGCTGGAACGTACGGGTGCGGCACAGGTGGACTGGAAGCTGGACGGCGTGCGGGTGCAGGCCCACGTCGTCGGTCCCGCCGACCACGTCGTCGGTCCCGCCGACCACGACTCCGACTCCGACCACGCCGACGACTCCGACCCTGACGTCGATCCATCCGGCTGGCGAGTCCGGTTGTTCACCCGCTCGCTCGAGGACATCACCGACCGCGCCCCGCAGGTGGTCGCCGCATTGGCCCGGGTGGGACACGCCTGCATCCTCGACGGTGAGTTGCTCTCGCTGAATGCGGGCGGTACCGCGCGCCCGTTCCAGGAAACCGCCGCCCGGGTGGCCACCCGCTCGGGACCCGGCGACGTGCTCGGCGACGACCTGACCTTCGTCGCGTTCGACGTCCTCCACCATCGCGGCGAGGCACTGGTGGATCGCCCTCTCGACGAACGCCGCAGGATTCTGGAGGCCATCGTGACGGTCGACCTGCTCGGGGTGGCAGGTGACGACAGCGGCCGGACGCTTGCCGACGGTGTCCCCGATCGCCTCATGACGGTGCCGATGCTGCGCTGTCCGAGGGGAGTCGGCGACACCGAACCGGCCGCCGCCTTCGCGGCCGACGCGCTCGCGCGGGGGCACGAGGGCGTGCTGGTGAAGGCCGCCCAGTCGACGTACACGTCCGGACGCCGTGGCAGTGCCTGGATCAAGGTGAAGCCTCGCGAGACGCTCGACCTGGTCGTGTTGGCCGTCGAGTGGGGATCGGGTCGGCGCCAAGGCCTGTTGAGCAACTTGCACCTGGGCGCCCGTGACGCGGCCGGTGACCACGGCGCTCCGGGTGGTTTCGTCATGTTGGGCAAGACGTTCAAGGGACTCACCGATGCGATGCTGGCGTGGCAGACACGTCACCTGCTGGACCTGTCGACATCGACCGGACAGTGGGTGGTGCATGTCCGTCCGGAACTCGTCGTCGAGGTGGCCTTCGACGGAGTGCAATCCTCCAGCCGGTACCCCACGGGGATGACGCTGAGATTCGCTCGCGTCGTGCGCCACCGCCCGGACAAGGCGGCCGCCGACGCCAACACGGTCGCCGAACTGCGCGCCATCCATCAGCGCAGGACTGATTCGAACTCGGGTGACGAATCTGCGGCGGGTGCGGCCCAATCCGGCGGGACGGCCCGTTCCAGCAGTCCGATCACCAGGCGTCCCAAACGTTGATCCGCGACATCCAGGCAGCGCTGTGCCAGGTCGCCTGCGACGGCCCCTGCACCCGACACCCACGCCAGCCAGGCGTGCACCGCGAGGACCGCCGCCTGCTCGTCTCCCCGCAGGTGTGCTGCCATCGAGCGCAACACCGGCGCCACCGTCACGACGAGTCCGGCGCAGGCGGGGTCGCCCAGCAACGGCGCGAGATCACCGGCGCCGCCCGTGAGCAGCGTGTCGGGAAGCAGCCCGCTGCCGGGCAGCACCGCCACCATGCAGGCGTCGCGAACGTGCACGTCGTCGGCCCACGACGCACCCAACCGGCCCGACACCGTAGGAGTCGGCAGGCCTCCCTCACGGTGGAACGTGTCGACCGCGCTGACCCACTCGTGCAGTGCCCGGCGCCGCGCGGACAAGTCCCCTGCCTCGGCTCGACCTAGACGCCAGCGGGTGGCCGCCATGGACGCCACGCGCCGTGCCCCTGCCGGTGCCGGAGTGCAGGGTGGTTCCAGAGCCCCACGATCGGCGGCGGGGCTACGGCCGGCCACGATGAAGCCCAGGGCCACCGGCCGGCTGCTGGCACGGGCCACCTCCACTCCGTCCCGGGGGCAACAGTCATCGGCGTGGCACTGCAGCGAACGCCACCGTGTCGGGCCCACCCTAAGGACGTCGACCACATCGATCCCGGCTGTCGCGACGATCTGTTCGAGAGCATGGATCGCCTCGTCAGCTGCCGCGCCCAGTGGGGCCGGAGGGTCGCTCTGGTCGTAGACGACCAGCATCACCGCGCCGGCGGCATCGGCGACGAGTGCCTGTACGGCCCGCCGAGCCACGACGAGCACCGCAGAGTCCAGATCGGCCTCGAGCGTTCGGGCCCCGGCTGGGCGCGACACCGTGGGCAGGTCGAAGCGACACACCACCCCCAACTGGGACGCGGTCCGGGCGCCGCCACGAGTGGGCCGGCCACCGTTGGGCCGGCCACCGCGCAAGGCGATGACCACGACGCAGTCCGATGGTTGGTGGCCGAGTAGGTAGGGAACGGCGGCCACCACGTCGATGGGCTCACGAAGGGCGACGGGCGGGCGCTGGTCGGGAAGTGTCGGCATGCCACCACGCTGCGGCGGGCCCCGGTGAACGCCATAACGGCAGAAGAATCAGCTGTGGAGTGGCGCCTTCCCAGCGGCCTGTGGATACCCGATCGCCCAGCCGCCCCGCGCGGACGCCCGACTCTCTCAGATCTGGCCGGGTCGCTCTCGATCCGCGAGATAGCGCTCCAATTCGGCCCCGAGTTCGTCAGCCGTGGGCAGATCGACCATCCCTTCCGGATTGGCGATCAAGGCGTCGTACTGTCGTTCGAGTTGGCCGACCACCGCTGCGACCTCGGCTGACTTGGCGACCTCGGCGTCGATCTCGGTCCGGGTGGTGACCGCCGCCTCACGGAGCCCGTCTGGATCCAGGCGCAGTCCGGCGGCGGCCGCGATGTTCTCCACCAGCACCGCGGCCGCCTCGGGGTAGTCCGTCTGGGCGATGTAGTGGGGGACGTTCACCGTGAAGGTCATGGCGTCCTGGTCCGCCTCGCCCATCCGGAACTCCAGGAGGGCAGACAGGTGACCGGGCACCTGCACCTGACCCACCCAGGATCGCGATCCTCGGACCAGTTCGGGTTTCGTGCCGTGCAGGATCACGCCGGAGGGGCGGGTGTGCGGCACGCCCATCGCTATCGCATTCATCCCGACGAGCAGCCGTACCCCGAGGACGTCGATGATCTCCCGGACGCCAGCCACGAACGCCTCCCACCGATAGTCGGGTTCGGGTCCGCGAAGAAACAGGAACGGCGCCCCCGACAGGTCGTGGAGTAGGTCCAACCGAAGTTCGGGCTGCTCGTAGGACGTCCACTTATCGACGTCGAAGTGCATCGTGGGTCGCCGACCCCGATAGTCCAGCAGCGAATCGACGTCGAACCGACCGACGGGGGTACCCGGCCCGGCCGTGGTCACGATGTGACCGGTCGCCAGTCGGCAGGCGTTGCCGGCGTCGACGAAACCCGCCAGGTGGCTGACCAAAACGAGGTCACGGGGAACGTCGACGGTGTCGAGGTTGTACAGGGCCATGCCGGTCCTCTCGCTGCCGCGCCCGCGTGTCGAGCGGCGACCTGTTCTGTCCCAGGATCGCACCCTCGTCCGCGGCCGAGCGCAGATCCTCAGGTGTCACGGACGCATGGCCCGCCACCGAGGGCCGCGAGTCCCTGTCGATCACCGGCCGAGTAATCGAAGATCGACTGGTAGACGGGGCTCATCAACTGGAGCGGGTCGTCGACATGATCCAGACCCATCAGATGGCCCAACTCGTGTCGCAGCACCGCCCCCGCCTGCCGACGCCCGATGGCCGTCGCGCCCACCGTCGCGAACCATTCCGCCTCGAGCACCACGGTGCCGGTGACGAAGCGGGGGCCCGCGGTCCCCGGTGGATCGATCGCCACCGGACCGGCGACTCCGACGACGTCGCCCGCCAACGGTGGATACTCGATCGGGTCGGACCACGCGACGAGGACAGGTGCCCACCGATCTCCGTACCCGTCGGGTTGCACGAGATCACGGCTCAGGTTCGGCCGCTCCGCAGTGTCACCATCGATCACGAAAACCAGTCCTGCGGCAGCTCCGACGGCGCTCAACGCCGAACGAACCAGTGCCTCTCCATTGTCGGGAGCTCCCCGAGCGGCCACGACGACGTGTATCGGACGGCAGGGATCCCAGGTGACTGGTCGGCCGTCCGCATGGCGCATGAGGAAGTCGTAATCGCCCCGCCCGACTGGTTGCGGCGCGACCGCGAGTGGGCGCGCGGCGGCATCGGCGGGTAGTGGCGGATAACTCGCTGCCGACCAGTCGTGGATCGTGTCGCGGGCGGCCACCAGACCCAGTCCGCCACCGACCAGCAGGGCGACGGTCAGGGCCACCGCGCCTCTCCCGGTCACCGCCACAGCAGGAGGCATCGACGGGTCGGTGAGGTAACTGGATCACTCACACCCGATTAGGCTGCGCGAACGTGACCGACGTCCTTGCGCCTGAATCCGGAACCGCTGCGACAGGCCCCCGAGTGGCCAGAGTCGCTCTGCTGACCGCCGGCGGTCTGGCCCCGTGCCTGTCGTCCGCAGTCGGTGGACTCATCGAGAGGTACTCGGAGATCGCCCCCGAGGTCGAGATCATCGGCTACCTGGACGGCTACGCCGGCCTGCTGACCGGCCGATCGATCGCGGTCAGCGATGCGGTGCGAGCACAGGCTCACCTGTTGCACCGCTTCGGCGGAAGCCCGCTGGGCAACAGCCGGGTCAAGCTCACCAATACCGCGGACCTGGTGAGCCGCGGCTTGATACCGGCGGGGGCCGACGCCCTGGAGGTGGCAGCCACCCAACTCAGCCGTGACGGCATCGACGTCCTACACACGATCGGCGGGGACGACACCAACACGACGGCAGCCGACCTGGCCGTCTACCTGGCCGGCAACGGCTACCAGTTGACGGTCGTCGGCCTGCCCAAGACGGTCGACAACGACGTGATTCCGATCCGGCAGAGCCTGGGGGCATGGACCGCGGCCGAGCAGGGGGCCCGGTATGCCGCGAACATCGTGGCAGAGCACTCGTCTAACCCGCGGATGCTGGTGGTTCACGAGGTCATGGGTCGCAACTGCGGATGGCTCACTGCCGCGACGGCGGCGGCCTACCGCCGGTGGTGGGCCACTCAGGAGTTCGTCCCCGGCTTCGGCAACGACCCTCGTCGGTGGGACGTTCACGGCGTCTACCTGCCCGAGCGCGAGTTCGACGTCGCGGCCGAGACCGTCCGACTGCGCCACGTCATGGACGAGATCGGATGCGTCAACATCTTCGTCTCCGAAGGGGCCGGGGTCTCGACGATCGTCGCCGAGTTGGAACGCTCGGGCGAAACGGTGGGGCGTGACCCGTTCGGTCACGTCAAGATCGACACGATCAACCCGGGTGCATGGTTCGCCAAGCAGTTCGCGGCCGGGCTGGACGCGCAGAAGACGATGGTGCAGAAGTCGGGCTACTTCTCACGATCCGCCGCCCCGAACGCCGACGACCTCCGCCTGATCAAGTCGTGCACCGATCTCGCGGTGGAGTGCGCACTGCGACGAGAAGGCGGTGTGATCGGACACGACGACGAGCGGGGCGGTCGATTGCGGGCAATCGAGTTCGATCGCATCAAGGGCGGGCGACAGTTCGACACGGGAGTCGCCTGGTTCACCGATCTGCTGGCCGAGATCGGTCAGCCCTGATATCCGTTGATTCTCCGGCAACCCCCGTGACTCTCCGGCAACCCCGGTGATTCCGGTGGCGCGGAGCTGTCCACGCGCCCACGCGCACCACCCCCGACGACGACTGAGGCCTCGACCTATCGTGTCGCCGTGGCCCGTCCTTGGGAGTTCGAAGCGCACGTCGCGAAGCACCCTGTGGTCGCGGCGGTGCGCGATCACGTCAATGGTGTGCTCTCCCCGAGTGCGGCAGCGATCGACGGCTCACAGGTGGATCGCCAGCGGGTGGCAGAACTCGCCCGGCTGGGCGTGCTCAGCCTGCATTCGCCGGTCGGGCTGGGCGGATTGGACGCGCCGCGCCCGGTGCGGCGAGCTGTCGAGGAACTGGTCAACGGTGCGTGCGGTGCAACCGGCTTCGTGATCGCGCAGCACACCCGCCCCGCTGTGGCACTGGCCCGGGCGTGGGAGACGGGCCATTGCAGCGACTTCGTACACGAGGCGGCCGGGCGGGTCGCCACCGGTGAATGGTTGGCATCCACGGCCATCACGCATCTGCGACGCCCTGGCCTGCCGCAGGTCACCGCAGTCGAACGGGGGGGCCGCTGGGTCCTGGACGGACGGGTCGACTGGTTGACCGGGTGGGGAATCGCCGACGTGGTTCTCATCGGGGCCACGGCGCCCGACGACCAGGTCCTTCTCGTGGTGGTTCGAGCGACCGACGGGGGTGGCCTGGCGGCGAGTGCGCCGATGCGGTTGCTCGCCATGTCGGCAACCGGGACGGTGACCCTCACGCTCACAGGTTTCGAGATCCCCGCAGACGCCATCGTCGCCCTCGTCCCGGGCCCGGTATGGCGCGTGGCGGACGAGTCCGGAGCGTGTGACGCCAGGCCTGCTGCCTTCGGTCTGCTGGCCACCGTGATAGATCGACTATCGGATGCCCTGCCTGCGGGGTCGGCGGCGGCGCACCGCGTGGACGACGCCGCCTCCCGGGCACGAGACATCCGCAGCCAGTCCTACGCACTGGCAGACGGTCCCGACGGGGCCGACACTCGCGCCCTCCGGCTCGACCTGCGCGCCCGACAACTCGATCTGCTGACCCAGCTCGCCACCTCCCTGGTGGTGGCCGGGGGCGGTCGCGCCACCGTCAAGGGGTGCAACGGGGAGCGACTCGTCCGAGAGGCCCTGTTCCACCTTGTCTCGGGTCAGACCGGGGAGGTCCGTGCCGCAACCCTCGGAGCGGTTCTCGGTCCCGATGCGACGGCCGGGAGGACCTCGCAGTCTCGGTGAGCTACCCTTGAGCCGTCCGGCAGCCGCATCGGTTGCCTCCACCCGTGGCCTTAGGGCCGCGAGGTCGCTCGAATGATGTGGTCGCGGAACCGGCCCCGCAGTGCGGGGTGGGACCTCGTGGTGCGCTGATCGACGCGGCCCCACGAAGGAGTCCCTGCATGTCCGGTACCACCATGTCCTCATCCATGTCCTCACCTGACCGCGGCACCGGACGATCCGGCGGTCCCCGTCGGCGCCCCGCCGGATCCAGCGGCACCCGCCGTCGGTCCTCCAGCTCGACCCGCCAGCCGCCCCGCGCGCCCGAACCGTCGGTCCTCGACCGCGCCCTCGACGCCGCTGCCGCCACCGCCCAGCCGACGCCCGCCTCGTTCCGGGGCTTCGGCCTAGCCGAAGAATTGGTCGTCACCCTCGAGCGGCGGGGTATCCGGGTGCCCAGCGCCATCCAGGCTCGTACGTTGCCGGATGCGCTTGCCGGTCGTGACATCCTCGGCCGCGCGCAGACGGGCTCGGGCAAGACGCTCGCCTTCGGCATTCCCGTCCTGGCAGGGCTGAGCGCCGGTGCCAAGGCGCGCCCCGGACACCCGGGGGCCCTCATTCTCGTCCCCACCCGCGAGCTAGCCGAGCAGGTCAAAGAGGCAATGGCGCCGTTGGCACAGACCGTGGGCCGCAGTGTGACCGCGGTGTATGGCGGAGCCAGCATTCCGCGTCAGGTCGAGGCCCTCAATCGCGGTGTCGACGTCGTCGTCGCGACACCGGGACGTCTCGAGGACCTCATCGCCCGCCGGTCGTGCTCCCTCAGCGAGGTCCGAGTGACCGTCCTGGACGAGGCCGACTTCATGGCGGACCTCGGATTCATGCCGGCCGTCACCAGGATTCTCGACCAGGTACCGACCGGCACCCAGCGGATGCTCTTCTCTGCGACGCTCGACCGCGGCGTGGACGCCTTGGTGCGCCGCTACCTGGTGGAGCCGGCCGTTCACGCCGTCGCCAGTCCGGCGACCCGCGTCGACAGTATGGATCATCTGGCCTTCGAGGTGGATACCGAGAACAAGAACGACATCGCGTACGAGGTCGCCAAGCGTGATGGGCGGACGTTGTTCTTCGTTCGAACGAAGCACGGTGCTGACCGACTCGCCAAGCGACTGAGCAAGGACGGCGTAAGCGCCGGGGCCATCCACGGCAATCTCAGTCAGTCCCAGCGCCAACGGGCACTCGATGCCTTCTCGGCCGGCCGAATCCCGGTTCTCGTGGCCACCGACGTCGCCGCCCGTGGAATTCACGTCGACGCCGTCGACCTGGTGGTGCACTACGACCCGCCTGCGGATCACAAGGACTATCTGCACCGCAGCGGACGGACCGCCCGTGCCGGCGCGCGTGGCACAGTTCTCTCACTCGTCCTGCCCGCCGAACGCTCGGCCATCGCCGCCATCCACCGTCGCCTGGAGACCGGGACCACGACAGTGGTGGTCGACCAGACCCACGAGGCGGTGCGCGAGCTCGCCGCCTCGGGGACACCCGTGATCCTCAAGGCCGAACCGGTCCGCGAGCCGGAACGCGCCGAGCGGCCCCGTTATGGTCGCGGCCCCACCGCGGGCGGCCGCCCCAGGCGAAACGGACCCACCGCCACCCCGGGGCGCCACCCACGGGCCGGCAACCGCGCCCCCCGCCAGGGGAGCTAGTCCGTCCGGTGGGCCCTGCGGCGGCGCAGCCCTGCGCGGCGCCACCGCTCCCCCCCCACCGCAATGACTGTGCCGTGGGTGGCCGTCGGGGGGCACGGCGACAGTGTGGGTACGGGG
>JANNOG010000027.1:0-22623 GCA_031398915.1 Micrococcales bacterium | reverse complement strand
GTGGCTGCACCGGGTGGGCTTGGCGGACGTGGCGGCCGGCTCGCGCGTGAGGGCCTCGACGCTGTCGGGTGGCCAGGCCCAACGGGTGGCCCTGGTGCGGGCGCTCGCGGTCTCGCCGGAGGCACTGTTGCTCGACGAGCCGTTGGCCGCCCTCGACGCGGGAGCCCGGCCGACCGTGCGCCGCGACCTCGCCGTCTTCCTGGGCGACTTCGAGGGACCCACCCTGCTGGTGACCCACGACCCCGTCGACGCCATCACGCTGGCCGACGACGTCGTGGTGTTGGAGGCGGGGCGAGTGGTGCGGCATGGGCGAGTCGACGACGTCGTCGCCGACCCCGGCTCGGACTACGTGGCCGAGTTGTTCGCGCTCAACCGTCCGACCCATTGAGCAGTGAGATTCCTGCGAGCAGGACCGCCACCGCCGCCGGGAGCTGCCGCTGCGTGGAGTCAGCCGACCCGTCGGCGGCAACGTGCAACACCGCTCCGCCGATGACCGCGGTGAGGAATGCGTCCGCCGCCAGATCCGGGTCGGTGACACCGTGGAGCGCCATCATCGTGCGGATGTCGTGGCGAATCCGGATCGCCTGAGGACCGTCGGGGTGGCGCTGCGCCAGGACGGGCACGATGCCACGGTGGCGCACCAGGACTGCCCACAGCGCATCGGCGTGGTCGGCGAGGGCCTCGGTCAGGCCCCCTGTGACGGGGGCGGGGGGCACCTCCTCGAACACCCGATCCAGGACCGCGGCCAGCACCGCGGCACGCGAGCCCAGGTGCTGGGTCACCGAATTGACGAACACCCCCGCGGTGTCGGCCAGTCGGCGGATGGTGAACGAATCGAGGCCGTCCGCATCGATCACGTAGAGGGCGGTCTCGACCAGACTGCGGGAGTCGATTCGTTCAGTCGTGGCCACGGTTCTCCGCACCGACGCCTGACGGCCATTCCCGATGTACAGCGATCATGCCGACATGTACGTCGTACACGCTATGTCGTCTTGGCCACGCTGTGCACTCATATCGGCTGACACTACCGACGGATCGCTGTCACTCGGACCGGTTCGCGATCAGCCGCCCGTCACGGTGGGCCAGGCGTTGGCCACGCATCCGCTCAGGCCCTTGGTCTGCTGCACCATCACCGGAGCCGGAGCGCCGGCAGCGGGGCACGGCGTGTGACCGAATCCGAGGAAGTGGCCGAACTCGTGATTGACCAGGTACCCGCGATAGCCGGCGACGTCGTCGCCCCACGATTGGGCGCCATCGACCCACCGGACGGCGTTGAGGACTACATAGGGGCCGTTGCGACACGAGTAGGTGCCGGCGGTCTGCAACGGTGAACAGAGCCGATCCACGGTGTCGGGCGTGGCGATGACGACCCGCGCGTCGGGTCCGCTGCTGACCCGTTGCACCTGCCAGCGACCCAGGCCGATCCACGATCGTCGGTCGGTGAGGATGCCGTCGATCTCGGCCGCCACCGTGGCCGGGTCCAGGGTCAGCCCGCCCTCGATCTCGACCGAGTACCGCACTGCCGTAGGACCCGCCCCTGCCACTGCGCCCTCGCCCGGGGCGACCGTGAATTCGCCCGAGCCGGCTTGTGGAACGGTGACCGGGCCGCCTGGCGCCGCCTGCGTCACGGCAGTCGGGGAGGTCGCCGCTGTCGAGGGGATCAGTGCGGTCGGGGGAATCGCCGGTGCCAGCGCGACGGGCGCCTCGGGCGCTGCGGACGTGACGGGCTCGGCCGGCCCGGCAGGTGGGGCGGCGACCTCGGACCCCGCGAGGGGCGGCAACACCGGCGAGCTCGGGGCCGGCAGCCCGGGGTCGGGTTGTGCGGCGAGGGCGATTCCCGATGCCACAGGCAGCGGGCGTTGGAACGACGTCGACGCGGCCGGCAGCAGCGTGAATGACCCCCACAGCACCGCCAGGACTGCCAGTGCGACCACACCTCGCGCCGGGACGCGGGACGGCCGTCCGGCATGACGACGGCCATTCACACTGCATTCGACCATGCCGCCCGGCTAATCTCGCACGGTGACCCGGATGTCGGTGGCGATCGCGACGTGCCGGGACCTGCCCGACCTGGACCCCGACGACGCTCTGGTGCTGCCCGAGCTCGTCGATCGCGGAGCCGCTGTCGAGGTCTGTGTCTGGGACGACGACACGGTGGACTGGTCACTCTTCGACGTCGTCGTCGTGCGTTCGACCTGGGATTACCCGCCGCGTCGGGACGAGTTCGTCCGCTGGTCGAGTCGGGTCCCCAGGCTGTTCAATCCGGGCGAGGTGATCGCCTGGAACACCGACAAGCTGTACCTCGACGACCTCCGTGCAGCGGGTGTCCCTGTGGTTCCCACCACATTCGTCTCGCCCGGGCAGGAGCATCCGCTTCCGGCCCACGGAGTGTTCGTCGTCAAGCCGACGATCAGTGCCGGATCCCTGGACACCGAGCGTTACGACGCCGATGCCACGGGCGAGCCTGCCGCGGCCGCGGCGCATGTCCGACGGCTCACCGAGGCGGGGCGCACGGTCATGATCCAGCCGTACCTGAGCGGTGTCGACACTCACGGGGAGACCGCCCTGGTCCATATCGGCGGCACGTTCAGTCACGCCATCCGCAAGGGCCCGATCCTGCACGTTCCCGAGGTCCTCGTCGCCGGCCTCTACCGGGACGAGGCGATCAGCGATCGGGTTGCCACGGCGGCAGAACTGCGGGTCGCCCAAATGGCTCTCGCGGCTGCGGGCGACGCCGACCTGCTGTACGCCCGAGTCGACCTGTTGCCCGACGCCGACGGCAACCCGATCCTGCTGGAACTCGAGCTGACCGAACCGTCGCTGTTCTTGGGCCACGACGAGGCGGCCCCCGGCCGACTGGCCGATGCGATCATTGCTCGCGCCGGATCGAACGCAACGCCGAACCTCCCCGCGGACGCAGGGTGACCATCGCCTGCACCCGGGGTCGAGGCCCCACCGTCGACAACTGGCGAGTGCGCAGCAGCTCGGCCAGCACCAGGACTGACTCGACCAGAGCGAAATCCCGCCCGATACACAGGCGAGGCCCGGCACCGAACGGCAGGTAGGCCTCCCGGTTGGGCCGGGCCGCCCCCGACACCCAGCGGTCCAGGTCGAATCGGTCGGCGTCCGGCCAGACGGCCGGCAGTCGATGGTGCAACCACGGACTGATGATCACCAGGGTGCCCGCCTGGATCGCCGTACCCGCCAGGACATCGGCCTCCAGCGCTCGCCGCGTGATCACCCACGCCGACGGGAATAGCCGCAACCCCTCGTCCACGGCCGCCCGAGTCACCCGAAGTGCGCCGAGGTCCTCGTACTGGGGACGTCGGCCGTGGCCACCACCCAGTACCGCATCCAGTTCGGCGTGGACCCGCGCCTGCGCATCCGGATTCTCCGCAAGCAGCCGCAGCGTCCACGTGAGGCTGGCCGCTACGGTCTCGTGCCCGGCGATGACGAGGGTCACCAATTCGTCGCGAATCTCGTCGGCAGACAGCAGGTCCCCACCCCCGGCGAGTAGCAGGCCCAACACATCACCGGCCCGTGGCGCCTCCCGGCGGCGAGCCACCATCCGGGCCGCCGCCGTGTCGAGCTCGACCAACGCCCGACGCAATCGCAGGTTGCCGGGCGTGGGCATCGAGGCGGGCGCGGAGACCGGCGTGGTGGCGCGGCGCAGCACCGCACCCAGCGCGTCGTGAACCGCGGCGACCAGCCGACGCCCGTCTCCCTCGCCACCGTCGACCAGGTCCGCGCCGAACAGGGTGCGCCCGACCACGTCGAGGGTCACCCTCATCAACACCTCGTCGGTGTCGACCACACCGTCCGGTGCCGCGTCGAACAGCTCACCGGCTCGGCTCGCCGCATCGGCCGCGGCGGCGGCCACGTGGCCCAGCGTGTCGCGGTGGAAGGCCGGTTGGATGGCCCGGCGGTGGGTCCGCCACGTGGCGCCGTCCGTGGTCAGCAGCCCCTGCCCGGTCACCATCGCCAGCGCCGTGTACTGGATCGTCTCCTTGCCGTAGGCCATGTGGTTGTCCTGGAGCACCCGGCGGACTGCGCCGGGGTCGTCGACCAGGACGGCGGGTCTGCCACGCGTGGGGAAGGTGACGACCGGACCGTGTTCGGCGCGTGAGCGTCGCAAGAACTCCAGCGGATCACGAAGGATGGACGGGGTGGCCCGCAGCATCTGCAGCGGTGTCGGCCCGACCGGCTGACCCGCGTCGCTCATTCCGAGGACGCTACCGCCCGACCGCCGAGCGACGCGGACCGCTCCCGGATGGCGGCGTCATCGACGCGCCGATCCTCGTGTGATCGGCCAGTGTCCCCTCGGCGACCGCACCTACCAGCCGCTGGAGCCGGGGATTCCCTTGAACGGGCCGACGACATCGCTGGTCACCCAGCCGCCGTAGAAGCCACCCGGCTGGGCCTGGACGATCTCGTCGTCCACTCGAACCTCGTCCATCATCGCCGCATAGAGCGCCACGTGCCCGGTGATCGCCTCGAATCCGCGAGAGGGATCCAGATAGGTCCACGCGGCAGCGGTCGCCACCCGCCCCCCCGGCGACACCACGTCCAGATACGACGCGCGACCCTTGAACTCGCACCACGACGACCCGGGAGCCTCGCGCAGCGCTTCGGGCGCGAAGGCCGACCGGGGCAGGTACCACGTCGGGGGATGCGAGGTCTCCAGTACTCGCACGGCGTCTCGGGTCTGCGCGACCACGACGCCGTCGAAGGTGACCACGATCAGGCGGGCGCTCGGCTCGACGCGCGGCGGACGAGGAAAGTCCCACACCGATTCCTGTCCGGGACCGGGCGTCTCAGGAACCACCCCGGTGGGCAGGCGAGTCGTCACGAGCTGCGCCTGCGGGTGCGGACCCGAGCGATCACCGACACGACGATGACGACGACGACGGCTGCGAGGACGGCGGCGATCCGCTCGGTTCGGGGTCGACCCGCGGTGTCCACCACGGCCGATCGGGCCGAGCTCTGCACCCCCGCCACCCCCTCGCGTGCCAGGCGAGACGGTTCGAGGCGACGGCTCAGTTCGTCCAGGGTGGCGGCCAGCGAACGTTGCCGCTCGGCGATGGCCACCTCGAGTTCGGCTCGACCCAACTGCTGATCAGGCATGGTGCGACCTTACCCAGCCTGAACTCGGGGCGCCGATCGAAGTCGCTCGGGGTCGAACCCCTCGGGGAGTTCGAGGCGATGGCGGGCCAACAGCGCGGGATCGGTCAACAGGTCGCCCGTCACCCCGTCGGCGACGATCCGGCCACCGTCCAGGATGACGCTGCGCGGGCACAGCCGCATCGCGAACGGCAGGTCATGGGTGACGACCAGGGTGGTGACCGGCAGCGCCTCGACGATGGCAATCAACTCGCGACGGCTCTGCGGGTCCAGGTTGGACGTCGGCTCGTCGAGTACCAGCAGATCACAGTCGGTGGCCAGGACGGTGGCGATGGCGACCCGGCGACGCTGCCCGAACGACAGGTGATGGGGCGCCCGGTCGGCGAACTTCGACATGTCGACTGCAGCGAGCGCCTCGTCCACCCGGGCGTCCAACTCGTCGCCCCGCAAGCCGAAGTTGGCCGGCCCGAACGCCACGTCGTCACGCACCGTCGGCATGAACAGCTGATCATCGGGGTCCTGGAAGACGAACCCGACCCGGCGTCGGATGTCGGCGACGGTGCGACGCTCCACCAGGGTGCCGCCGATCCTCACCTCACCGACGCTGTCCGAACCGGCGGCGGTGCCGAGAATGCCGTTGAGGTGCAGCAGGAAGGTCGTCTTTCCGGCACCGTTGGGGCCCAGTACGGCCACCCGCTCACCGGCGTCGACACTGAGGTCGATGCCGAACAGCGCCTGATGGCCGTCCGGGTAGGCGAACGCCAACCCACTGACCCGCAGCGCCGGGTCTGCCGGGGACTCGGCCACCTGCGGCGTCTCAGCTGCCAAGGGTCACCGCGGTGAGGTCACCCAGGCTGTGGGCCACGACAGCGATCACGCCGGCCGTCGCGGGAAGCACCGCCGCACCGGCCCAGTCCGCCGCGACGGTGACGCGCGCCCGCAGCATCGGCAGTGCCCCGTTGAAGCCGCGGCTCACCATGGCCAGGTACACCCGCTCGCCCCGCTCGTAGGAGCGGACGAACAGGGCACCGGCCGAGCGGGCCAGGACGGGGATGTGTCCGATGTGGCGCGCCTCGAACCCGCGCGCCTCGCGGGCCACCCGCATCCGCCGCATGTCGTCGACGATGACGTCGAGGTAACGGATCATGAACGAGATGATCGTCACCAGCAGTGTGGGCACACGCAAGCGTTGCAGGCCGAGAACCAGATCGCGCGGCCGGGTGGTCGCCGACAACACGATGGCCGCGACGACGCCGAGCGTGCCCTTCGCGACGATGTTGAACGCGCCCAACAGGCCCGGGGCCGACACCGACACAGGTCCCAGGTCGATGCGTTCGCCCAGCGCGACGAAGGGCAGCAACAGGGCGAACACCAGGAACGGCACCTCGATGACCATCCGCCGCAGCACCAGACCGGGCCGCAACCGGGCGAGAGCGACCACGACCGCGAGGACTACGGCGAATGCACCGAACGCCCACACCTGTTCACGCGGGGTGGATACGACCACCAGCACGAACACCACCAGTGACACCAGTTTGGTCTCGGCGGGCAGCCGGTGGACAACGGTATGCCTGTGGACGAAAAGGCCGTCCGAGACGCTCCCCGTACCGTGGCTGTGCCCGGCGCCCACTCAGACGCTGCTGTCGATGCGCTCGACCTCGGGGTCGGGGTCCGGGTCGGAGGCGCGCAGCGACAGCCGGGCGATCAGGATGCCGAGCCCCACCACGACCAGCACTCCGATCACGCCGGCGAGGCCGGTCGACAGATACGGATTGTCGATGCCACGCAGGCCGTAGTCGCTCAGCGGGCCACCCGCGACCGCAGAATCCTGCGCCTCGTCGATGAACCCGAGGCTTTCGGCCACGTATTCGAGGCCGTCGGGGTTCGCGCTGGCGAAGCCGGACACGATTCCTGCCAGGGCCAGGCTGACCACCAGCGCGATGGCCGCGGTGCGGCGACCGACCCGCGGCGTGGCGGGTCGCACGTCTTCGGAGCGACTGCTGGTCACGGTGGAAGTGGTGCCGTCCGGGGCGGTCACGACGAGGGTGCGCCGCGCACCTCGTGCGAGGTGGACCAGGTCGGGGCGGGTGGCGGCCACGGCGGCGACGGTCAGACCGGTGATGACCGCCTCACCCACGCCGATGAGCGTGTGCCAGCCCAACATGTACTGAGCCAGTCGGTCCAGCGGCAACTCGGTGGCACCCCCGACCGCATACAGGCCGACGAAGACCAGCGCGGCTGCAGGCACCGATATCAGCGCACCGATCGCGGCCGCCGGTGCCGCCGACAGGGCACGACGCGGCAAGGCAGCGACCACCAGGCGGGACACGGCGTAGCCGACTGCGACCGTCACGATGCCGATCAGGAGGACGTTGCTGCCCAATGCGGTGATTCCGCCGTCGGCGAACAGCAGCGCCTGGACGGCGAGCACCACGGCCACCACGATCACTGCCATCCAGGGCCCCACCAACGCCGCGGCCAATGCCCCGCCCATGAGGTGACCCGACGTGCCGATCCCCACCGGGAAGTTGAGCATCTGGACGGCGAAGACGAACGCCGCGGTCAGACCGGCCAGGGGAGCAGCCGCCTCGGTCATCTCGGCGCGAACCCGGCGCAGGGCGTACCCCACGACACCGATCGACACCACACCCGTTGCAATGGAGGTGCTGACATTCAAGAACCCGTCAGGTACGTGCATGTTGGCAGTCTCATCTGGACGGCCAGGTCTGCGCAAGGCCAAACTATGTTCATGTCGCAATTAGCCATCGGGGACCTCGCGCCCGACTTCACCCTTGCCGGTCACGACGGCGTCCAGTACAGCCTTGGGCACGAGTCGCCCACGATCGTGTACTTCTATCCGGCGGCGATGACTCCGGGCTGCACGACCCAGGCCTGCGACTTCCGGGACAACCTCGGTTCGCTGCAGGCGGCCGGGTACGCCGTGATGGGAATCTCTCCCGACCAGCCCGAGCAGTTGGCCGCCTTCGTCGAACGGGATGCGTTGACCTTTCCGCTGCTGTCCGATCCCGACCACGCCGTGATGTCCGCCTGGGGAGCGTGGGGCGAGAAGTCGCTGTACGGCAAGAAGGTGACCGGTGTCATCCGCTCGACGGTCGTGGTGGACGAGGCGGGTCGGGTCGCCCTGGCCAAGTACAACGTCAAGGCCACCGGTCACGTCGCGATGCTGCGGCGCGAGCTCGGCGTCGACTGAGGCGCCTATCGTTGCCGTGTTGCGGGAGTGGTGGAATTGGCAGACACGCAGGATTTAGGTTCCTGTGCCGCGAGGCGTGCGGGTTCAAGTCCCGCCTTCCGCACCGATGAACCACCTGCCTGAGGTCCCTGGCGTGGGTACCGGTCGCCACGGCGAGCGGGCGGCCCCTCAACCGCCCCGCCGGGCGCTCAACCGCCCCGCCGGGCGCGCCTGGCGGGAGACGGTCGCCGAGAGCCGTGGCGGTGCAGCACCTGGGACTGCTCGCCCGTCACGCGCACATCGGCTCTGACCCCGGCCAGTACCGCAGTCGCTCGGCGCACTGCGACGGTGTGGTCGACCCTCGGATCGGGGTAGCCGTGGCGTTCGGATGCCGGCCAGGTCCAGGGCTCGGCGAGGTGACTGTCGGGCACGTCACGCAGCTCGGGCACCCACCGCCTGACGAAGACCCCGTCGGGGTCGTGGTCCGTCTGCTGCTTGACCGGGTTGTACACCCGCATCGCGTTGATCCCGGTGACCCCCGACTGCATCTGCATCTGCGACCAGTGGATGCCGGGCTCGTAGTCGGCGAACCAGCGGGCCAGCACCTCACCCGTCGCCTGCCACGGCAACCAGAGGTCGTACGAGGCGACCGACACCACCAGGCACCTCATCCGGAAGTTCAGCCACCCCGTCGCGGCCACTGCCCGTAACGAGGCATCGACCATGGGCCATCCGGTGTTGCCGCTCACCCACGCCTCGAACGCCGCCGCCGGTGGCTCCGCCGGATCTCCACGCAACTCGTCGAAGCCGTCCGCAATGGCCCGGTGCTCGAGGTCAGGAGAGTCCTCCAGGCGCTGCACGAAGTGATCGCGCCAGGCCAACCGCTCGGTGAAGGCGGTGAGGGACCGACCGCGACGACCCCCCTCCGCCTTGGGTAGTCCGCTGATCGCGGCCCGGGTGCGGGCCACGGCGTGATGGACCTGGCGCGAGGAGAGCGTCCCCCAGGCGAGGTGCACCGACAGCCGCGAACAGCCCTGCCAGGCGGTGACCGGGCTGGACAGTGCCTTCTCGTAACCGGGGTAGCGCGGCTGCGTGCCGGCGAGGAAGGACACCAGGACCTGACGGGCGGCGCTCTCGGACACCTCCTGCCGTTCGGTGCGGCTGTCCGGCGGACACACGTCCGCCAGGGTGGGCAGGTCACCGGGCTGCACCCCGTCGGGCGGTGCCAACCGTTCGGGAGGTGGCAACGGCAGCCCGCCGAGTTGCGCCTGGCGCAGCGGTTGCCAGGCGTCGCGCCCGCCGTGGCGGTCCAGTCCGCGCACCACCCCGTTCGTGGGGTACTCGTGCAGCGCGACTCCGCGGGCGCGCGCCCAGCGGGCCACAGCACGATCGCGACCGAAGGAGTCGAGGTGACCGGTCTCAGCGTGGGCGTGCAGCGACGCGATGCCCGACCCCCGCTGCACGAGGTCGCCATGCAGCGCCTCCATGACGTCCTCGACCTCACCGACCCGAACCACCAGCGGTGAACCGAGGGCCGCAGTCCGACGCCGCAGGTCAGCGGCCGCCTGCAGGACGGCAGCGGTGTGCCGTGGGTCGTGGTGGGGGTGCGCGAGACCGCTGGGCTCGACGACGAGCAACGGCAGCACCGGTGCGCCGGAGGCGGCAGCTGCCCGCAGCGGCGCGTGGTCCGCCACACGCAGGTCACGTTTGAACCACACGACGTGCACGTCCGGCCTGCCCACACCGCCATCGTGCCCTGCCCCGTGGCTCGCGCGCCGTGGAGGCCGGTGGACATCGGTGAGGACTGGACGGCTTGCCGTGCGACAGGGGTAGACCCGATCGGCCACCCCTAGCTGATGCTCACCCCGACAGTGTGGTAACCGGTCGCGCCACTGGGGAACGGCTCGGCTTCGGCCTCGACCTGAACGTCTCCGTTCGCATCCGTCGCCCGAGCCTGGATCCGGTGCTCACCGGCAGGTGGTGACACCCAGGACCAGCGCCACTGCCGCCATGTGCTGGTCGTCCCGGCGTCGGCCAGTTCGGTGGTCGTCCACGGCCCCCACCCGTCACCGGAGTCCACCCGAACCTCGACCGCCTCGACGCCGACGTCCTGAGCCCAGGCCATGCCGGCGACGACGACTGTCCCGTCGGTGCCGGGTTGGGTTCCGCCGATGGGGCGGTCGATCCGGGAGGAGATCTTGATCGGTCCGAGCGCGGTCCACCCACGTACCGTCCAGTACGCCTCGGCATCGGCGAATCGGGTGACTTCGAGGTCGACGACCCACTTGGTCGCCGAGACGTAGCCGTACAGCCCGGGCACCACCAGGCGCGCCGGGAATCCGTGCTCGACCGGTAACGGCGAGCCGTTCATCCCGACGGCGAGCAGTGCGCCCCGGCCGTCGGTCAACGCCTCGATGGGGGTCCCTGCAGTGAACCCGTCGATGCTGGTCGAGAGCACCATGTCCGCCTCCGGCCGGGGTCTGGCCTCGGCGAGCAATTGCGCCGTCGGTAGCCCGAGCCACAGCGCGTTACCGGTCAGGCCACCACCGACCTCGTTGGACACGCAGGCCAGGGTCACCCACTTCTCGACCAGTTCGCGGTCCAGGATGTCCCCGATCCGGTACTCGGCCTCTCGCTCGACCAGACCGTGGATTCGCAGTCGCCACTCGTCGGCGCGGACGGCCGGGACGACCAGCGCGGTGTCGATGCGATAGAAGTCGTTGACCGGGGTCTGGAACGGGGCGAGGTCGGGCACCTGGTCGAAGGTCGCCGAACCCGACACCGGAGCGACCGGGGTGGCCGGTGCGGGTAGGGCCACGTCGGCGCGCGAGGACGCGACCCCGCGCACCCGGGCACCGAGGGCGTAGCCACCGAATCCGGTGACCCCGGCGGCGGCCAACACCCCACCGAGCAGGACGGCTCGGCGACCGGATGTTCCACCGGCGCCGGAACCAGCCACCCCGGAACCAGCCGCCGCTAACCCTGCAGCGCCCAACCGGCGAAGCAGGATCGGCAGGACCACCATGGCCGACACCCCGGCGAGGAGTCCGGGAACGTAGGCGAACGTGTCGGCACCCGGGCGACTCGCGGCCGCCAGGGCGAGGGAGATCGACACGAGAGCGATCAGGATCAGGCCGGTTCGGCGACGGCGCGCCTCCAGGATGCCTGCGGCCGCGGCGAGCAGTACGGCCACGACGGCGACGACGGTCACCAGGAACAGCTTGTCCCGGACGCCGAACACGGCGATGGCGAAGTCCTTACCCCACCGGGGCGCGAGTTCGATGGCGGTGTCCCCGGCGGCCACGACGGGGGTGGCTCGCGGTGACACGAGAACGGCGGACAACTCGGCGATGCCCAGCCCCAGGGCGAGGGCGGCGATCCCGGCGAGGGAGCACCAGACCCAGCCGAGGCGAGCCGGGTTTGCGATGGCGCCGTCAGTCGGCTCGGCGCTGCCCGGGGGCCCAGCGGCCTGGAGGGTGGTCACACGACGATTAGACCCCTCCCGTCGGCGCACCGCGGCTCCAGGGGCCCACGTTCACCGTTCGGTAAGGAAACGTCAGAGCACGTCGGCGATCGCGGGAGCCAACGCGACGAGCGCCCGCGTGCGGTGACTGATCGCGTTCTTCTCCGAGGGGTCGAGTTCGGCGCAGGTACGCGTCTGGCCGTCGGGAACGAAGATCGGGTCGTACCCGAAACCACCGCCACCCCGGGGTTCGCGGATCAACCTCCCGGTCATCCGACCCTCGGCCGTGTGCTCTCGACCATCCGGCCAGGCGAGGACTGCCACGCAGGTGAACCACGCGCCTCGATGCTCGTCCGGTACGTCCTGCAACTGATCGAGCAACAGGTCGACGTTCGCCTCGTCGCCGCGCCCGTGACCCGCCCACCTCGCACTGAAGATCCCCGGGGCACCGCCCATCACCGGGACGCAGATTCCCGAGTCGTCGGCCAGTGCCGGCAGTCCACTCGCCGCCGCGACGGCGTGCGCCTTGAGCAGGGCGTTCTGGTGGAAGGTGACACCGGATTCGACGACCTCGCCGGGGTCCATCGCCCCACCCAGGTCGGCCACGGCGACCAGCCCCGACACGTCGCTCACCACGCCGGTGGCGAGCAGGATCGCGCGCAACTCGTCGAGCTTGTGGCGGTTGCGGGTCGCCAGCACCACCCTCGCGGTACTCATTGGGCGAGTGCGGCCTGTTGGATCACGTCGAGGCGGGCACATCCGGCCAGGGCCAGGTCCAGCAGCTGGTCCAGCTCGGCGCGATCGAACGGGGCCCCCTCGGCGGTGCCCTGTACCTCGACGAACCGTCCGTCGCCGGTACAGACCACGTTCATGTCGGTCTCAGCCCGGACGTCCTCGTGATAGTCGAGGTCCAGTACCGGACGCCCGGCGACGATCCCCACGCTGACCGCTGCGACCGAGCCGCTCAACGGCGTCTTGCGGGCCGCGACCAGGCCCTTTGCCTTGGCCCACGCGATGGCGTCGGCCAGGGCGACGTAGGCACCGGTGATCGCGGCGGTGCGGGTGCCACCGTCGGCCTGGAGCACGTCGCAGTCGATGACGATGGTGTTCTCGCCGAGCGCCTTGGTGTCGACGACCGCCCGCAACGACCGCCCGACCAGCCGGGAGATCTCGTGGGTCCGGCCGCCGATCCTGCCCTTGACGCTCTCGCGATCCGATCGGGTGTGCGTCGATCGCGGCAACATGGCGTACTCGGCGGTCACCCACCCCTCGCCCGACCCGCCGCGCCACTTGGGCACCCCGGCGGTGAACGAGGCGGCGCACAGCACCCGGGTACGGCCGAACTCGACGAGGACCGACCCCTCGGCGTGGTCGAGCCATTTTCGGGTTATCCGGATGTCACGCAGGTCGTCGGCAGCCCGGCCATCGTGGCGCAGGGCGAGTTCGGTCTCGGTGGGCACGAGTCAGGAGCCTAGGCCGACGCGATGCCCAGCCCGGTCCGAAGCGCGTCGCACATGTCCCGGCGCCACCGCCGACCCTGCGTCGAACGCGGCGCCCCACCATCGCCACCATGCAGCGCGCCGGGGTAGACGTGCAGTTCGGCAGGAACACCGGCGCGGCCCAGGCGAAGCGCGTAGTCCACGTCCTCGTCGAGGTAGAGGTCGAGGTCACCGACCGCGATATAGGCGGGGGGCAAGCCTCGGAGGTCGGTGGCGCGGGCAGGGGCGGCGTACGGCGAGACGTCGTCGGTGCCGAAGGCCTCGCCCAGCACCGCCCGCCAGGCGTTACGGTCGTCCGCCCGAGTCCAGGTACGCGGATCGAGATCGATGTGGGAGGACTCGCTCACCCCGCGGTCGTCCAGCATGGGAAAGATCAACCACTGGAAGGCGATGGCCGGGCCACCACGGTCACGGGCGACGAGCGCGAGCGCCGCCGCCAGTCCGCCCCCGGCCGAACCGCCACCGACGGCGACTCGCCCCGGGTCCACGCCCAACTCCTCCGCTGCCCCGACCACCCAGACCAGGCCCTCGTAGCAGTCGTCGATGGCGGCGGGAAACGGGTGCTCGGGTGCCAGGCGATATTCCGGTGAGGCGACGACACAACCGATCGCGACGGCCATCTCGCGGAACTCGGTGTCGCTCTCGGCCAGCGAGCCCAGCACCTGACCGCCCCCGTGGATGCCGTACAGCAGCGGCGCGGCCGGTCCCACCCCGGGCGGAGTGAACACGCGGACCAGGACCCCGGCGTCGGTGGTGTGATCGGTGACGGCGACTGCCCGCCCGGCCGCCGAGGGCTCGTCGCGAGGATCCGCCGCCGAACGTGCCCGGGTGGCGACGATGTCGTCCAGATCGAACGGACGTCGGGATTCGAGCTCGCGCCGGTGCTCGTCGTCGAGTCGGGCCCAGAATGCGTCGCGGTCGATCGGCACGCCCGGAACTATTCCACCGCGGCGGTCACCAGGTGCAACGAGCGGGGCGACATGGCGATCGAGACTCGCTGGCCCCAACTCGGCTGCAGTCTGTCGGCCTCGATCCCGTCACCGAAGACGACCAGCACCTCGGACTCGACGCTGATCTGTAGCTGATCGGCCCTGCCCAGCCGGCCCTGCGTCAGCTCGGTGCCGGTGGTCGACGAGGGCCATGCCTCGCGGGCGAACCAGGCCAACGACGCCTCGCACGGGCCGGGCAGCGCGTCGGCGAGGCCACGCTCACGCGCGATCGAGGCACCCCAACCCGTGGCCCCGGTTCCGGTGCTGACGATCACCCCGGACGAGGATTGACGCTCACTCCGCCCGCCGGGGTCGGTGACGACGTAACGAGCCGATTGGTGAGAGGGGTGCCCGACGTAGACCTCGTTGAGCGCGTCGAGATGCTGACCGTCGTCGAGGGTGCCGCGAACCATGGCCCGGGCGACGATCGATGCCGTACCGGACACGACCGAGCGCAGCAGGCCCGCGGCGGCGGACACCGGATGGCTGACCAGCACGCCGGGGTTGCGGCCCGGGTCGGGGTCGATCCCGATGACGGGTTGGCCGTCGAGGTACTTGGCGACGTTGGCCACCAGACCGTCCTGACCGACGACGACCACGATGTCCTCGGCGGCGAACAGGAACCGGTCCAAGTCTCCACGCTCGACGGCGCCTCGACGCCAATCCGCCGGAATCGAGGCCCCGACCTGCGCGACGGCCTCGGTCACCGCGTCGTGGCGACCGTCGACGTGGCCCAGGTCGCGGCCCCGTTGGCGGAGGAAGAACTCCACCTGACCGCGGGTACCGTGCCGGGCCCTCAATTTGTCCAGCTCGGTCAGCCGATGAACCAGGACCACCCGGGGAGGCAGCGCCACTGTCAGGCCCGCGTCGTCTGGGCAGCGTCGGCCGTCGCTGCGCCGTCCCCGGTTGCGCCGTCCCCGGTCGGGCCGGTCGGGCCGGTCAGCCACGCCAGCAGCCCGGTGAGCAGATCCGGCGTCACCGTCACCGATCCGATCGAGGGCAGCCCGCCCGCCAGCTCACGCAATGCCATGGCCCACACCACGTTTCGGTCGATCCCGTCGTAGGCGCCCAGGCGAGCCGCCTCGGCGGCGCCGTTGGCCTCGCCGACCACCCGTATGGCCCCGGCTTCCGCACCGGCCCTGATGTCCTGCTCGGCTGCTGCGGCGACGGCGGCGATCCGGGAGGCACCCGCGAGGTCCTCGGCGCGACGTCGCTGGTTGACGCCCTGCTGGGTCACCAACTGCTCCTCGCGGACGGCGAGCTCGATGGTGCTCTGCAGCTCGTTCTCGCTGATCGTGCGCTCGCGTTCGACGGCCAGGGCGCGACGCTCGTAGGTCGCGCGATCCGCCTCCTGCTGGACGTACTCGCGGGTCGGGGTCTGCAGGGCACGTTCGACGTCGGCCTCGGGCCGGATGGCCACGACCCGGACGTCGCGGATCTGCAGGCCACTGTCCGCCAGTCGACCGTCGGCGCCCAGCCCGGCGTCGACGGCGTCACGGACCCGGCGAGGGCCCGCGGCCAGGGCGTCGAGCAGATTCGATGCCACCAGGATGTCGAGGGCAGCCTGCTGGGCGAGCTCGACGATGAGCCGGGCGATGCTGTCCAGCGGCGTGCCCCGCCAACGACCGGTGTCCGGGTCGATGGTGAAGTCGACCCGCGCCGCGGCCAGGGCGGGGTCGGAGATCCGATACGTCACCGTGGCCTGGACGGTGACGTCCTGAAAATCCGCCGTGCGAGCGTGGAAGAGCAGCGGCAGTTCACGGTCGTCCACGGGGATCTCGCTGATCACCGCCGGGAGGGGACGGAACCAGAACGATGCGGCGACGCCGGATCGTCGGACTTTGCCGTTCCTCAGCTGGATGACGTAACCGGTGGCACTGCCACGCAGGTGTCGGACGAACGGGAAGCGCGTTATGTCGGCCATGGGGACCTCCGATGCATGAGGACTGTTTGTGTCAATGCGACGATAATTAGTCACGGGGTATCTTGTCAATGTGACGAGAATGAGGGCCGGGGCCGCACTCGCCGTCGCACTCGCTGTCGACGTCGTCGTGCTCGGTATCCGTGACGCCCGTCTGGTGGTGCTGCTGGGCCGTCGCACGAAGGAGCCCTACGCCGGACGCTGGGCACTGCCGGGTGCGCTGGTGGGGCCGGAGGAGGAGCCTGACGAGGCCGCGGTACGTCACCTCACCGACGAGGCGGGCCTGGCTGAGCCCGACCACCACGAGCAGTTGGCCACCTACGCCTCACCCGGGCGTGACCCCAGGACCCGGGTGGTCAGCGTGGCCTATCTGGCCCTGGTGCGTCAGACCCCGGACGTGACGCAACCGTGGGCATGGTGCGCCTACGACGACATCGCGGCCGACCCGGAACGGTTCGATCTGGCATTCGATCACCCGCGAATCCTCGACGACGCCGCCGAACGCCTCCGAGCCAAACTGGAGTACACGCCGCTGGCTGCCGCCCTGCTGCCGGACCCGTTCACCGTGTCACAGCTGCGCGGTGTGTACGAAGCGGTGTGGGGCTCGGCACTCGACGCGCGCAACTTCCATCGCAAGGTCACCGGGGTACCCGGGTGGCTGGTACCGGTGGGTCGCCCCCAGGTCGCCGGACCCGGACGGCCGGCTCAGCTGTACCGGACAGGTGACCTGCGTTACGTCGCACCTGCGATGACCCGCCCGGGCGGATAGCACGGCGGGCTTAGCCTGGGGTGGTGGCACATCCGCGGATGTACGACGACGACGACCCGCTGCTGAACCTGATCCGGCCGATCGCGCTGGCCCTGCCCGAGGCGATCGAGGTCGAGTCCCACGGCCGCCCGACGTTTCGCGCCGCGAAGCCACAGTTCGCCGTCTACGGCGCGGCCTACCGAGACGATCCGGCACTGCTGTTCAAGCCCGACGAGGCCGAGCGACCGGCATTGGTGGCCGACGCCCGGTTCTTCTAACCGAAGTACTACGGGTCGTCCGGATGGCTGGCGCTGGACCTCGCGGCGGGTGACGTCGACTGGGACGAGGTCGCCGAACTCCTCGATGCGTCCTACCGCCAGGTGGCCCTGAACCGGATGATCGTCGAGCTCGACTCTCGTCAGGCGCCCGGGCGGGCGTAGTCGAGCAGGTGGTCGGGAAGCTCGATTCCGGTCGCCAGATCGCCGGCGGGGATCGGCGCGCCGAACCGGAGCGCCACCGGGACGACCCCGGCCCAGTGCGGCCCCGTCACGTCCGAGGGGGCGTCTTCGGGTTCGCCCGTCGACACCTTGACCGAGAACTCGACCAGGTCGAGCCGCAGTACCGCGGTGGCGGCGAGCTCGCGGGCGTTGCCCGCCCGGCTGGTGGCCGAGCGACCGGGCGAGACGTGCTCGACGATGCGGTGCAGCGCCACCTCGCGCTCGGCGTGGTCGGTGACCAGGTGTCCCCGACCGTGGACGACCACGCTGCGGTAGTTCATGGAGCTCTCGAACTGGCTGCGGGCCAGGACGAGGCCGTCCAGCAGGGTGACCGTCACGCATATCTCGATCCCCCCGTCGACCGGGTCGACCAGTCTCAGCAGCGGAGTTCCGGTGGACCCGTGGAGGTACAGGGTCGAGCCGGCTCGCGCGTGAATGGTCGGCAACACCCGTGGCGAGCCGTCCACGACGAATCCCACGTGGCACACCAGCGCCTCGTCCAGGATGGCGTGGGCGACGGCCTCGTCGTAGGTCACCTTCTCGCGCAACCGGGTCGCAGTGGTCCGAGGCGTCATGTGTCCGAGGATCCCAGCTGGAGGACCATGCCGGGGTGCGCGAGGTCGATCGGACCGGAGTACTCCCCGGCCGCGCCGGCCAGCGTCTGCATCGGGTCGTTCCAGGGCGGGACGTGGGTCAGGACGAGGCGACCCACGCCACCTCGGGCAGCGGCGCGGCCGGCCTGTCGGCCGGTCAGGTGCACGCCGGCGACGGGCGCGTCCTCGGCGCAGGCCGCCTCGCACAGCAGGACGTCGGCGCCCACGGCCACGTCGTCCAGACCGTCACACTCGTCGGTGTCCCCGCTGTAACCGAGGACCACCTCGGGCGCCCCGTCCGGTGGGTGCCACGTCAGGCGAAGGCCGTATGCCTCGACCGGGTGCCGTACCGGTTCGGCCATCACCGTCAGCGGGCCCAGGGTCACCGCCCGGCCGGGTTGCCACTGCGCGAAGGCCAGGTAGTCCTCCAGGTCAGAGACGCCGTGGTCAGCCGACAACGGATCGTGGGCCCGGTGAATCCGCTCGGCCACACCGGCGGGGCCCCACACCGCCACCGGCCCGGGGACGCGATCTCCGGGCGCGTAGCGCAAGGACACGTAGAGCGCGGTCAGATCCAGGCAGTGGTCGGGGTGCAGGTGACTGAGCAGCACGGCATCGATCGCGCGCGGATCGCCGTGGCGGTGCAGCGGTCCGAAGGCCCCGCTACCCAGATCGAGCAGCACCCGCCAGACCCGTCCGGTCGCATCGGGCGCCTCGACCAGATAGCACGATGCCGCCGACTCGGGGCCGGGCAGCGACCCCGAGCAACCGACGATCGTCAGCCTCATGCGACCCCTCCGCCCGCCAGCGTGGCGTTGACGACAGGGCCGAGGAAGCGCCGGGCCAAACCGTCGAAGGAGGCGGCGTCGCCGGTCGCCTCGAAGCGATGGGCCGGCGCCCGCGCCTCGTCGGGTCGGTCGAGGCCGTGACTGACCAGTGTCCGGTAGACGTCCTTGGCCGTCTCCTCCGCGCTGGAGACCAACCCGACGTCCCCCATCACGTAGGAGATCACGCCGGTCAGTAGCGGGTAGTGGGTGCACCCGAGCACCAGGGTGTCGACCCCTGCGTCGCGCACCGGCGCCAGGTACTCGGCCGCGGTCGCCAGCAGCTCCTCGCCACCGGTCACCCCCGCCTCGACGAACTCGACGAATCGCGGGCAGGCTCGCACCACCAGCCGCAGGTGCGTGGCCGCAGCGAAGGCGTCCTCGTAGGCGCGCGACCCCACAGTGGTCTCGGTGGCGATGACACCCACCCGATCGTTGCGAGTCGCGGCCACCGCCCGACGTACGGCCGGCTGGATGACCTCGATGACGGGCACGGCGTAGCGCTCGCGGGCGTCGCGCAGGACGGCCGCGGAGGCGGTGTTGCACGCGATCACGATCATCTTGACGCCCGAGTCCACCAGACCGTCCATCACCTCGAGGGCGAAGCGGCGGACCTCGGCGATCGGGCGTGGCCCGTAGGGCGTGCGAGCGGTGTCACCTATGTAATGGACTGCCTCGTGCGGCAACTGGTCGAGGACCGCGCGAGCGACGGTCAATCCGCCCACGCCGGAGTCGAACATCCCGATCGGGGCGGTCGGGTCGATCACCGGCACAAGCCCGAGGGTAATCCGCCTCAGGCCCAGAGCTGACCGTCGAGCGCCTCCTCGGCGTCGTCCAGGTCCCCGTCGAAGGCGCCGGTGGACAGGTACTTCCAGCCGCCGTCGCAGACGATGAATGCGATGTCGGCTCGTCGACCGGCGGCGGCCTCGGCCGTGGCGATGGCCAGCGCGGCATGCAGGATGCCCCCCGTCGACACGCCGGCCCAGATGCCCTCGGCAGCGAGCAGCTCGCGCACCCGCCTGACGGCGTCACGCGCTGCGACCGAGTAGCGGCGGGTCAGCACGGTCTCGTCGTACAGCTCGGGCACGAATCCCTCGTCGAGATTGCGCAGCCCGTAGACCAGTTCGCCGTACCTGGGCTCTGCGGCGATGATCTGGACGCCGTGCTCGCCGAGGAAGCGACCGGCACCCATCAACGTCCCGGTGGTCCCCAGACCAGCGACGAAGTGGGTGATCTCGGGCAGGTCGGCGAGGATCTCGGGACCGGTCGTCTCGTAGTGGGCGCGGGCGTTGGCAGGGTTCGAGTACTGGTCGAGCATCACCCAGTCGGGATTGTCCACCGCCAGCGCCCGGGCCACCCGCACCGCCTCGTTACTGCCGCCGGCGGCGGGCGAGAACCTCACCTCGGCACCGAACAGGGTCAGCACGGACACTCGTTCGCGCGACACGTTCTCGGGCATCACACAGATCAGCCGATAGCCGAGCCGCCTTGCAGCCATCGCCAGCGATATCCCGGTGTTCCCGCTGGTGGGCTCGATGAGGGTGGCCCCGGGTGACAGGACGCCATCGGCCTCGGCTGCGGCGATCATGGCGATGGCCGCCCGGTCCTTGATCGATCCCGTCGGGTTCCGGTCCTCCAGTTTGGCCCACAGCCGGACCTCCTCGCCCGGCCACAGGGCGGACAGCCGCACCAGCGGGGTACCACCGACGGTGTCCAGCAGTGATTCGGCACGCACCTGCGACTCAGCCGCCCGCGACGGCGGGCAGGATCGTCACCGAGGCACCCTCGGAAAGCGGGGTGTCCAGACCTCCGGTGAACCGGACGTCGGAGTCGTCGACGTAGACGTTCACGTACCGCCGCAGGGCGCCGTTCTCGACGATCCGATCACTGAGGCCCGCGTGTCGTGAGTCCAGGTCCGCCAGGAGGTCGCCGAGCGTGGCGCCCTCGCCCGGCACGGTCTTGGCACCGTCGGTGTGGCCGCGCAGGATGGTCGGGATCCGAACGCTCACGGTCATGTCCGCTGCAACCGCCGTCGCGCCCGCGGCTATTCCACCCGCGGCTGGTCGGTGACCCGGACCTCTTCTTCGGTGACGATGCCGTCGACGATGCGATAGGACCGAAATTCGTCGTCCGACGGACCCCGGGTCGACACCAGGACGTAGTGCGCATCGGGCTCGCTCGCGAGAGCGATGTCGGTGCGCGACGGGTAGGCCTCGGTGGCGGTGTGCGAGTGATAGACGACGGTCGGCACCTCGCCGCGGTCGTCGAGGTCGCGATACAGCGCGAGGAGGTCTGCCGAGTCGAACTCGTAGAAGCTCGGTGAACGGGCGGCATTGAGCATGGGGATATGTCGGACGGGACGATCACCGTCCGCGGGTCCGGCGAGGACCCCACATGCCTCGTCGGGATGATCGCGTCGGGCGTGCGCCCAGATGGCTGCGACCAGGGCAGAAGTGACCATAAGCATACGTTCAGGGTAGGTGTGAGAAACCTGTGAACAACTCAATCGCGCCGTAGGTTGTTCACGGCTTGCACGCCGGGCTCACTGAGAGTTTGCTGAGCCCGGTCCGTCACGAGACGGACGAAACACACCGTCGTGGAGGAGCTACCAGTGGTCTCCGAACTCAGTCAGTCTCAGTTCGACACCGTCTACAACGTTCTATCGCTCGTCATCGCTTCCCAGCTGTTCACGGTCGCGTTCCTGCTCGTCAGCCTGAACCGCGTGCTGCCCAAGTACCGGGCCGCCATCGTCGTGTCCGCCGTGGTGTGCGGTATCGCCGCGTACCACTACTTCCGGATCTTCGACTCGTTCAAAGAGGCGTACATCAACACCGATCCGGGTGGCGTGGGCGTCTACACCCTCGCCGAGGGCGTGTCGTTCAACGTCGCCTACCGCTACGTGGACTGGCTGCTGACCGTCCCGCTGCTGCTGCTCGAAACCATCGCCGTCCTGGCGTTGGCCCGCAAGGTACAGGGCAGCCTGCTCATTCGCCTGGTACCCGCTGCGGCTCTGATGATCGTCCTGGGCTACCCCGGCGAGATCTCGTCCGACATCGCGACCAAGATGATCTGGGGCGCCCTGTCGACCATCCCCTTCATCTACATCCTGTACGTACTGTTCGTCGAGCTGGGCAAGTCCCTCAAGACGCAGCCCAAGGAGGTTGCCGTCACGGTTCGCAACCTGCGACTGCTGCTCATCGGTACCTGGGGCGTCTACCCGATCGCCTACCTCCTCCCCGTGCTGAACATCGAGGGTGCGAACGCCTTCGTTGCCCGCGAGGTGGGGTACTCGGTCGCCGACATCCTGGCCAAGGCCTTCTTCGCTCTCATCATCTTCCGCATCGCGCGGCTGAAGAGCGCGTACGACAGCCCCGCCTACGCCGACGAGCACGACCCGACCACCCTCAAGCTGATCGAAGAGGTCGACGGCAAGACCCTGGTCGCGGCGAAGACTCAGTAGTAGGCCGTACCAGTCACCGCGAAATAGTTGTGACGATCCGTTCCAGAATGTCGCTGAGGATGTCGTACACGACGATCCGATAGGCCCGCATGGTGTGCTCGCTCTCCCCCGACGACATCACGTCGTCGGCCAGGAAATCGTCCACCTCGGCCATCAGGTCATCGTCCTGCTCGATCCTCAGCACAGAACCAAGTGCGAGCCGGGTGTCATTGACCCCGACCAGCCAGGACCGGATCCGATCAGGAGCAACAACGACAGGCCCGCGGCCCTCGCGGATGTGCGCTGACACTGCACGTAATTTAGACGCGTTGGTAATCG
>JANNOG010000130.1:0-28666 GCA_031398915.1 Micrococcales bacterium | reverse complement strand
GACCGAGAATCCGTCGTTCTCGGTGGTGGCCCCACTGCTGTCCAGGTCGCTGATCCTCACCCTGCGACCGCTCGACGACGGCGATATCGCCGGTCTCGTCACCCGGGCGATCGCCGATCCGCGTGGCCTCGACGCCAGCGTCGACATCGATTCGGCCGCCCTGGATCATCTGGTGCGGTTGGCCGGTGGCGATGCCCGTCACGCCCTCACCGCGCTGGAGGCCGCCGCGGGAGCAACGATGGCCCGCGGGGCCGTGACGATCACTGTCGTCGACGCCGAAACCGCTGTCGACGTCGCAGCGGTGCGCTACGACCGCGACGGCGATGCCCACTACGACGTGACCAGCGCGCTGATCAAGTCGATCCGGGGCAGTGATGTCGATGCGGCCCTGCACTGGCTGGCCCGGATGGTGGCAGCCGGTGAGGACCCTCGATTCATCGCCCGGCGACTGGTCATCTCGGCCGCCGAGGACGTTGGGATGGCTGATCCCGGGGCGTTGCAGACCGCTGTCGCCGCAGCACAGGCCGTCGCCCTGATCGGTATGCCCGAGGGACGAATCGTGCTGGCCGAAGCCGTTGTCCACCTGGCGACCGCGCCCAAGTCCAATGCGGCCTACGTGGGTCTGAGCCGGGCGATGGCCGACGTGTCAGCGGGTCGGGGCGGGAGTGTGCCGCCTCATCTGCGTGACGCCCACTACGCCGGCGCCGCCGGCCATGGTCACGGGGTCGGCTACGTCTACGCCCACGACACCCCACTGGGCGTCGCCGCCCAGCAGTACCTACCGGACGACCTGGTGGGGGTGGAGTACTACGAGCCCACGGATCGCGGTGCCGAACGTGGGATGGCCGATCGCCTGACGAGACTGCGCTCCCTGCTGCGGGACTGAGGCCGAGGCAGGGCGAGCCCGATTCGCGTGGGTACGATCCGCACTCGTGCGTCGTCATGTGATGTCGATGGTGGTGTGCGCGACGCTGGTCGCCACTGCGTGCACCACGACGGGGGGGCCCGAGCCCGCGTCGAGCGGCCCCGTTTCCGGGGATCCGTCCGTGGTGGCGGTCGGCGGCGACCCGGTGACCCCGCAGCTCGATCCGGCCGACCTGCCTGTCGTAGCGACCGCCGTCCCGGTGACCGGCACCGATCCGGTCTCCCGGGCGGCAGAACTGGTGGCCGCGACCGCCGACGAGCTGGCCGACGTCGGGCCCGGCTGGACCGCCGTCTACGCCGAGTTCGGCGTCCCGATCGTCGACGACCTGGCGGTCGAGGAGCCGGAGGATCCCGTCGGGCCGCTGTGGAGCCAGGTGTGGTCCATCGGGCAGATGAGCAGGGGAACGGCGACCATCCCGCTGCCGGATGTCGTGCGTGCCATCACCCAGGACACCGGCCCGCTACAGGTCGATCCGCAGCGGGTGCTCGACGACCTGCGTATCGCAGCCGCGAGTGACGACCCGCAGTCCCAGACGCTGGCCCGCTTCATCGCGGGCAAGTCGGTGGCCAGTGGGTTGGCCGACCCGTTGGATCCGGCAGCGACGGTGGAATCGATCGGGTTGGACGCCGCCACGGTGCAGCTGATGACCTGGGCGGCCCTGCGCGCCGCGCTGGTACAGAGCACGGCCGAGGACGTCGCCGCCGGTGCGGACCCGTCGATCACCTCGTCCAGGGGCAGCGGCGCGGTCGCCGAGTTCGGCCTCACCGGAAACTTCGTCCAGGGTGGTGTGGGCCGCGGCGCAGGCAAGATCCCGTGCTCGGCGGCGTTGGGCGACTCGGCCCTGAAGGCGTGGACGGTCTGGGTGCTCAACAAGGCCAGCGGCGGGGTCAACCTGCCCGGTGCCTCGACCGTACCGGGAATCGTCGAGCGCCTTGTCAAGAAGGTCGCCGAGTCGACACAGGGGGTGGGGCCCGCGGCGAGGCTGGGCAGCAAAGTGGGTGGCTTCATCACCTATGCCAACCTCGCCCTGTCCTTGTTGTCCGTGCTGGCACAGATCAACGCCCTGCAGATTGACGTGACGGCAAGCCAGCCACCTCTGGTCCGCCGCAAGGACATCCAACCGGGGTCGAATCAGAACCTGGACGTCTCCCTGTACTACTCGTTCAAGGCCCTCGATATCAACAATCCTATCGCCTGTACCCTGTCATATCTGGCCAATATCTCTGGAATCGGCCTGACGATACCCGAGGACGGTGCCCCTGTGCCGGGCTCCCGCATGATCGCCCGTACCGGAAAGAACATGCCGAGCCGGATCGAGTTCGCCAGTCCCAATTCGGACGGCCAGGCCATCCTATTCACCGATGAGGCCGGTAAGGGCACGGTCGAGGTGCGGGGCAGCGCCCGGGCAAAGGCTATACCGGGCTCTCCCGAAGAGAAGCGCGACGAGTTCTCGGTGGCGTTCTCGGCCCAGGTCGAGGAGGCGGGTGTCCAGAGTGCCCTGAATGTTCTCATCGACACCGCAGGGGTGGTGCTCCCGGTCGCCGTGGCCGGCCCGGGCGGTCTACTGGTGTCGCTGCCGTCTGCGGTGTCGTTGGCCATCGATTTCGTCAAGCTCATGCAGATCGACATCGGCACCAAGACGTTTCCATTTACCGATTGGGAGGCCGGGGGATGGCGGATCGACGAGCCCTCAGAAGGCACCAACTATCGATTCACGGCCGCGATCTGCGACCTTGACGCACCATTCACGATCTTCGAGAATGAGGCGGCCGTGTTCGGCTTCACCGCCCCACTGGAGCAGGCCACGGCGCTGGATTTCGTCCCGACCGGCGACGGGAACGGCACGTACACCTTCACCGACCAGAGCTATCTGTGGTTCTCGCCCGACGAGGTCCAGGAAGGCCTCATCGTCGAGGGCGAGCAACCCGCATACCTGGTGTACACCGTGCCCGACGACACACCTGGAGCCGTCTTCCTGCCCAGCCCCTTCCCGGGCATCCTCCCCGATCGGTCCTTCACCCTGATCCCCGACCCGACGGTCTGCGACCTCCCCCCGGACACCCGTCAGCGCGTCCAGGTGCCAGGGCCCTGAGGCGTGCCCAGGCGCTAGGGTCGTGACCCATGACGCTCGGAGGTGTCGCGGCCCTCATCGTCGCGATAGCACTGTTCATCCTCGTCCTGATGTTGTCGTTACCACTGCTCAAACTGGGCCGGCTGATCGACGAGACCCGGATCGGCGTGCGGATGCTGTCGCACGAGACCACCCCGCTGATTCGCGAGGTGACGACCACGGTCACCGAGACCAACGCCCAGCTGGGCAAGGTCGACGTCATCACGACCAACGTCGCGTCCGCCACGACCAACGTCTCGGCGTTGACGTCGCTGTTCGCCGCCACCCTCGGGTCGCCGATCATCCGGGTCGCCGCGTTCACCTACGGGGTGCGCCAGGCCGTCGCGGGGCGTTCGGCCAAGCGCCGATCGAGCGGCCGGCGACGCTGATGCGGCGGCTGTCCTGGATCCTCGTCGGGGTCGCTCTCGCGGTCGTCGTCCTGCGCCGCCTCGGGGTGATGACCTCTTCACCCACCGAGGTGGCGACCGGGGCGGTCCGTCAGATCGGAGCCCGAGCGGGCGACGGGGTCACTGCCCGCGTGGGTGAGGCGATCGCGGCGGTCCGGGACTTCGGGGCGGAGGTCCGCTCGTCTGCGGCCGAGCGTGAGGTCGAGTTGCGGGCGGCGGTGGTCGGGGACGACCCGGACGCCGAACCAACCGCCGCCGACCCCACCACCCGCTGAAGGAGCCCGCTATGCAGACCGCCGAGATCCGTCGTCGTTGGCTGTCGTTCTTCGGCGACCGCGGCCACACCGTCGTGCCCAGCGCCTCACTGGTGTCGCCCGACCCGTCACTGCTGTTCACCGTCGCCGGCATGGTGCCGTTCATCCCCTACCTGACCGGCCGGGAGACCCCGCCCTATCGCCGCGCGACCAGCGTCCAGAAGTGCCTGCGCACCAACGACATCGACGAGGTCGGCAAGACCACCCGTCACGGCACGTTCTTCCAGATGAACGGCAACTTCTCGTTCGGTGACTACTTCAAGGCCGAGGCGATCGGCTTCGCCTGGGAGTTGCTCACCTCCTCCCAGGCCGCGGGGGGCTACGGCTTCGACCCCGAGACGCTGTGGGTCACCGTGTACGTGGACGACGACGAGGCGATCTCGCTCTGGCAGGAGATCGCCGGCATGCCCGCCGAGCGGATCCAACGACGTGGCCGAGCCGACAACTACTGGTCGACGGGCCAGCCGGGGCCCGCGGGGCCGTGCTCGGAGATCTACGTCGACCGTGGCCCGCAGTACGGCATCGAGGGCGGCCCGGTCGCCGACGAGGACCGCTACCTGGAGATCTGGAACCTCGTCTTCATGCAGCACGAACGCGGCGCCGGGACGGGTAAGGACGATTTCCCGATTCTCGGTGACCTGCCGAGTCGCAACATCGACACCGGGATGGGCCTGGAACGCGTCGCCTATCTCCTCCAGGGTGTCGACAACATGTACGAGATCGACGAGATCCGCCCGGTTCTGGATCACGCCGCGGACATGGCCGGCGTCACCTATGGCGCGCCCGGTGGTCACGTCGCCGACGTCCGCCTGCGGGTCATCGCCGACCACGTCCGCAGCAGCCTGATGTTGATCGGTGACGGGGTCCGTCCGGGTAACGAAGGTGCCGGCTACGTGCTGCGCCGCCTGATCCGGCGGGCGGTCCGATCGATGCGGCTACTCGGGGTGGACGGTCCCGCCCTGCCGGAGCTGCTGCCGGTGAGCATGGATCGGATGCGGGCGTCCTACCCCGAACTCGAATCCGACTGGTCGCGGATCAGCTCGATCGGGTTCGCCGAGGAGGAGGCCTTCCGCCGCACCCTCGTCGCCGGCACGACGATCCTCGACACGGCCGTCACCCGGGCGAAGGAGCAGGCGCGGTCCGGCCTGTCGGCGGCGTCCGCCTTCGCGCTGCACGACACCTACGGATTCCCGATCGACCTCACCCTCGAGATGGCCGCCGAGCAGGGCCTGAGAGTGGACGAGGACGGTTTCCGGCGACTGATGGCCGAGCAACGCGACCGGGCGAGGGCCGACGCGAGGGCCAAGCGATCCGGCACGGTCGAGCCCGTGGTCTATCGGGAGGTGGCCGACGGGGTGGGCGGACCGGTGGTCTTCACCGGCTACGAGGCGACGAGCGGCGACGCGACCGTCTCGGGTCTGCTCGTGGCCGGGATCGGCGTCGGCGCCGCCGACGAGGGCACCGACGTCGAGGTGGTCCTGAACCGCACGCCGTTCTATGCGGAGGGAGGCGGTCAGCTGGCGGACACCGGCACGATACGGACCGCCTCGGGGGCCATCGTCGACGTGGCCGACGTCCAGTCACCGATCCCCGGCCTGATCGTGCACCGGGGCCGGGTCGTGTCCGGTCAGGTGATGGTCGCCGACGCCGTGCTCGCCGAGGTCGACCTCACCCGTCGCCGGGCCATCAGCAGGGCGCACACGGCAACGCACATGGTCCACAAGGCGATCCGCGATGCGCTGGGGGAAACTGCCACACAGGCCGGCTCGGAGAACTCTCCCGGGCGGTTCCGCTTCGACTTCTCCTCGGCCACCGCCGTGCCGGCTGTCCTGCTGCGCGACGTCGAACAGCAGGTCAATCAGGTGTTGGCCGACGACCTGGCGGTGACGGCCGACGTCATGACCCAGGCTGAGGCCAGGTCGGCCGGGGCGATGGCGCTGTTCGGTGAGAAGTACGGGGATCAGGTGCGCGTCGTGTCGGTGGGGGAGTGGGCCCGCGAGCTCTGCGGCGGTACCCATGTCGCGCGCACCAGCGAATTGGGCCTGGTCACCCTGCTGGGCGAGGCCAGCATCGGGTCCGGGGTACGCCGAATCGAGGCCCTGGTAGGTACCCAGGCCTACGAGCACCTGGCCCGTGAGCATGTCCTCCTCGGCGCGGTGACCGATGTGCTCAAGGTTCGAGCCGAGGATGCCCCGCAACGAGTCGGCGTGCTGGTCTCCAGACTGCGCGATGCCGAGAAGGAACTGGCGCGGTTGAACGGCGAGCGTGTTCTCGCGCAGGCACCGCAGATCGCATCTGCCGCCGACGTCATCGGTGTGACCAAAGTCGTCATCGGGGCGGTGGGTGCAGTGACTGCGGACGACTTGCGGACTCTGGTCCTGGATGTACGGAATCGACTGGGTGACGGTTCGGCGGTGGTGTCTCTTGCCGCCACGTCGGATCAGCGTCCGGTGGTCGTCATCGCCACCACCGACGGTGCTCGTTTCGCCGGTCTTCGAGCCGGTGACCTGGTGAAAGTGGCAGCCGGGGTACTCGGCGGCGGGGGCGGCGGCAAGCCCGACCTCGCTCAGGGTGGGGGGACGGATCCGAGCCGGATCGATGAGGCGCTTGACGCCGTTCGTGCCGAGATTCGACGTACGCTGGCGTGACCGGGCGGCAGGCAACCGCGTCCGGGTCGCCGGGGAATGGAGAGACGTGACCGTCACACGTGGCCGGATCGCATCCGTCGACGTCGGGACCGTCCGGATCGGGCTGGCTCTCAGCGATCCCGACCAGGTGCTGGCGTCACCACTCACCACAGTGGTTGTGGCTGGCGACGGTGACCCCTCAGCCGCGGCGGATCGCGTCGCGCAGGTCGTCATCGAGGCAGCAGCCACGCACGTCGTGGTCGGACTACCGCTCACCCTGGCCGGACGTGAGGGCGCTGCTGCCCAGCAGTGTCGCGATTTCGCCTCGGCCCTGGCCCCACTGGTGTCGCCGCGGGTGGTCGAGCTGGTCGACGAGCGATTCACCACGACCACGGCTCATCGCGATCTCGCGGCAGCCGGTCGATCGAGTCGCCGGCGCCGTGACGTGATCGATCAGGCTGCCGCTGTCGTGCTGCTCCAGCACGTCCTGGACACCCGACACGTCAGATCCACCGATCTGCTGGGGGGTGTTCCCAGATGAGCCGTCGTCCCCCCTCACAGCCGGACCTCGACCCCTTCGCGGACTTCCGGACCGCCGTCGACGAACCCGAACCTCAGTTCCGGCCCCCCGAACCGCCTGCGTACCGCCAACCGGCCGCCATGCCGCCCGCCGCCATACCGGCCGCCCCGCTGGTAGCCAGCTCGGAGCATGCCCCGAGGACCCGCCGAGAGGCGCGCGAGGCGCAGGCCCGGCAGGCCGCCTCAGCCTCCGGCCACGATCAGCCCGTCGCAGGTCAATCGGCTCCGGCGTACTCGGCTCCGGCGTATTCGGCTCCGGCCTACTCGATGCCGACGCAAGCCAGTCCGACAAGCCGTGGCCGCAGCAGCGTGGTGGAGACGACGGGGCCGATCGCCCCCGTGGCGCCCGCGCGCAGCCAGCGCCCGGCCCCCTGGGGTGACACCCTCACTCTCGACGATCCCGGCCCCACCCTCGTCAATCGGGCCGCCGGGTACCCGGCCACCGACGACACCTACGTCCGTGACGCTGACGAGGCGCAGTTCGGGTCCCATCACAGCGGCGGGTCGGGTGAGTACGACGAGCCTCTGGTGGAGGAATACGACGACTTCTACGACACTGACCATATGGTGATGGATCAGGACGAACTGTCCCGAGCGGAGCGTGCAGAGTTGGAACGGGAAGGCAAGCGTCGCAAGTCCCGCGGCCCCCGCCGATTCATCGTCCTGGTGATGGTTCTGCTCGCCGTCGGCCTGGGCTCGTACGCGGCGTGGATCGGACTGCGGCCGGTCGTCGCCGACATCCAGGCCCGACTGGAGCCGCCACCGGATTTCCCGGGCCCCGGCAGCGGTGAGGTGCAGATCCGGATCGCCCCCGATCAGAGCAGCCGCGCCATCGGCCAGACGCTGGTCGACGCCGGCGTCGTGCTGAGCGTCGACTCCTTCGTCGAGGCCGCCAAGGCCCGCGACCAGGAGTACCGCAGCGTCCAGGCGGGGGACTACACCCTGACCATGCAGATTCCCGCCGACCAGGCGGTCACGGAGTTGCTGGACCCCGAGCGGATAGTCGTCAACCGGATCACCGTGCCCATCGGCCTGCGCACCGACGAGATCCTCCAGGTGGTGGCTGACAAGACGGGTGTGCCGTACGAGGAGGTGGTGGCCACTGCGCTTGCGCTGCCGCTGCCCGAGGGTGCTGCGTTGCCCGCCGGGACCGAGCGACCGCCCACCGCTGTCGGCGACTGGGAGGGCTGGTTCTCGGCAGGGACCTTCGACCTGGGTCTCAACCCGACGCCGGAGTCCATCCTCATCCTGATGCGCGACGAGACCGTGGCGACACTCGACAGTCTGCAAGTGGCGCCGGCGGATCGGCGTGCGGTCCTGACGAAGGCCAGCATCGTGCAGAAGGAAGCACTGTTCGAGGCGGATTTCGGGAAGGTCGCCCGGGTCGTCGAGAACCGTCTGGCGTTCGGCGTGCCGCTGGCGAACGGCCGTTCCGGTCCGCAGCGTCTGCAGATGGACTCGACCACCAACTACGCGACCGGCATCTTCGAGCCGCAGACCACGGCCGAGCAGCGCGAGTCGACCAGTCCGTACAACACGTACCTGGCGGACGGCCTGCCGCCCGGCCCCATCGCGTCACCGAGCCGGGCCGTGATCGAGTCCGTCCTCGCACCGACGCCCGGTCCGTGGTTGTTCTTCGTCACCATCAACCTGTGCACCGGTGAGACCGCCTTCGCCGAGACGCTGGCAGAGCACGACGACAATCGGGCCATCTACCAGGCGTGGCTCGCGGACAACCCGCGTCAGCCGGACGGCACGTACCCCTGCACGTGACAAGGTCATGAGGGCAGCCGTTCTCGGCTCGCCCATCGCGCACTCGCTATCTCCGGCACTGCACAGGGCGGCCTACGTGACCCTGGGGCTGACCGATTGGGAGTACACCGCCCGCGAGGTCGGTGAGGCCGCCTTGGCTGCGTTCGTCGGCGGCCTCGACGACACGTGGGCGGGTCTGTCGCTGACCATGCCGCTGAAGCAGGCAGTCATCGGGCTGCTCGATGGCGTGGACGACGTCGTCCGGGCCACGGGCAGTTGCAACACCGTGGTGATCGACGGGGGCCGGTACGGACACAACACCGACGTCGACGGCATCGTCGCCGCGTTCGCCGAAGGCGGCGTGTCGTCCAGCACCCGCCCGGTCATCCTGGGTGGTGGGGCCACGGCCGCGTCGGCCATCGCGGCGGTCCGTCGCCTGGGCGCCCGTCGGGCCACGGTGCTGGTTCGAGACCTGAGCCGCGCCGAGGCCGCATCGCGGGCGGGCGACGCCCTGGGTGTGACGTGCCGGGTGGGCACGCTCGACGACGGAGGACACGTCGAATCTGCGGATCTGGTGATCAGCACACTGCCGCCCGGGGCCGGTGATGCCGTCGCACAACGACTGCGCCGGGTGGGGGCCGGTGTCCCGCTGCTCGACGTCGTCTACGAACCATGGCCGACTCGCTTGGCCGCCGCCTGGCAGGGCCACGGCGGGATCTCCGTGGCGGGTGGGTCCATGTTGTTGCACCAGGCCGCGACCCAGGTCCGGCTGATGACAGGCCGTGAGGCGCCGATCGAGGCGATGCGCGCCGGGATGTCCGCCGAACGGGCCCGGCGAATCGCCCAGTCGGGCGACCCGAACCCTCGTGCATCAGACGGAACGTCAAGACCTGACTCGTAGGGCCGATCGTGGCCGTGTGGCCGGTGACAGCCAGATCCGGGCCTTGCCCGACATCCTCCTGGAGGAACGCCTCGTCGGCGCCGACGAGTTGGATCAGGCATGCGCTGAGCACGATCGCACCGGCCGGCCGCTGGGTCGGCTACTGGTCGAGTTGGGCCACCTGACCGAGTCCCAGCTGGTGCGCGCCCTCGCGGCTCAGATCGGGTTGGACTTCGTCGACCTGTCGGAACTGGTCGTCGATGCCACCGCCGTCGCGGTGGTCCCCGCAGCGATGTGCCGGCGACACACCATCCTGCCGGTCGGTTTCGTGGGCGACTGCCTGCAGCTGGCGATGGCAGACCCCGGCAATGTCTTCGCCCTCGACGACGTCCGCTCGGCGACTCGCCTCGAGGTTCGTGCCGTCGTCGCCACCCGAGATGACCTGGTGGCGGCCATCGAGCGGCACTGCCGCGCAGACGCCGAAGCCGACGACATCACCAGCGCGATCGCCGACGACGGCACCGACGAGCTGTCCCACCTGCCCGACCTGGTCGACGACGCGCCGATCGTCAAATACGTCAACATGATCATATTGCAGGCGGTCCAGGACCGGGCCAGCGACATCCACGTGGAGCCCGAAGAGTCTCATCTGAGGATTCGGTACCGCATCGACGGCGTGCTGCACGACATCATGCGATCACCTCGGGGAATCTCGGCCGGGGTGGTGTCACGGCTCAAGATCATGTCGGATATCGATATCTCCGAACGACGCAAACCCCAGGACGGACGGATGTCGTTGACGATCTCCGGGTCGAAGATCGACCTGCGAGTCGCGACGCTGCCGACGGTATGGGGGGAGAAAGTCGTCCTACGGATTCTGGACGGCTCCAACACCCGCCTCGCGCTCAGCGATCTGGGCTTCACGACGGCCAACGAGGCCATCTTCCGCCGCAGCTACGTCAAGCCCTACGGAATGATCCTCGTCACGGGCCCGACCGGGTCGGGAAAATCGACGACCCTCTACGCCACGCTCAATGTCGTCGCCAAACCCGAGGTCAACGTGATCACTGTCGAAGATCCGGTCGAGTACCGCCTCGCGGGGATTTCGCAGGTACAGGTCAATCCCAAGGCGGGCCTGACTTTCGCCGCCGCGCTTCGATCGATCCTGCGATGTGACCCCGACGTCGTGCTGTTGGGTGAGATTCGTGACCACGAGACCGCGAAGATCTCGATCGAGGCCGCGTTGACCGGGCACCTCGTGTTGTCGACGCTTCACACCAACGACGCACCCAGCGCCATCACCCGGCTCACCGAGATGGACATCGAACCTTTCCTGGTGGGTTCCGCCCTCGATGCGGTCCTGGCCCAGCGCCTCGCGCGCCGCCTCTGCACCAAGTGCGCCGTGCCGTACGAGCCGGGGGCAGAGGAACGCGAACTGTTGGGCGACGCCGAGCCGGTCGCTGGGCAGTTGTACCGCCCGCTCGGTTGTCCGGCGTGCGCCAGGACCGGCTACAAGGGTCGCCTGGCACTGCACGAGGTGCTGAGCATGACCGAAGAGATCGAGCGGTTGTGCGTCGGTGGTGCGCCCGCATCGGACATCGCGGCCGCCGCCCGCCGGAACGGGATGCGGACGCTGCGCGAGGACGGCATGGCCAAGGTCGCCCATGGCGTCACCACGATCGACGAGGTGCTGCGCGTCGTCGCCTGAGTGCGCTGCGCGCGTGCGACGCGAACACCCGGGTGGCACGTGCCGTCGGCGCTCAAGGCCCGGCCACCGCGGACCGAGGACTCTACGAGGCCCCGACCTGTGGGCCGCCCCCGACGCGGTGACGGCGGGGCACGCCAGCCTTCGGGAGCTCATGTGACGACTGACACCGGCAACCCCACACCCGGATTCGCACCCGCAATGGCCCTACCGGCTATGGCGCCACCTGCGATGGCCCCACCGGCGATGGCCCCACCGGCAATGGCCCCACCCGCAATGGCGACGTTCGCTGCCGCGGCCACCCTGGCCCCCGCGCCGCCACCCCGGGACGTACCCCCCGCGCCGCGCGGTGAATCGGCCGAGGATGTCCCCGACCTCACCGGCGTCCTGGAGCAGGTGGTCGCGCTGGGCGCCTCCGACCTCCACCTGACGGCCGGTGCGCCACCCACCGTCCGGGTCTCGGGTGAGCTGGTTGCCATCGAGGGTTACCGGACGCTCACCGGAGCGGAGATTCAGCAGGCCATCTACGCGATGCTCACCCAGAAGCAGCGTGAGACGTTCGAGCGCAATCTGGAGCTCGACATGTCCTATGCGTTGCCCGGTCACGGCCGGTTCCGAGTCAACGTGTTCCGCCAGCGTGGGTCGTTCGGTGCTGTTTTCCGCGTCATCCCGCAGGAGATCCGCCCGCTGGAGCAGCTCGGTGTGCCGGCCGTCGTCAATACGTTCGGCGGCATGGCCCGCGGCATGGTGCTGGTCACCGGACCCACGGGATCCGGCAAGTCGACCACGCTCGCGGCCGTCATCGACCATGCGAACCGGACCCGCAAGGATCACATCCTCACCGTCGAGGACCCGATCGAGTTCCTTCACCAGCACAAGAGTTGCGTGGTGAACCAGCGCGAGGTCGGCGAGGACACGCTGTCGTTCGCGGCGGCCTTGAAGCACGCACTGCGCCAGGACCCGGACATCATCCTGGTCGGTGAGATGCGCGACCTCGAAACCATCGGCGTCGCCCTGACCGCCGCCGAGACCGGCCACCTGGTGTTCGGCACCCTGCACACCGCAGACGCCGCCCAGACCATCGACCGCGTCATCGACGTGTTCCCACCCCACCAGCAACAGCAGATCAGGGTTCAGTTGGCCGGAGCGTTGCAGGGGGTGGTGTGCCAGACCCTGTGCAAGCGGGCCGACGGTCGCGGCCGGGTCGTGGCCACCGAGGTGCTGGTCGCCACCCCCGCCATCCGCAACCTGATCCGCGAGGGCAAGACCCACCAGATCTATTCGGCGATGCAGGCCGGCCAGCAGCACGGCATGCACACCCTGGACCAGCACCTCGCCGAACTGGTCCGGATGAAGCTGATCACGTGGGAGCACGGCCTCGAGAAGTGTCATCACCACGAGGACTACCGCCGCCTCACCGGGAAGTCCTGACCATGCCGACGATGACGAAGTCCTTCGAATACAGCGTCCGGGACCGGGGCGGCGCCCTGGTGTCCGGCAAGCTGGAGGCCGCCAACGAGACCGTCCTGGTCCAGAAGCTGCGCGACATGGGCTACGCCCCGGTCAGTGTGAAGGAGAGCGGCAGCGGGCTCAGCCGCGACATCGAGCTGCCCTTCGGCAACGGCGTCAAGCTGAAGGACCTGGCCATCATGTCCCGGCAGTTCGCGACGATGATCGACTCTGGCCTGTCATTGCTGCGGGCGCTGAGCATCCTGGCCGGTCAGACCGCTAGCAAGCCGCTCGCGAAGGTACTGGGCGAGGTCGCCGGCGACGTCGAGACGGGCCAGTCCCTGTCCGCTTCGATGGCGAAGCACCCGCGGGTCTTCCCGCCCCTGATGGTCAACATGTGTCGGGCCGGTGAGATCGGTGGCTTCCTCGACTCGGTGCTGCTGCAGATCGCGGACAACTACGAGAAGGAGGTCCGCCTCCGCGGCAAGATCAAGTCGGCGAGCACATACCCACTGGTCATCTTCAGCATCGCGGTGCTGTCGGTCGTGGGAATGCTGCTGTTCATCGTCCCGATCTTCGCCGGATTGTTCGCCGACCTGGGCGGGACGCTGCCGGCACCCACCAGGGTCCTGGTGTGGTTGTCGGCGGCCCTCAAAGTGGGCGGACCGGCCATCCTGATCGTCGGGATCGCGTCGAGCATCGCGTGGAGCCGGGTGAAGAACCGCCCCGAGGTCCGCAACGTGGTCGATCCGCTGGTGCTCAAGCTGCCCATCTTCGGTGGCCTGATCCAGAAGATCGCCCTCAGTCGATTCGCCCGCAACCTCGGCACGATGATCAGTTCGGGTGTCCCGATCCTGCAGGCGCTCGACATCGTCGCCGACACCACCGGCAACGTCGTGCTGGGTCGCGCGACCCGCGACGTGCAGGACAGCGTGCGGCGCGGCGAATCCCTGGCCGGCCCGCTGGGCACGCACCCGGTGTTCCCGTCGATGGTGGTCCAGATGCTGGCTGTCGGTGAGGACACCGGGGCGCTGGACACCATGCTGCTGAAGATCAGCGAGTTCTACGACCAGGAGGTCGAGGCGACCACGGACGCGCTGACATCGATCATCGAGCCGCTCATGATCGTATTCGTCGGCGGAATCGTCGGAGCCATGATCGTGGCCCTCTACATGCCGATCTTCAGCATCTTCGAGCTCATTCAGTGACGCGCCGCGAACGGGTGAGTCTGCCGACTGGTGATCAAGGTCTCGACCTGGTGGGTCGATGCCTGACACGTCATAGAGCCGAGCCCTGCGCGCCCGGCTCCACCACCTCCATGAAGGGAGAGCTCATGCTCTCGCGACTGCGCCAGTCCACCAACCGTGACGACAAGGGCTTCACGCTCATCGAGCTCCTCGTCGTCATGATCATCATCGGCATCCTCGCCGCCATCGCCATCCCGGTGTTCCTCAACCAGCGCAACCGCGCCTACGAGTCGGCCATCAAGTCCGACCTGCGGACGGTGTCCAACGAGGTCGAGACGTTCTTCGTCGACAACCAGGCCTACCCGACCGACGCCGAGGGAGCCACCCTCATCACCGACCTCGGCGACACCCTGACCAGCGACGTCGTCGTTGCCTACAACGCAGGCACCGGTACGTACTGCCTCGAGGGTTCGCACGACCTGGTCGACGACGTCACCTACGCCTACAACTCGAACACCGGCGGTCTGGGCGAGCGCAACACCACCTGCGCCTGATCCGTCACTGAGTAGGCGCTCCACCCGCACTGCCTCGTGTCCGGGTCGGTCAGCACGACCGGCCCGGACACGGCCCTCGCATGTTCCGCCCCCACCGACCGGACGATCCAGGAGGACACGTGGCACACCCTCGACCACCGCGTGAGCGAGCCGTGCCCGCTCGCGACGACGGGTTCAGCCTGGTCGAGGTGGTGGTCGCCGTCGTCATCCTGGTCACGGTGATGGCCGCGGTGTCGGTCTTCTTCATCTCCAGCATCTCCACCTCGGCCACGTTGCAGCGACGCGACGCAGCCACGCAATTGGCCGACGAGGCGATGGAACTGGTGCGGGCCGTCCCGCCGGTCAACGCCGTCTCGGTGTCGTCACTGATCAAGGGCCGCCGACAGGCCGACGTCCAGGCCCAGTGGACCAACGCGCCCCCCGGCCTGCAGGCCACCACGCCGCTGTGGGATCCGAGCCCACTGACCGCGCCGGTGGTCCCGCTGCGCGTCACGAAGACCGTCGGCCAGCAGTCCTATGACATCGATACGTTCATCGGACAATGCCGATTGATAGCCGCCACCAACGACTGCACGAACGCGCAGACCACGGGTGCCCTGTTCTATCGGGTCGTGGTGCGCGTGTCGTGGAACCCCGGGGAAGGGGCCGACTGCAGCGGGGGCCCGTGCGAATTCATTCTCACCACGGTTGTCAACAACGATAACGAGGCACTGTTCAACACGTCGGTCGACGCACCTCGACCGGTGGCGAACCCTGACACGTTCACCGGCGTTTCCGGCCAGCCCATCACAGTGAACGTCCTGCCCAACGACACCGGCACGTTCTCGATCAATCCGGTGGCCATCCTGGGGACCGGGCCGGTCAACGGCACACTGACCGGGACGATCGGCAGCGGGCAGTTCACGTACACCTCGGCGGTCACGTTCTCGGGCACCGAGACATTCCAGTACCAGGTGACCGATACCGCCGGGCTGACCTCCGATGCCGCCACCGTGACCATCACGGTGACGGGTGCGGCCTTCGACGATGCCGCGACTGCGACGTTCCCCAACGCCGTGACGATCAACGCGATCGCCAACGACACCGGTCGGTTCAACACCGGGACCATCCTCATCACGTCGGCGCCGACACTGGGGACGGCGATCATCAGTGGTAACGGGATCGTCTATACGCCGCTCATCGGCCGGCAGGGCACTGACACGTTCCAATATCGCAACACCGCGGGCACGGACACGGCAACGGCGAACGTGCGTGTGACAGTCACGGCACCAGCTGCGGCAACGGCCGCGTCACGCACCATCTGCGTGAACCGAGTGACTCTGGCCACAGCCACCGCGCGCCTCGCCGACTACGTCACGGGGATCAAGACCAACGGGACGTACTCGACCACGCCGGGACAGCCGAACACGGCCACCTGGAATGCCCCGGTCGGTCCCGCCGCCCTCGACCTCACGGCCAGCGTGACGGTCATCGCGAAGGGCCGTCCTGGCAACGGCAACTACCCGATGGGTTATACGTTCCGCGACGCCTGGGGCACCACCGCAACCGGCACCGTCACGTTCCAGGTGAAGAACTCGTGCTGATCATCCGCCGTGCCCGTCGCCAGCACCGAGGCGGCGACGACCGCGGGCTCACCCTGGTCGAACTGCTCATCTCGATGGGCGTGTTCGTCGTGGTGATCGTGCTGGCCACCGTCGTCCTGCGCGGCCTGACCGACGCCACGGTCCGGGTGACGTCCACCAACAGCGCTCGCACCGAGGCCGACCGCCTCTACAACCGACTGGACAAGCAGGTGCCGTACGCGGCGGCGATCAACGCGGCGGGCCAGGTCAACGGCAGTTGGTGGATCGAGTTCCGGACCGACGTCGAAGTCGGCGGGTCACCGCCCCGATGCTGGCAGTACCGACTCAACACCGCGGCGCAAGTCGTACAGGTGCGGTCCTGGCCGATCGGCAACGGGGCCGGGGTGAGCCCGTGGGTGACCTTGTTGGACGACGCCACGGTACGGACCGGCACCGGTGCGCCCCCACCGTTTCGGCTGGTGAGGAGTACGGCGGACGTGCCGCGCCAACGTCTGGTGGTGGCGATCGACCTGGCCCGGACGGGCGCGCCACCCGTGCCTCTCGACACGACGTATGTGGCCCGCAACACCAATTCGACAACCCTGACCAACACCACCGGCGCAGCGGTGTGCCAGGAAGTGGGCCGATCATGAGCCGAACCGACGAGGACACTGGCGCGGCCCTGGCGATCAGCTTGTTCACGATCCTCATCGTGACCTCGTTGAGTATCGCGATCCTGGGTTCTGTGGCGTCCCAATTGGGACCGGCGCAGTTCGGTATGAAGAACACGCGTACCGCCCACGCCGCCGAGGCGGGCATCGACACCGCCCTGGGCAAGTTCCGCACGGCACTGAGCCTCAATCCGGCGGACAACACCACCTACATCGGAGACCGCCGGCTACTGCCGTGTCAGGCGGGTACGTCGACGGGCATCGTGGCCGGCGACCTCGCGGCATCACCCGGCGAGCTGGGATTCGTCGTCACCATCCGGTACTTCAGCGAAGACCCCTCCGGCGAGAATGCCGCCTGGCGTGATGCCAACGACCTGCAGTGCGCGTCCACGGGCGGGCCCACTCTCACCCCGACGTTCGCGATCGTGTCGTCGGCGGCGGTCGGAGGCGGAGTCGGTCGGGCCGACGGTGACGACGTCGCCAGCCGAACCCTGGAAACCATCTACGACTTCCAGATCACCAACGCCAACGTTCTGGGTGGTCTGATCCACAACTACTACGACGGCAACGCCAGCACCCGCGACCTCTGTTTCGATGCGGGCACCGACGCCCCGGCGCAAGGAACGCCGCTGCGCGTGCAATCCTGCGTCCCCGGAGCAGCGCAGCAATTGTTCTCCTGGCGCTCCGACTACACCATCGTGCTGTCCGCCACTCAGGGCACGAGCGCGACGTCAGGAATGTGCGTGACCGCTGTGCCCACGTCCGGAACCATCTACACGACCTTGCGCACCTGCAACGGCTCGTACAGCCAGAAGTGGGGCTATACGGACAACGGTGGTTTCGCCGGGCAGCTGGATTACAATCCTCCGACGAACACCTCGCGCACCAACTACTGCATGTACATCGTCACCGACAACACCCCGGGCAGCCAGGTGGCCGCCGCCACCTCGCAGTGCGGTGGAAACAGCCGCACATCGACCTGGCGGCCCGAGCCGCGAGTCGGCGCGGGCCACGCGGGTGCGATTTCGGGCGCCGTCGAGAACCAGCCCGTGCAGTGGGTCAACTTCGCCGAGTTCGGCCGCTGCTACGACGTCACGAACTGGCAGACCACCTGGCCGTTCATGATCGCCTATCCGTGCAAGCAGGAGCCCACGGGTTACGTCGGGTGGAACCAGACCCTGGTGTGGGCCGGTGACGCCGCGTCCGGGCACCTGTACACGGTGTCGACGGTCAGCAATCGCTCGTACCAGCAGGCCCTGGCCAGCGGAGGACTCCGGTACTGCGCGACCGCACCCCTGACCAATGGGGGCTATGTCACGATGCAGGTGTGCAGCACCACACAGGTGCGCCACGACTGGCATGTCAACCGCGACACCGGCAACTACACGACGAGCTACACCATCGTCGACAACCTCGGGCGGTGCATGGCGGTCGGTGCGCCGGCGCTGGGTTACGGCGTGGCGCTACAGCAGTGGTCGACGATCGTGTCCGAGACCTGCGACGGCTCGAGTCGGCAGAAGTGGAATGCTCCGCCCGCGATCGCTCCGTCGGGGCTGCGCGACACCACCGAACCCATCGACTGACACGCTAGGCTCACGGCCGATCTCATAGCGTGCCTGCGGGAGGCTCCGTCCGTGGTCTTCCTCATCGTCATGGCCGGCGTCATGGGCCTGCTGGTCGGCAGCTTCCTCAACGTCGTCGTCCATCGGGTGCCGGCAGGTCTGTCCGTGGTTCGGCCCGCTTCGCAATGCCCCGGGTGCGACACCCCGATCACGGCCCGCGACAACATCCCGGTCGTCTCGTGGCTGATCTTGCGACGCCGGTGTCGCACCTGTCGGGAACCCATCAGCGTCCGCTATCCGCTGGTCGAGACGGCCACCGCCGTCGCCTTCGCCGCACTGGCCGCGTGGCAGGGCTGGCAGTGGACGCTGCTGCCACTGCTCTACCTGGCGGCGGTGTCCATCGCGCTCGCCCTGATCGACATCGATGTGCGGCGCCTTCCCGACGTCATCGTGCTCCCCAGCTACCTCGTGCTGTTCGTGCTGCTGGTTCCCGACGCGATCGCCGCCGGTGAATGGTGGCCGCTGGTGCGGGCCCTGATCGGGGCGGTGGCCCTGTTCGGCTTCTACGACGTGCTGGCCCTGGTGTACCCGAAGGCCAATGCGATGGGCGGCGGCGACATCAAACTCGCCGGTGTCCTGGGCATGGCGCTGGCCTGGTTCGGCTGGCGCGAACTGGTGGTGGGAGCGTTCGCGGGCTTCGTGCTCGGCGGGGTCGCGTCGGCGGTGCTGCTGCTGGCGCGTGCCGGTTGGGGGGCGCGGATCCCGTTCGGCCCCTACATGCTGGCGGGCGCCTGGATCGGCCTGGTCGTGGGCGATCGCGTCGGCGACTGGTACATCGCTGCGGCACTGGGTGGATAGCCCGGCACCCAGATTGGACAGCGCAGGCGGTTAAGACCTGCCCGACACACTCCGATCACTCGCTTGGGTCACCACACGACGTGACCGCCGCCCCCGATCGGAGGGTGGGTCCTGAACTGCGAGCGGAGGAGTCCCCGTGGCTGCCCGAACCGCCATCGGTCTCGATATCGGGACCTCCGGAGTGCGCGCGGCGGAACTGACCGTCGGGCGCGCCGGGTTGACCCTCGCCCGCTTCGGGCAGGTCGCCGTACCAGTGGGAGCCGTCCGTGACGGCGAGGTGCTGGACCCTCGCGTCGTCGCCGACGCCATCAAGGAGTTGTGGTCAGCCACGCGCTTCTCGGCCAAACGAGTCGTGCTCGGCGTCGCCAACCAACGCGTGGTCGTCCGAAGCGTCGAGTTGCCCTGGCTACCCCATGACGAGCTGCGACGCAGCCTGGCGTTGCACGTCGCCGACCTGCTCCCGACGCCGGTGGACGAGGCTGTCCTCGACTTCCACCCGCTGGAAGAGGTGAGCGGTCCCCGCGGCCGGCTGCTGCGCGGGCTGCTGGTCGCGGCCTCCCGCGAGACGGTGCTGGCCAACCTGCGGTGCGTGCAGAACGCCGGGCTGACCCCCACCGGGGTCGACCTCACCGGTTTCGCCGTCCTGCGGGCGCTCAATCTGATGTCGATCGACGATCCCACCACCGAGGCGCTCGTCGACATCGGGGCTCGCGTCACCAACGTCGTCGTGCACTCGGCCGGCGTCCCCCGCTTCGTCCGCATCCTGCTGATGGGCGGCCAGGACATCACCGATGCCCTCGCCGAACGCACCGGCACGACCCTGGCCGAAGCCGAGGACATGAAGCATCTCGTCGGTCTGGTGGGCGCGGTGCGCGGCGCCGACGACCCCGGACCCGACCTGACCCACGCCACGCGCGCCGTGGAGGCCACCGCTCAGGGCTTCATCGACGAGGTCCGCGGCTCGCTCGACTACTACAACTCGTCGTCTCCGGAGAACCCGATCGCCCGTGTCGTGGTGTCCGGTGGGGGCTCGCTGTTGAAGGGTCTGGCCGACCGACTGAGCGAGGCCGTCCGGGTCCCGGTCGAACCGGGCAACCCGTTGGCCCGGCTCCGGATCGGTCGCACCGGCCTCAGTGACGACCAGATGTCCCTGATCCAGCCACTCGCCGCCACCCCGGTCGGCCTGGCCATGGCGGCGCTGCGATGAGCGCGCTCACGCCGGGCTTCGGTGCGGCGATGTCCGCCGGCATGACCGCGGGGACGACGGAACAGCCGGAGACCGTGGTCCCGCTGACCGCGCTGTATCCGGTCGCCCGAGTCGACCTGATGCCCCCGGAGATCGCCGGGCAGCGTCGTTTCCGTCACGCCCAGCTGGTGATGGTCGCTGTCCTGCTGCTGACCGTGGCGGTGGCCGGGGTCAGCTTCGTCGTGGCAATGCGCAACGCCGGCGTCGCGGCCGAGGAGTTGGCCGTCGAGCAGCAGCGCACCGCCACCCTGCAGGCGCAGGCCCGCGAGTACGACGAGGTGCCCCGCGTCCTGACCGCCATCGATCGGGCTCAGACGGCGCTGGACGTCGCCATGGCCGGCGACGTGTCCTGGTATCCGTACCTGTATCAGCTGAGCGTGTCGACCCCTGAATCCGTGTGGTTCGAAAAGATCACGTTCACCTCCCTCGCCATCGGCGCGCCCACCACCGACCCCCTCGCACCGTTCGGCTCGGTCGCCACTGTGACCACGTCGGGCAGGGCGCTCGCCTATCCCGACGTCGTCGCCTGGGTTCAAGAGATGGATGCGGTGGGTACCTGGGATCACGCCCTGCTCGCCGACGCGACGGCCGACCCGACCGACGGCGTCCTGACATTCACCACGACGGCACGGATCAGCGCCGAGGCCTACACCAACCGCTACAGCCCGGAAGCCGCGGCCGCGACCGCGCCGCCCGTCACCACCGAAACGGACAACTGACATGAAGATCTCCAAATTGGGCGCCTGGTCCTTGGGCAGTGCCGTCCTCTGTGTCCTCTTGCTGGTCGCGGTGTGGTTCCTGCTGGTGTCCCCGCAACGCGCCGAGGCGGCAGAGTTGCGGGCGCAGACCGAGACGGTTCGCCAGCAGAACAGCGAACTCCAGCAGCGAGTCGCCGAGTTGCGCGTCGACTTCGCCAACCTGGCAACCCGGCGGGCCGAGCTCGAAGCCATTCGGCAAGCGCTGCCGACGCGCCCGTCGTTGGCGGCCGTGCTCGACGAGATCGACGAGGCGGGCGCGGCAGCCCCGCTCACCCTGGTCTCGGTGGTCGCCGCCGAGTCCACCGCCCTGCTGGCACCGGTGGTCCCCGAGGAAACCGTCGAGAGTCCGGAGGGCGAGTCCGGCACCGGCGACGCCGAAGCGCCGGCCGGCGGCGAGGCGGCCGGTGATGAGGCATCGGCCGGTGACACCCCGGCGCCGGACCCGGCGGCGCCCGACGCCGGCGCCGGCCAGCAGGGCGCACCGGGTGAGCCGGTGCTGGCCGCAATCCCGATCACCATCACGACGACGGGTGACTACTTCGGCACCGCGGCGTTCCTCAAGACCATCCAGACCGACATCAGCCGGGCGTTGATCGTCGACGCGGTGTCGGTGGACGTAGCGGCCGACGACGGCGAGAGCGCCGCAGGTCAGGTGACGACGACCGTCACCGCCCGAGTGTTCGTCTACGTGGACCCCGAGGCCGTCGACTCGCCCACACCCACCCTTGCGACCAGCGCAGCCGATACAGGAGAGACCTCATGAAGGCGTCCACCCAGTCCCCGTCCGACCAGTCGATCAAGGCCGGTGATTCGACTGCCCCGCGTAGCCGGACCCGCACCCTCGTACTCGTCGGCCTGGCCGCCCTGCTCGTGGCCGGCGCAGGTGCAGCCGCCGCAGTGTCGTTGAGTGGGGGTGGTGACGACGGTGGGACGGTCGCCGCGGCAACCGACCCGGCGGCGATCGTCCAGCCCAGCCCGTCGGCGTCGGCCTCGGTCTCGTCGAGCACCCTGGTGCTGCCCACCACCGAAGTCCTCGGTCGCAACGTCTTCGCGCCGCTGCTCGACGTGGCTCCCGCCGGTGAACTCGGCTCGACCGAGGGCCTGGTCGACGTCACTTCCGAGGCCATAGAGGCAGCGCCGGTGCCACCCGCTGCCACGGTGACCCAGCCCGCCGTCACGGTGACGGAGTTCAACGTCGTCACCCAGACCATCGAGGCGACGGAAACCCTGTCGACCACGGTCACCTCGACGGTCGCAGGCTTCACCCACCAGGTCACCATTGCCGCGGTGACCGATCCCTCGGCCGCCAACACGTCCGCCACGTTCGTGGTCAACGGTCAAACCGCGACCGTGGCGATCGGCGGGTCCTTCGCGCCCGGCTTCACGTACACCGGGTACGACGCGGTCGGCGGCAAGGTGACGTTCATGTACGACGGCACCAGGGTGGTGGCCTCCGTCGGTGAGGTCGTCGGCCTGCAGTAGGCGTTCGATCGGGCTGAGGTGAGGAGTGTCCGGGGCGTCTGCCACGATGGGCGGTCGTGACGACTCTTCGCTGGCTGACCGCTGGTGAGTCCCATGGCCCGGCCCTCACCGGAGTGATCGAGGGCATCCCGGCCGGGGTGGCTGTGACCACCGCAGACATCGGTAGCGCCCTGGCCCGTCGCCGGCTGGGATACGGCCGCGGGGCGCGGATGTCGTTCGAGGTCGACCACGTCGAGATCCTCGGTGGCGTCCGTCATGGCATCACCCTGGGCGGGCCCGTCGCGCTGCGGATCGCCAACACCGAGTGGTCCAAGTGGGAGACGGTGATGTCCGCCGACCCCGTCGACGCCGACGCCCTCGCGGGGGTGGCGCGCAACGCACCGCTGACCCGCCCCAGACCCGGTCATGCCGATCTGGTCGGGATGCAGAAGTACGGCTTCGACGATGCTCGGCCGGTCCTCGAGCGGGCCAGCGCGCGCGAGACGGCCACTCGGGTGGCCCTTGGCCGCCTGGCCGAGGCGGTCCTCGACCAGATCGCCGGAGTCCGGGTGATCAGCCACACCGTCAGCATCGGAGCCGTCATGGTGCCGGCCGATGCCGACCTGCCTCGTCCCGAGGACGTGGCATCCCTCGACGCCGACCCGATGCGCTGCCACGACCCTGCGACCAGCACGGCCATGGTGGCCGAGGTGGACGCCACCCGTCGCGACGGCGACACGGTCGGAGGCGTGGTGGAGGTGCTCGCCTACGGACTGCCCCCGGGGCTCGGCAGCTTCGTCCACGCCGACCGACGCCTCGATGCCCGCATCGCCGGGGCCGTGATGAGCGTTCAAGCGGTGAAGGGCGTCGAGATCGGCGACGGATTCACGACCGCCACCCGTCGAGGCTCGGTCGCTCACGACGAGATCGAGAGCACAGTCGAGGGCGCGTTACGACGGCGGACCAACCGGGCGGGCGGCACCGAAGGCGGTATGTCCACGGGTGACGTGTTACGCGTCCGGGCCGCGATGAAGCCGATCAGTACGGTTCCCCGCGCCCTCGACACCGTGGACATGAGCACCGGTGAGGCAGCCAAGGCGATCAACCAGCGTTCGGACGTCTGTGCGGTGCCCGCGGCCGGTGTCGTCGCGCAGGCCGTGGTCGCCCTGGTACTGGCTGATGCCCTCCTGGAGAAGACCGGCGGAGACAGCGTGGCCGAGGCCACCCGCAACCTCCGGGCCTACCTCGCCACCCTCGACCGTGGTTGATCCCGCGCGCCCCACCGTGGCAGCCGCAAGACCGGTCGTCGTCCTCGTGGGTCCACCCGGGGCGGGCAAGACCACCGTGGCGGTCGAGCTGGCACGCCTGCTCGGGGTGGGTGCCCGCGATACCGACGCCGACGTCGAGACAATCACCGGGCGGCGGGTGTCGGACATCTTCATCGACTCGGGCGAGGCGGTGTTCCGCCAGCTCGAGCGGGTGGCCGTCGCCGCGGCGCTGATCGACCACAGTGGCGTGCTCGCCGTGGGCGGCGGCGCGCCACTGGACGTCGACACCCGACGACTCCTCGCCGCGGTCCCGGTCGCCTTCTTGGACGTCGCCCTGTCGGCCGCCGCCAAGCGCGTCGGCTTCGACGCCCCGCGCCCGTTGCTGATCGACTCGCCTCGGGCGGCGTGGTCGCGGCTCATGGCCGAGCGGCGCGACGTCTACGTGTCGATCGCGGACATCACCGTCGACACCACCGCACTGTCACCCGAGGAGGTGGCGGCTGCCGTCGCGGCCGGCCTCGGCCTGCGGGTCCGGCCCCGGATCGAGCCCCGGATCGACGCGACATGAGCGTGGCCGAGACGGTCACGGTCGGGGTCGATCCGCCGTACGACGTGGTGATCGGGCGAGGCCTCCTGGACGACGTCGTCGACGCCCTGGGCCCCGCGCCGCGGACCGTCCTGTTGATCCACCCGCGCGCGTTGCGCGCCAGTGCGGACACCGTCCGGGAAGAACTCACGGCGGCCGGGTTCGGCGTGCTGGCGGCCGAGGTTCCCGACGGCGAGGACGCGAAGACGTCGGCCGTCGCGGCATTCTGCTGGCAGATCCTCGGGCAGTCCTCGTTCACCCGCAGCGACGTCGTCGTCGGCCTCGGTGGGGGAGCGGTCACCGACCTCGCCGGGTTCGTGGCGGCGACCTGGATGCGAGGCGTCGACGTGGTGCACGTCCCCACCACCCTGCTGGCCATGGTCGACGCCGCCGTCGGCGGAAAGGCGGGGATCAACACCGCCGAGGGCAAGAACCTGGTGGGCTCGTTCCACCATCCACGCCGGGTCGTCTGCGATCTTGCTGCGCTGGCCACCCTGGCGCCGAACGACATCCGGGCAGGCCTCGCCGAGGTGGTCAAGTGCGGGTTCATCGCCGACCCGGTGATCCTGGACCTGATCGAACTCGATCCGGAGGCAGCGTGCGACCCCGAGGGGACCGTTCTGATCGAGCTGATCAGGCGCGCGGTGACGGTGAAAGCGCGCGTCGTGGCCGCGGACTTCCGTGAGGCCGGCGAGCGGGAGTTTCTCAATTACGGCCACACGTTCGCCCACGCGGTCGAGCACGTCGAGCGCTACCAGTGGCGCCACGGCGCCGCTGTCAGCGTCGGCCTGGTCTATGTGGCCGAGCTGGCCCGCCTGGCCGGACGACTCAGTGACGCCGACGTGACACGCCACCGCACGATCCTGGGCTCGCTCGGCCTGCCGACCAGCTACCGCGGGGACCGGTGGCCGCAGCTGCTGGAGGCCATGACCCGCGACAAGAAGGCCCGGGGTTCGTTGTTGCGGTTCGTCGTACTCGACCGGATCGGCCACCCCGGGCGGCTGAACGGCCCGGACCCGAGCCTGCTGCACGCCGCCTATGCCGAGATCACCCACGCGAGCGAGATCACCGAGGTCGGGGGGTGAGCGGGCACCTGCACCGGGTCCTCGTGCTCAACGGACCGAATCTGGCCCGCCTGGGTAGCCGCGAGCCGGAGGTGTACGGCACGGTGGACTACGCCACGCTTGCCGCCGACCTGACAGACCGGGGTCGGGGGTTGGGCCTGGCCGTCGAGGTGCGCCAGACCGACGACGAGGCGGTCCTGCTCGGCTGGCTGCACGAGGCAGTCGACACCGCCACCCCCGTGGTGCTCAACCCCGCCGCGTTCACCCACTACTCCTACGCCGTACGGGACGCCGCAGCGCAGGTCACCGGAGCCGGGCTGATCCTGGTCGAGGTGCACCTGTCCAACCCCGGGGCTCGCGAGTGGTTTCGTCGTGACAGCGTCGTGACGGCGGTCGCCACGGGCGCCATCGCCGGGTTCGGGACCGACTCGTACGTATTGGGCCTCGTCGCGGTCTCGCGCTGGGTGCAGCGTCGCTGAGTGCGGCGCGGCTACGATGGCCGATCGTGGCCACCACCAATGACTTGAAGAACGGCATCGTCCTCAACATCGACAGCCAATTGTGGTCGGTCGTCGAGTTTCAACACGTCAAGCCCGGTAAGGGTCCGGCATTCGTGCGGACCAAGTTGAAGAACGTGATGTCCGGCAAGGTGGTGGACCGGACCTTCAACGCGGGAATCAAGGTCGAGACGGCCAATGTCGACAAGCGCGATATGCAGTACCTGTACAAGGACGGCGAGGACTACGTCTTCATGGATTCCTCGACCTACGACCAGCTCTCCATCGGCAGCGCGGTGGTCGGAGACGCTGCCAACTTCATGCTGGAGAACCAGGACACCGTGGTCGCCACGCACGAGGGGGTCCCGCTCTATGTCGAGCTGCCCGCATCGGTCGTCCTGGAGATCACGTACACAGAGCCCGGATTGCAGGGTGACCGCTCGACCGGTGGCACCAAGCCCGCGACGGTCGAGACCGGCTACGAGATCCACGTCCCGCTCTTCCTCGAGACCGGCACCAAGGTCAAGGTCGACACCCGAACCGGGGACTACCTCGGTCGGGTCAGCTGAGCCGCACCTGTGGCGGCCCGGCACAAAGCGCGCAAGCGTGCGCTCGACATCCTGTTCGAGGCGGAGCAACGCGGTGTCGACGTCGCCGAGCTGCTGATCGAACGCTCAGCGGACGTCGAGCGACCCGTCGCCCCCTACACGGCTGAGATCGTCAGCGGCGTCGTCGAGCATCGGGCTCGGATCGACGAGGTGCTCACGACGTACTCCCACGGCTGGTCCGTCGAGCGGATGCCGGCGGTCGACCGCGCGGTACTCCGGATCGGAGTGTGGGAGTTGCTCCACAATCCCGAGGTGGGCGACGAGGTCGCGATATCCGAAGCGGTGGCCCTGGCGGCAGACCTGTCGACGGATGCCTCCGCACCCTTCGTCAACGGGCTCCTGTCCCGCGTCGCGTCGCTGCGGGACACGCTCAGCGCCTAGCGCGCTATTCGATGACAGCGCGCCGGGCGTCGGCGTCGAGCACGTTCCACATGATCAGCTGCTCGACCAGAGCCGAAGGCGGCAGGTCGTAGATGACCGCGAGCGAGCGCAGATCGTCGGCCCGGATCGACAACACCTTGCCGTTGTAGTCACCGCGCTGCGACTGGATGGTCTGCGCATAGCGGGCCAGTGGACCGGCCTTCTCGGCGGGAACGTTCATCAGGCGTTCGAGGTCCAGCACGAGCCGGGGTGGAGGTTCGCCAGGACCGGTCGGCGTGCCGTCGGGCAGCAGGGCTTGCACCGGGACGCCGTAGAAGTCCGCGAGCTCGGCGAGGCGTTGCACCGTGACGGCACGGTCGCCCCGCTCGTACGAACCCACGACGACCGCCTTCCAGCGACCGCCTGACTTCTCCTCGACGCCATGCAGCGACATGCCTTGCTGCGTCCGGATGGCGCGCAGTCGGGACCCGAGAGCACGGGCGTAGTCGGTAACCACCCGATCAGAGTTACGGAGAGTGACCGCACCCGTCAAGGGCGGTCTGCGGTGGAATCACCCGATCGCTGCAAACCCCCTCGCTGTGGGCTAGTCTCCGCCTCGCCCGTCTTCCTTTAACTCCGTCCTGTGAGGCGGGGAAGGATGCCTGATGACCCCTGTCCCGTTGTCGGTGCTCTCCGCTACCGACGTCACCCGGGCCCTCACCCGACTCGCCCACGAGATCGTCGAATCCGACGACCTGGGTAGGGGCATCGTGCTGCTCGGCATCCCCACCAGGGGCGTTCCGCTGGCTCATCGGTTGGCCGCGGCCATCGCCGAGATCAGCGGAGTACGGCCCCCCAGCGGCAGCCTGGACATCACCCTCTACCGGGACGACCTCTACCGCTCGGGAACCCGGGTACCTGCGACGACGGACATTCCGGGCGAGATCGCCGACCGGGTCGTGGTTCTCGTGGACGACGTGCTGTTCTCGGGTCGAACGGTGCGAGCCGCCCTCGACGCGCTACGGGATCTGGGCCGTCCGGCGGCGGTGCGCCTCGCTGTCCTCGTCGATCGGGGGCATCGTCGGCTGCCGATCCGCGCCGATCACGTCGGCCGCAACCTCCCCACGTCGATGACGCAACGGGTGCAGGTGCGCCTGATCGAGACGGACGGCATCGACAGCGTCGAGATCCTCCCCAGTACCGATCCAGATGGTGCCCTATGAGGCACTTGCTGTCGACGCTGGACATCAGCGCCGCATCCGCGGTTTCCCTCCTGGACACCGCCGAAGAGATGGCCGCAACGGCCGGACGTGACCAGCGGAAGCTGCCGGCGCTGCGCGGCAAGACCGTCGTCAACGTCTTCTACGAGGACTCCACGCGCACCCGGGTGTCGTTCGAGGCCGCGGCGAAGCGGCTGTCCGCCGACGTCATCACCTTCTCGGCCCGCGGCTCCAGCGTGTCGAAGGGCGAGAGCCTGAAGGACACCGCCCTCACGCTGCAGGCCATGGGAGCGGATGTCATCGTGATTCGACACCCCGCGGCGGGGGCAGCGATGCGGCTGGCAGCCAGTGGCTGGACATCGGGGGCGGTGATCAACGCCGGCGACGGTGGCCACGAGCACCCGACGCAGGCGCTGCTGGACGCCTTCACGCTGCGTCGCCACCTGGTGCCCGGCG